>NZ_QSTJ01000007.1:0-228814 GCF_003438665.1 Bacteroides sp. OM08-11
GTGTCTACCGAGTGGTCCGATGGTGACAGAAGATGATGTACGCTATATTGTGGCGAGGATAAAAGAGGGGATAACTAATTGACTCAATCATTAAATTTCTATATTATTTGATAAGTTACAGTCTATAAGCTTATTATAAATCATTCTCAGAAAACAGCCTTCTTTGGGCTGTTTTCTTTGTTTATGCCCTTCTATCTTCTCACCTTTGCATCGTTGATCAACGAAACGAGAATTGAAAAAGTAGTTTAATTAAAAATGTGAAGGAGAAAGATTATGCCTTTATTTTATTATGGAAGACAGTCGCAGATTGCGACCAAAGCGGGTGTGAAGACCTGGCACTTGAGTTTGAAGAAAGTGGGAAAAACGGTGGATACGCAATTGCTGGCTGAGAATATAGCTGAGAAGTCCTCGCTGACTCCGGGTGACGTTCAGAATGTGATCCGTAACCTGATGTCTACAATGAGGATGCATTTGTTGAACAGCCGTACGGTACGGTTGAATGGCCTTGGGACTTTTACGATGAAAGCCCGTACACGTGGTAAGGGTGTGGAGAAGGAGGAGGATGTGAACCTTAATCAGGTGACTGCTTTGCGTTGCCAGTTTACTCCGGAATATACCCGTCCGGCTGCTATGGGTACTACCCGTGCATTGTTGCAGGGTGTTGAATTTGAGAAATATAGGGGAACCGTACCGGACGATTCAAAGGATGACTCCGGTGATGGCGGTAATCCTGGTGGAGGTTCCGGTGAGGATCAGAATGAAAATCCGTTAGGATAGGGGGATGTGTTTACATCGAATTAGCGATAAACAATTAAAAATGAAATGCCATGAGTATACGAGTATCAGTTTGGGATAAGATTTTTTAATAAAGATATAAGTCACTACTTAGTTTCTTGTAGTGCATTTATATAGACAATGAGTTGTTGTGGGTTCAGGATAATGCAGCGATACCTGTTCCTATCAAATTGGCATTATCCATACTGACGATATGGACTTCCACATCTTTAAGCCCGAACTCATCAAGAAGTTCGTGTAATTTTTCCATCACAAGGATATGATAATTTTTACCGTTTTTATTCTCGCTCCAGAAAAGACTGCCTTCGGCAACCAGACAGATCTTTCGCAGGTCTCGATTATAAGATTTTAATAATATGATAAGCCCTGTGAGTGAAGCAGCTACCAGGTGCGCTGATCGGTTGTATATCCAATGTGCCACGTTCACATACACTTCTTTATGAATATCCGGATAATTCATCATGGCGGTCAGTTTTTGTGCATCGAACTTTTCTTCAAATTCTTCCAATGGGAAAGTGGCTTTCAAGATATCTCCCAAATACATGCCTGATACCGCTTTCTCAAAACGTTGTTTACCTAAGTTGTCGGAAGTTGCGTCGACACTATTGTCTACAGGAGTAAGGAAGGGAGGAGTGAAATTTCCGGATTCCAAATTGATAGGTATCAGACCTTGTACATGATTTTCCGTTTTTAATTTCTTAATCTTGTCAGCCGGGATGAAAGTCGCCATATTCGTACCTGTACCCACAATCAAGCCAATATAGGCATCGTAATTACTATGAGTAAGACCGGCAAATAAACTGGCGATCGTATCGTTCAATACCTTGATACCTGTAAAACGGATTTTATTTTTCTTATTGAGATAATCGAGTAAGGGCTTCCCTATAAGTTCCCCGATCATTTCTTTTATATCGACTCCCTTTGTCCAACGTAATAGCATTGCATCTCCTCCCGGTATTGACTGGGCCGGATAGGAGAAACAATAGCCAATAGGCATTTCTTCTTCTCGTTGTATTCCGGTAATCAGATCAGCCAACTCTTTGAATAGCTCTTCACGGGTATAATCGGATGATTTCATAATTGACATATCTTTCTTCCAACCGTTGTGGGGCGTGATAGACGATGTTCCTTTACTGAAATTGACGATTGCCACTCTGTAATTGGTCCCTCCCAAATCCAGTACCAATGCTTTTCCATCAGTACCGGTTGCTTGCGGGATGATGAAGGTAGGGATACATTGTATCTCACAATTTTCTCTACTTAAACCTTCTTCCACCTTTTTCCGGAATGTACAGGCGATTTCCTTGAGTTGCTTATTATCTAACTTAAAAATATTCTTCTCCATAATATTTGAATTTGTATAGTAACAGAGGATGGCTACAACTTGTTTTTTCTTCTCTGTAGAATATATGTTATGGAAGGTGAAATTAAAGAAAGTAGTCCTTTTTTCTTGTTATTTACGATATTTGCTTACCTTTGCCTATCATTAATACTTGTGAAAATGAAAAAAAGAGGA
Organism: Bacteroides sp. OM08-11; assembly: GCF_003438665.1. Taxonomy (NCBI): domain Bacteria; kingdom Pseudomonadati; phylum Bacteroidota; class Bacteroidia; order Bacteroidales; family Bacteroidaceae; genus Bacteroides; species Bacteroides sp. OM08-11. The sequence goes on from NZ_QSTJ01000007.1 coordinate 2,312, forward strand.
ATTTCCTTGTTGACCGTTCTCCTTATTTGGACAACTTTGCTGATGGCGCAGGATGTTCCGGCAGGAGTGGTGACGGCCTTTAAAAAAGGAAGCTCTCAGGAACTGAACGGGTATCTGAGTGATAAGGTGGAGTTGATCGTTCAAAACAGCTCGAACAATGTTGATAAACGAACGGCAGAAGGTAAGTTGTCTGCATTTTTCTCTACTAACAAGGTCAGCGGTTTTAATGTAAACCATCAGGGAAAGCGGGATGAGTCCAGTTTTATAATCGGTACTCTGACGACTGCAAATGGAAACTTTCGGGTGAATTGTTTCTTTAGAAAGGTGAACAACAAATATGTTATACATCAAATAAGAATAGATAAAACAAATGAATAAGGAAGAAGAATTGATTGACAGGTTGATTGACCTGGCTTTCGCCGAAGATATCGGAGATGGTGACCATACCACACTTTCGTGTATTCCTGCTACTGCAATGGGTAAATCTAAGCTTCTGATTAAAGAAAGCGGTATTCTTGCCGGTATCGAGGTGGCTAAAGAGGTGTTCCGTCGTTTTGATCCTACCATGAAGGTGGAAGTTTTTATGAATGATGGCGCGGAAGTAAAACCGGGTGATGTAGCTATGGTTGTGGAAGGTAAGGTGCAGTCGCTGTTGCAGACTGAACGCTTGATGCTGAACATCATGCAGCGCATGAGCGGTATTGCTACCATGACTCATAAATATGCCGAGAAGTTGAAAGGTACGAATACCCGCGTACTCGATACCCGTAAGACTACTCCGGGCATGCGTATTCTTGAGAAGATGGCGGTAAAGATCGGTGGTGGTGTAAATCATCGTATCGGTCTGTTCGATATGATTTTGTTGAAAGACAATCATGTAGACTTTGCGGGGGGCATTGATAAAGCGATAACTCGTGCGAAAGATTATTGTAAGGAGAAAGGTAAAGACCTTAAGATAGAAATCGAGGTACGTAATTTCGACGAATTGCAGCAAGTGCTCGACTTAGGTGGCGTAGACCGTATCATGTTTGATAACTTCACTCCGGATATGACCAAGAAAGCTGTTGAGATGGTAGCTGGCCGTTATGAAACGGAATCATCCGGAGGCATTACTTTTGATACATTGCGTGACTATGCCGAATGCGGTGTGGATTTTATCTCGGTCGGGGCTTTGACACATTCTGTGAAAGGATTGGATATGAGTTTTAAAGCGTGTTGATAAAAGCAGAAACCGTATTGCTGAGAATAAATAAGAGAAACAGGAAAACCTCTCATGAGTTTGCCTTAGTGAAGCAATTCTTATGAGAGGTTTTCTGTTATAAATGATCTCTGTTGTTTAACTTCTTTTTAGACTTTATTTAGCAGCATTTTGAAGAATGTTGCGTCTAACTAACAAACGACGCAAAGAGGCGTCCGTAAAAACGAGCACTGACATTGGAAAACGAAACAGAACTGATAGAGGGCTGCCGGGCAGGAAAAGATTCCGCCCGAAAGGAATTGTACACTCTCTATTCCAAACAAATGTTGGCGGTGTGCTATCGTTATATGGGCGATATAGATGCGGCGCATGATGTATTGCACGATGGTTTCATCAAAATCTTTACTCACTTTACTTTTCGTGGAGAATGTGCGTTAAGTACTTGGGTGACGAGGGTGATGGTGACGCAAGCCATAGATTACCTGCGGAAGCGGCAACGATTCAGCCAATTGGTTGTGAACGAAGAACAGCTTCCTGATGTACCGGACGATACATACATTGCTGAGAACGGTAACCGCCTTTCTGAAGCATTATTGATGAGATTTGTAGCCGAACTTCCTGATGGATGCCGTACCGTATTCAACTTATATGTGTTCGAAGAAAAGTCTCACAAGGAAATAGCGGAGTTACTCCATATTAAGGAGCATTCGTCTACTTCGCAGTTGCATCGTGCCAAGAGTTTGTTAGCAAAAAGAATTAAAGAATATACAAAACATGAGAGATAATGATGAAATAACCGGACTATTCCGAAATCGTCTAACCAACACGGAAATGACGGTGCAAGATGGTTTTTGGGAGAAGCTACAGAAAGACTTGTCTCAGACGGAAGCGGCTGCCGGACAGCGGAAAACACTTCTTCTTTCTCCTAGATTGTGTAGAATAGCCGCGGCGGCTTCGGTAATATTTGTATTGGGGGTCGCATCAGCAGCATTCTGGTATTTTTCTCCGAAAGAAGAAATAAAAGAAGCTTTTACGCAAGTTGCCACCATGACTCCTGATGGGAGTTTGAATGGTGACGTAGTACAGGAAACTTTTCCATCTATTCATCAGACTGAGCCGGTAGCGCAGAAACCCGGTATGAAACAACCTGCAGGTATCCCGGCGAGTGTGACTGCACAGGAGGAAGATGAAACAGTTTCCGTTAGGGTATCTATTACTATTAGTCAACGGGTTTACGGTAACCAGCAACAGACGGGTAATGGTTTCTTTAATAACGGACTGACTGCTCAGGCTGGCAATGGGTATCAAAGTGTCGGTAGCGCGACAGATACAAATCCGGAAAGTGCTTCTTCGGTTTCCATGGAAGAAGATCCAAACTCGACACACTTAAAAAATCGGACGAAATTACATAAATGGGCTTTGAAAACAGCAATCGGAACATCCTTACCCAAAGGTAATTATCACATGCCCTTAACGGCAGGTATAACAATGGAACGAGTTTTGAACAATCGTTTGGCATTGGAAACGGGTATCCAATATAACCGGTTGCATGCAGACCGTACATTACATACTCTAGGTATTCCCGTGAAACTGAATGTGATGCTGGCAAGTACTTCGACAGTGGACTTATATGCAACAGTAGGTGGGGCTGCGGAGAAATGCATAGCCGGAGCCGTTGATAATAGTTTTAGTGCAGAGCCTGTACAATTGTCTGTTGCGGCAGGAATAGGTATCCGGTATAAACTGAACGATCGTTTTGCTTTGTTTGCCGAGCCTTCCGTTTCACATCATTTCGATACAGAGTCGGAAACAAAAACTTTGAGAACGGAACGTGCTACAAATTTGAATTTGTTATGCGGTGTACGTATGACTTATTAACTTTAAAGATAATATTATAATGAAGACTCTCTATAAAAAACTACATAGGTGCGGATGTATGCTGTTGATGCTGTTCGTCTGTTTCTCCTTTTTTTCTTGTGGTGATGAAGCGCTGGATTACAACCATCCGGACGTAGATTTGTTTGTAAAGCAACTGAAGGCAGGAAAATATTCTGTTCAGAGTCCCGAAGGATTGAATAATGTTCCTAAGTTTACCAAAGATGACATCGAAGGTCTCTTGAAGTATGCGGAAGACTTAACGGTGATACCTTCTTTTCCGTTGGCACCGGTATCTTATTCAGCCGGAGGCAAGTTGCGTTTGGGTGAATGTATCTTATGGACGGTAGAAACTATTCGTCTTGGGCATAATGCCTCGATGGGGTGTAAAATGGTACATACCGATGCAGAAAATTATGAAGGTATCTATTTCCTGTCTGATGATGAAGTGCTGGATGCCGCTACCCGTTATCGCCGTTGGTGGGAGGGACGTAAATATCCGCGTACTATGTGGACTATCGATCCTTGTTATGACGAGCCACTTTGCGGAAGTGGGTATATGTGGTGGTAAACTTGTCGGAGGATGAGGTATAAAGTATTAGGTATTAGTAAATAAACTGACGATTAGGTGAAGCGATTTATTCTTTTTTGGAGGCTGCTTTGTGCAGTAGCCTTTCCTTGTTATGCTCAAAACTGGACGACGCAAGATTCTTTGCGTTTACAACAGTTGCTCAAAGGCGAGGGAGAGGTGAAGCTGAATCCGGACGTATTGAAAGAGATTGACATGGGATCTCCTTTTGGCACCCCGAAAGCGGCTGTGAATAAACCGTGGCTGGATTTTGACGATACTTTGCCTGTCTCTTTGCCGGGAGAACCTAAAAAAACGATTAAATTATCATTGCGTCCTTATTCGGCAAATACCAAATATAACTGGGATCCGATTTATCAGAAGAAAATAGAGATTAAAAAGGATACATGGCGTGGAGAACCGTTTCGGGAACTTACAACACGCTTTATTTATACGAATTGGGCAAAAACTCCATCGGATCCGGGTCCGCGCGAAACTGTAGAGCAGATTGAAGCGACCGGATTGCGCTATAGAGTGACGGAACGTGTTAACAATATGGCGGTGGGGAGTTGGCAGGGAGCTGGTGGTGGAGGTATTGGTGGCTTGGATCTTATGACACCTTTTACCCGTGAGTTCTGGAATTTTAAAGGTCGTAAACGTCGTGCGCGTACATTGGAGGTATTACGAACTTATGGAGATTCGATAACTGTAAAAAGGAAACCTCCGACTTCTAAGTAAAAGTGAACTTTCTCTTTACTATCCTTGTTTGTTATGAGATAAATCATTATAAACGATAAACAATGGATAGAATAACTTCTCTTTTCGGAATAAAATACCCGATCATTCAAGCCGGCATGGTATGGTGCAGCGGGTGGAGACTGGCATCGGCAGTGAGTAATGCCGGTGGCTTGGGTTTGTTGGGGGCCGGTTCCATGCATCCTGAAATACTACGTGAACATATACAGAAGTGCCGTGCCGCTACGCATCATGCATTTGGAGTAAACATTCCTTTGATGTATCCCCAAATAGAAGAAATTATGCAGATTGTGGTCGATGAAGGTGTCCGTATTGTATTTACGTCTGCCGGTAGTCCGAAGAAGTGGACAGGTTGGTTGAAAGAACGGGGAGTTACGGTGGCGCATGTTGTATCTTCCTCACTTTTTGCTATGAAAGCAGAAGAGGCAGGTGTGGATGCCGTGGTTGCCGAGGGATTTGAAGCCGGTGGGCATAACGGACGGGAAGAAACGACTACTTTGTGTCTGATACCTGCCGTACGTGCGACTACTACACTTCCACTGATTGCAGCCGGAGGTATTGCGACCGGTGAAGCTATCTTGGCCGTACATGCGTTGGGGGCAGAGGGTGTTCAGATAGGAACACGTTTTGCTTTGACCGAGGAAAGTTCTGCCAGCGAGGTATTTAAAGATTATTGCCTTCACTTGAAGGAGGGGGATACCCGTTTATTATTGAAGAAATTGTCTCCGGTTCGTTTGGTTCGTAATAATTTCCGGGATGCGGTAGAAGCTGCTGAGGCTGTAGGTGCTACGGTAGATGAACTTCGCATCCTTCTATCAAGAGGACGTGCCAAACGGGGGATTTTTGAAGGAGACCTTGAGGAAGGCGAACTTGAAATAGGGCAGGTATCTGCTTTACTCAATGAAAAAGGAGTGCAGACGGTGGCTCAAGTAATGCAGGAATTACAGGATGGTTACCATAAGGCATGGGAGAGTTTAAATTCCCAAATGCGTAGAACTTCGTTGATGTGACAATTACATAATTAGTATTTATTCAAAAGAAAAAAGGAATATTCCTGACGGAGGAATATTCCTTTTTTGTATTCAGTCTGTTTCTATTTATCCTTTAGGAGGATTTCCTGAATTTTTTGCAGTACTTCCGTTTGCCGTTGAAGTAGTAGTTGTTACTTTGGCGGTAACTGTGCTGTCAGTTACTTTTGCAGCAGGTTGCTCTTCCCAATGGAACGGTTCGAAATTGCTGTTCGGGTCAACCCAAGACGGCTTTTTAGCAGCGTATATAATGAACGGAGCAATTACTACGATGAGAGCACCGATGATAAGTACGGAGAACCATACCGTGTTGCTACCTGTAGAAATCTGGCTGGGCGGAATGAAGCTCAATATGAACGCCAGTAACGAACCACAGAAACCAAGACCGCCAATGATCCACATCAAACCATTACCTCCCTTACCGATACGGAACGGACGGTTCAACTTTTTCATTTTATAACGTAATGCGATAGCTCCGGAGAACATCAACATATACATGATGAGGTAAAGAATAACTGTCAGCTGTGAAAGAATTTGGTAGAAGCTCTGTACAGAAGGCATAACTACGAACAAAAGGCTCAATACCGTAACTGCAATACCCTGTACGTAAAGAATATTTTTCTGTACGCCCAATTTATTGGTCTTCTGGAAGAACGGAGGCATGTAACCGGCTTTACCTACGGCAAAGATACCTTTGGACGGGCCGGCAACCCATGTCAATACACCTGCCAATACACCGAATGCCAATGCGATTGCTATAATCGGTGATAACCAGGAAGCATGGATGTATCTGAAGTAATTGTCAAAACCTACCAGAAGGCTCTGCGTCAAGCTGATGTCTTTGGCGGGAATTATGACACCCAGAGAGAATGTACCGAGTACGAAGATGATTACCGTAATCAATGCACCGATGAATACTGCTTTGGGATAGTTTTTGGATGGATTATTTACGTCTTTTACATGAATACCACCCATTTCCATACCGGCATAGAAGAGGAAGATACTTGCGGCGAGTACCACATTATCAAAGTTCGTCAAATCGGGGAAAAAACTGCTGTGGAAGTCCATATTGGAGTGTCCGCCGGTAGCCAGATAAATGATACCGAGGATAATCAACAATGCTGCTGGAATAATTGTACCGACCATACCGCCGACTTTAGCGACTTTTCCTACCCAGCCCATACCTTTCATTGAGATGAAAGTTGCCAGCCAGTAAATGACGAGTACGACGACCAGTGTATAGTACTTGTTATTTGCCAGTGACATGTCGTGTACGTCGTTCATGCCGATAAAGGCGATGGAAACGGCACCGAACGTCAAAACTGTAGGATACCAAATTGTACTTTCAATCCACTGTACCCAGATAGCAAGGAAACCCAGTCTTTTTCCGTAGGCTTCACCCACCCAGCGGAATACACCGCCTTGCTTGTCTTGGAACATGGCAGCCAATTCCGCAGCGACGAGTGATGTCGGTATAAGGAAGACAATGGCTGCAAATAAATAGTAGAAGGCCGAACTCATTCCGTAAACGGCCTCGGCCGGTAGCCCACGTAGTGAAACTACAGCCGTTACATTCATGATTGCCAGGGTGAATACTCCCAGCTTCACTGTTTGTTTAATATTTGCCATAAGTTAAGGTTTTAGGTGAAAATTAATTTCAAAATCAGTGTGTATAACAACACTATGGAACAGTTGTTCCCCAAGGATGAATGAAAGTTAAGGTTTTAACAGTTTTAGCAAAATCGTTTATACCTTTACTGAGCTGTCTACAGTAGTCTCAGGTTGCTTCTGCTGTTTATAATATTCTTTCTTCTCCTTATTGCGACGTTCCACCAGACTCGTTACATACACCGTAAAAATAGGGAACATCATCATGCCAAGCGCTGCCAGTAGTACGGATAGTACTCGTCCGGTGGGGGTGACGGCAATGACATTGGAACCAATGGTGGTTACATCCATAAATGCCCACCAGAGAGAATCTCCATAATCCGTAACTTGGGAGTTAACTCCATGTTCGGTAACGTAGAATGCCAGGCTGGCGAAATAAACTGTCGCCAATAACATCGTCAGATAGGAGACGAACAAGCTCGATGCACGGTTGTATGTCAGCCAACCTACTACGATAGCCATGGCATAGCCTCCCCGGACCAACGGGATAAAACGTATCATATAGGTGATTTCGGGTGAAAAACTCCATCCCATATAAGCAATGATATTCTGGTAGGGGATAGCTACCAACAAAAAAATGAAATGTGTAGCTACATAGTGTCTTTTGTTTTCCGCCAGTACCCATTCCAGTACAAAGTCTGCCAGGAATAATGCACAAATCCATAACTGTACTTTCATATATACCGATTGTTCATAGAAAGGAATTCCTTTGAATGTATCGATAGAAATACTGATAACTAAGAATAGCGAAAGTAGTAGGATGATGATGTGCAATATGCCGTAGATACCTTTCTTTCGCAATACGAATTCTGATAGAGCCATTTTCATAATGATGTCCTGTTATGTATAAAAATGGTTGCTCCTATGCGCAATCACGCGTTTGGAGCAACCTTGGAAAAAAGAGCATGAGAGATTATTCTGTAATCGTCACATTGTCACCGTTGAATACTCCTAATGAGAGTTTATTCATGATGAATTTGATTGCCTCTTGCGCTTTGACTGAATTTCCTGCTATGTCCAATGGGGGTGCGAAAGCGGAAATGCCCATTACGCCGGGTAATACGGCCATTACACCACCACCCACACCACTTTTGGCTGGTATTCCGGCTGTATACATCCAGTCGCCTGAATGTTCGTAGAAACCTACGGTTGAAATCATAGAAGTAATCTTCGGTGCCAGGCTGGCTTCGAATACAGTCTGTTTGGTGACTGGGTTCACACCGTTATTGGCGATTGTTCCTGCTGCAACGGCCAGTTGCTGGGCAGTGATGCCCAATGAACATTGGCGGGTATAGAGGTCGAGTGCCATATCCGGATCATCGTAAATACGGTTGTAATTCTTCAGTAACCATGCAATGGAACGGTTATTGAAGTTGGTAGCCGTTTCCGATTTATACAGTTCGTCGATGAGCTGCGGTGCAGAACCGCAAAGTTCGGTGATATTCTGTACGATGGCATCCCATTTCTTGTCGGAGTTGCCCACCGGTTGTACCATGGAGCAAGCCGAAATAGCACCTGCGTTTACCAATGGAGTAGAGGGATGGTCGTTTTCCAATAAAATGGCGATGATGGAGTTGAACGGCAGACCTGTTGCATCGGCACCAATCATATCCAATACTTTCTTTGCACCATATTGACGCAGGATAAGGATGGCTGTGTGTACTTTTGAAACAGACTCGATACCGAAACGGTAATCCGTGTCACCTATATTAATTGTCTGACCGTTCATCAGACAAATACTGAGGCCAAACAGTTTGGAATCAATGTTGGCAAGATAGGGGATGTAGTCTGCATTCTTACCACCGGTGTTACCCTTAACTTCGCTATAAGCTTGCTGGGCAACTTCCTTGATTTGTGAAATTGATATTTTCTTTTCCATATTGTCAAGTTATTACTTTTTCTTATTACGACGACCGCCATGATTGAACATCTTAGCTTCTACCGGCAAATTCTTCTCTTGAGCCGTACGGGTAGGAGTCGGGTAGTCGAGCTTTTCGAGTTCACCGATAGCATTTTTGATGTCGCCCAATAACATATCTGCCATATCACGGCTAAATCCTTGGCGAACCACCACACGCATCACTACATAATCTTCCAGTTTGGCAGGTAGAGTATAGGCCGGAACCATCCAACCGTGCTGCGACAATTTATCCTGTAAATCGTATAAGGTCCATTTTGCAGTTTTTGCATATTCCGGTTTCATATACCAGATGAACAACGGGTTCACAACATCTTTAGAGTAATTTACAAATGGGGCCATTTTACCTATTTCGTCGTGAATGTATTTGGCGATTGTCAGTGAATTGTACTGTACTTCTTTGTAACCCTGAAATCCTAAACGGATGAACTGGTAATACTGCCCCAGAATTTGTGCGGCGGGGCGGGAGAAGTTCAAACCGACCTGAGTGATGTTGGCACCCAGATAGTTTACGCTAAACGCCATTTCTTCGGGCAGATATTCTTTACCCTTCCAGCATACCCATCCCAAACCTGGATAAACCAAGCCGAATTTATGTCCGCTGACACTGATGGAGAGAACCCATTTCAAACGGAAATCCCATTTTGTGTCAGGATAGAGGAACGGAAGGATGAAACCACCACTGGCAGCGTCTACGTGGATAGGAATATCGAAGCCGGTCTTGGCATTGTAAGCGTCGAGTGCTTTGTCCAATGCTTCAACATCATCATTGAGTCCTGTCCATGTGACACCTTGGATAGGTACGATACAGATAGTGTTCTCATCACACATCTTCAAAGCTTCTTCGGGGTCGAGCGTGGTCTTGTCAAGAGTCAAGGGTACCTCGCGCATTTCGATCTGCCACAATTGGGCGAATTTTTCCCACACCACCTGGAAACCGGTTGAGATGACGAAGTTTGGTTTGTCGAACGGCTTACCTTGTGCCTGACGTTTCTTGCGCCAGCGTAGCCAGGCTGCTACACCCCCCAACATACATGCTTCTGAAGAACCGATGGCAAGTGCACCTGTTTTCCATGTGTCTTTTTCCGGTGAGTTCCACAAGTTGGCAACAATGTTGATACATTTACCGTTCATTACGGCGATGCGCGGATATTCGGTTTCATCAATGTAGTTGATATTGATGGCTTCGTTCATCAGCTTGGTGGCATAGTCATCCATATAAGTAGTTACGAATGTTGCCAAGTTCAAGCGGGGTTGTGTCTGAGCGAAGGTTTCGTCTTTTACCATTTGATAAGCGATTTCGGGAGTTGTAGGTCCGTCAGGTATTTTCTCTACCGGTGAGGGCTGCAACATACGGTTTGAACCGAATACTTCGGTTTTTGCATCTCCTTTTCTGAAATTCAAATCTTCCATATAACTATAAGTTTTTAAAGGTTTAGGCGGCGAGGATTTTCCCCGTCGAATGTTCCCCATCAACGGCTCTTATAGAAGAAAGTTCCATCGTTTTACATTATTTGGCGTTTATTAATGGGTATGGTGAAAACTAAATTATCATTTCGATCTTCTTTGAACTTTCCTCATACCCCTTTTGTTCTTTCCGTCATAATCAACTCAATATACATAATATGAAAATCAATACCGGACGGGGGACTATTCCTCTAATCACACTTATAGGCATTTGGTCTATCTCAGCATTGACTTCTTTGCCCGGTTTGGCAGTTTCGCCTATCTTGGGACAGCTCAGTACTATTTTTCCGCACGCTACGGAGCTTGATATACAAATGCTTACTTCTCTGCCATCTTTATTGATTATTCCTTTTGTACTGTTGGCGGGAAAATTGGCGGAGAAACGTGATTTTGTCCGTTTGCTGCGGACAGGCTTATGGATGTTTGCTGCAAGTGGAGTACTTTATTTGTTTTCCGATAAGATGTGGCAACTGATGACTGTCAGTGCTCTGTTGGGAATTGGTTCAGGGCTGATTATTCCGCTTTCTACAGGGCTGATTTCGCGTTATTTTACAGGTACTTACCGGGTGAAGCAGTTTGGATATAGTTCGGCAATCACAAATGTCACCTTGGTGATGGCGACGGCTGTAACGGGATATCTGGCGGAAGCCGACTGGCATTTACCTTTTATAGTGTATCTGTTACCATTGGTCTCACTTTTACTCACAACCTATCTGAAGAATGATAAGGGGCAGTCTCCAACAACTACAACACAAGTAATTGCGGTTCCGGAAGGAGTTCCGGGGCTTATTTCGGGCAGATATGGAATTAATATCCGTAACCTTGTACAATTGATGCTTTTTTACGGTCTGGTTACGTATGTCGTTTTGGTGGTAACTTTCAATTTGCCTTTTTTGATGGAAGCACATCATTTTTCCAGCGGTAATTCGGGAATAATGATATCCTTGTTCTTCTTAGCCATCATGGCTCCAGGGTTTATGTTGAATGACATAGTGAAACTTATGGGAGGGAGGACGAAATTTTATAGTCTTTTGTCCATTGCCGTTGGTTTGCTATTGATATGGATTTCACCCACAGAATGGATGATTGTACCGGGATGCATCCTGGTTGGTCTAGGCTACGGAGTCATTCAACCCCTTATTTACGATAAAACAGTAGATACTGCCATACCTCAGAAAACTACATTGGCATTGGCTTTTGTCATGGTGATGAATTACTTGGCTATTCTCTTATCCCCTTTCATTACAGATTTGTTCCAAACCTTGTTTCATACCAATTCCAAAGAGTTTCCTTTCGTTTTCAATCTTTGTATAACAATACTTGTCATGTTTTGGGCCTATTCAAAGAAGAAGGAATTTTTGTTTGATGACGGAAATATTGGATAAATAGGAATTTAGGGGCGGTATCGCCCCTAAATTCCTATTTATAGTTCCACCTTTTCATACTTCAGTCCGAATACATCTGCTACCGCTTTATAAGTAACTTTACCTTCTACTATATTCAGTCCTAAAGCCAGTGCCGGGTCATCCTGGCAGGCTTTTTCCCAACCTTTGCATGCCAATGCTACGGTATAGGGAAGCGTGGCATTAGTCAGTGCCATGGTCGAAGTGAAGGGTACGGCGCCAGGAATATTGGCAACGGCGTAATGTACAATGCCATCTATTACATAGGTTGGGGCGCTGTGCGTGGTTGGATGGGAGGTTTCAAAACAACCACCCTGGTCGATGGCGACATCCACAAGCACCGTGCCTGGTTTCATCATCTTCAACATATCCCTTGTGATGAGGTGCGGCGCTTTGTCGCCGGGGATAAGGACGGAACCGATAACAAGGTCTATCGTGGGTAATTCCATCTTTATGTTATGGGTCGAAGAATAGAGTGTCTTTACATTCTTGGGCAATACCTCGCTGAGGTAACGCAGGCGGGGAAGGTTGATATCTGTAATCAGTACCTCGGCACCCATCCCGGCGGCTATCTGAGCCGCATTGGTTCCTACGATGCCACCGCCGAGGATTAGTACCCGTGCGGGACGTACACCTGTCACGCCACCCATCAGTTTTCCTTTTCCACCTTGGGGCTTTTCCAGGAAACGGGCGCCCACTTGGGTAGCCATGCGTCCGGCAACCTCGCTCATGGGGGTAAGCAGGGGCAGGGAATGGTCTTCTTTCTCTACCGTTTCGTAAGCAATGCAGATGGCTCCGCTTGCTATCATGGCTTCGGTCAGTTCTTTATCGGCGGCAAAGTGGAAGTATGTAAATACCACTTGTCCCTTTTTAATCAGTCTGTACTCCGGCGCAATGGGTTCCTTTACCTTGACAATCATGTCGGAGGCGGCATAGGTGTCTTCGATGGTGGGGAGGATTTGCGCACCTACGGCGATGTAGTCATCGTCGGAGAAACCGCTGTTTGCGCCTGCCGTGGCTTGCACATACACTGTATGACCTTTTTTCACCAACTCGGCTACTCCGGCAGGGGTCATTCCTACGCGGTTCTCATTGTTCTTGATTTCTTTGGGTACTCCGATAATCATAACCTTAAGAGTTTAAGGGGTTAAACATGTTGCCAAGATACAAAAAAGGAGGGTACACTGTCATCGCACCCTCCATGTTATAGAGCAGAAACGTAGTTTTCCCGCGTCTTATAAATCCATATCGGCTCCACCCTCAATCGGTTCTCCCGATGTCCAGGAGCTTACGCTGAATGTGCTTTGCGTCAGGTTGAGTGTGCTTTTGTTCAGTTTCAGGGCAAAGGTATAGGTATGGTTGGCGGTGGCGGTGAGGTCTGCGGGTTCATCGGCAGCGTCTTTTATCGCGAGCTTGTAGGTATAAGTGGTGCCGTCCGTGGTGGTGGCGCGGATAAAGTCGGCGCTTTTCACGAAGACCTGTCCCGGCATCACGATGGCACGATAGACAAGGGTGGGGGCGTCTCCATCTTGTGCGGTGGTGGCATGGCTGTAGGCAGTCAGCGCGGTGGTGGAGGCGGTGGCGGCAGCGGCTGTGATGCTTCCGTCGGCAAGGTCCCATGTGCCGTTCAGGCAGAAGCCGTCGGCGCATAGCAAGTCTACCTTGCTGATGGCGGGCAGGGGCTCGTCGATGGCAAATCCGCTGCCCGGGGCGATGGTGACGGTGACCTCGCTCATGCAGTGTTGCATGGGGACGCTGACCGTTTGCAGGGCGGTGGTGGATAACTTGCCCCACAGCAGGTCGGCGGCTTCATAGTCGGCTGCGGCGGTGGCGGCGTTCTGGTTGGCAAGGAGGGTGGCGGGAGCTTTAAACCCCGCGTCTACGCTTGTTGTGTGGGGGAAGTAGGCGTAGAGGGTGTGCATATCCGTCGTGTTTTGCCAGTAGAGGGTCTGGTCGCCGGTGTAAGTGCCGTTCTGCCACTTGGCGTTCAAGGGGGCGATGGCGGCGGTGATGGGCTGTTCGGCGGTGGCGCCGGCCGTGTGTGCCAGGTAGATGCCCAATACATCATCGTTGTCGAATGCCGTGGCACCGATGGCAAGGCGGGTCACTGTTCCGCTTTGGCCGGTGGCGGGCGTCAGTAGCGGTGTCAGGTTGATGGGAGTGCTCAAGATGGGCGGCACGGGCTCCACTGCCGGGTCATCGCTGCTTCCGCAGGCGGTGGTGATGATTACTGATGTTGCCATCAGGAAGATGGTTGCTCCGTGGAGCAGATGATGGAGAAGAGTCTCCGGGGTGTGAAATGTTGTTTTCATTATTATCATATATTATAAGTTATTATTCTGAGTAAGTTTCTTTGAGATATTACTTGCCGGGTTGTTATCGCTTGTTGGGTTGCCGTTGGTTGCTTATCTGTTATTGTCCGGCTTATTCGCCCAAACTCAATTCTCCGGTTACGATATGATCACTATCTTCAGTTCCTATAAACTTCATACATTTTTCCAATTGTTCTTGGCGTTCGTCATCCAGTAATGCCCCTCCTGTTGCTTCAAAATAGTTTTCGGGAAGGTTAAAGAGGTAGAGATTTTTTATTTGGGTATCTGCATCTTTACTGAACTCGGGCAGGAAGAACGAGCCGTTCTTATCGATGCCGGATAGGCATAGGTTGAAACCTTTGCATCCGCTGAAAGCATCGGAAGCGATTTTCTTAGCCGCCGGGATGTAGTATATATACATATCGCTTTCTGAACCGGCAGTGATTTTACTGCCTATTGTGGTGGCTTTGGGGAAAATAAAAGCATCTATATTACTGCAATCCTTAAACAGCCCATCGGTTATCTCGTGGACTTGCTCTACATATACACTTCCTATCTCTGTAGCCTGCGCCATATCCGCCAATGCCTGCATTATCTCCTGTTCCCGTTCTCCTAACGGACCGGTGAGAAGAATAGAGTAGAGGTGGGTTTCCGTACCCAGCTCCTTCAAAGCGTTTAGCTCATGGATGATTTTTGTACCGCCGGCATAGGTTCCATCACAATGGAGTAGTTTGATCTCGCTACTGTCAATATATAGGCTATTCATTATTTGCAGCACGCTTCCGGGGCAGAAACCGCCATCGGCAACGGGATTACCATTGGCATCCATTCCCGCGTGAATATCATTCTTGTAGAGGTGGCTTATTCCGTCTATATCAGTGAAAAAGTAAGAGAGTGAGCCGCTGCCGTCACATCGGTTGTCGCCGCTTTCATAGTATGCGGTGGGCAAGAGGAGGGCACGATAAAGCATACCCCAAGCATCGACTTTGTAAGCGGTGATATTTCCGGTAGCCGCAAGTTCTCCTCCGATGGTGTAATCGGGAATGAATTTGTCACTGTCCGCCGTGCCGTCGCCGTCATCGCTGAGTGTGGCGGTGACGCCCCCGCGCAGGGCGGTTACCTCTCCCGTGGTGGGGTTGAAAAAGGCGGTGCGGGGCACTTGGTAGAGCATGACCTCATTATACTCATAGGAAAGGTCGCTGGCTATTTCCACCTCTGTCAGCGCTTTGCGCATTTTCAGTTCGATGGGAGTGGCGGTGGGTTTCTCCACGATACAGGCGCGGTACGTGGTACGTAAGCTTCTCCAATACTCGTAACTTTGCTCGTCGAAGGTGTCGGGCAGGGTGAAGGTGGCTGCCGGCAACGGGCTTTCCGTGCCGTCGGCATCGCTCACGGGGTATTCCGTAAGGGGGATGGCGGGAGAAATGGCGGCGAATATATGCCGCGCGTCGGCATACTGCCAGCATAGGGGGCTGTTTCCGTCGGCATCGTCTGCCGTCCAAGTGGCGGAGGTCACGGTATGTGCGGCGTCATCGTAATTTCGATGGGTGCAGGTATAGTTGGACTGCAAGCGCCGGGGCTTGTGGCCGGGGGTATCTGCGGCGGGAATGGTGAGGAAGACGGTCATTGTGCTGCCCACCCGGGGGAAGTCGCTGTCCGTCGCTACGGCTCCATCCGCACGGGTCACTGCACTGGCGGAGAGTGCATTGCCTATCTGTATCGGTTGCCCCACGAGGGCTTCGGGAGAGGTTTTTCCGCTTTCGTCTTCACCGGGGAGCGCCAGTTGCCCGGTGCATGCGGCGAGAAGGAATGCCGAAACGAGCATGAGCGTTGGGGCAAAAAGGTGTCTCTGGACAAAGGAACGCTTTAGAGCGAATGTGCGCAGGACATTGAATATTCGGATGATTGTTGCTACCATAAGTTTGTATTAATATGGGTTATTGTGTTATATGATTCTGATAATTGCCGGTATTCGTCAGGGCGTCGATGGTGCTCAGGTCTGTACCGGTATTTGCATTGTAATGGATGTTCTTCCAGGTTTTGCCTGCCCAAGTGAGCTCTGTTCCTGTTATGGTGGATGTATAGTTGGGGAGGAACAGGTACTTGAGTTTATAGATTGCAGAGTAGGCAGTTGTACTCACGGTTGGAGTTGGTAATGTGGAACCTGTATAAACAAAGTTTGCCAATACGCCACAAGCGTTGAAGGCATAGTCACCTATACTTGTCAGATTTTTGGGAAGGACAACGGTGACTAGTCCGCTACAGCTTTGGAATGTTTTTGTGGCTATTTGGGGCACGTTGTCGGGAATTCTGATGCTTGTCAGGCTTGTGCAACCATAGAAGGCGGATTGTCCTATCGTTTCCACCTTATTGGGCAGGGTGATGTTCGCCAACTTCTGGCATCCGTAGAATGCATTTGCTCCTATGTTGCTCAATAGTGGTGTCTGCCCTGAGAAGGTAACGGTTGCCAGTTTCGTACACATATTGAATGCGTAATCATCAATTTTCGTCACGCTTTCGGGTATGTCGAGTTCTGACAGTTCCGCGCATTCCTGAAACGCGTATTGTCCTATACTCTCCAGGCGTTTAGGGAGCTTTACGCTTGCCAGTTTGGCGCAACCATTGAATGTACGTGTGGCCAGTGTAGTTACGTTGTCGGGGATGTTGATGCTTGTCAACGCTTCGCATGATTGGAATGCACTTTGCCCAAGACTGTTCAATTGTGGAGCCGCTCCTGCGAAGGTAACGGTTGCCAACTTTGGGCATATATTGAATGCGTATCTTCCTATGCTTGTTACGGTCGATGCGATATTGATGCTTATTAGTTTCTCACAGCCGGTGAACGCGTTGCTTCCAATGGTTTCCACTCCCTCCTCCAGGGTGGCGGTTTTTAATAGGGTGCATCCATTGAAAGTGTCGTCTGATAGTTGCTTCACCGATCCCGGGATGGTGATGCTTGTCAGTCCCGAACCGGCGAACGCGAAAGTTCCTATGCCGGTTATCGTCTGTGGCAGGGTGATGCTTTTCAGACCTGTGCATTTTCTGAATGCTTCGAAGCCTATGTTTATGACTGAGTTTATGGTTACACTACTCAGACCTGTGCAATTGTAGAAAGCGGCTTCTCCTATAGTTTGGGCCGATTTTATAGTAGCACTTTGCAACCGGGTATCATTTAAGAATGCTTCCTTTCCAATGTTTATCATTCCGTCTCCTGTCGTTAGGCTTGTCAGACCGGTACAATTGGCAAATGCTTGCTCTCCTATATCTTTTGTTTTGTCGGGGAGGTCGATGCTCTCTAATACAGCGCAGTAATCGAATGCTTGTTTCTCAATACTTTCCAAGTCTTCGGGCAGTTTGATACTTTTCAGTTTCGAGCAATTATAGAATGCTTGCTCTCCTATTTTCTTCACCTTCTCGGGGATGTCGATGCTCTCTAATACAAGGCAATCCTTGAATGCTTGTTTCTCTATACTTTCCAAGTTATCGGGCAGTTTGATACTTTTCAGTTTCTGGCAATTATGGAATGCTTGCTCTCCTATTTTCTTCACCTTCTCGGGGATGTCGATGCTCTCTAATACATAGCATTGGTAGAAAGCTAAAGTTCCTATGTATGTCACCGTCTCGGGCAGTTTGATACTTTTCAATGCCTTACATGCCCGGAATGCGTTGTTATTTATAATCGTCAATCCGTCGGGCAGGGTGACGTCTGTCAGTGCCGTACAATTATAGAATGATATTTGTCCGGTATCTGTTATCCCTTCCGGGAGTATTACTTTTTTCAATGCGGGGTTCGGATTAGGACTGTTACTGGCGAAATAATTAGGAAGAGTTGTTCCGCCGGTTGCATAAATGGCAAGTGAACTTACTTTGAACTTCTTGGTGCCGCCATCCGTATATTTCATGAGTGTGCTCAAATCTGCAAGATCCGTGTTATTTATCTTTCCGGTGATTATCAGACCGACAGGGCTTTCTTGGGTAGCGTTTTTCAAGGCGTTCAGCAGGGTGGCGTTATCCTTTAGGGTGCCCGGCGTCTCGTTGATAACCAGTATCCCTTCCGCTTCCGCTTCATCGGGCTGCGTAATCACCGTCGGGTCTTGCCATCCGGTGGAGGTGACGCTGAGGGCGCTCACTCCGGTACGGTTCACTTGCAGCACCAGTTTGTGGCAGGTGTTTTCGGTGGTGGTGAGGGGAGTGCCGGGGGTGTAGCTGAAGTGCGTGTCGCCTATATGCAGGCTCATCATCGCCCGGTCTGTGCCAAAGGTTTGTCCCGGCAGCATCAGGGCGTAGAACTTCAGGGAGGTGGCGCCGTTCTTCAGCAGGCGCACGTCCTGGCGGTTCTGCTCGTTCTCGAAGTTGTAGATAGCGGGGCGTCCGTCGGTCTGCATGGTGAAGGTGGAGGCGGCGGATTTCAGATGTACGGTGACTTGGGCTTGCAGCTCTTGGGTGGTCATGCCTTCACCCGGCAGCAGCTCTACACATAGTTGCGCCATGCTGTGTTTCAGGATGAGGTCGAGGGGAGAGCCGGTGGCGGGTATCCCGGTAGCGGCGGTGGGAAGGTCGGCATCGGCGGAACAGTAGCGCAGCAAGTCCATGATGCGCCATTTATCGGCATCGACGGTGTAGGCGTTTCCATCCCAGGCATTGAGGGCATGGCCTTGGGTGGCATCGGTTTCGTAGGTCAACGGCATGTCGTAGGCGCCGGGGGTAGTGGCGTCGGTGTCGGGACCTCGCCACAGGGTGAGCGTGTTGCCTGCGGCTCTTTGCCAGTAGGCGGGTGCGGAGGCTGTCCAGGTGCCGCTGCCCGGTACGTTTCCGGTGGCGGTGTATTCGTAGAGTCCCGAGGAGCGGGTGGACGTGGCGCCCTCTCCGGCGGCGATGGTGACGTGCAGTTGGTCGGCGGTGCGGAAGCCTTGCCAGTCGGTGGCATCGGGAACTGCGGCATCGGCGCGGGTGGCGGGGGTAGTGGCAGGTCGGGTAGTCAGTGTGCCCAGTGCCAGCGTTTCGCCGGTTCCCCGGTTCTCGGTGATGGCAGTCAGGTCGTTGGTGCATCCTGCCGCCAATATCAGGCATACCAGTGTCAGGGCGGTGATGCAGATGGCGGTAACGGTTCGTACCAGTGCCCATCTTTCTTCCTTTAGTACTCTCATGATGTTTACTTGTTTATAGTTTCGCATTCCATATAGGTTTTTTGTTTGCCTTTATCGTTTTCAGCCTGTCCCGTGGGATACCGGGTATCACCGGATGCTGAATTGGCAGCGAATGTATAAACAAACTATAAGACCGCCATTTTTTGTAGTCTTCTCCTTGTCCTGATTTGTCGCTTTGATGTCCTGAAATGTCTCACCCCCGCTCAGAAGGGTATCTGGCGGGGGTGAGGGATGGAAAGGGAAGAGGATGTGACCCGGAAACTCCCTTAAAGACTATCCCGATATTGTGCCGGCGACAGATGGAAAACCTTATTGAAGGCTGTGTAGTAGGCGCTACGGCTGTTGAAGCCCGACAGGGTGGCTATGGCGTCTATCGTGAATTTGTCTTTCTCCTTCAGCAATGCTACGGAGTACTCCACACGGAGACGGTTGAGGTAGCCGCTGAGGTTATCGTTGGCTTGCTCCTGCAAGAGAGCGCTGAGGCGGTTCTTGCTGAGACCGGCTATTTTCATCAGGTCTTCACGGGTCATATTGGGGTTCAGGAAAAGCTTGCCGGATATCAGCGAGGCTTCCATTTGCATGAAACGGAGCCGGTTCTCTTCGTCTTTTACCTCCTGGACGGCTGCCTGCTTTTCTTCGGCCTCTTCCTTTTCTATTTCCGCGTATGCCTTGCGCAGTTCCTCCTTCTGTGCCAGCAACTCGTCTATCTGGCAGACGGCGATGCGGTTGCGCTCGCGGGTGCGGCGCAGGTTGAGGTGCTTTTCCCACAGCAAGATTACCAGCAGCAAGGCTACGAGGCTGGCGGCGGCGAAAAGGATGTATTGGCGTTTGAGCTCAGCCTGAGTCTCACGTATCTGCATGTCTTTCTCCTGCGTTTGGTACAAGATGGCGAATTCGTGTGCCTGGCTTGCCTTTTCACGCTGATAGATATGGTCGTTTACATGGATGATACGTTGCAGGTAGCTGTTTGCCGGTTGCTGATTGCCCAGTCCGCGATAGGCTTGGGCATAATAACTCAATAACGTGGTATAGTTATAGCTGATGGTATCGGCTCCCTGGAAAATGGCGGCGTAATTGTCCAGGCGCTGCAATGCTTCATGGTACTGGTGGTTGTGCAGCAGGTAAGGAACGATTTCAACTTGTCCCACTTGGGAGGAAGAGAAGGCGGTGGCAAGGTAGTTGCGGCACGCCTCGGCGGCTTTCCGGGTTTCTCCCTCTTGCTGATAATACCAGGCGAGCTTGGAATACAGGTATCCATATTGCTGGTCGATATAGCCGGGAGGCGGGCCGGACATGCCACTCATGCGATGGATGACGTCGAGGCGCTGCCGGCATATCTTGATTGCCTCACCGTTGCGGTGGCTGTCGTTGAGGTAGGAGGACAGGTCGCCGTAGTATGTGGACAGGTATGCCAGTTCGCGTACGTTGTCGCTGCCTTTCAGCAGGTCGATGGAACGGTACATGTATTGCAGGGCTTCGTCCCTGCGCTGCATGCCGCCGTATATCCGTCCGATGGTGAATAGCAGTTCGCTTTCCATCGCTTTCTGCTCCTGTGCCTGCGCCAAGCCGATAGCTTCGGAACAGATGCGTATGCCTTCCTCGTACTTGTTCTGACGCTCAAGAACAGCGGCAAGCTGTGTCAGCATTTTCAGCTTGCGGGCAGGAACCGTTTGTACGGAGTCGGTAGTGAGGACACGCCGGAGGTAGCGCTCTTTCAGGGCATACATGCCCAGGCTTTCGTAGACCATGCAACGCAGAATGTCGATGCGGAAAGGTTGCATCCGGTGGGATGCTTCGGCTTCATTGAGCAGGTGCAGGGCACTGTCGGGCATTGACAAATAGATGCTGCGGATGTGCTTTTCGGTGAGTAGGCTGTCGGTAGTTTGGGCGGACTTCGGAGTGTTTGCGGCAAGAATAGTACCGGATATCGGCAGGAATGTCAGGCAGATGACGCACCAGATGCAAAAGTTTCTCATTGTTTATTTCCTGTATTTATGTGGCAAAGATAGGGATTATTTTTATCTTTGCCCTTGTTTTGAAATGACTTATTAGAATGAAAATATCTATCAAACCTATCTTATATTCTTTCTTGCTATTGACAACAACAGGGGCGCAAGCGCAAGAAGCAACTTTTACTCCTCCTTTTGATTTTCCCATTACTTTCTCCGGCAACTTCGGCGAGATACGCGCCAACCACTTTCACGGCGGACTGGATTTCAAGACCGGCGGAACTATCGGAAAACAGGTACATGCTTTGGCAGACGGACATATCTCGCGCATACGGGTGACGCATGGTTCGGGCTATGTGCTCGATGTGGCATACGATAATGGCTATTCCACCATCAACCGCCACCTCAGCGCTTTTGTGTCGCCGATAGCCGAGAGGGTGGAAGCGTTGCAATACGAAAAGGAGAGTTGGGAGGTAGAGATTACTCCCGAACCGGATGAATATCCTGTAAAGGCAGGGCAGGTGATTGCCTTGAGCGGGAACACCGGGTATTCGTTCGGTCCGCATCTGCATCTGGATATGATTGAGGCAGAGACGGGAGACTATGTAGACCCGCTCCCTTTCTTCAAGGCGAAAGTGAAGGATAAGACTGCGCCACGAGCCGAGGGACTTATGTTCTTTCCGCAACCGGGCAAGGGTGTTGTGGAGGGGAAGCAAGATCGCCGGGTATTTCCTGCACATCCTGTGAAACCTATAACAGCTTGGGGGGTAATAGGAGTGGGTATTCGTGCTTACGACCGTATGGATGGAGTAGGTAACCGTTATGGAGTGCACACCGTCATCCTTGAAGTGGATGGAAAAGAAGTGTTCCGAAGTGTAGTAGACCGTTTTTCGTACAATGAAAACCGTTATATCAATTCGTGGACTCAAGGTGAGTTTATGAAGTCGTTCATTGAACCGGGAAACCGCCTGCGTATGCTTCGGGCATCCAATGGAAATCGCGGGCTGGTAGATATCAATGAGGAACGCCCTTATCAGTTTGTCTATACATTGAAGGACGCGCTTGGAAATACCTCGAAGGTACGTTTCACAGTGCAGGGCAAGAAGACGGATATTCGTCCGGTGGAACATCGGGAGAAGTATGCCTTTAAATGGAACCGGACAAATTATCTACAGGAACCGGGTATGGAACTGGTTATTCCGCGTGGCATGCTCTATGATGATGCCTGGCTGAACTATGAGGTACGTGCCGATAGCGGAGACATCGCATTTACTTATCAATTGAATGATACCCGTATCCCCCTGCATGATTATTGCGAGATGCGTATCGGGCTCCGCCGCCTGTTTCTGGAGGATGTATCAAAATATTATGTAGCTTCTGTTACTCCCCGTGGAGGAAAATATAGTGTAGGCGGTAAATATGAAGACGGTTTTATGAAAGCCCGTATTCGCGAACTGGGAACTTATACCGTAGCCATCGATACCATTCCTCCTGAAATAATTCCGGTAAATCCTCAACAGTGGGGGCGCACGGGACGTATCGTTTTGAGAGCGAAAGATAAAGAAACAGGCGTCAACAAGTACCGTGGTACGATTGACGGGGAATATGCCTTGTTCGGCAAACCCAATTCTATAAGTGGCAATCTGGTGTGTGAACTCGACCCGAAGCATGTCAGGAAAGGCGGTAAGCATATTGTGGAAATGACTGTGACGGATGGCTGCGGAAATGAGACTACGAAACAGTTTCATTTTACGTGGTAAGATGCAAATATCTGCCTAATCTGTGGTAAACTGAATTAATAACATTATAAATAGCTAAAGTATGAAAACCAAAAGACTGACTCTTTCCGTCTTGTTTGTGGCTGTGGCAGTGGTGAACGCACTTGCCTGTACCAACCTGATTGTTGGTAAAAATGCCTCGACGGACGGTTCTACCATCGTTTCTTATTCTGCCGACTCTTACGGGTTGTTCGGCGAGTTATATCATTATCCCGCAGGTATGCACAAGAAAGGTACGCTGATTGATGTACACGAGTGGGATACCGGCAAGTATCTCGGTCAAATAGAACAGGCGCGCCAGACTTATAATGTCATCGGTAACATGAACGAATTTCAGGTTACTATCGGTGAAACTACTTTTGGAGGGCGTCCGGAATTAGTCGATACAACAGGTATCATTGATTACGGCAGTTTGATTTACTTGGGGCTGCAACGTTCGCGCACAGCCCGTGAGGCCATCAAGATAATGACCGGATTGGTACAGGAATATGGCTATTACAGTAGCGGTGAGTCGTTTACCATTGCCGACCCTAACGAAATCTGGATTATGGAAATGATTGGCAAAGGTCCCGGTGTGCGTGGTGCTGTGTGGGTAGCTGTTCGTGTACCCGATGATTGCATCTCTGCACATGCCAACCAAAGCCGTATCCATCAGTTCGATATGAACGACAAGAACAACTGCATGTATTCTTCGGATGTTATTTCCTTTGCCCGTGAGAAAGGTTATTTTGAGGGTGTAAACAAGGATTTCAGCTTTGCCAACGCTTATGCGCCGCTCGATTTTGGTGCCCTTCGTTATTGCGAAGCACGTGTATGGAGCTACTTCAATATGTTTACCGACCGTGGCAACGAGTTTCTTCCCTATATCGAAGGTAAGACCCAAACTCCTATGCCGTTGTTTGTACGCCCTAACCGCAAAATCTCGGTACAAGACGTAAAAAACGCCATGCGCGATCACTACGAAGGGACTCCTCTTGATATCAGCAAAGATTTCGGTGCAGGTCCTTATCACACTCCCTACCGTCTTTCTCCGCTTTCATTCAAGGTAGGCGACAAGGAGTATTTCAATGAACGTCCCATCTCTACCCAGCAGAGCGGTTTTGTCTTTGTTGCACAGATGCGCTCCAATTTGCCCGATGCCATCGGTGGAGTACTTTGGTTCGGCACGGACGACGCTAATATGACGGTGTTTACTCCCGTATATTGCTGCACGGATAAAGTTCCCGTTTGCTACTCCCGCGTGGATGGCGCCGATTATATCACTTTCTCCTGGAACTCATCCTTCTGGATTTTCAACTGGGTTGCCAACATGGTTTATCCCCGTTACGACTTGATGATTGGTGACATCCGTGCTACTCAGACAGAGCTTGAAAACACTTTCAATGAGGCTCAGGAAGGCATTGAAGCTGCCGCAGCCAAACTTCTGGAGAAAGACCCGGCTCAGGCAAGGTCGTTCCTTACCAATTATACCAATATGACTGCCCAAAGCACTTTCGATACTTGGAAACGTCTTGGTGAGTTTATCATCGTGAAGTACAACGATGGTGTAGTGCGCCGTATGAAAGACGGTAAGTTTGAGCGTAATTCTATCGGTCAGCCTGCCGGGGTGGTTCGTCCGGGTTATCCCAAGGAATTTCTGGAAGAATATGTGAAACAGACCGGAGATAGATATAAAATACCAGAATGATGGTCTGGGTTGGTTTACAGCTTGTTCATGTTCTTTGTAAATACTGTACAAATCTGTGAATCTGTAGTAAAAAAAATTAGGATAATTGAACTTAATCTTCTACATTTGTGTCTTAACAAATAATTGGAGTATTAACCTTTAATATTAAAAATATTCTTATGGAAAATCAAGAACTGATCAAGCAGGTGACTGAGAAAGCGGAAAAATGGCTTACCCCGGCATACGATGCCGAAACTCAGGCTGAAGTAAAACGTATGTTAGAAAATCCAGATAAAACCGAACTGATTGAGTGTTTTTATAAAGACCTGGAATTTGGCACAGGTGGTTTGCGCGGCATCATGGGAGTGGGTACCAACCGTATGAATATCTATACGGTAGGTGCAGCTACCCAGGGCTTGTCCAACTATCTGAACAAGAATTTCAAGGATATGAAGCAGATTTCTGTCGTGGTGGGTCATGACTGCCGTAACAACAGCCGCCTTTTTGCTGAGATCTCTGCTGATATCTTCTCTGCCAACGGTATCAAGGTATATCTTTTTGAAGATTTACGCCCTACTCCGGAAGTTTCGTTTGCGATCCGTCACTTCGGTTGCCAAAGTGGCATCAATATCACTGCAAGTCACAATCCGAGAGAGTATAACGGTTATAAAGCTTATTGGGATGATGGTGCACAAGTACTGGCTCCACATGATACAGGTATCATTGATGAGGTAAATAAGGTGACTGTTGCCGATATTAAGTTCAAAGGCAACAAAGATTTAATTCAGGTAATCGGTGAGGATGTCGATAAAGTGTATTTGGATAAAGTACATTCCATTTCCATCGATCCTGAAGTCATCAAGCGTCAGAAGGATCTCAGTATTGTTTATACTCCGCTTCATGGTGCAGGTAGAGTGCTTATCCCTGCTTCTCTGAAAGAATGGGGATTTGAGAATGTAAATTGCGTATCCGAGCAGATGGTGAAAGATGGTAACTTCCCGACTGTTGTATCTCCGAACCCGGAAAATGCCGAAGCACTTTCCATGGCGATAGCATTGGCTAAGAAGATTGATGCTGACATCGTAATGGCAAGTGACCCTGATGCCGACCGTGTAGGTATGGCTTGCAAGGATGATAAAGGCGAATGGGTATTGATTAACGGTAATCAGACTTGTTTGATCTTCTTGTATTATATCATCAAGAACCGCATAGCTATGGGTAAGATGAAACCGAATGATTTCATTGTAAAGACCATTGTGACTACTGAACTCATCAAAGCTGTGGCCGATAAGAATAAGATTGAGATGCGCGACTGCTATACCGGTTTCAAGTGGATTGCTCGTGAAATACGTTTGAGTGAAGGCAAGCAACAATATATCGGTGGCGGTGAAGAAAGTTATGGATTCTTGGCAGAAGATTTTGTACGCGACAAAGATGCCGTTTCAGCTTGTTCACTGTTGGCTGAGATCTGCGCTTGGGCGAAAGATCAGGGTAAGACGCTGTATGATGTACTGATGGATATCTACGTAGAATATGGTTTCTCCAAGGAAACTACCGTAAACGTAGTTAAACCGGGTAAGAGTGGCGCCGATGAGATTAAGGCTATGATGGATAATTTCCGTGCCAATCCTCCGAAAGAAATCGGTGGTTCTGCCGTTAAACTGATTAAGGACTACAAGACTTTGAAAGTTACCGATGTTCAGGGCGATGTAAACGAACTGGATATGCCTGAAACATCCAATGTACTGCAATATTTCACGGAAGACGGTACGAAGATTTCTGTTCGTCCTTCAGGTACCGAACCGAAGATTAAGTTCTATATCGAAGTGAAGGGTGAAATGGGTTGTCCGAAATGCTATAAGAGTGCTGATGCTGAAGCTGAAAAGAAAGTTGAAGCTGTACGCAAGTCATTGGGAATTTAAAAGGTAATCAGACCTAAAACAGGAAGGGTGTAAACAGTTTTGATGTTTGCACCCTTTTCTTTTCTATCGTGATCATTCCGATTGTATTAAGCTTCTTTCATTTTCTTTAAGCCAGTCTTCGTAATCATTCTGCGTTAAATGCTGTTTTTATATGCGACAGAGGTCAACAGTTAACAGATAGTACTACAGATTGCGGTTGCACGCCGATTGGTTGATGTGAATGAGAGTCGTTTCATTCGTAGTTGTTCGTTTGTGAGAGCGTGTTTTCCGCAATCTGTTTTTATTGTAATGTCACCTCGTCATCCTGTTACTTTACCATTTTATCACCTCTCCCATCATCTCCATTTTCCAGCCACCAGTCAATCAGTTTTCTCGCAATACTGAGTTTGCGAGGTATCTCCGGCAGATTATCTTTTGAATAGAAACCTGCGGCACTCAGTTCTTCATCTTGCAGTTTGATTTCTCCACTTTCATAATCAGCGACAAATCCTACCATCAATCCACTGGGGTAGGGCCAGGGCTGATTACCGAAATATTGGATGTTCTTTACTTTTAATCCGGTTTCCTCCAGCACCTCCCTGTGCACACATTCTTCCAAAGTTTCTCCGGCTTCCAAAAATCCGGCTACTAATCCGTAGAATGTGCCACGGAAGTTACGGGCATGTACCAACAGAATTTCTTTACCTTTCCTTATCAGTACAATGATAGCAGTGGAAACAGGAGGATACATTTCATTTCCGCAATTGGGGCATTTTTTCATGATAGGAGTTTGCTGTTCCATAGCCGTACCACATACAGGGCAGAAGCGGCTATGCTCATCCCAATAGAGTATCTGGAATGCTTTTCCTGCAGAACGATATTCGTCTGTTGTGATGTATTCATATGAAGCCCGCAATCCGATCATCACCCATTCGTCTGTTTCGGTTATCGGTTGTTCTATGGCAAATGCTCGCACCTGTTTACCGTTGGGTGGAAATACATTGTGAATATGTGCTTCCTGTGCCGGTTTCACAGGCGGTTCGGTGCTGACAGGTATGCTATATCTTATTTCCCCTTTCTCGGTATATCCTTTTCTCAGCAGCAGTTGGTCTTTGAAAAAGACGAACCATTGGGTGTCAGGTTTGGTTTCTGTTGCTTCCATGTCGTTTTGTTTTATAAGATTTCCGTTATTCGATTTTTTCAGATTACTTTTCGGGTACAGAATGAAAAATAATCGACCTATAAATAATTATCCATTCGCTTCCTCCTGCTGCCTGATATAAACCGTTGACCTGCCCAATCCGCGGCGGCGCAGAAATCCTTGCAGAATGAATTTGTTCAATTCGTCAATGGCGGCATGCCTCGTCAGTCCCGTGAGCCTGATGTATTCGCTTTTGGTGATGCAAACATTCTTTTGGAGGAACGCTTTCAGCTTTTCTTTCCTTGATTCTTCGGTAGATATTATCTGTTTCGATTTCTTGGTTTTCGAGTGAATTCGTTCCAGTCTCATGGCGTGTCTGATTTTCCGGCGGAATGTGCTGCTGATACGTAAGTGTACGTTTTGGAACTGCACCGATTCTGCCCTGATTTTTGTCTTGTCATCATCCGTCGGACGCAGGCATTTCAGTGAAGTGCTGAAAAATCCCAGTTCGCCCAGTTCCACGATGTTCCCGTCAGCCAGCAGTTCGCAAAGTTCCTCAATGCAAGCATCCAGTGCCGCACCTATAAGGTTTTTGGGCAGATGCTGATACATGGCCACATGCTCCACAAACTCTTTCTGCGTGTAGGTCTTTTGCGGACAGATACGTGCGTGTAGGGATTTCTTGTCTTCCTTCCCCTTGGGCGAAGGTGTTTCGTAAAGGTCATAATATGCACTCATAGACTATATCTTTCTGTTTCTAAATGAATAAATGCGGTTTCTTCGATAAATAATTCCTGTCTCTTCAATAAACTATTTGTTGCTTATTAAATACTAATCGTTCGACAACTGTTTCTATTTCGTCCGACATTTTTTGAAATATCGTCCGACATATATCGGACGAAATAGAAACGTCTATCGGACGAAAACGTATTGGCATACAAAGATATAGTTTTTAGTGATACGAAGATAGTTTAGGGGGATGAAACTTATAGTTTATAGGAAAGGTTCTTCATCCAGGCAGACAGGCAGAAATATATAATTATTCGGGATAACATATAAAAAATCCCCCGTTAAGGACGAGGGAACCTAATGTTTTCACAACGGAATAATCCTTATTGTGATTTGCTTCATTTTAGTTTTGCAAATATATGAAATAAATTCCTTATGAACAAAGGATTTTAGAAATAAAATAATTACATTTGAAAATATTTTTTTAATAATATACTATGAAGAAAGTTTTAGGTTTAGATTTAGGTTCCAGTAGCATAGGATGGGCATTAGTATATGAAGCTGAAAGCGATAATGAAACATCATCCATTATTAGATTGGGTGTGCGAGTTATACAATATGATAATTTTGTTAGTACAGAAACTGCGACAGAATTAAAAGGAGATGCTGCCGAATATTTTAAAAGAGGGAAAGGAATATCACCCAATGCTGGTCGGACTAAAGCACATGCTATGCGTATTAATTTGCAACGATATAAGTTGAGACGCAAAGCTCTGATAGATAAATTAAAGGAATGTGGTTTTATTAATGATGAAACTTTACTCTCGGAACAAGGAAACAGAACTACTTTCGAAACATATCGCTTAAGAGCAAAAGCGGTGGAGGAAGAGATATCTTTGGAAGAATTGGTGCGCGTGTTATTAATGATTAATAAAAAACGCGGATATAAAAGTAACCGGAAAATTAAAGGGAGTGAGGATGGTGCGCTGATAGACGGAAGGGAAGTAGCGAAAAAATTGTATGTAGAGAACCTAACTCCGGGAGAATTGTGTTTGCAATTGCTTGAAGCTGGAAAGAAGAATTTACCTGAATTTTACCGCTCGGACTTACAAAATGAATTTGATAAGATATGGAACTTTCAAAAACAATTTAGTCCGGAAGCTTTCTGTGACGCAGCGAAGGAGGAAGTAAAGGGAAAGAATAAAAATCAGACGTGGGCTATATTAGCGAAGTATTTCGTCTGGACAAGAAATGATTCTTTTTGGAATGAAGAGGAGGCGAGAACAGAGGTAAGAATGAAAGAATATAAACTTGTCGGTCTCAAACGGACTACCAAGGGACATGAACAGAAGTTGGAAAATTATCGCTGGCGTGTGCAGGCTCTTTCCGAACCGATGAATCTTGAAATGATGGCCATTGTACTGCAAGAAATTAACGGACAGATTACTGCATCCAGTGGGCATTTGGGCGCTATCAGTGACCGTAGTAAAGAACTCTATTTCAATAAGCAGACGGTGGGCCAGTATCTGATGGCCGAGCTGGATAAAAATCCTCACTATAGTTTGCGTAATAAAGTCTTCTACCGGCAAGATTATATGGACGAGTTTGATGCGATATGGGAGAGACAGCGTTTATATCACACGGAACTGACTCCTGAACTGAAGAAAGAAATTCGTGATATCATCATCTTCTACCAGCGCCGATTGAAAAGCCAAAAAGGACTCATCAGTCTATGTGAGTTCGAGAGACGGGACATTGTAGTGGAGAAAGATGGTGTGAAGAAAACCAAAACTATCGGTTGCAAGGTAATACCTCGTTCGCATCCATTGTTTCAGGAGTTCAAGATATGGCAGACATTGAATGACATAAAGGTGTTCGTAACAGGAAATAAGGGTAAAGGCAAGAAGGCAAATCAATCATCCACGTTGTTTAGCGAGACAGAAGATGCTTTATTGGCAGAAGGGAAACGATATTTGTACCAGGAAGAAAAGGAACTGCTGGCTAAAGAACTCTTTGTCAGAGAAAGTATGAGTAAAGCGGAAGTTCTGAAGTTGCTGTTTGAAAATCCGAAAGAGTTGGATATGAATTTTAAGCAGATTGATGGCAACCATACGGGGTTTGCACTTTTCTCGGTATATAGCAAGATGATTGAAAGATATGGCTATGAACCGGTGAGTTTTAAAGCTTCTGCAGATGATATAATCGAAAGGCTTGAAATCATATTTGCTGATTTAGGATGGAATACCGGATTGCTCTCTATTGATTTGAGTAAAGATGATAAAGAACTGGAAAAGCAGCCTTATTTCAGACTTTGGCATTTACTGTATTCTTTTGAAGGGGATAATACGGAGACGGGAAACGGTAAGTTGATTGAAAAATTGATGCAACTTTGCGGTGTGCAGAAAGAATATGCCAAAATCCTGGCAAACGTATCCTTTCAAGATGACTATGGAAGCTTGAGCGCAAAAGCGATAAAGAAAATTTTGCCTAATCTGAAAGAGGGAAATCAATATGATGTTGCTTGTGGGTATGCAGGATACCGACATTCGCAATCTTCATTGACTAAAGAAGAAATAAAGAATAAGGTATTGAAAGATAAATTGGAACTGCTTCCCAAGAATAGTTTGCGCAGTCCGGTCGTTGAGAAAATCTTGAATCAGATGGTCAATGTTATCAATACGATAATTGATACATACGGCAAACCCGATGAAATTCGGGTAGAATTGGCTCGAGAATTGAAAAAGAGTCGTAAAGAGAGAGAAGAATTGTCAAAATCCATTGCTCAAAATACTCGGGAGCATGAGGCAATTCGCAAGTTGCTACAAACAGAATTTGGTATGATGAACGTTACTCGTAATGACATTATCCGTTATAAACTTTATGAGGAATTGAAAGATAATGGATATCATACGCTCTATTCAAATCAATACATTCCCAAAGAAATGATTTTCAGTAAAGAGATTGATATAGAACATATTATTCCGCAAGCTCGTCTTTTTGATGATTCTTTGTCCAATAAGACATTGGAGTATAAGGCAATCAACATAGAAAAAGGTAATAAAACGGCTTATGACTTTGTAAAAGAAAAATATGGTGATGAGGGTTTGCAGCAGTATCTCAATCGTTGCGAAGCGCTATTCAAGGATAAGAAAACGAAGTTGAAAAAACTTAAAATGGAGAGTCGGGATATTCCTGAAGGCTTCATTGAACGTGATTTGCGGGAAACCCAATATATTGCTAAGAAAGCGTTGTCGATGTTGAGTGAAATATCTCGTCGTGTTGTTGCTACAACCGGTTCTATTACCGACAGGCTGCGCGAGGATTGGCAATTGGTGGATATAATGAAAGAACTGAATCTGCCAAAATATGAAAAACTGGGTTTGGTAGAGATGTTTGAAGATAAAGATGGCAGACAAATTAAAAAAATCAAAGATTGGAGTAAAAGAAATGACCATCGGCATCATGCCATGGATGCGTTGACTGTTGCTTTTACTAAAGATGTGTTTATCCAGTACTTTAATAATAAAAATGCTTTTTGGATGTCTGGCTCTAAAGAGCATGCAAATATAACGGCAATAAGGAATAAATATTTCGGGAATGGGAAAGCTGTTGCACCTATACCATTAAGGACATTTCGTATGGAGGTAAAGTACCATTTGGAAAATATTCTGGTTTCTATCAAAGTCAAGAATAAAATAGTGACTAATAATATTAATCGTACGAAGAAAAAAGATGGAGAAAATAGAAAACTGCAACAAACTCCCCGTGGACAGTTGCATTTGGATACTATCTATGGAAGTCATCGACGATATGTTGTAAAAGAAGAAAAAGTGAACGCTTCTTTTACTGCCGATAAAATTAGTCGTGTAAGCAAACCGGCTTATCGGATTGCTTTATTAAAACGTTTGGAGGCTTTTGGCAATGACCCGAAGAAAGCATTCACGCTTAAAAACTCCTTGGATAAGAATCCTGTCTATCTTGATGAAAAACAGATAGAAAAAGTACCGGAAAAAGTGGCTATTGTAGAGTTTGAAACTGTTTATACTATACGTAAACCGATTGATCCTCAATTGAGTATAGATAAAGTTGTAGATGCTAAGATACGTACACTTCTGAAAAAACGCCTTGAAGAATATGGAGGAGATGCTCAAAAAGCCTTTTCTAATATAGAAGAGAATCCGATATGGCTGAATAAAGAAAAAGGAATATCGATAAAGCGCGTTACCATTAGAGGTATCAACAAGGCTCAGGCTTTACATGAGAAACGAGACAAGGATGGTAATCTGATCTTTGATGAAGGAGGTAGAAAAATTCCTGTCGATTTCGTAAACACGGGTAACAATCATCATGTGGCTATTTATAGAAAACCTGTTGTGGATAAAATCGGACAGATTATGTTGGATGAGCAAGGCAACCCGAAATATGAACTTGAGGAAAAGGTGGTGTCCTTCTTTGAAGCGGTGGCGCGTATAAAATGTGACCAGCCTGTTATTGATAAGGAATATAAGCACAGTGAAGGGTGGAAGTTCCTGTTCAGTATGAAGCAAAATGAGTATTTTGTATTTCCCAATGAGAAAACAGGATTTAATCCTGAAGAGATTGATTTATTAGATCCTGAGAATTATGCACTAATAAGTCCTAATTTGTTTAGGGTACAAAAGATTGGTGCAAATGATTATACCTTCAGACATCATCTGGAGACAAGCATACAAAATAGTTCAAATGATTTAAAATTCATTACTTGGATAAGATGTGGAAAAAATGGGGTTAATGGTGTAGTTAAAGTCCGGGTAAATCATATCGGACAAATAGTATCAATAGGGGAGTATTAATATGAAAGTATAAGAAAATGGTGAATAAATAATCTATAAATCGGAGTGCTATGATTAAGAAAACACTTTATTTTGGTAATCCCGTTTATTTGTCTTTGAAGAATGCTCAATTGGTAATTAAACTTCCTGAGGTAGTCAAGAGTGATGTTTTGCCCGAAGGATTTAAACAGTGGGCTGAAGTGACTAAGCCAATAGAGGACATTGGGATTGTGGTATTGGATAATAAACAGATAACCGTTACTTCGGGAGTGCTGGAAGCTTTGCTTGAAAATAATTGTGCAGTCATCACTTGTGATACAAAAAGTATGCCGGTTG
Organism: Bacteroides sp. OM08-11; assembly: GCF_003438665.1. Classification (NCBI taxonomy): domain Bacteria; kingdom Pseudomonadati; phylum Bacteroidota; class Bacteroidia; order Bacteroidales; family Bacteroidaceae; genus Bacteroides; species Bacteroides sp. OM08-11. Next base: position 35,963 of record NZ_QSTJ01000007.1, read on the forward strand.
GGTTGATGCTTCCATTGTATGGAAATACTACGCAGAACGAGAGATTTAGACAGCAAATTGATGCTTCTCTGCCGTTGATGAAACAACTTTGGCAGCAGACGATTAAGGCAAAGATAGAAAATCAGGCAGTGGTATTGAAGGAGTGTGCTGGGGAAGAAATAAGGTGTATGAAAGTTTGGGCTGCTGATGTGAAAAGTGGGGATTCGGATAATTTAGAGGCTCGTGCGGCAGCATATTATTGGAAGAATCTGTTTAGGATAGAGGGATTTACCAGAGACAGGGACGGGGTTCCGCCTAATAATCTGTTGAATTATGGATATGCTATTTTACGAGCAGTGGTTGCTCGTGGGCTGGTTGCAAGTGGACTCTTGCCAACGTTGGGGATACACCATCATAATCGTTACAATGCTTATTGTCTGGCAGATGATATAATGGAACCTTATCGTCCGTATGTGGATAGATTGGTGTACGGCATAGGCAAGAATAATGATACTTATACTGAGCTGACTAAAGAATTGAAAGCGCAGTTGCTGGCTATTCCTACATTAGAAACTAATATTTCGGGAAAGCGTAGTCCGTTAATGGTGGCTGTTGGGCAGACAACGGCTTCACTCTATAAATGTTTTAGTGGTGAACTGCGTAAGATATCTTATCCGGAGATGTAATGGACAGATTTAGTGAATATCGTATTATGTGGGTACTTGTATTGTTTGATTTGCCTACCGAGACGAAGATAGATAAAAAGGCGTATGTGGATTTTAAAAAAAAACTGCAAAAAGATGGATTCACGATGTTTCAGTTTTCTATATATGTTCGTCATTGTGCGAGTAGTGAGAATGCGGAGGTACATATAAAAAGAGTTAAATCTTTCTTGCCTGAACATGGAAACGTAGGAATTATGTGTATTACGGATAAACAATTCGGAAGTATTGAACTTTTTTATGGAAAGAAGACTATGGAAGTAAATACTCCGGGACAGCAACTGGAGCTGTTCTAAAAAGAAAATCCCGCTATTAGGCGGGATTTTTTCTGGGAAACATACTTCTTTTTTTAATTCTAAATGGTGTAGTAACTAGTTGAATATTATAATGTAATGAATATTCAGTTGTTTCCAATGGTTCAAAGATACTAAAATGAAAGCAAATCACAACTCCAGTTCGGCCACTAAAATATACTGGAGCGTTGTTTCCAATGGTTCAAAGATACTAAAATGAAAGCAAATCACAACAAATCACAATTGTCCTGTATTTCCATTGTGTTGTTTCCAATGGTTCAAAGATACTAAAATGAAAGCAAATCACAACCTGAATAGTTGCCTTCATGAAGGATTTTTTGTTGTTTCCAATGGTTCAAAGATACTAAAATGAAAGCAAATCACAACTGGTAACTTGTTTTTCAAAATAGAATGAAGGTTGTTTCCAATGGTTCAAAGATACTAAAATGAAAGCAAATCACAACCATCGCTACAATATTAGCCCATGTCATTTCGTTGTTTCCAATGGTTCAAAGATACTAAAATGAAAGCAAATCACAACATTCCATGGAGTATTACCACGTCAACAATAGTTGTTTCCAATGGTTCAAAGATACTAAAATGAAAGCAAATCACAACATATACTCTTTCGCAGGCCTTGAAAGCTTGTTGTTTCCAATGGTTCAAAGATACTAAAATGAAAGCAAATCACAACTAATGGTGGTTGGCTTTGTGCTAATGAGATGTTGTTTCCAATGGTTCAAAGATACTAAAATGAAAGCAAATCACAACAAGTGCCGAAGCCTTATCCGGTGGAAAGAAGTTGTTTCCAATGGTTCAAAGATACTAAAATGAAAGCAAATCACAACGTTTGACCGTTTGGCCACAAACAATATGGTGTTGTTTCCAATGGTTCAAAGATACTAAAATGAAAGCAAATCACAACTCTTTCCAAGCTTGATAATTATTTTTATGAGTTGTTTCCAATGGTTCAAAGATACTAAAACTCGCAAAAAAACGGCAAAATTTGGATAAATAAAGTAAGTGTTTGGTATTGAGGAGAGTTAAGCCAAATTCTTATATACCTTTCCAAATCGTTAAAATGTAGGATAATGAAGGGCTAAGAGAAAGATTTGCTACTTATCCGTTGCCCTTTTTAGCCCCGGATAATCCGGCAAAATAACGCTTGACCACCTACGGTTTTACCGCTCACCATGCAAAGAACCCTATATTTTGCCCGTAGAGATAACCGTTTTTTTCTGTTTTTCATGGAAATACAGGTTGTGTTACCGGTATCCGGAGTTTTAGACAGGGATGGGTGGCCTACAGTATGCCCGAACGTACCCGGCTCAGTGTTTCGGGCGTCATCAGCAGATAGGATGCGATATGGGATAAAGGCGCTCGTTTGATGACTTCCGGCTGGTGCTGCATCAGTTGGGTGTAGCGTTCGCGTGCCGTTTCGAACCGCCAGGAGTCAGCCTTTATTTGTGAGACAATGAGTGAATATTCGAGTATTTTGCGATAGAACATGTTGATTTCCCAGGAAACTTCGGTGAGGAGCATCAGCTTGTCGTAAGGCAACAGATAGACTACACTGTCTTCAAGGGCTTCGATCATGAGGTGGGTTGGCTCTTTCTTCAGCGTGCTTTCAATACAGATGATGATACAACCTTCGTAAGAGAAGTGTTCGGTAACGTCTTTTCCATTTTTGTAATAGAACTGTCGCAACATACCTTTACCGACGAGAACCATATTGTGGCTGACTTGCCCTTCTTTCAGCAGGATCTCGCCTTTTTGTACCTCTTTACGGATAAGAATTTCTTCTATCTGTTTTCTACCTTCGGGAGCCATCCCAGGATAACGGGAATTAACGGCAGCATCTACAGTTTCCTTTAATAGTGTATCCATACAGCCAAATCGGTTAAAGTTCGTTTTACCTGCAAAGATAGAGGTTTTGTTTAATTACTGATTACTAATTGTGAATTAAAGCTTGCCATATTGAAGTATATTGCGTATGATGACGCAAGTATACTATTTTTTAGTTTCCGGTGCAAAAAAAGATGTTTTTTGTATTAGTAATTAATGAAGCCTTTATGTACCCACTTCATACTGTACCATCGATGTACAAAGATGATCCCCCGGATATTTTCGTCCAGTAAGAAAGCCACCCACATGCCACAGATACCCCATCCGAAAGGAATACCGAAAAGATAACCGAGGCCGACCGCTATACTCCACATCACAACCAACCCGACATAGAACGGATAGTTGACGTCGCCTGCCGCACGCAGGGCGTTGGTGGCGAAAATATTGATAGGGCGGCCTATTTCAAGAACTATATCGATGAATAGAATAGTGACGCCCATGTGTATGATTTCGGGATTGGAAGTGAGCCAACTAAAGATGATATGACCGAAAAATGCGAGGATGCATGAGAGTATAACGGTTATCATCACAGATTTTTTCATGACGTATTTACCCATCAGAAAGGCTGCATGCGGTTTCTTTTCGCCTATCAGATGTCCGATGCAGATGGCACCGCCCTGTGCCATCGAGATGCTGAACAGGTAGGCAAACATAATGATATTGACGCAATAGGTACGGGTGGCGAGTGCTTCTACTCCCAGCATATTGATAAAGAAGGTGATGACAACCTGAGATGAACTGTACGATAATTGTTCTCCGGCGGAAGGTAATCCGACTTTCATCAAGTTTTTCAATTCCATCCATGGAAACGGGCGAAAGTAGGCAAGCGGAAAACGGTGAATATGTTTGCGGAACAGGATGATAAATAGGAGCAACATCGATACACCACGACTGAAAGCTGTGGAAATGGCAGCACCTTCCACACCCATTTCAGGAAAACCGAATCGCCCGAAAATAAGTGAATAGTTACCTATTATATTAAGGATATTGATAACAACAGTTACTAACATGGGATATACAGCTTTGTTGGCGCTACGTAAAGAGGCGGAGAGAGTGAGTGAAAGTGCCTGGAAAAAAGCAAAGGCACCTACAATACGCATATAGTCAAGACCGTCTTGCATCAGTTCGGGAGTGAGCCCCATCAGACGGAGAATGGGATTGGCACAGGAAAACAGGAGCAGACTGACAATGATTCCGACCACCAGATTGACGATGATAGAGACACCTACAACTTGTACTACCTTCTTTTGTAGTTTAGCACCCAAGTATTGGGAACAAAGTACGGAAGTGCCGAGGTTTATGACTTCGAATACTAGGAATGTAAGCATGATAATCTGGTTGACGACACCTACGGCGGCAACACTGTTGTCTGAGTGTCGGTTCAGCATGATGGTATCGACTGCACCGAGCATCATGATGAGAAGTGTTTCTATAAAGATGGGGGCTGCCAGTTTAGCAAGCCGTTTCTTTAAACTTTCCTGTTGTATCATTTGGAACGTGCTGTGATGAAAAATCGCGCAAAGGTACAGAAAGAGGAAAGAAGAAGGATTGATACAAATCAAGAAATAGGAATTTGTAGATTTATGATTTGTAAATTCTCATTTTTTTTCTTCCTATTAGAATTTGACTGTTAATGTGTTACCTCTTTTTATCGGAAAATGCTTAAAAAAATATGTGAGAAAGATTTGCAAAGTCCAAAAGTTTGCCATACATTTGCACCGCATTTGAGAAGAATGTTGGTTAATAAAAAGGAAGTTTGGGTGAGTGGCTGAAACCACCAGTTTGCTAAACTGACGTACGGGTAACCGTACCGGGGGTTCGAATCCCCCAGCTTCCGCTCTTTGCACTCTTAGCTCAGTTGGTAGAGCAACTGACTCTTAATCAGTGGGTCCAGGGTTCGAATCCCTGAGGGTGTACTAAACCGGAAAGCCGGTGGATTCGTCTAACGGTTAGGACACATGCCTCTCACGCATGCAATACGAGTTCGATTCTCGTATCCACTACAAACGATATTAATGCGGTTACCTAATGGGGTGACCGCTTTTTTTATGCTTTTATTTTCAACCTACAAGGATACTTCCTATCTTTGTAGGCATAAACGGTAAAACTGTAAAACATTGGATTGGCTATATAGTTTGTTTGTCGAACATTCCGCTTTACAGGCGGTGGTGGTACTCTCATTAATTTCCGCTATCGGATTGGGACTGGGTAAAGTGCATATCTGTGGTATATCTCTCGGTGTGACGTTTGTTTTTTTTGCAGGTATCCTTGCCGGGCATTTTGGGTTGTCCATTAATCCACAGATGTTGAACTATGCGGAAAGTTTCGGATTGGTAATATTTGTATATGCGTTGGGACTGCAAGTTGGTCCGGGCTTTTTCAGTTCTTTCCGTCAAGGAGGAGTACAACTGAATATGTTGGCGTTGGGCGTGGTGCTGATAGGTACATTGCTCACAGTACTGGGTAGTTACGGATTTGGCATTTCTTTGCCCAATATGGTTGGTATACTTTGTGGAGCTACGACTAATACGCCGGCGTTAGGTGCGGCTCAGCAAACGTTGAAGCAAATGGGGTTGGAAGCCAGTACTCCGGCATTGGGATGTGCAGTGGCTTATCCGTTGGGTGTGGTAGGGGTTATTCTTGCTGTGTTGGCTATCCGTAAGGCTTTGGCACGTAAGGAAGATTTGGAACTCAAAGAGAAAGATGACGAGAATAAAACCTATATTGCTGCCTTTCAGGTGCACAATCCGGCTATTTTTGATAAAAGTGTCAAAGAGATAGCAAGTTTAAGTTATCAGAAATTTGTGATTTCCCGCTTGTGGAGGGATGGTAATGTAAGTATCCCGACTTCCGAAAAAGTGATAAAGGAGGGTGATCGTTTGCTGGTTATCACTTCCGAAAAATATGCGCCTGCGCTGACTGTACTTTTTGGTGAACAGGAACATACAGATTGGAATAAGGAGGATATCGACTGGAATGCTATTGACAGCCAATTGATTTCGCAGCGTATTGTTGTGACGCGTCCTGAGTTAAATGGTAAGAAGTTGGGCTCATTGCATTTACGTAATCATTATGGCATTAATATCAGTCGTGTATACCGTAGTGGTGTACAATTGCTGGCTACGGCAGAATTAACTTTGCAATTGGGTGACCGCTTGACTGTGGTGGGTGAGGCTGCTGCCATTCAAAATGTGGAGAAAGTATTAGGAAATGCCATCAAGAGCTTGAAAGAACCGAATTTGGTAGCAGTGTTTGTGGGTATCATATTGGGGTTGGCTTTGGGGGCTATTCCATTTTCTATTCCGGGCATCAGTGCTCCGGTGAAACTCGGTCTGGCAGGTGGTCCTATCATTGTAGGCATTCTTATCGGTACGTTTGGTCCGCGAATGCATATGGTAACTTATACTACACGGAGCGCCAATTTGATGTTACGTGCACTGGGGTTATCTCTTTATCTGGCTTGTTTGGGACTTGATGCAGGTGCTCATTTCTTCGATACGGTATTCCGTCCGGAAGGTTTGCTGTGGATTGCCATAGGTTTCGGACTGACGGTAATTCCGGTGTTGATTATGGGTGTCATCGCATTTAAGATAATGAAAATTGATTTCGGTTCGATGGCGGGGATGTTGTGTGGAAGTATGGCAAACCCGATGGCATTGAACTATGCCAATGATACGATACCCGGTGATAATCCGTCTGTGGCATATGCCACGGTTTATCCATTGTGTATGTTTTTGCGTGTGATTATTGCGCAAGTGTTGTTGATGTTCTTGCTTGGTTGATAATTGATAGTAAGAGATTGATAATTGGAAGTTGAGAATTAAAGTTTCAGAGTGATTTTAAATAAAGTAACTTTCATCGTAATTTGTAAATCGTTAAATCGTAAATAATATCATGGGAACCATTACTCCTGAAAGTATTGTCAGTGACCTGCGCTATTTGCAACTGTTGTCACGTAGTTTTCCTACTATCGCTGATGCCAGTACGGAAATCATAAATTTGGAAGCTATTCTGAATTTGCCGAAAGGTACAGAACATTTTCTCACTGATATTCATGGTGAATATGAGGCTTTCCAGCATGTATTGAAGAATGCTTCGGGAGCTGTGAAACGGAAAGTGAATGAGATTTTTGGTCATACCTTGCGTGAAAGCGAGAAGAAAGAGCTGTGTACTTTGATTTATTATCCGGAGGAGAAGTTACAATTGATAAAAGAGCATGAAACAGATTTGGATGATTGGTATCTGATTACTTTGAACCAATTAGTGAAAGTCTGCCAGAATGTTTCTTCTAAATATACACGTTCTAAAGTACGTAAGGCACTTCCGGCAGAATTTTCGTATATTATTCAGGAGTTGTTGCACGAATCGAGTATAGAACCGAACAAACACGCTTACATCAATGTAATTATCAGTACCATTATTACTACAAAACGTTCCGATGATTTTATCATTGCCATGTGTAATTTGATACAACGTCTGACGATTGATTCTTTGCACATTGTTGGTGACATTTATGACCGTGGACCGGGCGCTCATATCATTATGGATACGCTTTGCGATTATCATAACTTCGATATTCAGTGGGGAAATCATGATATTTTGTGGATGGGAGCTGCATCGGGTAATAATGCCTGCATTGCCAATGTTATCCGCATGTCCATGCGTTATGCCAATCTGGCAACGTTAGAAGATGGCTATGGTATCAATCTGTTACCCCTTGCTACGTTTGCTATGGATACATACGGTGATGATCCTTGTACAATCTTTGCTCCGAAGATGAATTTTGCCGACTCGGAATACAATGAAAAGACGTTGCGTCTGATTACTCAGATGCATAAGGCAATTACGGTTATTCAACTGAAACTGGAGGCGGATATCATCAGCCGTCGTTCTGAGTTCAATATGGAAAGCCGGAAGTTATTGCATAGGATTGATTTTGAGCGTGGAGTATTTATGTACGAAGGTAAGGAATATGAGTTGCGTGATACCAACTTCCCGACGGTTGATCCTGCGGATCCTTACCGCTTGTCGGATGAGGAAAAGGAATTGGTAGATAAGATCCATGCCTCGTTCATGAATAGTGAGAAGTTGAAAAAACATATGCGGTGCCTGTTTACATACGGTGGTATGTATCTGGTTTGTAACAGTAACCTGCTATATCATGCTTCCGTACCTCTGAATGAGGATGGTAGTTTTAAGCATGTACGTATCGGAAAGAAGGAATATTGGGGGTATAAATTGTTGCAAAAAACTGATCAATTGATACGTACAGCCTATTTCGATGAGGATGGTTCTAAAGAAAAACTGTTTGCCTTGGACTATGTCTGGTATATGTGGTGTGGCCCTAATGCACCATCATTCGACAAGGATAAGATGGCTACCTTTGAACGTTACTTTGTTGCCGATAAGGAGCTGCATAAAGAGACTAAAGGGTATTATTATACTTTGCGTAATCGTGCGGATATCTGCGATAATATATTGACTGAGTTTGGTGTAGAACCAGGACCCCATTCACATATCATTAACGGTCATGTGCCTGTAAAAACCATTAAGGGTGAGAAACCTATCAAAGCCGATGGTAAGTTGCTGGTGATTGATGGCGGTTTCTCTAAAGCTTATCAGCCTGAAACCGGTATTGCGGGTTATACATTGGTGTATCATTCCCATGGTTTGCAGCTGGTACAGCACGAACCTTTCCAAAGTCGCCAGAAGGCAATAGAGGAAGGGCAGGATATTAAGTCTACCACATTTGTTATCGAGTTCAATTCACAGCGTATGATGGTGAAAGATACGGATAAAGGCAAAGTACTTGTGACACAAATCCAGGACTTGAAAAAATTACTAGTAGCGTATAGAACGGGATTTATAAAAGAGAAACAATGAGATAAATGGCTATTTAGTATTTAAACAATATCACTCCACCTTCTACAATCACTCCTTTGTCATAGTTGGAACTTCTGTTGTAATACCTGTCCCATCCATAACCGCCGGTAACGAATATACCCAAATAATCCGTCAATCGGTACTCAAGATTAATGCGTGATTGCAATGAGTAGAGACGGGCGGGATAACCGTGGTTCTTATTCTTGAAGGTTTCGATGTGTTGGTAGCCTAAATCTCCGCTGATGTGCAATCTTTCATAAAGAGGTAATTCTAATCCGGCACGATAGAATAAAGCGGCAGAGAACTTATCACTGAAATCCAGATAGGGAGAACCGGCACCTAGAATGGTGTAAAATAGTTTGTTCTTGAAGCGGGCGGCCGCATTCAGTTTAGTGGTATTACCGCCGAATACCATAAGTTGCACTTTAGTTTGTGGGTTGGCATTGACTAAACCTAATTGGAAACCATTCAAACTCTCTTTATAGTAATTCAGAAGTCCGATTTGCAGACCTTTTGCATGGAGGGCAACGTTGAGTGGAGCAAGTTGTATTCCGGTAGCTGTACCGCCTACTACATTGCCTATACCTGCTATTTGAAGCCCTTTCATATCATCACCCACTACGCTCAACAATCCGGAAATATTGATCCCTTTGAAACTACCTCCCGAAATATTGGCAAGTCCTGAGAGTTGGACCCCTGCAGATTCTTCTCCTGTGATATTCAGTAAGCCACCGATAATGACACCACGGCTGTTATCTCCCGTGATGTTAGCTAATCCGGACAATACGACTCCCCGTGCATAATTTCCTGTAATACCTACCAGACCGGATATGGATACACCGCTCAAACTGTTACCGTTGACATTGGTAATACCGGCAATCTGAACTCCTCGCATACTACCGCCCACCATATTGGATATTCCCGCCATCTGCATGCCGTTCATATCTCTGCCTACCACACCACTCAAAACATTCATTCCTAAACCATTCAAACGGTTCATGGATGAAAAAATACCGAGATTGAAGCAAGTACTGCCTATGGTATCTGTACGTTGGGTTGAGATATTTTTCCAAAGAGAAATATTGATACCCACAGGACCATGATCTGTTTGTGGAACACGCTGTTTAGGAGGGTGGTTGTGTCTCTCTTTTATGGAACTCTGAATGTTGTTCTGACTATAAATTTCCCCTGCAAACAACAAGGAAAGCAGAATGAGCAGAAAGATACGTTTCATGTTATTTAAAAGTTTCATCTGGCCAAGGCGCCAACTGTTGAGTGGCACGTAATATGGGACGTTGTGCATCCACAGACCGAAGATAGTTACTTAATTTCTGTGATAATTTCTTGACGAGCGTCGGATTTTTTCCGGCCACATCATTTTTTTCACTGATATCGGCAGGTATATTGAATAACTCATGTTTACCACTGTCGAAATAATACACCAACTTCCAGTCGCCCGAACGGATGGAACAAGTAGCGCCGATACCTGGTCCCGAAGGACCCCAACTATGAGGATAATGCCAATAGATGTCACGGTCTTTCATTTTACCTTTACCGGTGAGCAGAGGCAAAAAGCTGATACCGTCACGCTGCTGGATGGTATTATAATGTTCTACTTCTGCTATTTCGAGAATAGTAGGGAAGAAGTCTTCTATCATCAGATAGTGGTTACACTTTGTTTCGGGAGTAACCACACCAGGCCAGCGTATGATCATCGGTTCACGTACGCCACCTTCGTAGGCAGAACCTTTCCCACTGTTCAGGGGATAGTTTTGTATATGCAGTTGTCCAGCACGTGTGTGGGCGGCAAGTCCTCCATTGTCCGACATGAAAATCAGGACTGTATTCTCCGTCAAGTTATTTTTGTCCAGATAGTCCATGATATCTCCCAGGCTCTTGTCCATTCCTTCGATAAGCGTGGCGTATGCCGCTTCCACCGGAGGCAATCCGGCATCGATGTATTTCTGATAGAAACGCATATCCGGCTGTATGGGCGTATGTATGGCATAATGCGCCATATAGAGGAAGAACGGCTTGTCAATCTTCTGCGCGGTGTCCAATGCTTTTTCCGCTTCTATAGTGAGAGCTTCGGAAAGGAATATATCTTTTCCGTGGTACTCTTCCAAACCGGGTACGGCAGCCAATGGACTTTTACCGTCCGGCTTATTACCGAAGTTTTCCGTACCATAATAACTGGCAGGTGAACCAGCAGCGTGTCCCGCGATATTCACATCAAATCCCATCTTCAATGGGTCGGCACCCGGAGTATCTTCGGCACCGAAGTGAGCTTTTCCACAATGTATAGTGTGATACCCATTATTTTTAAGCAATTGTGCAAGCGAGGTGACTTGCGTGGTGCGTTCCACTCCCGGTTCCTGACAAATACCATTTACATTCCATTCTGGATAAATCATAATGGAATCCGGTTGTTCATGGGTAGTATTTTTACGCAATGTCCAACTGGTGACACGATGACGGGCTGCATTCATCCCCGAAAAGAGGCTGACGCGGGTTGGAGAACTGATGCTACATGCGTATGCTTGTGTAAACATTCTTCCCTGAGCTGCCAACTTCTCCATATTGGGAGTGTGATACGTATCATTATACTTGGTACGTTGTGTCCAAAAAGGTAGGGAAGTGTCTTGCCATCCCATGTCGTCCACCAGGAATAAAATGATATTGGGACGTGTCTTGTCAGCATGCGTTACACTGCCTTGTGGCATATCGCATACTTCTTCTGCCATTCCGTACAATGGAAACAAGGCGGCGGATAATAATAGTTTGTTTCTCATCCTTTAGCTTCCTGATATAAAAAGCGTTTGATTGATTTCTTTGGGGTTTTCTCAAACTCTTCGGGATAGATTTTCATTTTGAAAATTTGGCTGTATGCAGGTAGTTCCGCATTCAGTGCCACACGGTTTTCTTCCATCACACGTTCTATATCTTCGTTGTGAAGTCCGTGTGCAAAGGCGTCATCAAAGTCCGGATAAACCAATCCGACAAGCTTCTCGTTTTGTTGTACGATGATACTTTCGGCAACATATGGCATGTTATTCAACTTATCTTCAATTTCTTCGGGGTAGATGTTCTGACCACTCGGACCGAGAAGCATATTCTTACTACGGCCTTTGATGGTCACATTACCTTCAGTATCCATCAAGGCGAGGTCACCGGTACGTAACCAACCGTCCTTATCGAGTACCTGTTCGGTAGCCTCTTCGTTTTTGTAATAACCCAACATTACGTTAGGTCCGCGACAAACAATTTCGCCCGGGATGTTTTCCGGATCGGGAGATAATATTTTCACCTCCATGCGGGGAGCAGCTTTACCACAAGATCCCGGTTTGAAGCGAGTCCAGTCTTCGTAACAGATGATAGGACCACATTCCGTCATACCGTAGCCCACGGTGTATGGGAAGTCTATCATGCGCAAGAACTGTTCCACCTCTTGGTTGAAAGCGGCACCTCCTACGATGACAGCGGCAAAATTACCTCCGAAGGCCTGTATCATCTGCTCACGTACGGTAGCTTTTATCTTATCATTGATGATAGGCACTTTTAGCAACAACTTCATCGCTGGTGTTTCCAGTTTCGGCAGTACGTTCTTTTTGATGATCTTTTCGATGATGAGCGGCACTGCTACAATCAAGTTCGGTTTCACCTCGGCGAATGCCTGGAAAATAATCTTCGGACTCGGCATGCGGGTCAGGTAGTAAATGTGGCACCCCACGGCGAACTCGTACAGGAACTCGAATGCGAGTCCGTACATGTGTGCCATCGGCAACATACATACCAATTTGTCTCCGGCTTTCAGCGGGAGCACTTCGAAGGCAAAGGCTGTGTTCGACCATAAACTGCGGTAAGGCAGCATAACACCTTTGGAGTAACTGGTAGTACCGGATGTATAGTTGATAACCGCCAATTCTTCCGGTTGGTCTCTATGATAAGCGATATGTTCCTTACGGAAGTTCTTGGGATATTTCTTACCGAACATTTCATTCAGGTGTTCACGCGCGTAGTCCAATTTTTCACTGCGTGAAACGAGGATGGAGAAGTCCGTCATCAGCATAATACCTTCCAACAATGGCATGGCACTTTCGTTCAGGTTTTCCCATACCTGGTCACCTACAAACAGAAGCTTAGCTTCGGAGTGGTTGACGATGTTATGAACGTTATCCGCTTTAAATTCGTGAAGGATAGGGACGATTACTGCGCCATATGTCAGTGTGGCAAGGAATGTCACTCCCCAATGTGAACTGTTGCGGCCGCAGACAGCTATCTTGTCACCTTTCTTGATGCCGCTTGATTCAAAGATTATATGTAACTTTTCTATCTTGCGGGCTACATCTTTATATTGTAGGGTAGCTCCTTTATAATCTGTCAGAGCGTCCAAGTCCCAATTTTCTTTTATACTGTTTTCTATATAGGCAATAAAACTTTGTTTCATGATATTAATTGCACATTTAGTTGAAATTTGTGCAAATATAAAGGTTTATATATAGAATGCAAACTTTTATAAGGAAAATAGCTTTAATTTGCTAAAACTCTACTGTTACTCCTAGCGTGGGGAGTATTGTACCACTTTCCTGTTTCAGATATTTCATTTTGTAGCGTTGTTCACTGATGGGTGCCGAAGGATTTTCAATGATCTCCGTACTCATAATTACATCTGGCTGTTTTAGCCTATTGCCCGTAACGTTCTGTAAATCCAGATATAAGCCTACCATATAACGACGGAAATAGAAAGATTTGTCTACCCGCACATCTATCTGGGTAAAGTTGGGAAACCGTTCTTTATTGTAGCGGGAGTAGTCGTAATAAGGTTTTCCTTGAACATTCCATGCCTCTACAAGCGATGACTTCTCTTCATCGTAAGGCGTGTAGGGAGCACCGCCGATGTAACTCAATTTACTGCCTATGCTCCAACGCTTTGGCAGGTTGTACGTACCGCTCATATTGAGTATAAATCGGTTATCCCAAGCCGATGGGATATAATCGGCTCCTGCGTGGCTGCGATATTCACTTTTGTAGAACGTAAAAGAAGAAACGAGATTAAACTTACCGGATACTTGCCACCGGAACATGGTTTCCACACCGTAGGCTCTACCGTTGGCGGTGGATGCAAGAGCTTCATTACCCACTACGCCATAGTCATTACCTTGACATGTCAGTGGAATATTGTCTCTCAGCGCAAGCGGAATACGGCTGTATCGCTTGACGAAACCTTCTACCGAAACCATAATGCGGTCATGCAGATGCCAGTCCAGTCCGACACTGCTTTCCAATACCTGCATGTATTTCAAGCCCTTATTTATATAGATACCCTCATTGTTCTTAAATCCCAGGGCTGTGTATGGTGGCAGTTGATGGTAGAGTCCTGCGTTACCGCTCAGTGTCCACTGCTCCGAAAGTTTATATGAAGCGGACAGGCGGGGAGAGAGGTGTCTCCACGACTGCTGCATTTCCCGGTTGTAAGTGTTGCCATCCATACGGATACCGATGGAAGCAGACAGGCGATTGTCCTTTGTAGTATAGTCCGTAGCAAAGAATGCTCCCCATCCGAAGATATTGAGTGAAGTATGGTAGACCGACAGTTCGCCGGAATTTCTGTAGAGCAGTTGCCGGGTGTTGTTGGTATAAATGGAATTGGTCAGTTCACCACCTTCTTTTAAAGTCCACTGTCCCAAGCGGGTCTGGTTTTCAAAACGTAAAGTAGTCTTCTGTTCTATGGAACGCAGGCGTAAGGTCAGGTTGTCTTCCGAAGAATTATCATTGTTGCGATACTTCAGGTTACGGTTATTCAGATAATTATGGCTCAGTGTAAATGCTTGCACATGTTTCCCTGCATAATGCTTGTATACCGCTCCTACAGTGAACGTTTCTTGATAGATGGTAGGGAGGTAACTGAGCAGATATTCCGCATCCTCACCCTTCTCGTCGGTATTCAGTTTCATCTTGTCAATTCCTGCCAGACCAAGTACGGTAAGTTCATTGTTTTCGGAAAACTTGGTTTTCAGCTTGAACTGCCCGTCGATGAAGTTGGGCAAGAAAGGAAGTCCCAATACCTTGAATAAGAGCTGAAGGTACGATTGGCGTGCGGAGAATAGATACGTGCTACGTTTCCCCAGATGGCCCGCTCCGCTTAGTGAAACCTCGGAAGCACCGATAGTCGCCTTGAACGTCTGTTTGTCCGGATTGCCGTCTCTCAGCCGGAAATCGAGAACGGAACTCAACGCACCGGAACGGTTGACGGGGAATGCTCCGGTGTAGAATGTAATTTCGCGTATCAGGTCGGAATTGACGATACTCACTGGACCACCCGAAGCACCTTGCGTGGTAAAGTGGTTGATATTGGGAATTTCTATCCCGTCCATGTAAAAACGGTTTTCGGAGGGAGAGCCACCCCGTACAATCAAGTCGTTACGATAACCGATAGGGGAAAAGGATACACCCGGATAAGCGCGCACAATACGGGATACGTCACGATTGGCTCCGGGGCTTTTCTCTATTTCTTGCAGTCCGATGACCTGCATGCTGACCGGACTTTCTATGCTCCGCCGGAAAGGAGAAGGCGTGACGACAACTGCTGACAACAGATTTTCGTTCTCTTCCATTTCTATTTCGATAGATGGAGTTGAAGCGGAAACGATGTATTCGGGAGTCTGCACCGTGGTGTAACCCAAACTCGAAGCTTCGAAACGGTATATCCCCGGTGGTATTTGTTCGATGCGGAATATGCCGAGCGAGTCGGCGGAAGCACCTTTTCCCGGTATGCCCGCAACAACCACGTTTGCATAAGAGACGGGTTGTCGTGAGCGTTTGTCTATCACTTTCCCGTGGACTGAATAGGTAACAGGGGCGGCAGCTGTTGCAGTTACATGGCTGCCGCACAATAGGAGTATGAGTACCGGTAATACCGGAATATACTTGAGTTTATTCATTCATATACCAGTCGTACATGCGTTGTACGCCTTCTTCAATATCAATTTTATGATGCCATCCCAGTGCATGCAGTTTTCCAGGGTCGGTCAGCTTACGCATGGTTCCGTCAGGTTTGCTGCTGTCAAAGGTGAGCTTGCCTTGATAACGCACAGTGGCAACGATTAGTTCAGCCAGTTGGCGGATAGTGATTTCCTTGCCTGTACCGATATTGATATGGCAGTTACGGATATCTTTGTCACCCGGTTTGTAGGTATCTTTGAAATCCACGTGCTCCATGACGAAAACGCTGGCATCCGCCATTTCTTCACTCCAAAGGAATTCGCGGAGAGGAGTTCCCGTACCCCAGAGTTTTACCTCTTCTTCGTTGATGCCATATTTACCAAGGATATTCAATATCTCTTCTTTATTGCTGTTTCCGTCTACCCCTTCTACCGGACGCTTGTTCATATCCTTGCGCACGGCATCCCAGTCGCCTTGCTTCAGGCAATGTGCCAGATGCACTTTGCGGATCATGGCAGGGAGCACATGACTACGTTCCAAGTCAAAGTTATCATTGGGACCGTAGAGATTGGTGGGCATCACGGCAATGTAGTTGGTACCATATTGCAGATTAAAGCTTTCGCACATTTTCAGTCCGGCAATCTTGGCGATGGCGTACGGTTCGTTGGTATATTCCAGCGGAGAGGTAAGGAGCACGTCCTCTTTCATTGGTTGTTCGGCATCACGCGGATAGATACAAGTGCTACCCAGGAAGAGCAATTTCTTCACGTTGTGGCGAAAACTTTCACCGATGATATTCTGTTGGATTTGCAAGTTCTTATAGATGAAGTCGGCACGATAAATGCTATTAGCCATGATACCTCCTACAAAGGCGGCGGCTAGGAAAACGTACTCCGGTTGCTCTTTGTCGAAGAATTGACGTACAGCAACGCCATCCAGCAAGTCAAGTTCTTTATGGGTTTTGCCGACAAGATTGGTATACCCTTTTTCTTGCAGGTTTTTCCAGATGGCAGAACCTACCAATCCGCGATGTCCTGCAACATATATTTTGGCATTTTTTTCCATGATTGATGTTTAATTCGGTCAAATTCATTCTTCCTTTGAACGCAGATACAGTTTCTTCACGAACTTCATGTCATGCTGCGCCATGATTTTTACTAATTCTTCGAAACTTGTTTGGCGAGGATTCCAACCCAACAGGGTCTTTGCTTTGGTCGGATCGCCCAAGAGTTGTTCCACTTCCGACGGGCGGAAATATTTCGGATCTACCTCTATCAGTACATTGCCGGTTTTTACGTCGACACCTTTTTCATTGACTCCTTCACCTTCCCAGCGAAGTTCGATGCCTACCTCACGGAATGCCAGCGTGGCAAATTCACGTACGGTATGCATTTCTCCCGTGGCAATCACAAAATCTTCCGGAGTGTCGTGTTGTAGGATGAGCCACATACATTCTACATAATCTTTGGCATATCCCCAGTCGCGACGGGCGTCGAGATTACCCAAATATAACTTGTCTTGCATTCCCTGTGCGATACGTGCAGCAGCCAGCGTAATCTTACGGGTCACGAAAGTTTCACCCCGACGTTCACTCTCATGGTTAAAGAGAATACCATTCACGGCATACATACCATAACTTTCGCGATAATTTTTGGTGATCCAAAAACCATATTGTTTTGCCACGCCGTACGGACTACGCGGATAGAATGGGGTTGTTTCCTTCTGCGGCACTTCCTGCACCTTTCCGAACAGTTCCGAGGTGGAAGCTTGATAGATTTTTGTCTTTTTCTCCATGCCGAGGATACGTACTGCTTCGAGCATGCGCAGTGTTCCTACCGCATCTGTTTCAGCAGTATATTCAGGTACATCGAAAGATACCTTTACGTGGCTTTGTGCCGCAAGGTTATATATCTCGTCCGGCTGTACTTGCTGGATGATACGGATAAGTGAACTGCTGTCTGTCATGTCACCATAGTGCAGGTTTACAGTGCGTTGTTGCTTCATATCACGCACCCACTCATCGAAGTATAGATGTTCTATACGTCCTGTATTGAAAGAGGATGAACGACGCATGATACCGTGTACTTCGTATCCTTTTTGTAATAAGAATTCTGCCAGAAACGAACCGTCCTGACCGGTAATGCCGGAGATAAGAGCTTTCTTCATTTATGATTAGTTTTTGTTATAGTTATTTTTAATGTTACAAAATTCGACATTTTTTACGAGACGGCAAAATAAATAGGAAAAATCAAAATGATAATATTTTGATTTTGTATTTCTTTTGTTTTGAACTACAAAACTTTTACTTTTGTAGATAATATTGATATTAAACAACACTATAAAAATGGAAAAGAAGATTGTATTCATCACGGGTGCTTCCTCGGGAATAGGAGAGGGGTGTGCACGTAAGTTTGCCATGAATGGTTATCGGTTGATCCTGAACGCACGGAACGTTGAGAAACTGAATGCCGTAAAGAAAGATTTGGAAGAAAAATATCATGCAGATGTTTATCTGCTTCCTTTTGATGTGCGCGACCGTCAAGCTGCCAAGACTGCCTTGAATACCCTGCCTGCCGGATGGAAGGAGATTGATATACTGATAAACAATGCCGGTCTTGTTATCGGGGTAGATAAAGAGTACGAAGGCAATCTTGATGAATGGGATATCGTGATTGATACCGATGTAAAAGCCCTGCTTGCCATGACACGCTTGGTGGTTCCCGGGATGGTGGAACGTGGTCGTGGGCATGTTATCAATATGGGGTCTATCGCCGGAGATTATGCTTATCCGGGTGGAAGTGTGTACTGCGCTTGTAAGGCTGCCGTCAAGGCATTATCCGATGGACTTCGAATAGATTTGGTAGATACGCCTGTACGTGTCACGAACATCAAACCTGGATTGGTGGAGACAAATTTTTCCGTCGTTCGTTTCCGTGGGGATAAGGAAACTGCCGACAATGTATACAAGGGAATACGCCCTCTCGACGGGGATGATATAGCAGAAGTGGTATATTTTGCTGCCGCTGTGCCCGAACATATACAGATTGCTGAAGTACTGGTGATGCCTACTAATCAAGCTACGGGTACGGTAGTCAGTAGAAAATAATATAAGGATATGATAAAACAATACTAATATTTTTTGGGGGAACCGCCTATCTTTGCGGCAATCGTAATGAATAATCTAAAACAAGAAAAACATGAACCTCAAGAAAAGAATGAATTTACTTCTGGGAGCGTTGTTGCTCGTGGGCAGTTTGCCTGCTCAGAATGTATGTGTATCTACTCCCAAGACCTCACTGGTATTATCGGCGCCTGTCGGAGGCGAACTGAAATACCTTTATTATGGGAATAGACTTTCTGAAACTGATTTGCAGAACATCGAAGCCGTTGAAGCAACGAAAACGGCTTATCCGGTTTATGGCCTGAATTGTCCTACGGAAGTGGCGCTCGCCGTGAAGCATCCGGATGGTAACATGACTTTGCAACTGGAAGTAGTGAAAGTGACTACCGGAAATGAAAATAATGCCGTAAAAACCATCATTGAACTGAAAGACAAGGTTTATTCTTTCTTCGTCAATGTATGCTACAGAGCTTGGCAGGATGCCGATGTCATTGAAACTTGGACGGAGATTTCTCATCAGGAGAAGAAGCCGGTAGTACTCAGTCAGTTTGCATCCGCTTACCTACCGATACGCCGGGGAGACGTTTGGATGTCCCATCTTTATGGTTCATGGGCAAACGAAGGCAGGTTGATTCAGGAACCTTTGGAACCCGGCATGAAAGTGATTAAGAATAAAGACGGTGTGCGTAACTCTCATACTGCTCATGCCGAAGTGATGTTTTCACTGGACGGCAAGCCACAGGAAAACGAAGGTACCGTTATTGGTGCGGCTCTTTGCTATAGCGGTAACTATAAGCTCCGTATCGATACTCACGACGATGAATTCCATCATTTTTTTGCCGGTATCAATGAGGAAAATTCTGCTTATACATTGAAAAAGGACGAGTTGTTCCGTACGCCTGAACTTGCGTTGACTTACAGTGACGAAGGTTTGAGCGGAAGCAGCCGTAATTTTCACCGTTGGGCACGGTTACATAAACTGGCGCATGGTACTACACCCCGGAAAATCCTTCTGAACAGCTGGGAGGGTGTTTATTTCGACATCAATCAGCAGGGGATGGGGCAGATGATGAACGATATCGCTTCCATGGGTGGTGAGCTTTTCGTGATGGATGATGGTTGGTTTGGCGATAAGTATCCGCGTAAGAATGATTCTTCTTCTTTGGGCGATTGGGTAGTGGATAAGAACAAACTTCCTGAGGGTATTGAAGGGTTATTGAGTGACGCGAAGAAACATGGTATCAAGTTTGGTATTTGGATTGAACCCGAAATGGCGAACACTGCCAGTGAATTGTACGAACAACATCCCGACTGGGTACTTAAAGCGCCGGAACGTGACCTTGTACTAGGACGTGGGGGTACACAAGTCGTGCTCGACCTTGCCAATCCTGCTGTACAGGATTTTATTTTCGGTGTGGTAGACGGTCTGATGACTTCCTATCCGGAAATAGACTATATTAAGTGGGACGCCAATATGTCCATCTTGAATCATGGTTCCCAATATCTGACGAAAGATAATCAAAGCCATCTGTATATCGAGTTTCATCGTGGTTTTGAGAAAGTATGCCAACGTATTCGTGCCAAATATCCCGACATAACCATTCAGGCATGTGCCAGCGGTGGTGGTCGTGCTAATTACGGTATTTTGCCGTATTTCGATGAGTTTTGGGTAAGTGACAATACCGATGCCTTACAACGTGTGTATATGCAGTGGGGGACATCTTATTTCTTTCCTGCCATTGCGATGGGGTCGCATATCAGTGCCGCTCCCAATCACCAGACTTTCCGTACCATTCCGTTAAAATACCGCATCGATGTGGCAATGAGCGGCCGTCTCGGTATGGAAATTCAACCCAAGAACATGACCGGCGAGGAAAAGGATCTTTGTAAGAAAGCTATTGCTGAATATAAAACAATTCGTCCGGTAGTGCAACTGGGTGATATTTATAGGTTGATGTCTCCATATGACCGGCAAGGTGTGGCATCTTTGATGTACGTCAGCTCCGAAAAGGACAAGGCGGTGTTTTATTGGTGGAAAACCGAGCATTTCGTCAACCAACATTTACCTCGTGTCAAGATGGCGGGGCTTAGTCCTGAAAAGCAGTACCGGATACATGAATTGAATCGCATTGATAATGTTCCCCTGAGCTATGAGGGAAAAACATTCAGTGGTGCCTACCTTATGGCGAACGGACTGGAGATACCTTATAGCCATAGGGTGGACTATCATAAACAGAATGATTATTCAAGCAGGGTGTTGTATTTGGAGGTGGAGTAAATTTTACTTCCGTTTAATAAGAGTGAAAAACTATGGAAAGCATGAAATAAAATCGTAACAGCTTTTGAAAAAGTAGGATAGATGTTGAAATGGATATAAACATACCACTTTGCCACGAAGGGACTTTGTGGCAAAGTGGTATTAATTATTCTATATCAATAACCTTATTTTCTATCACTGAAACTAAAGGGAAAACACCTATAGAATCTTTCATGTTCAAATCTTTTGGGGTAGGAGGTATGAAATGGGCCTCACTTCCTTTTATTTTTGCTCTTTTATTGTTTAGGGTAACGATAGCATATAATGGTTGGTCATAAGTAATAGAATGTTTCAAAAGCGGGTATTTCCGATTGACTTCTTCTGAATAACGTTTTTCTGTTTGTGAAAAGCGATTTATCCATACATACGATGCACTGTTTATTTGCATGTATGTTATTCCGTTTATCTCTTTAGTATAATTACTATGATTATGCCCGCTGAATGCCAGAACCACTTTTTTAAAACCCGCATGTTGATTCTCATTTTCCAGGACAGTCCGTACTTCTGCTCCATTTTTCAGAAAAGTATCAATACTCTGATGAGAGAACAATACACATTTTTTATCTGTTCTTCGTAAATCCGTTTCCAACCATTTTAGTTGTTGGGCATCTATATAATCATGCATGTTTTCGTTCGCTTTATAATTATTACCTTTTGCATAGTGCGTATATTTTTGGCCATCGAATAAATTATTTCCATCTAATACGATAAAATGAAATTCTCCTTCATCAAAGGAATAGTAACGTTCTGGCATTCCGATTCCTGATATATATTCGGTAACCGTATATTTGTCTACATCATGGTTCCCCATTACGTGGTATTTATTACCTTTAAAGGAGTTCCAAATAGTTAAAAAAGTCATACTGGTACTATCTAGGCGGCAGAAATCGCCTAAGTTGATTATAAAATCAACTTTCTCTTTTTGAGCTACCTTAACAAAAGTTTCTAAACGTTTTTGCCCATCGGGAACATCAGGACCATGCAAATCAGAAATAATAGCGAATTTGATAGTATTTTCCGGAGATTTACAAGCAGTAGATAATATTCCAGATAGTAATAATACTAGTACTAATAAATAGTTTTTTTTCATCATAACCAATATTTTAAATAATGAATAAATCGTGATGTCAAAATTATGTGTTTTATTCACCATTGTAGTTTTATGTAGTATATAAAAGTTGTATTTTTGTACAAATCTGCATGTTCCGTATGTCATTTGTTCGCTTATATGTTGATAAATGGGTAATTCTTGATTACTTGTGTTGTTTCAGTTGTACATTCATTTTTGTATATGGAATATTTAAGCATACAACCTGTTTAGAAAGAAAAATAAGATACTCGTATGAACTGTTCTAATCTTCCGGTATGTAATCTGTGTAACTAAATACATTTCCATACAACTTTTGAAGTTGTCAATTGTTCGAGGTTTGAGTGGACACTTGGATTTAGGCTGGTTCTTCTTGAAGTCCCAATGTGCAGGATTGACAGAAATTTCTAAACTTATGTACTTCTTCTTTCCGTTCTTACAGCTTCTCACCATAAGCGGTAATTTTTCATTCTTTAAAACTTTTGATTTGTAGCACGTTACATTAACAGTTGTTTTTATTCTTTGTTTAACTATCGGTTTGACTGAACCATGTGAACTATTGTAATTTAAGCATAAAAAAAGAGAGTTACTATAAGTGTAACTCTCTGATCCTTTGGTGATCCGCTTGGGGATCGAACCCAAGACCCCAACATTAAAAGTGTTGTGCTCTACCTGCTGAGCTAGCGAATCAAACCTTGTTGCTGTTAAGCGGGTGCAAATATAGATACTTTTTTGTAAGATGCAAAGGATTTTCGCTTTTTTTCTTATCTTTGCCCTCAATAAAATTATTAATCATTAATATTAATCATTTAGAATACATGGCAACAGTAGACGATAAGAAAATTATTTTCTCTATGGTGGGCTTAAACAAAACCATTCAGCAGAACAATAAGCAGGTGTTGAAGAATATCTATCTTTCGTTTTTCTATGGAGCAAAGATCGGTATCATTGGTTTAAATGGTTCCGGTAAATCAACTTTGCTGAAGATTATTGCCGGATTGGATAAATCCTATCAGGGAGAAGTGGTGTTCTCACCCGGTTATTCAGTGGGCTATTTGGCTCAGGAACCATATCTTGATCCGACTAAAACTGTGAAGGAAGTAGTGATGGAGGGTGTCCAGCCTATTGTGGATGCGTTGACGGAATATGAAGAAATCAATCAGAAATTTGGTTTGCCTGAATACTATGAAGATCAGGACAAGATGGACAAACTGTTCACTCGTCAGGCAGAGTTGCAGGATATCATTGATGCTACTGATGCCTGGAATCTTGACAGCAAGCTGGAACGTGCTATGGATGCCTTACGTTGTCCTCCCGAAGACCAGCCTGTGGAATATCTTTCCGGCGGTGAACGTCGTCGTGTAGCCCTTTGTCGGTTACTCCTTCAAAAACCTGATGTATTGTTGCTTGATGAGCCTACCAATCATCTTGATGCCGAGTCTATCGATTGGTTAGAACAACACCTGCAACAATATGAAGGTACAGTTATTGCTGTTACTCATGATCGTTACTTCCTTGATCATGTGGCGGGATGGATTCTTGAGTTGGACCGTGGTGAGGGTATTCCTTGGAAAGGTAATTACTCCAGCTGGCTTGAACAGAAAACCAAGCGTATGGAAATGGAAGAGAAAACTGCCAGCAAGCGTCGCAAAACTTTGGAACGTGAGTTAGAGTGGGTACGTATGGCTCCTAAGGCTCGTCAGGCAAAAGGAAAAGCGCGTCTGAATTCTTATGATAAATTGTTGAATGAAGATGTTAAAGAGAAAGAGGAGAAACTGGAAATCTTTATTCCTAATGGACCTCGTTTGGGTAATAAGGTGATTGAAGCTAAGCATGTGGCTAAGGCATTTGGTGATAAGCTTCTTTTCGATGATCTTAATTTTATGTTACCACCTAACGGTATTGTCGGAATCATTGGCCCTAACGGTGCTGGTAAAACTACTCTTTTCCGCCTTATTATGGGACTGGAAACTGCGGATAGCGGGGAGTTTGAAGTAGGTGAGACTGTAAAAGTGGCTTATGTGGACCAACAACATAAGGATATTGATCCTAATAAGAGTGTTTATCAGGTGATTTCCGGTGGTAATGACCTAATCCGTATGGGAGGACGTGATATTAATGCACGTGCTTATCTGTCGCGTTTTAACTTTTCCGGTGCCGATCAGGAGAAACTTTGTGGTGTACTTTCCGGTGGTGAGCGTAACCGTCTTCACTTGGCTCTTTGCTTGAAGGAAGAGGGAAATGTCCTTCTTCTCGACGAACCGACCAATGATATCGATGTGAATACTTTGCGCGCTTTGGAAGAAGGTCTTGAAGATTTTGCCGGATGTGCTGTCGTTATCAGTCATGACCGTTGGTTCCTTGATCGTATTTGTACCCATATTCTTGCTTTCGAAGGTGACTCTAACGTCTTCTTTTTCGAAGGTTCTTATTCGGAATATGAGGAAAATAAATTGAAACGTTTGGGACGAGAAGAACCTACCCGAGTTCGTTATAGAAAGTTGATGAATGACTAGTGGTTAGTTCTTGTTTGAAAGAGAAATAGTCGCTTTTGTGACAAAAAGAAAGCCCCGCAAAAAAAAAGCGGGGCTTCTTTGTTTAAAAAAGTCTCAATAATGCTTTAGTAACTTGAAAAAATGTAGCACTTTTGTAATAATTATCTGATTTTAATATACTATATTTGCGACTTAAGAACGTTTTTAATTATTAATTAACACTATCTATTAACTAAAAGCAGAATTATGAGAAAACATCTAATTCAATTTCTGTTGGTTGCAGTGCTGTCGGTATTCAGTGCCGCTGCATGGGCTCAGACTACAGTGAAAGGTCAGCTTGTTGATGCTGAAACGGGCGAGCCGTTAGTGGGCGCTGCCGTAATGGTAGAGGGAACTACACAAGGATCGGTGACTGACATTGATGGTTATTTCAAGCAAAGCGTTGCTTCGAATGCCACATTACTTTTCAAGTATATTGGTTACAAGGACTTGAAGAAGAAGATTACACAGAAGGGAGCTTCTGTAGATTTAGGAGTTATACAGATGCAACCGGATGCGGTGATGTTGAAAGACGTAACTATCACTTCGTCCATAGCTGTTGCACGTAAAACTCCAGTTGCGGTCTCTACTGTTGATCCTGTATTTATTGAAGAAAGGTTGGGTTCGCAAGAATTTCCTGAAATATTAAAGTCGACTCCGGGTGTTTATGTGACTAAAGATGGCGGAGGTTTTGGTGACTCTAAAATAAATATCCGTGGTTTCAAGAGTGAGAATGTGGCAATGATGGTTAATGGCGTGCCAATGAACGGTATGGAAAATCAGAAAGTTTATTTTAGTAACTGGTCTGGTTTGTCTGATGTTGCTTCCAGCATACAAGTACAACGTGGATTGGGTGCCAGTAAAATAGCTTCACCTTCTGTAGGAGGTTCGCAGAATGTTATAACAAAGACTACAGATGCTAAAAAAGGTGGTTTTGTTTCTTATGCTATGGGTAATGATGGTTATAACAAAATATTGTTTAGCGTTTCTTCTGGTTTGTCAAAAGATGGATGGGCTTTCACTTTATTGGGTGGTAAAGATTGGCGTGACGGATATATTCAGGGTACTGAATCGGAAGGTTATACTTGGTTTGCTAGTATTGCCAAGCGTATCAATGATAATCATCAGTTGTCTTTAACAGCTTTTGGCGCTCCACAGTGGCACAATCAACGTAATAACCAAAATGGCCTTACTATTAAGGAATGGCAACGTGTAAAACAATATATGGGTGATGATAGTCCTTATAAATATAATCCTACATTTGGTTATCGTAATGGAAAGGCTTATAATTCTTCTCGTAATTCTTATCATAAACCTCAAATTTCGTTGAATCATTTATGGCAGATCGATCATAGATCAAGTTTGAGTACAGCTCTTTATGTATCTATTGGACGAGGTAATGGCTATAGCGGTACTGGTGATAGCGAATATAGAAATAAATGGTATGGGGCAAGTAATGGATTGGTGAATAATGATTTTCGTCGTCCTGATGGTACATTCGATTATGATGCCGTAGAAGCATTGAACGCAGAAAGTACTACCGGTTCTAAGATGATTATGAGCAAGATGATGAATGATCACATGTGGTATGGTTTGCTTTCTACTTATACAACCAAATTTGGTGAATATTTCGATTTTTATGGTGGTATTGATGTACGTTATTATAAAGGACTACATCAAAATGTGATAACCGACCTTTTCGGTGGCTCATATTTTGTGGACTCATATAATCGTAAAAATGTATTGGCTGCTAATAATCCGGTAGGTGGTACACCCGAATACATTAATGAGAAGTTGGGTGTAGGTGATGTCGTATATCGTGATTATGATGGTTTTGTGATGTACGAAGGTGTTTTTGGACAGTTGGAATATAACCAAGATAAATTAAGCGCATTTGTTTCTGGTGGTATTTCTAATACGGGTTATTGGCGTTATGATCGTATGTATTATAGTAAAGATAAAGCGAAATCTTCCGCAAAGAATTATTTGGCAGGAAATGTTAAGGGTGGTATAAATTATAATCTTGATGACAATAATAATGTATTCTTCAATGCCGGTTATATTAGTCGTGCTCCGATGTTCCAGAATACTTTTATTAATTCGCAATCTTCACATGAACGTAATCCGGATGCCAAGAATGAAAAAATCATGTCGTTTGAAGTCGGTTATGGTTTCCGTAGTAGTATTTTCAGCGCGAATTTGAATGCCTATTATACAAAATGGATTGATAAAGCACTGTATGACTCCGGAACTTCTACTGATACTAAAGAGCGTTGGACTATGAATATGTTAGGTGCTAATGCAAATCATATGGGTATTGAACTTGATTTTTCTGCTAAACCATTGCGTTGGCTGGAAGTGACAGGTATGTTCTCTTGGGGTGATTGGCGTTGGAATGGTGATGCTTCGGGCTATTTGTTCAATGCGCAAGGACAGATAATGAAAGATACCCGTGGAGGAGTGGTTACTGATATGTCTACTGCTGAACAATATAAATATAAAATTAAGATGGACAACGTATCTGTAGGTGGTTCTGCACAAACAACAGCTGCTTTAGGATTGAATATACGTCCTATGAAAAATCTGCGTGTAAGTGCAGACTGGAATTTCTATGCACGTAACTTTGCCGATTATGAAATTGATGCAGGGGAAGCTAAACAAGAAGAGCCCTATTTGATTAGTGCTCCATGGCAGATACCGTCTTATAATACTTTTGACCTAGGAGCTAGCTATACATTCGATTTTGGTAAGATACGTGCTACTTTGAGTGGTAATGTTAATAATGTTCTTGATCAAGAATATATTGCTGATGCTTACGATGGCAAGAACCACGATTGGGAGACGGCGACACGTGTACTTTATGGCTTTGGACGTACTTATTCTGTAAGACTGAAGTTTAATTTCTAAACCAAGACAGATTATGAAAAAAAATATTTTATTAGGAACGCTATTTGCATCTTTGCTGTTGTTGGCAGGTTGCGATTATAATGAAGACAATTTTCCGGGATACGATGAGTATACCCATGCTAAGGATATCCGAAACGATACGATTACTTTAGTGAAAGCCAATTATAAAAAGATTGCTACACTGAAAGCAAATAGAGAACTTGCTCTTTCTAAAGATCCTGAAGGGCAAACTTTTCTAAAAGCTTTGGATCAGTTGACCAGCAACGGTTTCTTTACCGAAGAAGCTCCCGCTGCATGGTATTTGCCTGCCTATATTGATTCTGTTTTCCCTTATTTAAGTAATAAGTCAAAAGTATTGGTGAATTATCAAAATGCAGAAAATTTGCCTGAATATATGGCTGATTTTAATGGAATCAAAGATTATGATCTTACTTCTGAGGATTATAAATCAGTGTGGGGCGATAAGGTGAATGCACTATACATTTCTCCTGCTAAAGTGAAGATGATACCGGAAGTTCTTGCTGCGGCTAATCCAAATGCTAAAAATGGAGATATGCTTTTGGTCAACTACGCTTATTCTGAAACGGAACCGAGTACGGGCGGTGGATCGGAGCCGGAACCAGAACCGAAAAAAGTATATCAGTTGGTAAAAGAAGTAGATGAAGCAGGTGGTAATTATGTAATTCTTTCTCCGGATAAAAATGCCAATCTCATTCCTTTTGGAAAGCTTAAGGATGAAACAAAAAATTATGGTTATATGGTAGGCGAAGCAGTGACTGTTGCCGACGGACTCATCACAAGTGATGTTACTGATTATGTGTTGACGATTACCCCTACAGATAAAGGTTATTCTCTGAAGCGTCAGGACGGGAAATATATTTATATGTCCGGGGATTATAATACTTTCAATTTGTCTGCCTCTATGCAGGAAAAAGGAGGTGATTGGGTATTTACTGATAAAGCAACGGATAATTTGAAATCTGTTATCAATGTAGAAAAAAATAAAACCATAAAATTGAATTTTTATGTAGATGGAAATTCTTATTCGTATGGGGCATATTCGGGCTCAAAATCCGGTTCTTATTTGAATGAGTCTTTCATGGGTAATACTGGTCGGTTCACAGTGCAAAATGTAACCATGAATGAACCTTTGAATAGAGTATGGAGTAATACGGCTGATTATGGCTGGAAAGTATCTGCTACGATAAATAAGGTTTCTTATCCATCAGAAAGTTGGTTGGTATCTCCTGAAGTGGATTTAGATAAAGCAAATACACCGGTTTTGGCATTTGAACATGCGCTTAATTTTTTAAATGGTAATAACCGTGTAGATTTCATGGATTTGAAGATTTCTTCTGATTATAAAGATAATGTAGCTACTGCCACGTGGGAGACATTGAATGTACCTGTTTGGCCGGAAGGGAAAAACTGGAATTTTGTGGAATCTGGTAATATTGATTTGTCTGCATATAAAGGCAAAAAAATACGTATAGCATTTGTATATAAGAGTACTTCAGATTGTGGACCTACATTTGAAGTGAAGAATTTGACTTTAACTGATGAGGTGGAAGGTTATTATGCAGATGTACATCTTTATAAAGAAATCTCAGAAGACGAATTGGCTCTTGCTACTTTTGCTTCTACCCGTGCTGCTGTAAAAGCTAATACTTCTGCTGTTTATCGTTATGATGCTACAACTGCGACTTGGACTGCTTATGAACCGACTGATAAAAATACAGATCTTGTAGTATTGCAACCGGCAGATTATGAACCGATGGGATACAACTCAATCAGTAATCCTTCTGTTACATTGCCTATTTTCTTAACCAAGGCTTATCCCTATGTTAAGGCAGATGACAAGAAGGTAGCTGTATATTATTACTATGATTCCTCTGCAAAGAAAACTACTGTTGCTGCTACCGAGTTTACTTATGATGGTGCTGCTTGGCTTGAAACAGCTACAGATATGCCTGCCCGTATGTTGTTTGTGAAAAGTAATGATAAGTGGATAGAAGCAAAAGTATATTATGAAAATACTTTGCTTGGTGGTAATGATGGTGGTTTTACTATTCAGGATATTGAATTGGGAGGATTGTCAAAGGTATGGTCCATTGAAAGGTCTTATGGTTGGAAAGCTACAGGCTATAATGGCGAAAACCAGAAAGCAGAAAGTTGGATTGTGTCACCTGAGATTAGTTTGGAAAAAGCGGCTGTACCTGTCCTGAGATTTGATGCTGCTATAAATCATTTAAAAGGTAATAAAGTTTCAGATTACTTTGTGGTAAAACTATCTACTGATTATGTGGATGATGTTACAAAAGCCACTTGGGTTGATTTGACAATAACAGGATGGCCTGTGGAGGATTCATGGAGTTTTGTTACAGTAGATCCTTGTGAATTGGGTGATTATAGTAATCAAAAGATCCGTATTGCTTTCCAATATAAGAGCGATGAAAAAGCTGCCGCTACTGTTGAAATCAAAAATCTTTCTATTCAAGAATAATGATGGATAGAAAAAACAAAAGCTTAGAATGAAGAAATTATCTTATATATTGCTTTTGCTTATAAGTGTATGGCTCGGAGGGTGTGAAGATTCCTCCGATGCTTTACCTTATGGCTACATTGAGACTACCCAGGAAGGGACATCTACAATGGTAATGAAAGGTTATGAAAACTACGCCGATGGATTTAGCGTTTTCAAGGCCGACGGATTTGACAAACCTTTCTATTTGAAAGAAAAGAAGTTTGTGGGGAATGCTTGGCGTTTTGTTCCGGGAGTCGATGGCAAACTTTCTGCAATGACTGAAGTTCCTGCTGATCAAGTTTGGCAAGAAACTATTGAGGTTGTGAGTGGAAAGAACTATTGGGCACGTTGTAAAAGTGCTACGAAATATAGTTTCTTAAAAGTACGTATAGCTTATATTGAAGGTAATAATGTAGGTATAGAATACATTGCAGCCGGTACAAAGGATCGCGACTTAAGTGAAAATGTTAATGCTAATGTTGCTACGGATAGAGTATCGGTAACCAACTATGAGATGCCTCGATTGAATGCTGCCAATTATTATGTAGATCACTATGTGACAGTGAGCAATGTAAAAGTGTTGAATTATGGTCTTGAATGGAATCCGACAATGAAACATTCTACCTGGGTCGCTTTCAATTTTGATGAAATTACTTGTAAAGAAGGTGCAGAACGTGGGAAGAACTTTTTTGTTGATCCGGAATTGCCTGTTGAAATGCAAGTAACCAATGACCAACATAAGAATGATGGATTTGATCGTGGACACCTTTGTGGCTCTGCCGACCGTCTCTATACTCAGGAAGCCAATGACCAAACTTTCTATTTCAGTAATATATCGCCTATGATTCCTTCATTCAATGGGCAATACTGGGGAGCTTTGGAGAACCAGATACGTAAATGGGGACGCGCTATTCCTACTACGTATGATAAGGTATATGTGGCTAAGGGTGGTACGTTGAATGAATTATTGAAAGATTTTACAGCTACCAAGAAAGGTGGAGATGGTAAACTGCCTTCTACAGATGAGAATGGACTTACCATTCATGGATTGCCTTGTCCAAAATATTATTTTATGGCTATTCTATCACAAAAAGGTGATATTTGGCATGCGATTGGTTTTTGGATGGAACATCAAGAGTATTTATCTGGTAGCCCGTCAGTCAATGAACTAAAGAAATGTGCTGTAAGTATTGACGAACTTGAAGAAAAAACAGGGCTTGACTTCTTCTGTAATCTGCCTGATGTGATAGAGGAGGAAGTGGAGAGTACCTATAACGAAAATGACTGGGCTTGGTAAGAGAACAGTCCTTTTTAACATAATACCAAATTAATAGTGGAGAGGATGTGTCGTGAGACACATCCTTTTTTGTTATCGCTACAAACTACATGTATGTTTGATTAAAATAGTTTATTTAGAAATATATGCTTATTTATTAAAGAAATGGATGTTATATCTGTTCATTAAAGAAATATGTATTTATTTCTGAAACTATACGAACAAATAGTACTAGCTTTTTGTTTCAACTATAAAGACAAAATTTACAAGTATATGGAGAAATTAACTAAAACGGATATCGGACTTATAGGTCTTGCCGTGATGGGCGAAAATCTAGCTTTGAATATGGCAGATAAAGGTTGGATGGTATCTGTTTATAATCGTACTGTCCCGAGGGTGGAAGAAGGAGTGGTTGAGCGTTTCATTAATGGACGCGCCAAAGGAAAAAGTATCGAGGGATTTACAGATATATCAGATTTTGTAGCTTCTATTGCTACCCCCCGCAAAATAATGATGATGGTTCGTGCCGGTAGTGCGGTAGATGAACTGATGGAACAACTTTTCCCGTATTTATCACCGGGAGATATTCTGATTGACGGTGGTAACTCGAATTACAAAGATACCAACCGTCGTGTTGCGTTAACCGAAAAGGAAGGCTTTCGTTTTGTAGGTGCCGGAGTATCGGGGGGAGAAGAAGGTGCGCTCAACGGTGCTTCCATTATGCCTGGAGGGTCGGAGAGTGCGTGGGAAGAAGTGAAACCTATTCTGCAAAGTATTGCTGCTAAAGCGTCGGATGGTACACCATGTTGCCAATGGATTGGTCCGGCAGGATCGGGACATTTTGTCAAGATGATACATAATGGAATTGAATATGGTGATATGCAACTTATTTCCGAAAGTTATTGGGTGATGAAAAACTTGTTGAAATTGACTAATGAGGAAATGGGTACCATCTTTTCTCATTGGAATGAAGGTAAGTTACGTAGCTATCTGATAGAGATTACTGCCAATATTTTGAGACATAAAGATAAGACGGGCGGTTATTTGATAGATAAAATCTTGGATACGGCAGGACAGAAAGGTACGGGAAAATGGTCGGTAATCAATGCCATGGAGTTGGGTATGCCGCTTGGACTTATTGCTACAGCAGTTTTTGAACGCAGTTTATCTGCCCAGAAGAGTTTACGTGAAGAGTCTTCCAAGCAATTTGTGTGCCAACGTACGGAAGTTGTTTACAATAAACCTGAAATGGTGAAAGATATTTATGCTGCGTTGTATGCTTCTAAGCTAGTGTCGTATGCGCAGGGATTTGCTGTGTTGCAACGTGCGTCCGATACTTTTGGATGGAAATTGGATTTGGCTTCTATTGCGCGTATGTGGCGTGGGGGATGCATTATCCGTAGTATCTTCCTGAATGATATTGCAGCGGCTTTTGAGGTAAAGGATAAACCGAGACACCTTTTGTTGGCGCCTTACTTTAAAGAAGAAATCAAGCAGTTGCTCTCTGGGTGGAAACATTTGGTGGTACAAGCTATGAAAGAAGAACTTCCGGTACCTGCATTCTCATCGGCGTTGAATTATTTTTATTCATTGGTATCGGCCAAGTTGCCGGCAAATATGATTCAGGCACAACGTGATTATTTCGGAGCACATACCTTTGAGCGTGTAGATGAGCTTCGTGGACAATTTTTTCATGAGAATTGGACCGGACATGGAGGTAATACCAAATCAGGAACTTACAATGTGTAAAGAGGAACTACTATGAATAAATTTGTAATGATTATTTTTGGAGCTTCAGGCGATTTGACGAAGCGTAAATTGATGCCGGCATTATATACTTTATATAAGGATGGACGTTTACCGGATGGTTTTGCTATTCTGGGTATTGGGCGTACAGAATATGAGGATGATAATTACCGTACATATATATTGAAAGAACTTGAACAGTTTATCGCTTCGAAAGAGCAAGTTGAAGAAAAGATGGCAGATTTTTGTAGGCATCTGAACTATCTGACAATGAATCCTGCTGATGTAGAGGAATATGGCCGTTTGAATGACCGTTTGCAGGAATTGACAGGTGAAAAAGAACCGGATAATCTTCTGTTTTATCTGGCTACCCCACCTTCGCTTTATGGCGTTATTCCACTTCATTTGCAGACAGCACATCTGAACACTCCCCATTCACGTATCATCGTAGAAAAACCTTTTGGGTATGATTTAGAGTCAGCCCGTGATTTAAACCGGATTTATTCTTCTGTATTTGAGGAGCATCAGATTTATCGTATTGATCATTTTCTGGGTAAAGAGACTGCTCAGAATATTTTGGCTTTTCGTTTTGCCAATGGTATTTTTGAACCATTATGGAACCGTAATTATGTGGATTATGTAGAAATCACTGCGGTAGAGAATCTAGGTATAGAGCAACGTGGCGGATTTTATGAAGGCGCAGGTGCCTTGCGTGATATGGTGCAGAACCACCTTATACAACTGGTGGCATTGACAGCTATGGAACCTCCTGCTATCTTCAATGCTGATAATTTCCGAAATGAAGTGGTAAAAGTTTACGAATCTCTTGCACCATTGACGGAGGAAGACCTGAATGAACATATTGTTCGTGGACAGTACACTGGTTTCGGAACGAAAAAAGGTTATAGAGAAGAGAATAATGTATCGCCTGACTCACGTACCGAAACTTATATTGCCATGAAAATCGGTATCAACAATTGGCGATGGAGTGGTGTTCCTTTCTATATCCGTACCGGAAAACAAATGCCTACAAAGGTAACGGAGATTGTAATACATTTCCGTGAAACACCACATCAGATGTTTCATTGTGAAGGTGGCCATTGCCCCCGTGCCAACAAACTTATTTTACGATTGCAACCCAACGAAGGTATTGTCTTGAAGTTCGGAATGAAAGTTCCGGGTCCCGGATTTGACGTGAAGCAGGTTATGATGGACTTCAGCTATTCCGAATTAGGGAGGCTGCCTACCGGTGATGCTTATGCTCGGTTAATAGAAGACTGTATACAAGGTGACCAGACACTATTTACTCGTAGTGATGCCGTTGAAGCTTCCTGGAAATTTTTTGATCCTGTTTTAAATTATTGGAAGAAACATCCTGAGGTTCCGCTCTACGGTTATCCAATCGGTACTTGGGGGCCTTTGGAGAGTGAAGTAATGATGCACGAACATGATGCTGAATGGACCAATCCGTGTAAAAATCTTACAAATACAGACGAATACTGTGAGTTATGAAAAGTTACATTTATACTACTGCGACAGAAACGGCGCATGCGCTCATTAAATATCTCATTGATATGATGAAACAAGAGCCGAAACGAATTTTTTATTTTGCTTTCAGCGGAGGAACTACTCCTTCAATTATGTTTGATATTTGGGCGAATGAGTATAAAGAACAAACTCCATGGGAACGGATGCGTATCTATTGGGTAGATGAACGGTGCGTTCCTTTCGAAGACTCGGAAAGTAATTATGGTACAATGAGCAGGTTACTTTTGAATGAGGTCAGGATGCCGGATGAATTTGTTTTTCCTGTCTACGCATTCCATTCTCCCGAAGATGAAGCCAAACGTTATTCGGAACAAGTATATCGTACATTACCTTTGTGGCGTGGCTTTCCGGTTTTTGATGTTGTGTTGCTTGGTGCAGGTGACGACGGGCATACATCTTCTATCTTTCCGGGACAAGAACATCTTCTGTCTTCTTTTCGTCCTTATGAAGTCAGCTTCAATCCTTATAACGGGCAGCAGCGGATAGCCATGACAGGATGCCTGATATTCAGTGCTAAGAAGATAGTCTTTCTTGTAACTGGAAAAAGTAAGGCAGATGTAGTCCGTGATATCTTGAACTCGGGTGATACCGGTCCTGCCGCCTTTGTGGCGCATCATGCTTTAGATGTTGATGTCTTTGCTGATGCTCAGGCAGCTGGAAAGGAAGCGGATACTATTTAGAAGTACCGCTTTCCAGAATGCTTACTATTGAGAATAGTGTGAAACATATACCTCCTAAGCCGGCTAATACGCGCGCCGGTACAAAGTAGGCATCGTGTATTGTTGCCATCTCGAAAATGAAGACGGAGAGGAACAGGCAGGTTAGGGCTGTAAATATTGGAATTAACGGGATACGGTTGGCTAGTTTGAATGTGTTTCGCCAGATAGCAGCAAGCAGGATGACTTTGCTGGAAATACTGTAACACACCAGTCCCAATCCTATCATGATAAATCCGATAGAGGATTTGATAATGTTGGGATTACCTAAAATCAAGAGTCCCCAAACGATACTGAGTGTTCCCATGGATAATACTAATGCAGGCCACCATCTTTTTTCAGGATGTGTGTATGTATTACGTATTTGGCGTACGATTGTTGCTACCAATGCTACCAAGCTGGTACAGATACAGGCAATTCCTGCCATGACGTGTCCGGCTACATAGTAAGCATTGTGTGTGTCGCTTTTCGTAAGAAGCCA
Organism: Bacteroides sp. OM08-11; assembly: GCF_003438665.1. NCBI lineage: Bacteria > Pseudomonadati > Bacteroidota > Bacteroidia > Bacteroidales > Bacteroidaceae > Bacteroides > Bacteroides sp. OM08-11. Next base: position 71,944 of record NZ_QSTJ01000007.1, read on the forward strand.
GAAGGTCCATATCCATGTAACAGTTGCCAGGATAATGGCGATGATTATCAAAATATTGCCTTCTATGGAGTTAAATGCTTTACGGGGTACCTCGTGTCCGGTTGTATCGGAGTTTTCAGGGATGAGAGTGAAACGTGTAGAGGATGTTGCTGTGGTTGCGACGCATGCTGTGATGAAGGCTACTCCGCAAACTACATGTCCGGCTACGAAATGGCTGGCACTAGCAGCTCCATTTATGTATTCCCATCCATAGATAAAAGTGATAATGGCTGCCATGTAACCGATGATAGGTAGGGCATATTTTACTATCGGGCTATATGTATGGATAATTTGCCGGATGATTGTGGCTGCCGTAGCAAATAGTGCGATACAAATCATCCCTAAGGATAACAATACCGGACCGGCGACATACTTTGCCGGGTCCACTCCCATATAAAGCACGAAAGTTCCGTAGCTAAAACAAAACAAAGCCATCAGTAAGGGTATGGCTCGGAAAAGAATACTAATTCCGTAATTCATAATTAGCTTATTTAGAGTTTTTACTTTCTAACAGTGACATTCTGGCTTTGTTTTTCTTTTTAAGTTTTATTTATAGCATATAGAGTTTACAAAGTTAAATCAGGGGGCTAATCGAGATATTTCCCAGTTTCCATTCTCTAATAGTGTATATTGAAAACGATCGTGTAGTCTGTTTTCACGTCCTTGCCAAAACTCAAAACGGGTAGGAGTGACTACAAATCCTCCCCAATTATCAGGACGTTTCACTACTTGTCCCGCCAACTTTGTTGCCTCATAAGCAAATGCACGTATAATTTCCATCCGGCTGCCGATGACATGGCTTTGCGGGGAAACTCTGGCTCCGATTCTACTTTTGTAAGGACGAGTTGCAAAATAAGCCTCTGATTCTTCGGGAGTACATTTTTCAGCTTTCCCCTCGATATGTACCTGTCTCTCCAATTTATGCCACACAAAGGACAAGGATATATATGGGTTACCTGTTAATTGTTGTCCTTTACGGCTTTCGTAATTTGTGAAAAATAGGAACTTCTCATTTTCCACCCCTTTCAGTAATACGGTTCGTGTAGAAGGATGTCCGTCAGTTGATACAGTGGCTATAATCATGGCGGTAGGTTCGTCTTCGCTACTATGGATGGCATCGTCCAGCCAATATGCAAATTGTTCGAAAGGATCGTTGGGAATGTTGTTTTTAGTGAGTTTCCCACGCGTATATTCTTTTCGGATATCAGAGATTTGAGATTTCATACTTCGTATAATTTTTTTCATCTATAACAATGAAGAAGGGGATAGAGTTCTGATAAATATTATACTTCAGGGATAGTTTATTTATTATCACAATAAGAAATTAGTGTTTTCATTTTACTAATTAAGTTTATATTATTACTTTTGCGGTACCACTCATGTACGATATAAATGCGCCACAACGCAGCGGAAGGCATTAAGCCCTCGGCTGTGCGTTGTGGCGCACGTTTGTGTTAGTACTGAGTGGTATCATATTAACAGGCTGGGGGCTTTTTCGTTCTGTTCGTAGTGCTTTTTTTCGTTAACCCATTTTTAATATACTGAGGCTACAAAATGCCTATTTAATTTTGTCGTTGTCCCGCCCCGCTTGTGACAAGTAGGACGGGATTTTTATATTATAACTGAATATATTTGGAAAATCCAACTAATGTAGGTTGAAAGAATATCTGATAAGTAAAATTTTCATTTTTCAGGAGTGGTTCCGGCCAAGCCACTACGTTTCCATACGCTACGCAGGAAGTTTTCGATCATATACTTCATATTGATCCCTGTTTCTTTATTTACATTTCCACAGTTGGTCTGTCTGACGTTTTTCCTGTCGTACAGATTTCTCCTGCATCGAGGGTTAAGCGGCGGATCTTGCATACGACGGACGGATAGTATTGTCCGCCCAACAACGTCCACACGTTGTTCAGGTCTTGGGGCGACAGGCTTACGATTTCTATCGTGTAGTCCATCCCTTCCACCGTGAATCTCGGCATGGACTGGATGAAACGCAACGTGTCAGTAAGTACAGAGAGTGATACGGCATACTGTCGTTTATCGAACACTGCCGCCAGTATCACGTTCAAGTTGAGCAGCAAAGGCGGCTGCAACCGCACATAGCTTTCACCGGCGCATCGTTGTACAGGAGCGGAAATACCACCGGAAGTCTCACGTTCCACGTTCAGCAAGCTCATCACCATTTTATTGGGGCATTCCTCTGTGTTGCCACCTATCTGCTCCACTGTTGCCATTCCTTCAGGACAGTGATGGAAGCCAGACAAGTACTCGTCCAAACGCTCGGTATAATATGTCAGTATTTTGCGTATCATTGTTTATTTGTTTAAATTATTATTGGTGTTTATTTTATGAGTTTCAAAGATAAGGAAATAAAAATAGATTGGAATAATAACTCATATAAAAAAACGTAGCGGCCCGGCTACGGGAAATGCTCTATATACCATAATGTAAAAGCACTTCCAACGTTCGCCAACGGAGGAAGTGCTTTACACAAAAACTAAACTAGACTTATAGTATTGGAAATGCAGTTGTAATCTGTGCATCACTTCTTTGCAAGTTGGCTGAAATAGATGTCCGACAATAAATGAGAAAAATTAGTTCATATTTTGTAATGTTACGTTACTTCGATTTATATTTTCGAGCACTTCATCAATGAATAAAGAGCGGTAATGTGGGCATTCAAGAACGCCCTTACTTTTTGCTTCCCTATACACTTTGGAAAATAATTTTGCTTTCTCTCTGTCAGTGGTCGGTAGTTGCTCTATGGGGGTGCCGAGGAACCGACACCCCCAGCCTTTGCAGGTGGGGGTGAGGGAACAATGGTTTGAACTTTTCCACTGACATGAGCAATGATTTATTATTTGTTTCATGTTATGGGATCAGGAGTACATTTTTAGATAGTATTGGAGTAGGGGTATCTTTCTCATAGGCTTGAATATTTATATTTCCTTCTGCATGTATACGCAAGCACATATCAGAGTTTGATGGTCCAATTAGTTTTGCTAATTGTTCGTTTTTACTTTCATCATATGGTTCGACCACCCAGTCTCCAAATGAAGAAACATCATATCCATACGAAGTTTTTTTGTCTATGTTACTTATTCTAATGATTAGTTCATTACCTTGAGGGACATTGGCTTTAAAACTACATTTTTCTTTAAGCATAGATACTCCATCAGCAAAAATATTCGGACCAAACCTGCCGGTTGCTGGGAAATTAATTTTATGCATTCTCACCTGCATTCTAATTTGTTCGCAATAACTTCCTACACTTGCTTGCATGTTTGTGTTGGGAGATTCAAAAGTCCCTCCTGTAACTCCTGTTAAATCTGATGGAAGGTGTAAATCATATCCACGGGGCATTATGTATGAAACTCTATCTCTTCCTAATTTTCCATAGAATAACCCCAACTCAAAAACCACATTATCACGTACTGTAGTTTTTTCTTCACCTCTGATCTCCAGTTTATCCTCTGGAAGAAAAACGAAGGATGCAAAGTCTGAGTTCTCAAGTACTGTGCTCAAGTCTTCTAATGGCGAATGAGATAGTTTGAATACTCCTTGACTCCACACTGTAACGTCCATATCAAAGTCTAATTCGGCCTTAATGGCTCTTGCTACTGGAAGGCCTTCAACTGAAGAGCCTATAAATAATCTTGGTTTTGCCATAATTTCTAAATCACCATTATAAAACAACATCAATCTTTGTGTTCATACATATCAATTGCTTTAAAGAAATCATCTTCATAATTAAAGATGTCATCTAAGCTTTCAATTGTATGCTTCACATCTTTCTTATTTTCATCAATAGTAGCTACATATTTAGTAGCTGTATTGAAATACATGCGACAAATAGGTTTTCGGTTATTGTTGTCAAGTAATATACTGAAGTAAGTCTGTGCATCACGATATACTATACGAGATATATCCACTTTCTTCCGGCAAATAGCCTTGACGATGCGATAAGCGTCAAGTTCATCCTCTGTGGTTACAATTTTTGATTCAGAATGATTTTCCTCCTGATTGTCTTCGGATGAAGTGTCTGTCTGTTTGGACTGTACAGGTTCGGGATTGGAGTCGTTGACAGTTAAAGCCCCTTTCAACCGTTCGTTAATAATATCGTTGATGTGTGAAGAGATGGCACGTTTGACTAAAGGTGTGAACTGATCTATTATGTTTTGAAGCATTCTACCTTCATAAACTTTTGTAGCAAACATTTTTACGAAATCAGTGCTAGGAGAGGAGAATTCTTCTTGTATGATAGCTTTTAGTTCTCCCATATATTTTAATTCACTGGCTGAGTTCAGAATATTGTCCACATCAAAGTATGACTTATGGAATTTTTTCAATTCTTCGATTTGATTATCCCTCAAGTCTGTAATATCCACTTCTAAAAATGGTTTATCATCCATTATATTGGGTTCTTTTAAATCTGTATAGAAGCGGTAGATAATTCCATTGGTTAAAAGTCCGAATTTAGCCTTTGATACGTTGAAATAGCGTAGCAATTGGTTGTCGTGCAGGTTTAAGTCTTGTTTCCAATGCTTACATTCAATCAGCAATATAGGCTGGTCGTCCTTCATGATGGCATAATCAATCTTTTCTCCTTTCTTGGTTCCAATATCACATGTCATTTCGGGGAGTACTTCTAAAGGATTGAATACATCATATCCGAGAGCATTAATAAAAGGCATGATGAAAGCATTTTTAGTTGCTTCTTCTGTCTGAATGTTATCTTTCAGCTTTTCGATTCTATCTGCGAGCTGTTTAATAGTGTCTTTAAAATCCATAGTATTTATTTTTAGATTGATATTATAATCTCATGCTACGTTCAACAACCTTAATTACATTATATATCTCTACTACATCGTCAAGATTGACGGTATAATCATTGAATAGTTCATTTAGTGAATGACAAGTGATATTTCCGCTATCGTCCTGCGCTGTGATTTGCTTAATGGATATTCCTTTTGTTCGATGTACGATGACGAAATACCAGTCGTTGATATGAAGTTTAGGGAGCCATAAATCACGTCTTACTTCCCTGCAAAGTAGCTTGTCCCCGTCGCAGATAGAATTACGGCTGCCATCGTCCATGCTGTCACCTTCTGTTTCAAATATGCGGTACTTTCCGTGATAAGTCTGGTCTACGATCACCGGCATTGTTGGCAGGGTATCTATGTATTCAGCATCTCCGTAGCCGGCGAGATAACCGCATTGTGCTTTGATGTGTATAACGGGCACATTCATGTAGCTTAGGTCATCTACTTGACGGGCATTAGAGTGGAATGTTTGGGATTGGGTATCGGTAAGCATATTCCCCTCACCAGTTAGTAGCCATGAAGGATTAACATTGGGTAGTTTAGATGTAATTTTGTCAATAACACTTCTACCAATTCCTCTTTTTCCACTAACCCAACCACTAGTAGTAGAGGTTTTTTCTCCCATGAAATTCGCAAATTCGAGATTGCTATCATTGAAGAATGTTTTTCGTATCTCTTTTATTCGTTCAAAAACTTCCATATTCGCAAAAATGCTCTTTAAATTCGCAAAATTGTTAATAATTGTCAATACTGCAAATGTTTTTCTTTTAAAATTCGCATTATTCGCAAAAGTGCGTATCTTTGCAACATCAACAACGACTTCAACAGCAAAGATGCGAAGTTTGAGTGAGATTACCAAATTATTTACATACCTAAAAAGGAGTAAGACAATGAAAAAAAGAGATTATGAATTGGTAAAGAATGGCAAGTATAACAGAAGAGCAATTATGCAGAGAGCTTATGTATATATGCGTAATTACAATTACTCTCTTTCAAGCGCCTTAAAAACGGCTTGGTGTGATGCTCATCTGAAAATGGATGAATATAAAGTACAGATTGCTCCTAAGTATCAAGATTACCCGAAATCGGCTAATAATTTCAGACAGGCTATGATTGATTTGAATCCTACTCTAAGAAGCTACGATAGCTCTTGGAGATAATATAAACAAAGCTGCAGAAAAGGTCAGTGCTATACCGGTGACAAAAGCCGCGAGTGTTCGTAATGGCAAACGAACACTTTACCCTTCACCGGGCAGCTTTCCCAAATGCTAAACTTAAAATGAAAACAGATATGTTACAACAAGAATTTGAAGAGAGAACAGGATTAAAGTTATCGGCTGACGGTTATGCCGAGGTTGAGGAATGCTACATGAATACAGACCTTGATAAAGACATGTTTTGTAAACTATGGATGGAAAACCCCTCTGCGTTGAAAGAGATTGAAAAGAAAACGGTGTTGACTCGTGAACTTTACGAGGAACGTAAATGCCTTTCTAACTTCTTGATAGACCAAGCCGAAAAATGGTCAGCGTCAGACCTTAGAGAAAAAGCAATAACCATGATTGGTGAGCGTGAATACCTCAGAAGAAAGATTACTAAAGGCTATAATCTTTGGGAAGCGGATAAAGAGTTGCTTTTGGATATTCTGAAAAAGTAGAAATAATCTTCGTCCGGTCGTTGAGCCTACCCTTTGATGGGAGACGGAGAACAAGATGGAGTGATTGCCCTAAGCGGTCCGTTCCAGAAAGCGATACTGGCGCTTACCCTCAAACCCAGCATAGAGGACGCGAGAGATACCCGGAGTAGCAAGAATTTGCCAAGATGTCTGAATGGGAGTTCAGAACGAGCGAAAGATTTGCAACGGTGCGAAATAAGAAGCCGACATGCCCCGAACGGTTATGCAGTGAAGTATAGTAGCTGATAACTCCGTTGAGAAGAGCAGAGAGAGCTTATCGGGGCACGAATATTAAAAATATAAGAATATGGACTATAAGGAAATAAACAATTTAACAGGTAAAATAAGTAAGATAGAATCCTTATTGGAACATTCCTCTCAAATAGAGATGATTGCTACAATTCCGAATGCAGGTTATGGAGCGTCTATATATGATGCTTCGGAACCGACAATAATAACGGTGAAGTTGGAAAAGGACGAAGCTGAATTTCTTCTAAATGAGTATCAAAAACTTATAGAACAGAAAGTGGATAGTGTGATAAAAGTGAATAAAAAGACGAATTTATGAAAGCAATTATAGAAAAGCAAGTAAGCATACTTCCTGCAAATAGCGGATTTGTCAGCAAGAGCGATATCAATGTAGCTCCTTATGTATTAACTATCAGGTTGTTTTCAATTCCGATATACAGAAAAGAGGTGAATGCCTCAAAATGGATAAGTCTTACTTCATTAACAGAAACTCCTTACAATAGTATATGCAACCAATGCGATGATAAACAGCAGGAATGAAACATACGAGCCTTTTTCGCAAAATACGAAAATCCTTCTTCTTGGTATGCTTTCATATACGTAAGCTTGACCGTGCGGTAATTCCCCGTTATGATATTTTCTTAGGTATTCCCGATAGGTGCGCACAGCTTGATTGCTCAACACTCTATTCTCGTATAGAGATATTCCAGAGAAAAGGATACAGAGTGCATTTACGCATATTGCAGTCACAAGGAGAACCTTGTTGCAAAGACTGTCCTCTGAAGGACTGCTTAAAGAAATGATTACCGCAAAGGTGGTTGAGGCTACCATTAAAAGCGTTGTTTGTATTTTGAATACCCATTCGGTTTGTTCATCCAGAGAACGCATATATAACCTAATTAGATTTCTTTCCCAACTCATACTTACTTAATTTTTTGATTTGACACTTCAAAGTTAAGTAAATCTCCCGAATAAAGCGTGATGCTGCCAATCGAATTGGTTCGGGAGAACTCAAATATTAATCATTAAAATTTTATAGCAATGAAAAAGAAAATAATTACAGAAAACTACACGCCGGCTTTGAGAGATATGGAAGTAGGAGATATTCTTACTTTCCCGGTGAAAGCTTACAATTCTATCAAAGGTACATTGATTCCCCGATTGAGATTGGAACTTTGCGTAGAAGATGCAGATTGGAAAGTAGGAGACATTGATAAGAAAAAAGGTCTTTTTGATGTAGAAAGGGTTGCGTGATGGTTTCCCTTTCTCCAGCGGAAATGCTTGTTGCAAATGAGTATTGTAAGGGACTTGCCGACAAAGAAGTGGCCGACAATCTGAGCAAGTCTGTTTGGACTATCAAGACACAGAAGCGGACTATCTATCGAAAGTTAGGCATATCCAAAGATACTGAATTGCTTCTGTATATGATTTGCGACAGGCTGAAACGCAATTTCGATTTGAATGAGTTACGGAAGCATGGACTTGAGTTTTTATTCTCCATTCTTTTCATAGTAATGCAAATAACTTGTAATGATATTGATATGCGGAGAATGAAAACGCCCTCACGAGTGCGGACTACAATGCGCTATATAAGAGTAGGGGGACGGAGTAATAATAATTTTAATTTTTTGGCAGCATGATATATGAGGTAAACGGTGATTTACGCAGTTCTATGTTGATTGATGGGACAGCGGAGGCAAGGTTGGCAGATATACTTACCATCATGGATAAGCGTACATTTCCTAAGAGGGAATCAGAAAGAATAGTAGGTGGCCCGGGGAGATTGAAAACTTTGGTAAGTTCTCGAAGAGTGAGAGTTGAGTACAAACCTAATGGGAGAAGTTATTACAATGCTTCAGATGTATTGAGTTTTGCAAAAGTAAGAAAAGGAAGAAACCATGAAAAGAATAATTCTCAACGTGCTATTGCTTAATATATTGGCTTTGCCTTGTTTGGCAATGTTCAATGATGTTGATCCGGTAACAGGGGACTGGAACTATACTGTTAATCTTTTTGGTATAGTGTATTCTGTTTGGTTCTATCACAAAGTATTAAAGAAGATAATAAAGATATGAACCTCAGCGGAGGAAGTGCATTACACAAAACTTATTTAGTTAGATTGCTGTCTGCATGGTCTGTGAAGATATAGCAGGCAGAAACGGGTAATTAGCTCAGTCAGGTAGAGCGGTACATGATTATTTAATGTTGGTAATTTGTCATGGTATTATTTAAAGGTTTCATTCATGTACAGGTCACGGCGTTCAAGTCCCGTATTACCCACACTGCTTTTTTATGTTTAACCAATAATGCCGACGAAAAGGACGTCGTAGGGAGAATGCCCCTATTTGAGTTTTATACTTTAAACTATCTTGTTAACTACCCTTCCCGGTGTGGCTTGGCCGCCTATCCGGGAGCAATGCCCAAGCGAGGGCAGATATAGTTTAGTATTTTTATTTGGTTGTGCTGAGGTGTTCTGTCTGTGAAGATAGTACACCTTTTTTATTCGGGAGTTCGGTGTAATGGCTAACACGCCTCATTCGAGGAGACTGACGGTTCGAGTCCGTCAACTTCCACGACATTTTTTATTAACCACATAAATTTTATCATTATGAGTTTGATCAAGAAACCTAACGAGCTGACTGTTAAGACTACATTGTCAGCACTGATTTACGGACAACCGGGTATGGGAAAAACGACATTGGCATTATCAGCCCCGAACCCTGTGCTGTTTGATTATGACGGTGGTATTCATCGCGTCAATGCTGCTCATCGCGTACCCACTGTCCAAATTACAAGCTGGGATGAAACGAACCAAGTACTTGCTTCCGAGGAGATCCAGGAGTTCGACACAATTGTGATTGACACTGCCGGAAAGATGCTCTCTTTCATGGATAAGGCTATCATGGCAGCCAATCCGAAAATGAAGAAGGCTGACGGTACTCTTTCCTTGCAGGGCTATGGGGTACGAAAAAATATGTTCATCAGCTTTGTAAATCAAGTTACCCTCATGGGTAAGTCTGTTATCTTCGTAGCTCATGAACGGGAAGAGAAAGTCGGTGATGAAAAACAGATACGCCCGGAGATTGGCGGTTCATCTGCCGGTGACTTGATTAAGGAGCTGGATTTGGTCGGCTATATGGAAGCCATTGGCAAGGATAGAACAATTTCCTTTGACCCATGTGAGAAGTTCTATGGTAAGAATACTTGTAATCTCTCTTCACGTATAAAGATACCTGTTATCATTGATGCGTCTGGTACTGTTACGGGAAAGAATGATTTTATGACGAACATCATTAATACTTACAAGGAATATCAAACAAAGCAAACTGAGTTGTCTTCCGAATATGATAAGCTTCTTGAAGTTATTCGTGATATGATGGAGCAGGTGACTGATATGCAGTCGGCTAATGAGGTACGGGAAGCGATTGCGGGTATGAACCATATCTTTGACAGCAAGGTACGGGCTGGTATGATGCTTAATGAGAAATGTAAGCAACTCGGGTTGAAATTTAATAAACTCAGCAAGAAGTATGAACCAGCCGCCTAAGTACAGACTTTACCCGTCGCTGCTTGATAAGTTCGAGCAGTATCTGCGGGCGGATGAACAGGTTGAAAGTTTTTGGAATGTCGACAATGAAACGGGGGAATACAAGAAAAGCCCCGAAGAGATTGAGGCGGAGCTCAAGCAAACTCTGCTTGATGCGATAAACCGCGTTCCATTTGAGAGTGAAGCGGCTGATAAAGGAACGGCATTCAATGCTATTATAGACTGTTATATCCATAGGAAAAAGCATATTCCAAATGAACGAGAACCATATACCATTATCGGTGATGAAGAAACCAACATTATCCAAGTTGATTTTCCGGCTACGGATATAGCGCCTGCCCGTCATTTCTTGTTTGACCGAGCATGGTGTATCGAGCAGTCGAGATATTTTGCCGGTGCATTGTCTCAGGTCTTTGTCTCTGCCATTATCTCCACCCGTTACGGTGATGTGGAACTTTACGGGTTTATAGACGAACTTCTCCGAGATACTGTCTATGACATCAAATCAACATCCAAATATGATTTCGGCAAGTATAAACATGGCTGGCAGCGGCATGTATATCCTTACTGCCTGATTGCTTCCGGTCAAATGGAGAGTGTGAAAGCTTTTGAGTACACTGCTTATCAGTTGAAGGGCGGTACGAGTCGTACACCGCTAATCAGCGGAACGCAATATCCGGAATACTACACCTATAACCATGAACAGACGGTTAAACAGTTGACCGCTCACTGTGAGCATTTCATAGAGTTTTTGGAAGCTAACAAGGAACTTATTACGGACAAAAAAATCTTTGGATTAGAGTAATGGCGCAAGAAGCAATTTTAGAAAAGGTTAAGGGTGAGGTACACATAAGCAAATCTTTTGACTTCATGTGTTCCCAACTTCGTAATGGTCGGTACCGTGTGAAAATTGAACGGTTCACAGAGCCGCGGACATTATCGCAAAACGCCCTCATGTGGCTGTGGTTCACTTGTATTGAGCAGGAAACGGGGACGGATAAACAGGATGTACACGACTATTACTGTAACCTTTTTCTTAGAAGAGCTTCCTATATTAAAGGTAAAGAAACGGTTATCGCCGGAAGCACCTCGAAACTCAATACAGTGCAGATGACTGACTTTCTGAATAAAGTACAGGCTGATGCTGCTGCCGAACTGGGAATAACTCTCCCTCTTCCGGAAGACCGTTACTATAACGAATTTATCAACGAATATCAAGACAGGAGATAGAAATGAATATCACAAAAGCAAAAATAACAAAGGACAACACGCTTGTTGCCACTTTTAAGAACGAGAATGAGGATAATGTAACCGTTGAGGGAAAGAACCTTATCCATAAGGATTTGCGGGCAGCGTTTGACGAGCTGATTCCTCACCTTACTTTCCTCTGCGAACAAAAGGAAGCTGACGGCAAAGATTCCATAGATGAATTGCCGGAAGAAATCTTTTCAACATTTGAGGTTACCGGTTATACAATTGGTGGTTCCGATGATAATATCGGGATTACTTTAGTCGGTAAACGTTTCTTAAAAAGTAAAAAGGTGCTCAATCTCATTGCACCGTTTACCATGTTCAACAATGAGAACGAGGAATACGAACACGCCTTTGAGTTGCAGCAAGCCATTGATGCTTGTAATTATGAAGTAGAACAGTATCTGACCGCAAAGAAATGGGCAGTAGTTCAGCAGGAACTTCCATTTGATGAAAGTACCCCGACTGATATAGGGGCTGACCCAGTGGGGGACGCTACTTTTGAGGAGGAAGCTAACGAGTTCCTCAAACAAGTGGCGGAACAGACCGGTACTACTTTGATTGTGGACGGTAAGAAAGTGAAACCGCGTCATTCACGTACTAAGAAAGTCAAAGAAACGGCAGCTTAATTATGGCAGCACCTTTTTGTATCACCAAATATCCAGACGGCTTCAAACTTAAATTCATGTATCATCCGATGCTGATAAAATGTGTGAAGAACATTCCGTCAGTCAAGGCCAATGCAAAGAGAGCTTACCTCTTTAATGAAAAAGCCTGGTGGGTTGATCTTGCCGATGAATGGTATGTCAACACCATGGCGAATTGGGCGGTGCAATATGGTTATTGCGGATCAGTACAGCGGTTGGAGCAAAGAAAAGCTGATATAAGTTTTGAGATTGCTCCAATGCCGCAATTGGCCGTACCTCATGGGCTACTTCTTGAACCATACGATTATCAGAAAGAGGGTATCGCTTATGCATTAGAACATAAACGGTGCATCTTCGGTGACCAGCCGGGACTTGGTAAGACATTACAGGCGATAGGTACGGTAACAATAGCGCAATCTTATCCATGTCTTGTAGTATGTCCGGCTGCATTGAAAATAAACTGGCAACGTGAGTTTAAGAAGTTTGCCGGAAAACAGGCTCTTATACTTGATGATAAGAACAAAAATACGTGGCAACGCTTCATTGAAACCAAGTGCTGTGATATTTTCATTACTAATTATGAGTCGCTGAAAAAGTTCTTCGTATTAGATGTGAAGAATGATACGCGGTTTACGCTGAAGTCAATCACTTTTGATCCTCGCATAACGCTTTTCAAATCGGTCATTATTGATGAGTCTCATAAATGTAAGTCTACTAAGACCCAGCAAAGTAAGTTTGTTGAGGGCATCTGCAAAGGTAAGGATTTCATTCTTGAGTTGACAGGAACTCCGGTAGTGAATGATAATACTGACCTTATACAACAACTTAAGATAATGGGACGTTTGGAAGATTTCGGTGGGTATAAGACATTTACCGAGCGCTTTTGTAACGGACCGAAGAAAGCATCCAATCTGAAAGAATTAAACTGGCGTCTTTGGAATACCTGCTTTTTCCGACGGGAGAAGGCAAAGGTGTTGACCCAACTTCCGGATAAGACACGCCAGTATATCGAGATGGATATCACTACGCGGTTGGAATATGAGAAAGCAGAAAGCGACCTTATTCAATATCTGCGTGTTTATAAGAATGCGGACGACGAGAAGATTGCCAAGTCCATGCGCGGCGAGGTAATGGTAAGGATGGGTATATTGAAAGCTATTTCCGCTCGTGGAAAAATCAAGGCGGCTGCCGAATTTATCCATGACGTTATCGATGGGGGAGAGAAACTGATAGTATTTGCTTATCTGAAAGAGGTAGTAATGGAACTGAAAAAGATGTTTCCCAAAGCAGTAACGGTTACTGGTGAAGATAATGCTACCCGGAAACAGATGGCTGTAGATGCTTTTCAAAACAATCCGGATTGTACACTTATCATTCTGAACTACAAATCGGGTGGTACGGGGCTTACTTTGACCGCTTCCAGTCGTGTGGCCTTTATTGAGTTCCCATGGACGTTCAGCGATTGCGAACAGGCTGAAGACCGGGCACATCGTAACGGACAGAAAAATAACGTTAACTGTTACTACTTCCTTGGTAAAAATACCATTGATGAATATATGTATGATGTCATTCAGCGGAAGAAGGGTATAGCTAACGGAGTTACCGGAACTGATGATGTAGTAAAGGAGAATGTAGTAGATATGGCTATGGACTTATTCAAAAGTAGATTATGAGAAAGAAACAAACTACACCGCAATCAGAAAGCCAGATACAGCATAGCTGCCTGACTTGGTTCCGGCATCAATATCCGTTTTTGAGTCGCATGCTGTTCGCTGTTCCTAACGGTGGGAAACGCGATTCCCGTACCGGTGCGCAAATGAAATACGAAGGTGTTTTACGCGGCGTTGCCGATTTGATACTTCTTGTCCCTAAGAAAGGTTTTGCGTCTCTCTGTATAGAAATGAAAACTCCGATGGGGAAACAGAGAGAGGAACAAATTGAATGGCAGAGAGAAGCGGAAAAGTATCGAAATAAATACGTTATCTGCCGTTCTCTTCAAGATTTTATGAACGAGGTTAATTCCTATCTACGATGAATTATATTGAATTAGTCAATAACTTTTGGACTGTGAGGCGTATTAGACCGATGACAAGTTACGAGGCAGATTTTTATTTCTATTTGCTGAAAGAATGTAACTCGAGAAACTGGACTAATCCGTTCGAATTGCCGTCGAGGAATGTGGAGCTTGAACTCGGCATCTCTCGCAAAACAATTTGTGACCTGCGCAACAAACTCCAGCAAAAAGGATTGATTTCTTTCAAAGAAGGGAATAAACGGGCAAACGGAGCTTTTTATCAGATACTTTATGTTTCTGACGGTAACAAAAATGGTAACGAAAGTGGTAACGTAAATGGTAACATAAACGGTAACGTAAATGGTAACCCTTTATATAAACATAAACATAAACAGAAACCTATGGGGGAAAATAACTCTGGCGAGTTATTCCCACCGGAGCCACCACCGAAAAAGAAGCTGCTTAAAACCAAAGTAGAGTTTATACCACCGACCGTCGAAGAAGTGAAAGAGTATTTTCGGGGCAAACTTCCTGACTGGGAATTGCAAGCGGATATTTTCTACAATCATTTCTCCGGGCTTGGTTGGAAAACGGCTACAGGTGCCAAGGTTGAACGTTGGGACAGCCGGGCCAATCTTTGGATAATCGAAAAAAAACAGCAAGGCAATGGAAAAACAGAAACCCAAGGACAAAACGGTCGGGATGCTGATAAGGCAGCAAAGGCAAGAAACCTCATTGCGGAGTACGCGGCCATCGAGCAGGGATGTGACGTTGTCGGCCATCAAGCAGAGATACCCGACCTTTAGCCAAGCCTCTGCAGCATATTCGACATCGCTCCAGCCGATACTTCTTGCCGACCTTGATAAAGCATACAGCGAGAAGTCTCCCACGTTGTCAGACCTTGAACAGATGTACGGTGACGGCTCCTCGGTTTTGTGGGCAAAGACGCAGCTACTGACTATTGATTTTGCCTCTGCCACGAAAGAGAGTGCCGATGAAAATGCTTTGAACGAGTTCTCAAACCTGTTTGTAAGGCAGTATCACTACATCAAGTTGACCGAATTCATTTTATTTGTCGCCCGATTCAAGTTGGGCAGATACGGTAAATTCTACGGCTATTTCGACACGATAACCATTGGCGAGGCTTTCCGTAAGTTCCTCAAAGAGCGGTCAGATGAGTTGGATATAATCATCCGGAAACGTAATAACCAGGCGCAGGAGCAGCGGCAAGTACCTGTGGAACGGAATCACCAACCACCCGACGACTTACGGGCAAAACTCAAATTAAGATGAAAGACATAAAACTGATAGCGACTATTCTGTCAATTCTGACAGCGTATGCCGCTTTTTATTTTGTCTGCTACTGGATAGCGGACTATTGTTTAAGAACTTATTTGTAACGCAATTATGGAAAACAAAACTTTCAAAGAAGCTATCAAGAGTTATCTTGATGAACGTGCCGGGACTGACGAACTGTTCGCTAAGTCCTACGCAAAAGAAAACAAGAATCTGGACGAGTGTTGTTCTTACATCATGGGTGAAGCCAGAAAGCGCGGAAATGCCGTCGCTATGTCCGACACTGAAGTATTTGGTCTGGCCGTACACTATTACGATGAGGACGACATCAAAGTCAACAAACTACCTGCCGCCGCAAGAGCTGTAGCTTCCGCTTCATCCCAATCGGTTAAGCTGACCGAGGAAGATAAAAAGAAAGCTCGTGAGGAAGCGATTAAACGTCTTACCGAAGAGCAATATGTTTTGCTCAAGAAAAAGCCGTTACGAGGAAAGAAAGAGGCAATGGAAGTTCAACAGATGTCATTGTTCTAAGCCATGAGACCGCGTACTAAATTACAAAAGGAAGTTGCCGAGCTGAGTGCAAAATTGGGTGAAATATCTGATTCTCCCAAAGAGTGGGCCAAAGAACATCTGTTTGCTCATACGGCACATAAATGCAAGGATGAACTTTGGTGTTCGGAATGTGGGAAAATATGGATAAACACCGATAATAGCGAATTGAGCATTATCCTTTTGGGTGATAAGACCGAATGCCCTTATTGTCACCACAAGCTGGACGTAAAGGTAAGTCGGAAATGCCAGAATGAAGAGGAAATCTACATGGATATACTACAGGTTGTAGGTAACTTCCAAGTGATACGCCATATCCTGTGCTGCAAGTATTCTTGCAAAAGTGGTTTTCGTGAGCATCTGACATCAAATCCTTATTACAGTTTTTTTGAGACTGTTCAGGAATGGATTACAGTTAATGGCAAACGTACCATTATCGCCAGACCTATGAATATGGGTGGCAATGGATGGTTGTATGGTAGGCCTTTGAGTATAAAGAACGAATACGGTAGTGGTTATTACAGTTATGGTGATGTGTATTCTATACATGGATGGTTATATCGTAAGATAGAGGTTCTACCGGAGTTGAAGAAACGTGGTATAGGCCGGAATTTTCCTGATGTCAATCCGTCGAGGCTTATACGATCGCTCTTAACCGGTAACAATGATGCCGAACTCTGCTTGAAAACAAAGCAGATGGCAATGCTTAAACACATGGCTAAGGAAGGGTATTATCAGCTTCGGTACAAGCCATCTTTTAATATCTGTAACCGTAATCACTACATCATCAAGGATGCCAGTATGTGGAATGATTACATCGACCTGCTGCTCTATTTCAAGAAAGACGTACGTAACGCCAAATATATATGTCCTAAGAATCTGAAAGTCGAGCATGATTTGCTGATGAATAAGAAAAGGAGCATTGAAGCAAAGCTTCGCAGAGATAGGGAAAGGATGGCGGCAATCCGTCTTGAAAAAGAACGTAGGGAAAGTATTATTCAGTTCTACAAGAGAATGGAGAAGTTCTTCGGTTTGGAGATAACGGACGGAAGTATAACTATCCGTCCATTGGAAAGTATAACCCAGTTCTACCAAGAGGGGAAAGCAATGCACCATTGCGTATATACAAATGGGTATTACAAGCGTAATGATTGCCTTATCCTTTCGGCCCGCATCGGGGAAAAACGTATCGAGACAATAGAACTGTCCTTAAAAACTCTTGAAATAGTTCAATCGCGTGGTGCATGTAACCAGAATACAGAATACCATGAGCGTATCATTGGGCTTGTTAAAAAGAATATTGGTCTAATCCGTAATAAATTATCAGCATGAAACATATCATCCGAAAAATAGAATACATCACCGGCGATAATCGTCGGTGTGAGAAAGTAATCATTGAAACAAACGACATCGAGACTGAGAGAAAGCAGTTGTATGCTGAGTACCCCTATGATGTGATATACTTTACTTATGAGACAAAAAGTACATAACTAATCAGAATGTTATGTCCGAAATTAAATAGAAATGAGTTGTTTATTTAAATGTAGTCTTATATATTTGTAGATTAATAAGATTAAATTTATGATAATGCAACAATATCTTGAGGAAATAGGATTTTTTATGAATCCTTTTCAAAATACAAATGCTGATAATGAAGTCAATTATATTGAGGACTATTTTATAGCTCCTGATTATTTTGAGGATGTTTGGGGGGATCCTGATAATCCTTGCTCAAATATTGTTTATGCTCCAAGAGGTGCAGGGAAAACAGCACAGAGGATAATGATTGAGAAGAGGGCTGCTAAGAATCCTAATATGATTTGTATAACATATACCAATCATGATTTATCTCAATTTAAGTCTATAGATGAAGTTACTTATGAATATCATTTAATAACGTTAAATAGATTATTGTTGCTTGCATTTTTTAGTGAACTAGACTCTATGGATAGTTATGCATGCCAATCTGCTTTTTCATTCTCTGTGAGACAATATATATATAAACTGTCTAAGATATATTTATATGATACTCCTGCTTCATTTCCTAAGCAAGCAATGTCGTCATTAAAAACTTTCGAGGATAGATTATTGGGTCTATGGAAACACTTTAAAGAACCAATTTCTAGTGTGATAAAAGAAATTTCCAAGAAAAAAGGATTAGAAATAGATATATCAAAAGTAGATGTTGAGCCTAAATTGCAATTATCGCATAAGGATAATTTTTTTAATCTGATTCAATTATTTAAGAAAATAGATATAAATACTATCTATATTTTGATAGATAAGGTTGATGAACAGCATTTAACAGGCAATGATCCTAAAGCGAGTTATAAATTTATATCTAGTCTAATTAAAGATCTTGAACTATTAGAAATGCCAGGTGTAGCATTTAAGTTTTTTTTATGG
The DNA here is from genome assembly GCF_003438665.1 of Bacteroides sp. OM08-11. Lineage (NCBI taxonomy): Bacteria > Pseudomonadati > Bacteroidota > Bacteroidia > Bacteroidales > Bacteroidaceae > Bacteroides > Bacteroides sp. OM08-11. The sequence continues at coordinate 90,443 of NZ_QSTJ01000007.1, forward strand.
GATGCTTTAAGATCATATTGTACAAAGGATGCTCGTCCCGATAGGATATTTTCGTATAATTTGAGTTGGGAGTTTAATAAGCTCCAAGAGATGCTAAATAAGCGAATGCAAACATATAGCAAAGGACATATTAATAACGCGTTGGAGCTTTTCTATCCAGCTAAAAGTTTAGGAAGAACGATTTTGTTTTCTGAAGGTTCTCCACGAGATTGTATTAGGATATGCAATAGAATATTGTCAGAACAATTTAAATATGGTTCTCACAATAAGGTTTTTTCGTCATTCATTGTTGATATGGCGATAGATAAATTTACAGATGAAAAGATTAATGAACTGATTACAAATAGAAGTAATCAAATGCATTTGTCTAAAATTCATTCGGTTTCTTTTACTATTGAAGAACTAGTCGGTAAAAAAGTTGCATCAGATGTACCTGCTATTAGGAATATAATACTACCATGGACAACTATGGGACTATTAACCAAAATAGGAATTGTAAAAAGGAAAAATAAAAAAGCTGTAAATGAATATGCTTTTAGTGATGTAAGAATGGCAAGGTATGCTTGTAAAAATATGAATCTTGATGAATTTATTAATTCTAAAGTTTTAAGATGCCAAACTCCTTGTAGGTGCATTTATTATAGAGATTTTGATAAAAAACAATACCCATGTCCTGTATGTGGAATAAATAGGCCTGTTATAGAAGTTAACAATAAATAGGGATAAATAAAACTCATAAAACCTGTTTTCAGATTTTTGATCGCATTTATAGTAAATGCGATCTTTTTTATAATGTAATAAAATAAAAATAACCTGAAGAGATTATGATTTTTTCTCTAACTACCTAAAGAATGAAGTTATAAGTGATAGAAAAGTAATGAAAAGTGTTGCAATTGACATGTATAACATAATCTTTGATGATTTGTCATATTCTTTCCTGAATTTCTGTTGAGCAAGAATTTCTGCTTTTTGCATTTGGAGTAGTTTATATTGTTCCTCCATGAGAATACGGTTATTTTGTTCGTCTTTCTTTTTTATATAAGTTGATTGCCCGGAAAGTCCAGAACCTATATCAAAACCTAAATCACTTTTATAAGAATTAAATCCATTCATATTAATAAGCCTTTATGTAAATGATAAAACAAAAATGATGCCAAAAGGCTATGCAATGAAAAAATAATGGATTCTCAGTTTTTTACTGCCAAATCGTGTCAGTAACTTCTTTGATACCGGATAGTCCGTTCATGGATTATTCGGTATCTTTATTTTGTAAATCAAAATAATAAAGTATGTACGCAGTAAATCAGTATGACGCAATTGCAGAGAATTACGATTCTCTGTTTAAAGACAACGCCAGTATTGAGGAGAACAGTAAGATAGCCTCGATGCTTTTGGATATTTCCGGAATTATTCTTGATGTGGGATGTGGTACCGGACTGTTCCTTGATATTCTGAAAGTATCTTCGGATGAATATTTCGGTATCGATCCGAGTAATAAGATGCTTGAAATTTTCAGGAAAAAACATCCCGGATACCATAACTTGTGTATCCCATTTGAGATGTTAAACCTGAAGTTTGTGGTATTTAATACTATTGTCGCTTTGTTTGGTTCGGCCAGTTACATTGAAATCGAAGCGTTAACGGATGTCCCCAAGGGGAAGATCTTGTTCCTTATGTTCTATAAAGAAACATATCATCCGGTAACTTATGAACGTAGCGGTTGCGAATTGGAATATTATGAACATTCGAGGGATGAGCTGGAAGAAAGCTTTCCTCACTGTGAAGTAAAAGAATTTGGTAACTATTATATCGTGACTAACATATGATATTATATTCGGAACAAAATGTGTATGAGGCGGCGAAGGAACGCATAAGGCAACTGTTTTCTATAGGTGGTCGTCTGGGTGTTTGCTTTTCCGGTGGCAAAGATAGTACCGCTTTACTGCATATCACTTTAGAAGTGGCACGTGAACTTGGTATTCAAAAGATACCGGTTATGTTTCTTGACCAGGAATGTGAGTATACATATACAGTCGAGTATATGCGTTATGTTATGTCTTTGCCGGAAGTAGAGCCTATTTGGGTACAAGTACCATTCAGATTATGGAATGCTAACAGTGGTGATTGGTTTATTCCTTGGGAGCCAGGGAAAGAGTGGATGCGTGAAAAAGAGGATATTGCTTTCAAAGAGAATGTATATGGCGCTGACAGATTTAAAGACATGTTCAATGCCATTGCATTTCATCATTTGGGAGAAGATTATGTCTCTTTGGGTGGTGTCCGTATTGAGGAATCACCGGCCCGTCGTGCAGGATTAACAGGCAAAGAAACTCTTCCTGGTATGACATACGGAAAGCGTTGCAGTCATGGAGTAGTTATGTACCCTTTGTATGATTGGTCTTACCGCGATATCTGGTATTATATCTTCTCCAATCGGTTAAGATATAATAAAGCCTACAATTACATTTTCTCAAAAGAGCCGCTACGTTCGGCCAGGGTGTCCTCTCTGATTCATGAGAACAGTAATCAGAATATCCCTTACTTGCAGGAAATTGACCCGAAGGCATATAATGCCATGTACACCCGCATCCCCAATATTGGTACGACAAATCATCTTCTGTTGGATGCCTTTGAAGAGATACGTAATTATCCGAACTGTTTTAAGGATTGGCCGGAATATTTGCAGTATCTCATTGATAACATAGTAGCCGAGGATAAGAATAAAATTATTTTCTCCAATAACCTGAAGACAGTGATTACTAAAGTTACAAATTGGTCTGATGTAGACCGTCTTGATATTTACCGCGCTTTTGCTCGTGGGATTATTACCGAAGACTTTGAACAGACAAAATTGAATAACAGATTATTGGTTCATAAATCAAAGTATAAATATGGAAAAACTAAAAGAAATAATCACCCGGATGCTTGATGAAGCGCCAGACAAAATAAACTTCTTCAATGAAGTGAGGCAACTTCTATTTTCTTTGTCCCCGGAGAAAGTGAACCCGGTGGATCGTGTTCTTTGGGTTCCAATGGAAATGGTAAAGGCAAACAACTATAATCCTAATGCTGTGGCAAAGCAGGAAATGCAGTTACTTTATACTTCCATTCGGGAAGACGGATATACACAACCTATTGTTACGATTTGGAGTGAGGAAGAGCAAAAGTACATCATTGTAGACGGGTTTCACCGTAATCTCATTGCACGTATGTACAAGGATATTGCCCGACGGAATAGTGGTCGTCTCCCCATTGTGGTTATTGATAAGGATATCAATGACCGTATGGCATCTACGGTCCGGCATAACCGGGCACGTGGTAAACATTCTGTTGACGGCATGACGAATATCATTTATAACATGATTAAAAATGGAGAGTCGGATGCAGTCATTTGTAAGAAGCTTGGTATGGAACCATTAGAGCTTGTAAAACTTAAGCACATCACCGGCTTTGCTAAGATGTTCAAGAACTATGAATACAGCAAAGCCATTAAAGAAATTATTCATCACACAGATTCAGCAGAGTTATGATTATGGATATACAGAATATTGCAATAGATAAAATCATTCCATATTGGAATAATGCCCGGAACAATAGCAAGGCTATCAAACCGGTAGAGGAATCAATCAAGAAGTTTGGCTTTAACCAACCGCTTGTAGTAGATAAGAATCTTGAAATCATTGTCGGCCATACACGATACTTTGCCCTATTAAATCTTGGATATAAGGAAGTACCTTGTATAGTCGCTGATTTGGATGAAGAAAAGGCACGCCAGTATCGTATTGCTGATAATAAGACATCGGAGTTTGCATCATGGGATGAAGATAAACTGATACGTGAACTTAGGACTATGAATGTCCCTGCAGATATGCAAGATTTCTTTTTTGAGCCAATAGAGCAGCTGCTCGGATTTGATGTAAACTTTACTCCGGCAAATGATTATGCAACAGAAGATATGCAAGCAGAGGAAGTACAGCGGGAGTTCAGTCAGGAAATGGAACGTCAAGAGAATGAGGCTTTCAAAAAGAAAACGGAGCGTATTGAGGGGAACTTAGAGCAAGAAAAGACCGAATATATTGAAATGGCATGTCCCTATTGTGGAGAAATAATCAGGATGAAGAAGTGATATGGTAGCACCTGCGGGAAATAAATTTTGGATGTTAAGGAGTAAGCATGGGAGAGATAAACTCTTTTCCACGCCGGAACTTTTATGGGAAGCTGCCTGTGAGTATTTCCAGTGGTGTGATGAAAATCCCTGGCTCTCCAAAAAAGCTATTCAAAAGACGGTTCCTGTGAAAAGAAAGAAAGGGAAGAAAGTGGAAACTGTTAATGAACAGCAAGTGCAACAGGAAGTTTCCCCGACTTCCCGCCCGTACTCTCTTACCGGGTTTTGTATTTACGTAGGCGCTTCATCCAAATGGTGGAGCACCTTTCGTACGGAATGTAAAAATAAGAATGACGAAGATTTTTTAGAGGTCATCGCACGCGTGGAAGAAACAATCGAAACGCAACAGTTTGAAGGTGCATGTGTCGGTGCTTTTAATGCGAATATCATTGCTCGTAAACTTGGGCTTGCGGATAAGCAGGAAGTGGACCATACGAATGCGGGGAAAGAGTTTAAGTCATTTTCATTTCTTCCATATACCAAAGAAGCGGAGAGTGTGAAGTGATGGGAGAGAGAGTCAACATAAAACAGCGTTTAGCCTATAACTATCTTCGTGACGATGTTACGAAGTTCTTATGTTATGGTGGTGCCGGTGGAGGTGGTAAGTCATGGCTCGGTTGTGAATGGCTGATGCAATGTTGCCATTATCTTCCCGGAACTCGTTGGTTTGCGGGGCGAAATAATCTCAAAGACAGTCGAGCATCTATAGCGGTGACATTTGTTAAAGTGGCTAACTCTCATGGCTATCCATATTATCACTTGACAAATGACGGCATCAAGTTCGATAATGGGAGTGAGATTATCTTTTTGGATTTGACATATTACCCTTATAAAGACCCGATGTATGAACGTTTCGGCTCCTTGGAATTTACGGGTGGATGGATCGAAGAGGCGGGTCAAGTGAATAGATTGGCCTTTGAAGTGTTACAGACTCGTATAGGACGGCACTTGAATGATGTCTATAATGTTCCAGGGAAAATTCTTATTACTTGTAATCCCAAAAAGAACTGGTTATACGATAAATTTTATAAACCATGGAAAGAGCATAAGTTAAAAGATGGTTATGCTTTTGTACAGGCGTTGGTACAAGACAATCCATTTGCAACAGAAGACTATATAAACACTTTGAAAAATACTAATGATAAAGTAACGAAAGAGCGTTTGTATTTCGGCAATTGGGAATATGATAATGATCCGGCAGTACTTTGTGATTATGATGCTATTTGTGACTTGTTTACAAACGAGCATGTACAACCGATAGGCTTATCGACTGGTTCTTCTGACCTTGCCATGAAAGGCCGAGACCGTTTTGTCTGTGGGCATTGGATAGGTAATGTATGTAACATCAGGTTAGACCAGGAATACAGTACGGGTAAATCCATTGAAACGGATCTTAAAAACATGATGATACAGTGGAAGATTCCACGTAGCATGATGGTAGTTGATAGTGATGGGCTGGGGAGTTATCTTGAAAGTTATCTGAATGGCATCAAAGAGTTTCATGGTGGTAACCGCCCTATTAATCCGGAGTTTGACAATCTGAAATCAGAGTGCGCTTTTAAGCTCGCAGAACTAATAAATAACCGACAGATAAGGATTATATGTACGGAAGCCCAAAGAGAGCGTATAATCGAAGAATTAGGAGTTTTAAAGCAAGACCATATAGATGCTGATACCCGAAAGAAAGGAATAATCAGTAAAGAGAAAATGAAAGAGATACTTGGTCATTCTCCGGATTATCTTGATATGCTGATAATGGCAATGTTCTTCCGTATCAAACCAATTCCCAAACGACCAAAAGCAAAATTAGGACAGATATGACAGTAAAAGAATTTTTGATATTAAGTGAGGTGGCAAGTAATGTTACTGACTTATTGGAACAGATAAAGAAACTCCCAAAGCCGGATTTCATTTCGGGAGTTCGTTTGCCGGATAATCTGAATGATACCACTATTGGGCAACTTATGGGACTACAATCTATATCAAGCGATGTTGATTGTATAATGATACCATGTCATGTCCTTTTAGGATTCTCTGTTGAACAAATAGAAGTATGTGAGGTAGAGGATGTTTTGGGCTTTTCCTCATGGGTTACTAAAGAGGTGGAACGGATAACCAAGCTGTTTGAAACAACAAGTGTGGCGCCTACTCCTGAGGAAAAACGTGCGGGTGTGGATCAGTTATCATTTGGCTTGTTTGGGTTGGTGGACTATTATGCAACCCGTATGGGAATAACTGACCATGAGCAGGTAGAAAGTGTTCCATGGGTAAGAGTGTATAAATGTCTTGATATGGATGCAGAGAAGATAAGATATGAACGAAGATTACGTAAAATTTATCAAGATAATAACAAATGAACACAAGTGTAGAGAGGAAAATAGCGTCTGTTGCAGAAAAGCTGAAAGACATAACCTATTTGTTTGATAACTGGGCGACGGCTAATGTCCGGTTGGATAAAATGCCATTACCGGCTATCATTAATCTACTACCTGTATCCGGTAAGTTTATTATATCCAGAACGCAGTTGAGGGATTGCCCTAATTGCATGATAGCATTTGCCGATAAGACTGAATTTGATTTTGACGGTAAGGAGAATGATACTATCATAGAACGTTGTAAAGAACATGCAGTGAACTTTATTCGTGAGCTTAATAAAAGTGGATTATTTGAGTGGGTGAGTGATGAAGTTCCTTATTCTATCTTTTACGATAAATTGGATGTGAATGTTACCGGAATTGTAATAGAATTGAAACTTAAAGAGGTTCAAGGAGTCTCAATGTGTTAGTTATGGAAGATAGGAGAAAAGAGATAAAGGGTATCCTGAATGAAGAATTGGAAAGTCTTCGGCAGCGTATTGTTGAGAACCATATACAGGCTGGGCAGCGTGCAAGTGGAAGGACTATCAAGAGCTTGCATGTCGTAGTGGATGATGATCATGGAATTCTGTTTGGTAGGAAGGCTTTCGGTGTATTGGAAACAGGACGTGGACCGGGGAAAGTACCTAAGGGTTTTTATAAGATTATTCGGCAGTGGATGATAGATAAAGGTATTCAAGTAGAAAAGCCTAAGTCATTTGCTTATCTCGTAGCCCGGAAAATAGCAGAAAAAGGTACCAGGCTTTATCGTACAGGGAAACATGAAGACATATATTCAAAAGATATTGAAATAGCAATACAAAATATAATGAATCGTGTATTTGGTATTTTCTCAAAGGATGTGAAACATATAAATCTGAATAGCAATGCGAACTCATAAGATAGATAATACAACGATTGAATATCCGGATGAGATAGCTTTCTGCTTTAATCCGATGGTTGTAAACGTTTTGGGCCATCCATGGGCATGGATAGAAGCTGTTGTACGTGATGTAGCAACGGGGATTGAACACTCCGAAAAAAGGGCGTTGTTTCAAAGTACATGCTTCTTCGACTTATCCTTTTATACCCAATCGTACTTTGATACAATTCAATTTGGAAGGATAGATTATTCTTTGTCAGGTGCGGAAGATACACAGTTGGGGCGGTTATTCTCATTTGATCTGAACATGTATTCCGAGAATGGGCAGTTAGGAGAGAGCTTTCAATTTGAGACTTATGTCGTTTGGGGAGCGATGAAAATCGGAGAGCGATATAATGGCGACAGAGTGTTAACATGGTTCAAGAACTTCCCATTTACAATAGGTATGTACTCAGCCGGGGAAAGCAGCGTCAATGTTACTGCTGATGGTAAGTCCTTACCTGCTGTCAGGTTACCCAAACGTAATATTTACAATCTATTCTTGACGGGAATCGATGCTCAAAAAGAAGTGAAATTTGATTTGTCTGGAACTGGAACTGTTGGAAGCGTATTCGATATGACATTTGACTACACTTTTCATATAGTGGCGGGAGCTTCCTCTAGTGTCCGGTTGCTTATTGATGACTGTACAAGCGGGGTATATCTTCGTTGGATTAGCCGGCATGGATTTTATTGCTATTGGTTGTTTAAGGCTGGTGATGAAAAGAAGCAAGTGGTGAATAACGGGGAATTCATTCGTAATAATATGCGTGATTATAGCTATGTAAATGGTTATCATGGCGGCACCGGACGTAAACAGCGTAAGACAGAAGAAAATACACTTCCTGTATGTGCTCCATTGGTGGATAGTGATACATACGATTTCCTTTTTCAACTTACCATGTCTCCAGTAGTAGATATGTACATGGGAAAAGATGTTGATAAAAAGGAACGGTGGCAAGGGGTGAACATTGCGGTTGAAACTTTTAACAAAACTCGTGCTGTTCTTCAAGATTTTGTAGCAACGATTATTTTACCAGAGATAAGGGTGCAAAGCTTATGAGAAATGATTTATTGTTTATTGACGGTGAATTGGTGGATTTGGATGACAGTACTAAGATTACTTTGAACTATAAAAGTAACCTGTTTACCGATTTGAGTAAGATCGTAAGCAATAACAGTTATACGATCAAGTTGCCTAAGACAGTCAGGAATCAACGTATTATCCAACATGCTGACCTTCCGGCATGCCAGACTGACTATCCGAGAACGTTTCATGATACAAGGTATATCCGTAACGGGGTTGAAATTATTTCTAACGGGAAAGCTGTATTAATGACTGGGGCGGATTCTTTTGAAATAGCTTTGACGTGGGGGAATATTAGCTTGTTATCTAACATTATTGAGGGTGACAAAACATTGAATGATTTGAAAGATAGTTATCCTGAGTATTATACTATTTGGAAAAGAGAGATTAGTAATTATCAAGATGGTGCAAGTTTTATCATGTCCGATATGAATATGGGGGTACGGAATTATGATAACAAGAACTATATCCATCCATGTGTCCGGGCAGGTTGGATTTTAGAACGTATATCCCAGGATAGCGGTATCAAATTCTTATTTCCTACCAATGTCACAGATAATCTGATTAACAAACTCCTTATCCCGATGTTAACCAAGAAAGGAAAGGGAGAGGATTATAATAATCAATTCGGAATCACTTATGAGTATGTGAACGGAACGCGACCCAATCATGATTATGGATATGTTTTGAGAGGTAGTACGTCTACTTATAAAAAAACAGATTATCTGGAAACGGTAGACCTTAGTTCATCCAAGTATGAAGGCATGAAGATTTTGAAGAACAATACCAAAATCCGGATCATGGGAAGAATGTTTTTTAATTTTGTGAGAACAGAGGTTTCTAATCCGAGATTTGTAGCTTACAAAGTAGTGAATGGGGTTGCGGAGGAAGTCTTCTCCGTTGGTTATATAGATTTAGAAAAGCAAGGGAGTCAAAATTGGTTTGTATCTTTTGAATATGATGATTATACATCTGTATTGGCTGCGGGAGATGTGATCTATTTCGCCTTTGCTGATACTGGATTCTTTACAAACAGTTGGGGGAGTACAACCTTTGTAGTCGGGTTATTGGCATTCACTGAAGAAACCAATGTTTTTGAAGATGGAATAAGCGATGGATATTATCCTATTATATCCAATTTGCCAAACATAAAGCAGATTGATTTCATTAAGTCTTTATCTGTTATGTCTGGTACATTTGCTGTAGTCAAAGATGATGTTACGGTTAGGTTTGTTTCAATGGATGAAGTTATAACTAACAAGTCTAGGGCTATAGATTGGACTACGAAGGTGGTTGCGTCGTATCAGGATAATAAACCTAAAACTATCTCGTTTTCTCTTGATGGATTCGCTCAAAAGAATGTCTACAAGTGGAAAGAAGACAAAACAGTATCTGGAGATTATGAAGGATGCATCAATGTTGATGATGAGACTATTGAACTAAGTAAAGATAGCGTTACGCTTCCTTTTGCCGCAACCGATACGAGAACCGGTAAAGCATATATTCCAATTTATGAATATGAAGATAACGAGGAGATTGGAAAGATAGGGAAAGTTGAACCTCGTATATTGTTGGAGATTAGTAACAATGGTAAGTCAAGGGCAACATTCAACGGGTTGTCATGGCATGCCTTGTTGTCTAAAAATTATCAATCATACCAAAAGGTGGTACATAATCCGGTTGTCATTACGGAAAAAATTGAAATTAACGATATTGAGCTAAAAGAGTTGGATGTAACGGTTCCGGTATATCTGGGCCAATACGGTAGATACTATGCTATTATATCTGTAAAGGCAGAAGATACGGGGATATGTGAGTGTAAATTATTACAGTTGGAGGTATAGTTATGGAAAATGTAGAAGAAAGAGTGCTGGATATTCGGGTACGATACGATGATGCTATCCGAAAAATCGCAGAATATCGTACTCAGCTGGATGTACTTCGAAAAAGAGAACAAACTTTAAAAGAGGATTTGAAAGCAGGACGTATGAGTCGCAAAGAGTATAACTTACAGTTATCAGAAACCAAGATTGCTACTCGTGAAGTGAACGAGGCTGTTCGAATTCTGAGTAAGCAAATACAGAATGAGCGTAAGGAACAGACGGAGCTTGAAGGTAGCTTAGTTAGATTACGTGCGGAACTTTCTAATTTGACTGCTTCTTATGATAGGTTAAGTCGTGCGGAACGTAACAGTGCCAAGGGCAAAGAGATTCAAGATAAGATAAATGCCATTACCGATGAATTGAAGGAAGCGGAAGAGGGTACACAGCGTTTCTATCGTAATGTCGGTAATTACGAGGAAGCTTTGAAAGATTTTGTAGGTATCAATAATGACTTTGCAAATTCTTTGTTGAATATCGCCCAGAACTCAAATGGAGTGAAAGGCTTTTTCTCCAATATGAAGACAGAAGCATCTGCTTTAGGTTCAACGCTAAAGGCATTATTGAAAAATCCGGTATTTATGAGTATAGCAGGTGTTGCCGGAGTCGGTTTTGCTTTCAAATGGTGGTATGACTACAATAAGGGGGTAAAAGAGGCTACCAAATTGACAAAGCAATTTACGGATAAGTCTGGCGATGATTTGAAAATCTATCGGAGTGAAGTACAAGCTTTGGCTGATTACTACAGTAAAGACTTCCGGGATATGTTGACTGCTATTAATTCCGTAGAAAAACAGTTTGGCATATCTTCTGATGAAGCGTTGAAAGTAATCAAAGATGGTTTCATTGCCGGAGCAGATGCGAATGGTGAGTTCCTATCTGCTTTGAAAGAATATCCGGCATACTTCAAAGAGGCTGGTATCTCTGCGGATCAGTTCGTTGCTATTATTGCAGAAACCAATAAGCAGGGTGTCTTCTCTGATAAGGGAATTGATACTATCAAAGAGGCGAATACCCGGCTTCGGGAAATGACTACATCAACGGCTGGTGCATTGGATGGTATCGGTATCAGCTCTAAACAAGTCCAGAAAGATTTGCAGACAGGAGCAAAGACTACTTTTCAAATCATGCAGGAAGTATCTGCCAAATTGAATGAACTACCGGAAAGCAGTGCGGTGGTTGGAACTGCCATTGCAGATATCTTTGGCGGTCCGGGAGAAGATGCCGGCTTGCAATATATCCGTACCTTGAAAGATATTTCTGTTAATCTAAATGAAGTCAAAGGTAAGACCGGGGAACTGGGTAAAGTGGAAGATGACTTGCTCGCTTCTCAAACGGAACTAACCAAAGAGGTCGCTTTGCTTTTTGACGCTACAGGTGGTTCATTTGAGAAAATGACGGCTAAGGTTGAGACTTTCGTCAATGATGCTTTATCCTCTTTGATTAAAGATGTACGAACTTTGTTTGAATCGGTAGAAGACATATCAGAACGGGAAACTAAAGCGGCTGTTGAGCTTGGAAAGAATGTTGCAGAGGCTAATGTCGGAGATGAATATGCCAAGATAGAGGCGGCACGAATTCGATATGTGAAAGTGGGGATTTCTGGGGAAGAAGCTTTAAAAAAGGCCAAAGAAGAAAGGCTGCAGATGCTAAATTTATCTCTGAAACAGGAAGAAGAATACTTGCAGGAAACTATTGCTATCAATGAGAAATATAATAAAGAGCTAGATGATGTTTCATTCTGGCGTCAGGGAATAGGCAAAGATCGTTCTAATTCAGCCATAAACAAGGATATCGCTTCTTCATGGAATGATTATATAGCACAGTTATCGGCTGTGGAATCCAGGAAAGAGACTATTAATTTAGTGTCTTCATATACCGGGGATACTGATAAAAAGAAGACGCCGATTACTGACCCTAAGGCTGTGGCCGAAGCTCTTAAAATCAAAAAGAAGGAGTTAGAAGAGATACGTAAGGCTGAGAATGAAATGCTGAAACTCATTAAGGATAGCCGGGAGAAGCAGACGCAAGAAATAGAATATGAATATAGCCGTCAGATTGAAGATTTGAAAAGCCGTTTGAAAATCGAAAAGGACTTGACACCTCGTGCTAAGGAGGAAATCGGGAAACAGATTCTTTCTCTTGAGCAGCAGAAAACAGTTGCTTTGCAAAAGCTCTCTGATGAAGAACTGAAAAAGGAGATTGAAAATCGGCAGAAACTTATTGCCCTACAACTTGAATCTGTAAAAGCCGGAAGCGAGCAGGAGTATCAATTAAAGATGCAGCAACTTGTAGCCCAACGTGATGCGGAGCTTCAGCAGAAAGAGCTAACCGAGCAGATGAAACTTACTATCATAGAGAAGTACAACAAGAAGGTTGATGATTTGACCAAGCAGCATAATAACTCCATTATCAAGAAACAAGAGGATGCATTAAGGATACGTTTTGAAACAGAAATAGCCCAGACATACGGTGACGAACAAGAAATTCTCCGTATTAAGATGGAGCAGAAGCTTGCAGAGTTGAATACTATACAGCAACTTGAGGGGGAAAGTATAGAAGCTTTTAATTTGCGTAAACTTCAAGCTCAAAATGACTATAATGATGCAAAGAAAGCTGTTGCAGATAAGGAGATAGCTATTGAACAATCCAAATATGATGCTATGGCTACTGTTACAAATGGACTTATTGCCTTGACAGATGAGATAGGTAATCAAGACCGTAACTTTGCCATTGCAAGTAAGGCTTTGGCTCTTGCTGAAATTGCAATCAATACAGGTAAGGCTATTTCTAAAATGGTTTCAGCGGAAGCAGGAAAGGGTATCATTGGACTTGGTACAATGGCAAGTGGTATAGCTACTATACTTTCTAACATTGCGGCTGCTATTTCTACGGTAAAAAGTGCTAAATTTGCACAGGGTGGTTCAGTAGTAGGTCCGGGCTCGGGTACAAGTGACTCTATACCGGCGATGTTATCTAATGGTGAAAGTGTAATGACGGCTGCCGCGACTTCTATGTTTGCTCCGTTATTATCAGCTTTTAACCAAATGGGTGGTGGCATTCCTATCAACGTCACTACTTCATCCAATCAGGCGTTGGGTGAAGATATGCTTTCCAAAGCTGTTGCAAAGGGTATGATGATGGCTCCGCCGCCGGTATTGTCCGTAGAGGAATTTACTTCTGTTGCAGATAGAGTAAAGTATGTCGAGAATCTTGGTAGTGTATGAATGCGTATGAGTTATTAATTCTGAATAGGAACATCCTCCAAGTAATGGATGGTGTTTCTCTTGATGTTGGGGATGTGAAATACATCCCAGTATATCAGGAATATATGCGCTTGTTACGGGAAGGGCATAAAAAGACCTATATCATGCAATATTTATCTGATGAGTATAATATTGCAGAAAGGACAATTTATCGAATCATTGATAAATTTTCAAGTACAGTTAATATCTAAGGTTTCATTGTGAATTATTTTTTTAATTCTGTGTTCAAACCTAATTAGGATATAGGTGCCAGATATTTTTTCTTGCTAAAAATAGAGTTTTACTTTAGGAAAAATGTTGAAAACAAATTTGTATATATGGTTTGTAACTAAAATGTAATTTTCTTGTAATTAGGTATATTTTAATTGCTCTATAGATTTGCAATCTATTTTAATACACCCAGGTTATGATAATGACAAAGGTTACTTATGAGGATGAATATTTGTTCTCACTACTAAAACAAGGTAATCAAGATGCTTTTACACAGCTTTATAATAAGTATTATTCGATGCTTTATAGTCTGTCGTACAGGTATTTGCAAGAGAGAAATCTCGCAGAAGATGTCGTTCAGCAGGTTTTCTTGCACCTGTGGGAAGTACACTCCACTTGCCATATTAAAGTACACTTGAGAAATTATCTTTATACTATGACGAAAAATTATTTGTTAAATATGATTCGGGATACGAATGATATAATCGCAAGAGAGGATATGGAAAGAACTGAACAGAATAATATTATTGATGATGGCTTACAAGAAAAACTTGAAGAAGAAAGGAAGTTCAGCTATTTACGTTGGGCTGTAAAGCAACTGCCAAGTTTCAAACGGGAGATTTGCCTGTTGAAAATATATAGGGGATTAAACAATCAAGAAATAGCGGATGAATTGAATATACCGATAAACACAGTCAAATGTTACTATACACAATCTTTGAAGTTACTGAAATATTATCTTAGAAATCATGTTGAATAGAGGCAGGGTTGTCAATATTCCCTTATTCCACAAAGAAATAACGTGAGTATGGCTGAAATGAAATTGACATACAAAAGAAATGCAGCCGTTATACACTTTTGAACATGCTTTGTGTCAATAGTACGTAAAAGATATTATTGAATCAAATTTATTAATTACTTAACGTACTAAAATGAGAAAAGGTATTTTGATTGTTTTAACTGTTTTACTGAGCACATCTTATATGATGGCTGCTCAGAAAACAATGTTAGAGCGTAAAAAAGTAGAAAAGGGCTACGTCTTGACATCCGATGAGGAGGTCTCAAAGAAAGTGGCTACGGTTAAAATGAAAGGTGTTATTTTTGACAAGAAAACACAGGAAAGATTGCCGGGGGTAACATTGGTACTAAGCGATAATCCTTCGATTGGAACGGTTACTAATATGGATGGCGAATTTCAGATAACGGCTGTCCGAGGATCTAAATTGAAAGTGTCCTATATAGGATATGAAACTCAACTGCTAGCTGTAAACCCTGCTGACAACATTAAGGTAGAGCTTGACCAAGACAATTTCAAACTGGATGAGGTTGTAGTAACTGGGCAAGGTGCAGAAGTACAGAAACGGCGTTTATCATCGAATGTAACGACAGTCAATAGTAAAGAACTGGAACGTATGAAGCAAGGGCGAATCGATCAGATATTGCAGAACTCCCTACCTAATGTGCAAATTACGATGGCCAGTGGTCAAGCTGGTACCACTTCATTAGTTAAATCAAGGGGGCTGTCATCTGCCTATTCTAATTCTACTCCGGTAATTTATGTAGATGGCGTACGTGTGGATAATATGAATACGGGAGCCACCTTAAATAACTCTTTAAGCGGTAATAGTGCCGTGACTGGCTCTATAGGTGATATTCCTATGGAAAACATTGACCACATAGAATATGTAACAGGCGGTGCAGCTACTACACTTTACGGTTCAGATGCTGCCAACGGGGTCATCCAGATTTTTACTAAAAAGGGAACAGAGCAAAAGATTTCTTTTTTTGCTGAAACCCAGTTAGAGGCGGATGTGGCTTCTTCACAATTTTATCATTTTAAACGTACAAAAGAATTATTGCATCAAATAGGATTTACTCAAAAATACCGTATCGGCTTTGATGGTGGAGCTGAAAAATATGGCTATAGTTTTGGAGCGAACATGAGCAATAGTACCGGTACTCTGATAAAGGATGGGAACGAAGACCGTAAGTATGACCTACGTTTCGGCTCAAGAGTGAAATTCAACAAAGTTCTTGAGTATCAGAATTCATTTGGTATGGTGATACAGGACTTTGCTCGTAGCCGTAACGGCAACCAAGGTGGATATACAGGATTGTGGTTTACGGAAGGTGCAGCCGCAACTAATTTTAAATATACAAATACTGAAGGTAAGCAAGTAAACTATGGAGCCGATTTGGATGCCTTGGATGATTATGCTTTTGCCCAAATGAAATCTTTTGTAAACACAGCTGAAGCATTACAGAATAACCGGGAATCTGTGAAACGTTTCCAAACTTCACAGTCTTTAAGTTATGCCCCGTTAACCAATCTCACCTTTAAAGGCATACTAGGAGTGGACTACCGTCTGAATAATAATAAGAACATCATTACCAATGAATATCTGATACACACCCAGCAAAAGCCGGAAGGTACGTCAGACGCGGGAAGTATTTTTAATTTTGACCGTAATTATTTCGGTTTGACTATCGATATAAATGGACAACACAAATATCGTTATAAGGACATCTTCAGTCTGATTTCTACAGCTGGTTTCCAATTTTTTAGCACATACGACCACCAATCTGTTTATAATGGTACCAATGTGCGAGATGGTGCGCAAATAGTAGCAGGGGCAGGAACATTGACTTCCAATGAATGGCTGAGTTATCTATATAACTATGGTTATTTTATTCAGGAGAATATCGGCTTTTTGGATCGTTATTACATAGATCTGGGACTACGTTCGGATTACAACACAGCTTTTGGTGACAATGTAGGTTGGCAGTATTATCCGAAAGTGGGAATTTCCTATGTACTTTCCGAAGAACCTTTCATGCAAAGTTTTAAAGAAAGTAATTTTATTAACAATGTACGTATTTTGGCAAACTATGGTGTGGCAGGTAGCTATCCGCCAGCCTTTGAATATCAACGCACAGTAGCTTTCAATTCATTTCAAGGACAACAAGCCGCTTCTTTCGGTAAATATGGAAACCCGGATTTGGCTCCAGAAAAGAAACATTCTTATGAAGCGGGTTTTAATGCGGTTCTTTTTAATCGTATTTTAAATCTTGGTTTTACTTATTATTATGCTTTAACTAAAGATGCCCTTTTCAGTATTCCGTCTCTTCCCTCATCAGGACAGTCGGCCAACTATCTGTCTAATGTAGGGGAAATTGAGAACAAAGGTATTGAATTGAGTGTAGGATTACAACTGGTAGATACTAAAGACTGGAATGTTCGCTTGAATGCATCATACAACACCAACCATAACAAGGTTCTGAGTATCGGTAATGCAGTACCATTTGCTATTGGTGGCTTCTCGTCAAGAACAGTGCAAACTGTAGTAGCTGAAGGACAGCCGGTAGGTTTCATCCGCGGTTACAAAGCTGTACTGAATTCGGATAACTCATTAAAAGAAATTCTTCCTTTACAGAATTTAGGGTCCACACTCCCTACTGTATATGGAAACTTTTCTCTTTCTGCAAGCTATAAAAATCTGTCTTTGATGATTAACGGTGATTATCAATACGGAGCATACGTACATTCGTTCGACCGTCAATTCCGTTTCTCCAAAGGATTAAAAGACAGTGCAATACCGGAAAAAGCTTTGGAAGGATTAGATCAAGGTGCCAATTGGTTAAATTTCACAAACTTTTTCGTAGAAAAGTCGGATTTTGTGAAAATTAGGAATATTGGGATTTCCTATGACTATAAGCCTGAAAAGTATTTGAAGAACATCAATTTTGGTTTTAATGTCTATAACCCGTTTGCTTTTACGGCTTCTTCTGTAGATCCTGAAGCAGCTTTGGCAGGAGCTCGTTCTCAAGGTGCAGTAGCCGTAGGTGGACTAAATTATTCTTCATACTCCACTCCTCGGCAATATGTAGGTTCTATTCGTATCTCTTTCTAAAAATGTCCAACTCTTAATGAAATAATAAAAATGAAGATAAAAAACTGTATTCTGTTAGGGGCTTTAGCCTTATCATGCGCATCATGCGAGCTGTTGCAGCCCAATGACATTATCAATCCTAACGTGGACGAAAAGACGTTCTTGCAGACCCCAAATGCAATGAGTACTTGGGTAAATGGAGCCAACCGTTCATTTGCCACCATTATAGGTACGTATGTGGAACTCATAGAAATACTATCTGATAATTACTTCAATAATTACAGTCAAAGCAGCAAAGTTTTTGATTTCCCTACAATCTTATACACAGATGTAGATGTCACAAACTTGCAACGCCATATTGGTACATTACGTGAAACCGCTATTCAGGGGTTAGAAGTGGTGGCTGCAGCCGATGCGACTACTACAGATGCTCAGCGTTTCAACCTTTATTATATAAAAGGTTTTTCTTATTTACTGGCAGGAGAGTATTTTCTTGCGCTTCCTGTTGAAAACGGAGGAGAGGTAAAAAGTTGGCAGGAAAATTTGAATCTAGCGATTTCCACCTTTACAGAGGCTTTGAACTATACTAATGATGCTGGTAAAAAAGCATTCATAAATATAGTGATAGCCCGCTCTTATTATAGGTTAGGAGACAAAACAAATGCTGTGCAATATTCAAATAATGCGTTAGCCTTGTCCAAGGACTTTGTAGAGCAGATTGAATATGATGGAGATAACGGTGTAGAAAGTTCTATACAAGGATATATCTACGGAACAAACTTTCAGCCGTTACCTCGACTTGATTTTCTTGATCCGAAATATTTTCAGAAGAACAGCGCAACTGAAGCACGTCCTATCTGTATAGCTAAAGCGGAAGAAGCTTATCTGATTCTGGCCGAAGCAGCTTTAGCTGATAATGATCTTAATGGAGCAAAAAGTATTTTGAAGGAATTGTTGGCACTTGTAAAAAAACGTCCGGTAGAAACCGATATTAACGACCAATTAGAAGGACGTTATAACGGAGGATACAAAGAATATCCCAACAGTTCCGAATACAAAGTAGCTGCTTCGGCTGAAGATGAACTAAGAAGTGGGTTAGTACTTGATCGTCAAATGCCCAATTTAATTTCTATTCCTTACATTTCAGGAACTTCTGTCACAGAAGCGATGATAGATAATCCAACCACAGTGGATAATTTACTGGAAATACTCTATCTCATGCGTCAGGAGATATTCATAGCAGAAGGACGGCGGGTAGCTGATTTAGGAATCCGGCTGCCGATATGTGAAACAGAAGCAGCAAACACTCCATCAGCTGCCAATTATACAACCGCTCAAATACCTCCCTTTATTCCTTTAAATCAGGAGATGGATGCCTTCGAAATGAATAAGGATACTAAAACAGTAGTTATTAAATACAATATGAATCGCGTTATCGTACAAAATAAATCTTCAGAATATGTGGCTCCTTTCTTTAACTAATCAAACGATGAAATTGAAAAGAAATATTTTAATGTTTTTATGTAGTTGTTTAATAGGCACCGCGACTGCTGCCGATCGTTCTAAACACGTCATTCTTATTACCATTGATGGAATGAGAACCGAAATGGTAACAGATAGTACAATGCCTTCACCCAACTTAAAAAGAATGAAGCGGGATGGATTGTTTGTGGAACGTATCAAAGGAATTACTCCGACAGCTACATACCCTTCACACATAACTATTGTGACAGGAGTAGAACCTGTTCAACATCGTATCTACTATAACTCTCCTTTTACAGAGAACAAACCAGGAAACGTAAGCTATTGGTATGCAGACTCTATCAAAGCAACTACAATCTGGGATTCTGCAAACCAAAACGGGTTGATCGTAGCCTCTCTCTTTTGGCCTGTATCTGTAGGAGCAAAATCTATTCATTATAATGTACCTGAATATTGGTCGGTAAAGCCCGTTGCTAATCAATTGGAATACATCAAGCCCTACTGTACTCCGAAAGGCTTTTTAGATGAATTGGAACGGGAAGCCACTGGAAAATTGAACCATAAAAATTTTAGTGCCGGTTCTATGGATAGAGATGCTCGTACTGCCGCAATGGCCAATTATATTATGAATACTTATAAACCCAATCTAATGACAATACATCTGATTACTACTGACTATGCCCAACATGCTACAGGATTGAGGTCTGACAGAGTGAGTGCAACAGTAGGAAGTGCCGACCATGCTGTAGGGTTGATTCTGGAAAATCTGGAACGGAATAAATTATTATACAATACTACCGTAATTGTATGCGGCGATCACGGCTTTGTGAACTATAGTAAAAGTATTGTTCCGAACGTATGGTTAGTGCAAGAAGGTTTGTTGAGTGAAAAACCTGGAGGAGAGTGGAAAGCTTGCTTTCATGGAGCAGGAGCTATGATGTTTCTTTATCTAAAAGACAAGAATGATCAAACTACTTTGAATAAAATTCGCAAAAAACTGACTTCATTACCAGATACGACCCAAGCATTATTCCGTATAGTAGAAAAAGAAGAATTAGGCAAGGTTGGGTGTGACCCAGAAGTGGCGTTTGCGTTGGAGCCCGTAAAAGGAGTAGCTGTTGCTACTGCTCGTACCGGAGCGGATGTTATAGAGAAGTTTGGAGGTAAGCATGGCTATCTATCAGGCATTGACCCTACGACATTAGTAGCATTTGGATGCGGGATTGAGAAAAAGGAATTACCAGTTATGAAACAAACGGATATAGCTCCTTTTATAATGAAGCTTCTGGGTATCGATTTTGGGAAATAAAGTAATATAGAAACAAAAGACTATTTGAAAATAGAAAGGTGAATTAGTCTTATTGATATTTGTAAGCTGAAACAGAGGTATTCCCCTATTTTTGCCTTGATTTTGGAAATGCAAGGTAAGAATGGGGGAATTTTCATATTTTAATCTATAAATGCATGTCTTTTAATTTTATCAGAACTTTTCTTGTTATTGCTAAAAGTTACTGACATAGCGTGTCAGTGGAATAAACTTCTTATATTCTTCAAGCCGTATTCTGTTTTCTACCTTTGTTACAAACAATTATGTAGTATGGCAAAATTATACATTAATAAGGACATTGTAGCTGATAGAGATAAACTGGAGAGTTGGTATTTGACCGGCGATGAAGGGCTTTCGTTTCCAGATATTCAATATTTTCTTTCATGGCTTGACCCGGCTGACCCTACAATCGACATTGAAATACATTCATGTGGTGGTGATACTGTTGAGGGGTATGCAATTTATGATGCATTACGTGCATCGGGTAAGGAAATTTCTTGTACTGTTGTTGGAAGATGTGCTTCTATGGCGACAATTATTCTACTGTCTGCACCGCTGGAACGCAGAAAGGCTTATCCCCATGCAAAGTTTCTCATTCACAAACCATATTTGGCAAAGTATGACGATGTCTTAGACCTTGAAACGATAGAAACCCTTAAATCAAGTTTGGAAACGGAAAAAGCTAAGATGTTAGCTGTCTATGTTGAAAGGACAGGGACAGAGCCAAACGTATTGGAAACT
This sequence comes from Bacteroides sp. OM08-11, assembly GCF_003438665.1. Taxonomy (NCBI): domain Bacteria; kingdom Pseudomonadati; phylum Bacteroidota; class Bacteroidia; order Bacteroidales; family Bacteroidaceae; genus Bacteroides; species Bacteroides sp. OM08-11. The sequence goes on from NZ_QSTJ01000007.1 coordinate 111,767, forward strand.
CAAATGAATAAAGAAACATGGTTTGGTGGAGAGGTTGCAAAACAATTAGGATTTATATCTGCTGTTCTTGTCCCAACTACAGCAAAAGGAATCGATTATAAACTTAATAGTAAAAAAATGAACAAAGAAAAACAAGTGACAGTGAAGCAATCTATCATTGATAAGTTGCTTGCCAAATGTGGCTATCAAAAGATTGAGGATATTCCAGTAATATCTATGGAGTTGACAGACGCCGAAGGTAATATACTGACGGTGGAACGTGAAGAGGGAGAACCGCAAGTCGGGGATGCCGCGTCTCCTGACGGTGAACATGTTATGCCTGATGGGAAGACTATCATCGTAACCGATGGAGTAATTACGGAGATTAAAGATCAGGAGGAAGAAAATGGTGATGAGGAGATTGAGGCTTTGAAGGCCCGCATTGAAGAACTTGAAGCGGAAAATACGGCTTTGAAAGTTAACGCCCGTACAGTTGAGGACAATAAGATTCTGAATGCTGTAAAGATGGCAGGTGGGGAAAATTGGTTGGCGAAGCATTGCTCAACCTACAGGGTTTCTTTACGTGCCCAGACTTTTAAGACAACTGTTGATCCTCAGGCCAGTGCAGAGGAAACACCTATTCAGAGGAAGTTGAGAGAAGAAAGAGAAAAGCGAGCTAAAAAGTAAAGAAAGGAGATTTGAGTATGCCTATTTTGGATTTTTCAAAATTGACACCGGACAATCAGGCGGTGAAAGATTTGAAAGACTTGATTGAATTGACAGTCTTTCAGAATGAGGATATGGAGCGTTTTATGACGTTCATGCCTAAAGTGACCAATGGCAAGAAAGTTGGTTTTATTGGTGAAATGGAGGATGTGGGTATCGCAGGCTCTGGATGTGATCCTACATATCAAAAGGTGGCTATTGCTGCAGCCCAAAAGGTTTGGGAAATTGGTGATTGGCAAGTTCCATTGGAAATGTGTTATGAGGATTTGGAAAACACTATTGCTAAATATTGCCTAAAAACCGGTACTAATATTGCGGACCTTACTTCTACTGAGTATATGGATGGAATCGTCCTTCCGAAGCTAACGGAAGCAATGATGAAAATGTTGTGGCGCTTTACTTGGTTTGGAGATAAGGATGCTGCCAATGTTGAAGGTTCAGGGCAAATTACAGATGGTTTGAATGTTGAATTGTTTAAAACATGTGACGGTTTCTTTAAACGTCTGTTTGCTATATGTACAGCTAATGCTAGCCAGCATACTGTCATATCATCCAATGCTGAAGCATCTTATGCTTTGCAAAAATCCAAGATGAAAGAATTGGGTGCTGCAACTTCTATATTTGATGCAATGCTTGAAGATGCGGATAGTCGTATTTTCCAAAAGTCTGGACATGCAATTTTTGCTACGAAATCATTGTGTGATTCTTTATCTCGTGACGTGAGAGAAAAATATAAGGTTATTATGCCTTGGGAAGTTATTTTTGACGGACTTGAAGTAGGGGAGTATGACGGTGTTACAGTTGTAAAATGTTCAATTTGGGATCGATTTATCCAAGCATATCAGAATGATAAAACCAAATTGAATCTTCCCCATCGTGCTGTTCTGTGTTCTCCGGACAATCTGATGTACGGCTGTGAAGGTGATAACCCTATGTCAGACCTTGATATCTGGTTTGAAAGAAAATCCCGTAAGAATTATATCTATTCTACAGGTAAACTTGGTTCTATGATTGGCGAGGATAATCTGGTACAAGTTGCATATTAGGAAAGGAGGTATTTATGGGAGTATGCGATGATATTTTGAAGAAAGATATTTCTCCGTCTTGTGATGACCCGGTTGTACAAGGTTTGGAGCAGGAAGGTGTGATAATGAATCGTGCAGATGTAGACTTTGCTGCAACACTATTCAATTCTACCCGTAAGAATGTGATTGAGACACTAGCCATGAAGACGGGGAAGAAAGCATATAAAGTTATTGTACCAGGAAAGGCTCCATTTACAGGAACTACCACAGCTTTGGCTACTGGTACATATCGTAATTCATTCACAAACACTCTTGTACTTGTGATTCTAGCTAATGATCCGGATGTTTGTGCAGATATTATTGACGGCTTGGCTAACGGTTCTTACGTTGTAGTGTTGGAAAATAAATATAAGGGGTTACAAAAAGAAGCAAATCCGGGCGATGCCGCTTTTCAGGTTTTTGGATATTATCAAGGTCTTACAGCTACTACTATTGAAAACAATAAGTATAGTGAAGATACAGAAGGCGGATGGACCGTAACACTTGAAGAACAGAAAGCTCCAAAGTCAGCTTTATTCTTGTATAAAACAAGTTATGAAGCTACTAAAGCTGCTATTAATACTTTAACGGCCGAACCGGCAGAGTAGAGGTATGACAGTTTTAGAAGTGGTTGATAAATTGAAAGAGTTGGGGGATAAACTCCCCCTCTCTTCTTCTGATAAATCAGACATTGAAGTAATGTATCATGAAGTCTTCGGACGAACTTTTATTAGAACTTCATGTGGTGATTGCTATCGTGATGCTGTGATTGAGATGTATTCATATTTAAAAAAATACAGAAAGATGAAAGAAAAATCAAATTATGCATTGAAAAATGGTGTTTTACTCCAGGCTGGCTTTGGGAGTGGTGAAATGTATACCAATGATAATCTAACTGATGAAGCGGCAGAAAGATTTCTTGCGGGAAATCCTAAAGGGATAGTGTTTTTTGCTTTAACGCCTTCTGATTGGGAGGAAAGGGTTGAAAAACGCAAGAATCCTGTTACGGTTTTGGATGAGATTTTAGTTTCAGAATTGGTGAAAGCTTTCCAAGTGGAAGGTGCGACTGTCAAAATTGTAAAAGATACATTTAAAACCTATCAAATAGATGGAAAGAAGGTGACTTCTAAATTATTGGATGCCCATATAAAAAAGGCTCAATCCCTTTTTGAATTAAAACAAGAAACGGCAGAATAATAAATGACCTCACGAAACGATGAATGTAAATGATTTAAAGAAGAAAAGTAATAGGCGTGTTGATACGGGATATTTACGTAATCTTGGCATCCAAAGCTATGGTGATGATAATCTATATCCTCAACATTTAAGGAATATCATCGCTGCGAGTTCAACGGGTAGTGAATGTACGGAACGTTATGCCAATTTTATAGAAGGGAATGGTTTTCGTGAGGTCACTTTTTCTAAATATGTAGTTAATCGTCGTGGTGATACAGCAGATGATATCCATGCTTTTGTATGTAGGGATGTTGCAGATTATGATGGGATAGCAATACATGTAAACTATAATATGTTTGCTGATATAGTAGAGATACAGCATGTCCCCTTTGAGAATTGCCGTTTATTAGAGGAAGATGAAACCGGATATACTGCAAAGATTGCGGTTCATCCAGATTGGACAGGAAAGAAAACTCGTAAGGGTAAGGCTATTAGGGTTGCACAAGAGAATGTAGAGTTCATCGATGTTTTTAATCCTTGTAAAGAAGTGGTGTATGCACAGATTCGTGCTGCAGGGGGAATTGAAAACTATAAAGGACAGATATTATGGATTAGTAACACAGGAAACTTTGTGTATCCTGTCGGAAAGGCTGATCGGGTGATTGCGGAAATGAGTACAGATGAAGGGCTTGCTAATATAAAGTATCGTAATGTACGCTGTAATTTCATGCCTTCTGGGATGATTATCACCAAGAAAGGCGTTTCTCCGGTACATCTTGATGAAGAAGGAAACCCGATAAGAGAAGATAAACCAAGTGAAGATACAGGCTTTTCAGATACCATTATACAACTTCAAGGAGATACTAATGCTGCAAAAATATTGGAAGTATCTTTGGAATCCGATGAAGAAAAACCGGAGTTTGTGGATATCAGTTCTAAAAATTATGATAAAGAATTTACCGTAACTGATACTAGTGTGGTAGAGCGTATTTATTCTGCTTTCGGTCAAGAACCTTGGTATTGTATAAGGGTTGGTAAAGTGGGCTTTTCCGGTGATATATTGGAAGATGCATTTGAGTATTATAACTCTATTGTATCAAAACAACAGCGAATGATTGAACGTGCTTTTCAGAAGATTTTTGAGCATTGGTATGAATCTGTTAATCCATCTAATGACTTTAGTGTACAACCTCTTAAATACGTAAGGAATGCAGCAGTATCTAATAACAACGGATGAAGTCTCTAAGCTAGCCCGTACGATGTCAGTGCATATCGATGCGGAAAAGATAGAGACATATATCAGGGAGTCGGAGAACATTGATTTGAAATTAGCTTTGGGGGATGCTTTACTTTTAGATGTAAAAGAACACCAAGAGAATTATGATGAGTTGCTTAATGGTGGTTCTTATGATGCAGGATATGGTGAAAAACGTTCTTTTGTAGGGTTGAAAACGGCATTAGCCTATTATACCTATGCTCGTATAGTGAAGAATGGGGATGGTAATGTTACCCGTTTAGGATTTATGAATAAGGATAACGAGTATTCTTCACGTCCGGATTTTAAAGAGAAGCTCATGGCCTATAATGATGCTTTTTCTGTAGCAGACCGATACTTAAAAGAATGTGTGCGCTATTTGAATGACAATAGGTACTCTTTCCCTTTATATAGGGGAAATGGGGGACTAACAGCCAATCGTGTGACGTGTAGAGTTTTGGGTGAATAATGGCAGATACTTTTGATATATTAAGGAAACTAGCTTTGCAAGTGCGTAATGCTACCCTTGCAGGAGAGAATAGCGCTGAACGTGTGGGTCGTATTTTTGTGGGGGTATTGGATTTGTTGTCACAATTTTCTTTGGATGAATTGACGAAAATCTTTCTCCGTAAAGATCAACCGGACCAGGCATCTTTTCTTGTATCTTTTTTGGCAGGTGCAGTGTTCGGTAAGGCAGGTTTTGCTTCCGGACTGACTGGTTTTGGTGCCAGGATAGATGAGAATGGTAACGGCGAAATGGAAAGCCTTATTCTCCGTAGATTTCTTGAAGTTCCAGAGTTACGCTATAACCGGATCTCTGTCACACTCGGTGATAAGTGGAATGCTCCGGGCGCAGGTATTATCGAGCAAATAGAACCTGATATAGACGGGGACGGTAACTTACAGATGACTGGAACCGGATATCTGAAGCTTGAGGAAGGAGAATACGGTGCTATTGATGTAGGTGACATTTGCATGGGTATCTTTCACAGTGAAAAGGCAGAAGATAATGCTACTGCAGACAGTGATGACAGTTGCGGCAACTTTCAATATGCGGGTTTCTATACTTGTTATTTCACCATCACCGAAATAACCGGAAGTAACAACAAGCAATTCAGATACCAGCTTCGTCCTGTCAGCGAACGCTGGAAGTTGACTTTCCACCCATGTCAGGCTATGCACTTTGTCTGCTATGGTAGCTTTACTAATGCTGATAGGCAGACGTCCACATATACTACGCGCACTTATACCCGTAGGCTTTGGAAACAGAATACTTGGGAAATATCGGCTGCTAACATAGCTTCCCAAAGTGGTGATTTGAGTAATCTGGCCGTTCATGGTCTGCAAATGTCCGGTTATTCGGAATATGTGAATAATGTCTATTTGACCGGAGTTATCAAACAGATAAAGCCCGATGGTACACCTGTTCTTACAGTCAATGACCGGGGAGCATGGACTACCGGTATGAAGTGTGATTTTTATGATCGTGTGTCATATGACGGTCGGATTTGGCTATGTATCAATGAGGACGGAACAAGTGCGATGCCCTCGAAAGATAATGTTGACTGGCTGCTTCAAGTGGATAAGGGTGCGGATGGAACTTCTTTTACCATTAAGGATAAACTGGATGATATATCGCAGCTTCCGGCAGAAGGAAATTCTATTGGTGACGGGTATCTTATAGCCGGCCATCTTTGGGTATGGAATGGACAAACATTTGAAGACAAAGGAAGTATTCAAGGTCCGGCCGGACAAAGTGTAAGCGTTCTCGGAAGGTGGCAGACTGGTATGCATGTCCCTTATTTAGGCATCGTAAAGATGGGGACGGCCACATGGATGTGTACAGTTCCGGAAGGTACTGATAACCCTCCTATGTGGACTATCACTGATAAGGACGGTAACCGCCTGTTGCAGACACAGGACGGCGGGAAAACGTATGGCTATATATTAACCGGAACCGAGAATTCCACCGAGTATATAATGATAGCTCAGGATGGTACGGATGGTATACCGGGAGAACCAGGTAAGGATGGGAAAGTACTCTACACATGGATACGCTATGCTGATGACGCTCAAGGTAACGGAATCAGCGACAGTCCCGTCGGAAAAAAGTTTCTGGGACTGGCTCATAATAAAGAAACCTCAGTAGAAAGCAACGATCCAAAGGATTATCAGTGGAGTGATATTAAAGGAGAAGATGGTATTGGTCTTCCGGGAGAAAACGGTAAGACTTACTACACTTGGGTCGCATACTCTGATAACGCCGACGGTAGCGGTATGTATCAGCAGCCTAATGAAAATACGAAATACATAGGTATAGCTGTGAACAAAGAAACTGCTGTTGAGAGCACGAATCCGACTGATTATACATGGAGCAAATTCAAGGGTGAGGACGGTAAAGATGGCGAAGATGGGGATAGTATCAGTAACCACGGCCAGTGGCAGACGGGTAAGCATATTCCATATCTGGGTATTGTCCGTATGGGAAATGCTACGTGGCAGTGTACAGTTCCTGCAGGAACTGACAACCCTCCTATGTGGACTATTACCGATAAGGACGGCAACCGATTATTACAGACACAGGACGGTGGGAAGACCTACGGCTATATATTGACCGGGGAACTCAATACAGCCGAATATGAACTTGTTGCCCAGGACGGTACGGATGGTGAAAGCATTAAAGGTGATCCGGGCATACAAGGTTGTATCATCCGCAAAGGAGAATGGAAGATTGGCGTAGAATGGCGCAATGATGAGTCACTCACTTCCGGTACAAGATATCTTGATGTAGCCCTTGTGAGAGACGGCCAAGTTGCCACCGGATGGAAGGCGTACAAATGTAAAACTACTCATACGAGTTCGCTTGCCAATGCTCCGGGTAATTCTACCTACTGGGAAGAATTCGGGCTTAATACGACAGCTATCTTCACCTCACTTATCATTGCGAAGGATGCGCAGATTGATTTTATGCAGGGGAACCAGCTGCTCATAAAAAAAGATGATGGAACAGTAACAGCGGGACTTAGCGGAAAACAGACGGGGAAGAAAGTACGGATATGGGTTGGAGATTCTGATCCGGAAAATGCTCCCATACAGATGTGTGAGGAAGGCGATGGCATGCTGGCAGGTGGAAATATTCGCTGGGACAAATATGGGAATACATTCTTCGACGGTTCCATAATTAGACATATGAAAAATCTGGAATCAACCGGTTATGACATCTATCTGGACTTTTTAACCGGATTCAATTTCGATGTGGGCGGAATCATAACTACTCCCTACGGAAAAAGTACTATTTACCTTCCGAATGCGGCAGAATACGAGGGGGTGGAATGTACGCTCTATTGGGGTAATCTGGCTACAAGATATGGATCATCACCTATTGTGAAGGTTGCCGGAGGAGGATATATGATTTCCGCAGATATTTATCAGACTGCTTTCAATTCGTTTACATTCAACGATTATGGATTAGCGCAACTGAAAGCACTTCCTTGTCGAGAAGGTGAAACGCTATTAGGCGTAAGATGGTATGTCATAAACCCTGGAAATAACATCCTTGTCGGAGAATAAAGTAACAACAAGTTTATAAGAGATTACACTTAATATATACAAGATATGAAAGTATTTTATGAAAGCAAATTAGCAAAGTGGCTGCTGTGGCAAGGCTACAGCACCATAACTTTAGGTTGTTTCGTCTTTACCAAGAAAACGAAGGAGGAAATGAAGCAGCGGGTCCTTAACCATGAAGCCATCCATGTGAGGCAATGGGAGGAGTGCATGATTGCCGTTGCGATTCTGTTGACACTTGTTATGATATTGACATCATTCAGTGTATGGGCATATCTGTTGTGTCCACTGTGGTTCTATCTGCAGTACGGGTTGGAGTATGCGATTTCATACGTTTATCACTTATGCCGTAACCGATGCTGGGTGAATGTAGGTGATAAGGCTTACGGAAATTCAGCGTTTGAAATGGAAGCTGAAGCCAACGAAGAGGTAGACGGTTATCTTGATGTGAGAACTCCTTTTGAGTTCTTCAGATACTACGGAATAATTTGATTTATAATTTACAAAACGAGACTAAAAACAAAATGTTAAATCGGGTAATATTTCCATCCGGAAATTATGCCCCTAAAAAGTAAGATTATGGCAGATAAGAGGATGAATCAATTTACACCGGCTACGGACATGGAGTATGTGTATGCAGAGTTAGCTGATGGTTCACAGGTGAAAATAAAGAAGAGTGATTTAGCTAAAAACATAGGTGAAATAATGCAAGAGTTGAGATTGTTTCCTTACAACACATATAAATGGGGTGAATGGTGCACAGATTGTAATACTATTATAAATAATTGTACAATCGCATTACAAGCAGAAAATTGTGCTAATATTCCTAATGGATTTACTGGAGTTGGCTTATTGAGTTCTTTCGCACTTCAAGAAGGAAGTTATGTTATGCAATTTTTATGTGGTCTCAATGATTGGAAATTGTATTTTAGATTCTCATCAAATAAAAATGATTTTTTTACTTGGAGGTTAATTAATCTTACTTAATTAGAAAGTGTTATTCAACTCTTTGTATATCTTCCACATTCTTTGCCCCTAAAATGTACAAAGATATGGCAGACAAAAAAGAAAATGAGTTGATTGGCGGGCTTCCTACACTATTAAGAGGTATAGATGTAGAAGGGAATAGTATTACACCATCCTTACAAGAAGTTGCTGAAGTAATACCTGGAGAGCGAAGTTACGGGAATGGAATGTATTATTGGCTACCGAAACACGTTATATCACTGTCTAAACCAGATGGAGGCAGTATAACCAAAACCGTCACTTTATTTAAAATAGGTGAGAATAATAGCTGCCATTTTAATTTTTTTGAGTTATTTACGATGTCAGATCCTTCGATGAACCATAGCTTACCCGGTTGGTGTAAGATACATTATGCGTCAGGAGGTGCATTACAACATGATATAGCTCATACTGAATATGGCTGTTTTTCCAATTTAAGAGGAGTCAATTATGATGGGGAAGAATATTTTGGAATAGATGTATATGTTAACCAGTACGGTGGACATAAATTGTGTTTAATTGGTTTCCATGAGGATATATCACAGATTATGGATATAACAGGAAATTTTACAGAAATTGAACTTTAATGAACGATTTACCGCCATGCTTTATTTCAGAGAGGCATGGCGATTAGGATCATTATATATACTACAAGATGGAAACAATTATAAATGAAGGGTCATTTGTCAAATTTTTGACTTTAATATTACCATATTCTTCTGTCTTATAAATACACACTTTACCAGGTATATCTTTTGTAAATACATATACATCATTATTATTTGATATTTCAGAGAAATAAACGCTATTGCTAAAAGACATTACAACAGCTAACGAGCCAGTTAGCTGGGGCGCTTTTATGCATAATAGCGCTGATGTATTAAATCCAAGATCAATTTCCTGATTGACCCCCATATAAAATTGTTTTTCACGTATTAGGTCATTCTTCTTTATTTTTACTTGACTACCGTCAGCTGCTTCCGCATACACATACTCTATTTCAGTCGCCTGAGTGAAATCAGACATCTTAATATCTGCCATAACTTGTACTTTTTAGGGGCAATGAATATGGTACAGAAAGCATGTACAGGTATTTGCATGAAAATCAAGTAAAAGATATTGCCCTCCAAAGAGTGTATTGGGGATTGTTATCTTCATCCTTATACTTTACTCTAAATTTAATTCCTTCCCCTTTATAATCGAATTTTAATTGGACTTGATAACCTTCAGCACCGAATGATATAAAAGGCCCCCATATACCCGAGTTATCATTATATCCATAAGCATAACCAAAAGCATTTTCAATAGTATCAAGAGAAGCATTATCTGGCAAAAAATTCTTGTTTTCTAATAATTTTGGAATGATTTTCTTTATAATATTATTCCATTCCATTTTTATTTGACTACCGTCAGCTGCTTCCGCATACACATATTCCGCATCTGCCACCTGCTGAAACTCATTCATTCGTTTATCTGCCATATCCTTGTACATTTTAGGGGCAAAGAATATGGGGTGAATCATCGTTATCATACGATTAGGAAATATGAGTAATTTTTATTTCCATTCTGAATACTCTCCATTGATACAGCTTCTTCTTTTTTCTTCTAAAGAGGAAAAAAGAATTAGAATTTGAATATAATCAGAACCTCCTATTACTTTTAGCCAACACCAACCATTAAAAGGATTATCTTTTACAGCTGGATACAAAATATATTCCCCCGGTATATTTATATCATTTAAAGAACCATTATTTATGAATTGGACAAAAAACAAGGATTTCTTAGTTTCTGTCATTGAAACATTTATACTATTCCCTTCTGTGTCTATTCCTCGTAACCGTACAGGTATTCCAGCACTTAACTCATTTTCTTTCTTATCAGCCATAACTTGTACATTTTAGGGGCACAAGATACGGCAAGAAAGGTCACATATAAATTAGCCTACTCTTAGATAGTAATTTTTTTGATGTTTACTATTACTTTTTGACCACTATTATTTTTAATATACAACACGCCCGTATCAACTTTTCTCCCGAATAATATTTTTAAATCGGTGCTCGCAACAAAATTTCCAAAAAAACGTGAATCGTACGAAGTTATAGAGTTGTGGGTATAGGGACTGATAATATATAAAGCTACATACGCGTAATAAGATACATACACAATATATAGACCGCTATCAGTTGTCTCAAGACTTAGTTCTTGGCCGTCTATAAGTTCGTAGACATACCGCTTAAATCCCATCGCATCCATTACCTTTGCCAATGTCGGTGATATGCTGTTACCATTTGTATCCAATCCACGCAGCCTTGCCGGAATGCCATCACCCATCGCATTTTCTTTCTTGTCTGCCATATCCTTGTACATTTTAGGGGCAAAAGATTGGATAAGAAATGAAAGAGGCAATTTATACCCGTCAGATTAGGTAAATGTTATAGACTAAATTCGACACATACGCCTCCCTTTACCCGATACCATAATTTATGTTCTCCTGCTGCTGTAGGAAAGAAAAAAGTTGTCGAAATCGAATCTAAATGCACTCTGAACCTAATAAAAAAGCCTGCAGTTCCAGCTGGAGCATATTGGCCGGAGGGATCATTTGAATTATTATAATATCCATAGCCACTGTCTAAATCATCATAGTCACCTATCACATTAGTAGCGGAACTTGGAAGGTTCATTTCTTTTAATACCCTACTCAGAAAAGTATTCCTCCCAATCTTCCCTTGGCTAATATCTGTAGCTTCACCGTATAAATACGCCACATTCGTCAGTATTTTAAACGCGTTCATCGGTATATCTTGTTTCTCTGCCATAATCTTACTTTTTAGGGGCGTCTGATATAAGTTTTGTCTACACAGATACTATCCTTACTTTTACGACAAAAATGATTTACGCTTACATTCGTGTTAGTACGGACAAACAAACTGTCGAAAACCAACGATTCGAGATTGAAAAATTTGCTCGTATCAGAGAGTTAAATATTGATAAGTGGATATCCGAAACGGTATCAGGAACAAAGTCTGCAAAAAAACGAAAACTCGGTTCCCTTATTAAAAAGTTAAAGAAGGGGGATACATTAATAGCTTCGGAAATCAGCCGTTTGGGGCGTCGATTAATGGAAGTCATGTCTATTCTAAACACACTTATGCAGAAAAACATAACAGTTCTTACCGTAAAGGAAAAGTATGAACTGGGTAATAATATCCAATCGCAAATTCTTGCATTTGCTTTCGGATTGTCCGCACAAATTGAACGTGATTTGATAAGCCAGCGGACGAGAGAGGGGCTTGCCAGGCGCGTTGCCGAAGGACAGAAATTGGGCAGGCACAAAGGGGGGCGTAACTCACATTATAAGCTTACGGGGAAAGAATCTTTAATAAAAACTATGCTTGAATACGGCTATTCTAAGGCAGCTATTTGTCGGAAGCTGAAATGTAATCCAAAAACACTTGATGATCATTTATTAAGGATGGGTAGCTCTGATTAAAGTACCTTTGCTTATAATCTGGATATTGTGGGTAATTAACGTTGTCATCGGGTTCTTTTTATGTCCTTTTTCGTGGAAGCGTAGCTTGGTAACTTTGCATTGACATTCCATGTCAGTGGAATATCTTTAATTGATGAAATGTTTGCTAAAGGCTTACTTATTTTTGTGATATCTGATAATTAATTAAATAAAAGGAAAGATGAAAGGATTAGATGAGTTATTCGTTGTGGCGTGGATGTTATTCGGTATTTTGATGACTCCGCTGTTTTTTATCGCATTTGACTTATGGGCCGGAATACGAAAGGCCAAGCAGAGGAATGAAAAGATTTCCAGTGATGGCTGGAAACGTACTGTCAACAAAGTAGCGAGGTATTACAATGCGTTGTTGGCGCTTGTGGTAGTTGATGGTATGCAAATAGCTGGTGTTTGGTATCTGGATAACTACTACGGGTACCATATACCGGTTTTCCCGTTTATAACCTTGTTAGGGGCTTTTGGTGTAGCCGCCATTGAGGTGAAGTCCATCTATGAGAAAGCTGAAGAAAAGGAACGCAGGGAGATGAAGCAGGTGGCAGCATTAGCTGCAGAGATTGCGAAACATAAGGCCGACCCTACTGAGATTGCTAAGGCTGTAGTGGAGTATATGAATAATGGTAAGGAGGATAAGAAATGAAAGTCTTGATTGACAACGGGCATGGCAGTAACACTCCCGGCAAGTGTTCTCCGGACGGCCGGTTGAGAGAGTATGCTTATACTCGTGAGATAGCCGAACGTCTGGTGATGGAGCTTAGAAAGAACGGAATTGACGCTGAACGTATCGTCAAGGAAGAAATTGATGTTCCATTGGCAGAGAGATGCCGTAGAGTGAATGAGTATAAAGCTTCTGAAGCTATACTTGTTTCTATTCACTGCAATGCTGCCGGTAATGGAAGTGATTGGATGTCTGCTCGCGGTTGGGAAGCATGGACCAGTGTTGGCAAAACAAAGGCTGATAAACTGGCTACTTGTCTGTACGAGGATGCTGAACACTGTTTGCCGGGAATGAAAATGCGCAAGGATATGGCAGATGGTGATCCGGACAGAGAATCGCAGTTTTACATACTGAGGCATACGAATTGTCCGGCTGTTCTTACTGAGAATCTGTTCCAGGATAATAGGGAGGATGTAGAGTTTTTGTTGTCCGAGGAAGGTAAAAGAGCTATTGTCTCGCTTCATGTGTGGGGTACTATGAAATATTTGGGCTTATGAAAAAGTTGTCTTGGATATTAGTTGTATTGCTGGCAATTGCTTGTGTGGTGGCTTGGTTCCGTCCGCACGAGCCTTTGCCGGCGGAAATACGTACCGAGACGAAGATACAGACGGTTGTTAAGACTGATACGGTTTTTATCTCTGCACCGATGGCAGTGTTTTGGCAGATATTGCCGAATGATACAGTACGTATAGGTGATACCTTGCTTCATCGCAAACGGGCTGTGTATGAAGATAGCTTGTATCGTGCGGTGGTGAGCGGATATGTAGACCCGCGACTGGATAGTATGACTGTGTATTCAAGAACTGTTTATCAGACGGTGACGAATGATATTTATCATCCGGTCACCGTCAAGCCGAAGAAGAAGCGTTGGGGATTAGGCTTGCAGGCTGGGTATGGGTATCCGGGAGGTTTTTATGTTGGAGCTGGGGTGAGTTATGACTTGTGGCAGTGGTGATATATTTGGCAAATTATATTGTTATTTTTATTTATAGATAAAGATTTTGTATATCTTTGCAAAGATACTATTGTAGGAATTATGAATAAAAAGAGAAATAGATTAATCGAAAAGAAAATATGTAAATATAGGAGACATAGACCTAACAGAATGCGGCGAAGATATCAATCTTATTCTCATTTATGTAAATCAAAAAAGTTTTTTTTTCCTTATTCTCTAAATCTTTTGCATAAAAAGTTAGGAGTACCACTCCAATATACATCTAATAAGATAGAAATTCCTGAGTTTTTTTCTTTTTATCATAATTTTGATGAATGCATAGTTTTCTTTAGAATATTAATATCCCTTTTTATAAAAGGAGAAGGACATATTATTTTAGATTTTACGAAATGTAATAAAGTTTGCATATCAACGCTCACTTTGATACAAATACTTTATGATGAATTTCTCTTAAGCCAAGAAAGGTATAGACAAATATGCAGAAATAAAAACTATAGAAAAATTAAAGTAATCCCTTCTTACAGAGACATGAAGGTGAAGAAGTTTCTACATGTTCTGGACTATTATGCATATGATGATTTTAAAGATGAAGATGGTGAAGTATTACCTTTGACTTTAATAAAAGGAAAATATAGAAATTCTTACCAAGAAAATACTAAAGCAAAAGCTATACAGCAAATTGTAGATTTTATAAATAGTTCTTTTGAACCTGTAAACAAATGTTTATCTCCAAATGGATTGAATACTATACAGTCTTTAGTTTCTGAAATTCTCAACAATGCTGAAGACCATAGTTATAAAAATTGTGAATGGTATGTAAGGGGAATCGCTTTTAGTGAGGAACTATTAGGAGAAAAGGTTGTGGAATTAAACCTTACAATTATAAATTTTGGGGATTCCATGTATGAAGGATTTGAGAAAACGAAAGAACTAAATAAACTAAATTATAAGAAGGTTGATGAAAAATATTGTTATCATGCTAACCTTTTCACTTCCAAACTTAGTTTTGAAAGGGAATCATTATTTATGCTATATATGCTGAATGAGGGGATTAGTAGATTGAAATATACGGATTCTTCTCGTGGAAATGGAACTATGCAATTTCTACAAGCTTTTACCACTTTAGGAAGTTTTGGCATTAAAGATGAGAACTTTAATTCACTTTTGAATGTTATATCTGGACACACATTGTTGTCTTGTGATAACAAAGTTGGCCCATACATGGAAGATAATCATTTGAAATTGTCGTTAAATGAGGAAAAAAAGTTATCTTTGCTCCCTAATAGTCAATATTTAAAGCATTATAGGGGTTTTTTCCCTGGGACAATTATTGAATGTAAGATATATTTAAATGAACAATTCTTTGATGAAATTTTAAAAAATGGAGAAAAATAGATTGGCTATACAGTTAACTGCTGCCCATAGAGGAGTTGGTAGTACTCTTTTTACTGGAAGACCAGAGGGGAGAAAAGTCAGAGAAGAATTAAAATTGGATGAAATGGACCAAAAGGATTATGAATACAACGTATATATACCATCTGGCACTACATCCATTAATGCTTCATTTTTTCTTGGTTTATTTTTCAATAGCATAAAAGCGCTGGGAAGTGTTGATACTTTTAAAAAGAAATATCTTATAGATTTATCTCAAGTAGAAAAACCGTTGCGTCCCTTTATTGAGCGAAATCTTAAAGAATGTTTTCGCAAAGCAGAAAATGAGATGAATGATTCTACCGGACTTGATTGAATGAATTCATAATGCTAGTAACTATAGATACGACAACGGCATACTCTAATGATACAATAATAAATTTATTGAATCAGATTGTTGCTAATACTGTGGAACATAAAGATTCATACTATTATTTATCTTTTAATGAGGTAATTACTTTATTATTAGCAATATTAAGTGTAGCTATTGCGATTTATCAGTTTAACAAACAGATGAGGAAGAATAGGGAAGAACAAAAAGTTGCGAATAAAAAAAATTGGTTTTTAAGTGTAATAGTTTTACCTCAAATTGAAGATGTTAATGCTTTTTATAAGAAGATAATTGAAGATGTATTGTCTGATATGTTAATATTACAACCGGGAAATTCGGGAAACATAATATTGCTGAGTGAAAAACAAGCTGAGCGAAAAGAACAAATAAACGCTTTTTTTGATCATTTACAATCATTGGTTCGGTCTTTTGACATCTCTCTTTCGCGGAGAATAGCTGATGAAGTAGAAAAATTGGAAGATGAAGTTACGACGATGTTGGGAGATTTCTATTTTAATATAGATAATCCCACAAGACATGAAATAAGACGGAGATTGCTTCTGTCAAAAAAGAATGTTATATCATTATTATATCAAAAAACTCAGGATGATGATTAGGCTGGTATATTTAGATATCTTTGAATGTAATTATGTAAAGTAGACTTATGGGCCTTTTTTTGCTTTCGCTCTTCTATTATTCTTTTGCAACAAAGGCAATATGGCATATATTTACGATGAAGATAGTGTAAAAGCTCTCATACAATGGTCTGAGAGTGCCCAATTGCCAAAGGAGGTAACTTTAAGCGAGGCTGAACATATCATGGATGCTAAAATTTATGTTCGTGCTAATATCAACGATATTAAGCAACACTATCCCGATGAGTTTTATAATCCGGCTATTATCCGGCTTTACCGGTTGAAGGAATTTATTGAGTCAAACAATTAGCACAGTATATAAAAATGACATATCCAGTTTTAACCATAGACAAAAGTAGCGTTGACAAATATTTGAGTAATATGGTTCAAGACTCAAATCATCGTTTTAAATCGTGGGAGTATTGCCATGGGGCATTCAACAATTTAGATAATCCAACAGACCATTTAGCTCTTCACCTTGCTTTTTATTTGGCGAGTTGGGGG
Organism: Bacteroides sp. OM08-11; assembly: GCF_003438665.1. NCBI lineage: Bacteria > Pseudomonadati > Bacteroidota > Bacteroidia > Bacteroidales > Bacteroidaceae > Bacteroides > Bacteroides sp. OM08-11. The sequence continues at coordinate 128,636 of NZ_QSTJ01000007.1, forward strand.
ATGTATAGAGGTAGTTGCGGAATACTTTGGAAAGATTATACGATTCATATGGATGCCGTAAACATAATAAGGAAATTTCATTCCCTACGAAAAGAATGGTTTACAATGAATGATATTTCTCAAATAATGGACTTGTACGGTGAACTTAAAAAGTACTACGGTGAAATCAAATATTATAAACCGGAAAACAGTACTTCACCCTTAAACCTTGCTGTGACAGATACATTGATTACTAAAATAATGTTGGGAACCATTGGTTGCGTCCCTGCGTTGGATGGTTTGTTTAAGCAGGCATTTCATTGTCAAGGCAAGCAGTTTGACGAGGAATTGCTAAAGCGGATAATCGACTGTTCTCAGAGCAATAAAGATACAATACAACAATGCCAAAGATATATTTCTGAAAAACTTCACTGCTTCTACCCATCAATGAAGGTTGTAGATATGTATTTTTGGCAAAAGGGGTATGATGAATATATTGCGAAGGAAAGAGGTTAAATAAATAGTTTGCATTTATTTGTCTATCCTAACTTCTATCAAGTTTTTTCGTTTGTGTATCCTTTCTTACTTAAAATTTCCTTCAAATCATGTAAGGATTTTCAGAAAAACATTTGTCTTTATAGTATAATCCGGTATATAGTATAGTCCTTTTTTCAGCCATTGCAGTTTCTTTATACTGGATTTACAGAATGTTCCAATATTGTGTGTTAATTGATTGTATGTATCGAAGGGAACATGCTGGACCTCAGCTTTTATGTGGCTGAGGTTTTGTTGGAGATAAGAGGACGTTGTTAAGCGTACAATAGTGAATAATGTGTTTAACCAAATTATTAGTTATGAAAAAAGTATTTTATATGGTGATTGCATTTGCTATGGCTTTGGTCGGGTTATTTATGCTTATGTTTGTATCGTTTGATTAGTGGATATTTATTGACTGTTTGTGAAAGGAGTGACTGAATAAGTTACTCTTTTTTCCGTTAGCTCTTTGTATTGTAATCCTAATTCTTCTTGGTTATGTGTTTCGTTATATATGTTTCTTTTATAAATAATGTTTATATTTGTGCCTTAATTTCAGGTATTGTATTATGAACGACAAGCAACAACTTCTTATCGACTGTACATCTCTTATTCCTGTTATAGGAACCTTGATTTTAATAAAGGTTGCCAATGACCAGCTTATTACTATGGTTGCTGCCTATGTACTTTGTGGAGAACTTTTAGCCGTGTTAATTAGTCGGATATTGAAACTATATTATATTGATGTGATTCTTGTCTGGTTGGGTGGTATTATGCTTTGGTTGTGGTATTGTTTTGGGGTACAGCCCAGTTATGTAGGTTGAAGTAGATGTAGGTTAATAGTTGTTTTTTATACCGTTAAATATTCTGGTTATAATCTTTTATCAGTTGAAAGAATTTATAGAAAGGAAAGTGCAACAGCTGCCTTGGATTTACCCTTTCAGAGACCGAGGTTGGACAATTAGTTTCATTCTTGCCTTTGTCTTGACAGTTGCGGTTTGGCTCGTATATAGGAGAATAAGAAAGTAGAAGTGTACTTGTAGCGACAAGTGTTTGCCTGAACTCGTAAGGGTTGGGGCTTTTCTATAAATAAAATCCCCGTAGCGGCTCAACTACGAGGATAGTGTCAAATAACAGAGTATCAATATGAGATACTAAGTGAGCCTATTTTTTTAGAAATGTCTTGCAGGGCATTGTTGAATGTCTGTAATTCTTCTTGTGTAAAGCGTGCCGGTTTTCCGTTTACCAAATTGCCGTTTAATCTCTGATACAGCCATGATCTACTTTTATTAAAGTACTTCTTTGCGAGGTAGCTTAGAGAGACAATTTCGGCCACTTCTTGCAGTTGTAATTTGATTGCGCTCTCTTCTACAACATCCAGTTTCTTATCAATGTTCTGTAAGCGCTCTGATACAAAGTTGGCAATAGCTTTCTTGTCTTCTTCCGAATTGTACTTGGCTGCTATTTCTGTCATTTTGGTATAGAACTCTGGAGAGTCTGTACCAAGTAGTGGCTTTAATGCCAGTAATTCATCTTTCAGTGCCATATATTTATTTTTAGTACCCTCTCCGGAGAGAGGGGCTTTGTTTTATTTCTTTTTTTCTAACTCTTTTAAGATTTTGTCGATTGTTAATAACCGGTCTAACCTTTTGTCGATCTCTTTTTCTTGGTTTGTTCCGGTAACTTCGGCGATAAATCTTAGTTGATCTAGTTCTTTTTTGAGAAATGCTCTTTGTATAAGCAAATCCTTTTTAATTTGTTCGTTACTCATGTTGATTACTTTTGTTATTTGACATTACAAAGATAATAATCTTTTGGTTATTATACAACTATTGCACGAATTATTTTCGCTATCTCGTATATTTTTTCCATATTTGCAATGCGTTACATATTTTGATTTGCGTTGGGTGATAACCTGACCGTTGGGCTACTGGTGATTGATTTTGCCAGTAGCTTATTAATATACGGTTCCGACCCCCGTGAGATAGCTTAATGGCATCCTGTATCCGACGCAAGTAGATATGTAACGCAACGGGAAAGCGGAACCGTTCTTTTTTCCGCTCCTTAATCCGTTGCATTATGGGTAAATCTCAATTATCCTCTCCAAAGCTCACAAAAGCTTTCATTGGTTACGGTCATTATCAGCTAACAGTCACATATCCCGATTGTGTGAAAACCACCATAACGGGAAATATGGAGTTAATAGACCGTTTAAACTCTGATATAGAAAAGGAGAGGGAAGAAGCTACTGCCGAAGCAATAGCTTTCGTTCAGGAACAATCACTTTAAGCTGTCGAAGATTTTCCTCATTGCATCATCAGCGTGTTTTCGCATCACTCGAAAATAGTTGAATATAGGGCGGTTCGTTTTCATTGATTGGCCGATACAATATTCAAGAATTTCTAAGGATATACCTAATTCGAATCCATGCTGAACGAATGATTTACGTGCAGAATAATAAACCACATGCTTTCTTATCCCTGCTATTTGGGCGAGTTCTTCCATTTTGCGGGATACAACAGAATAACATTGCCCGAATGTTTTGTACTTACCAAAAACAAGTTTACCATTCTTCTGCATATATTTGTTTATGATTTCCCTTGCTTCCGGCTGGACGGAGAATGCCGTTTTGCTTTCACCACTTTTTTTGTTTTTTGTTTTTCGCCGGTAATATTCTATCCATTCTTTTCGGAAATCAATATCAAGCATATCTACAAGATTGATACCACCCAGATAATAACTTAGCATGAAAATATCACGTACTACTCCGATATTGTATTTAGGGATTTCCATATCTCGGATCGCCTTTATTTCATCAATGCTAAGGTCTAATTCGCGGATATTGGCTGATGGCATTCTACAGAACTCAAACGGCTCTACTTCGTATCTGACCATATTATGCTTCTTGGCATAGTTGATGATTACTTTGAGCAATGTAAGGTAGATTTTTATAGTGGTAGGAGAGAGCCGCTTGTCTTCAAGATCCATTTCAAAATGCTTGATGTTTCGAGGGGTAATCATTGAAAGTAGCAAATCACCTTGTGACTTGATGAATGATTGGCATGCCAAGCGATACAACTTTTCAGATTTGTTTCGTTTCTCCTCTGCAAGTTCTGATAGATAAGATGCCATTGCAGAGGAAAACTTGGCATTGGTATAGTCTTTCTTTTTAATGATTATTTCCCGGAGCTCGGAACATGAATATACGTCCACATCATATATGTTGTCGATAACATTCTGATAATGGTTAAGTAGATTCCGAAGTTTCATGTTCATTGAAGCGGCTTCTGGATGATTGATAACTTGCCCCTCTTTGAATTGTGATAGGGTGTCAATAATGCAGTTTGTTGGAATATACCTGGTATTGGAATTATGGGCCAGTGATATTCTTACTTTGTGCTTTCCGTTGATAAGCACTTTTGCAGGTACGATACAAAGTTTAAGCGTTGCCATATTTTTGTTTAATAAAGTTGCGACAATTTGTTAGTAATAAAATCGGTGTCCGACAATCGTCCGACAATCAAATTTTGCAACCTGCTGCGAAATATTGGAGATACGCTTTTTCGTAAGTACTTGATATACCATAATGTAAAAGCACTTCCAACGTTCGCTTACGGAGGAAGTGCTTTACACAAAAACTAAACTAGACTTAACTAAACTATTCTATTGGGGGAGTTTCACAACTCCTATCTGTTCGATGCAAAGGTAAAAAAACATCTTTTAATATGCAATAGGATATTGTAAGAAATCGACCAAATTTTATTATTTATCTATGGTAAACTGGATTTTAGCTACGCTTTTCCAGGAAATCCTGAAAAACCTGTTTATAGCTATCGCTGATGGGGATGTAACTCTTCCCAAAAACTATACGGCCACGGTCGATAATACGTATTTTGTCTTTTTGTACTATGTAGGAACGATGTACGCGCATAAAGCGGGAAGCAGGGAGCAACTCCTCCATGGCTTTCATACTCATAAGTGAAAGAATAGGTTTGGGAGTATTTTCTTCGTAGATTTTGACGTAATCCTTCAAACCTTCTATATAGAGAATATTTTTAAGTTCCACTTGTACCAGTTTGTAGTCACTTTTCACAAAAATACTTTCAATTACCTCTTTGGGTTGTTGCAACAACCCAAACCATTGCACAGCTTTGTTGGCAGCTTGTAAAAAATCAACGTATGAAATAGGCTTCAACAGATAGTCCAAGGCATTGACTTTATATCCATCTATTGCATACTGGTCAAAAGCTGTGGTGAACACAATACGTGTGTGAAAATCTACCATCTTGGAATATTCAAGACCATTGAGCTCCGGCATCTGGATGTCGAGAAAGAGAAGATCGACATGTTTGTCCGGTAAATCTTTCATAGCTTGTACAGCACTAGAATACTTGCCTGCAAGTTCCAGAAAAGGAGTTTTCAGAACGTAGCTTTCCAGAAGGTTTAAAGCCAAAGGTTCATCATCTACGATTGCACATCTTAAATTCATACTGTTTTAATACCTGATACATAAAGTTGATTTATATTCTTTTCCATTCTCACTTACTCCATGTTCCCATTCATAACGTTCCGGATAGGTCAGTTCAAGCCTTTTACGCACCTGTTCCAATCCGATGCCGCTTCCACTCTTATCCGTTTCACTTTTGGGATGATAACTATTGATAATTTCGCAACGTACTTCTTCGTGGCTTTCACTGAAACGAATACGGATGAAACTAGGTTCAGTAGAAGATATACCATGCTTAAAAGCATTCTCAATCAGAGAAATGAAGATGAGTGGAGCAATCTCTGTACGACTATCCGGACGAACCTCGAAATGCGTCTCTACGGTGACATTGGAAGCGAGCCGTATGCGCATCAACTCAATATAGTTCCGAATAAAATCCATCTCTTTACCCAAAGCGACAAAAGTTTGTTGATTGTCATAAAGGACATGGCGTAACAATCGGCTTAATTCCTGAACGGCAGATTGCGCCTTGTCCGTATCAAAGGCAATAAGGGCATAGATGTTATTCAGAGTGTTGAGCAGGAAATGAGGGTTGAGCTGATTACGCAGGTTCTTCAATTCTGCTTCAGTACGGCTTTTCTCTGCTTCACGACGGGCTGCTTCTACCTGTATCCATCGTCCGCTCAGTCGGATGGCTACACTCAACCCGACGGTAAGTATCATGGTGAATGCATCACGCAATATGAATATCCATTTGGGAGGTCCCATATGCCTCCTTGAGTTACCGCTACCTTTAATAAAATTCTGAAAAGCATATTCTTGCCAGAAGTGCACGCCTGCCGTAACACAGATTATCAACAGGACATTCAGTAACAGATATCTGTTGATGCGTCCCTCAAACAGATAGTGGGGGATGAGATAACAGTAATTCACATAAAACACGATAAAGAAAGAGAGTGGAACCACGCTGCCATGCCGCAGATATTCTACCCAAGTTATTGTGAACCCGCTACGTGTCATCATCAAGAATGGAAAACCGAAAACAATTCCCCAGCCGATGATATGTATCAGGGCTTCAATGATGCGCGACCGTGAGTAAAGAATTTGTTTCATACTGTTGCAAAAATAAACAAAATAATGAAGAACTCTTCATTTCTTTATCATCATTCGTATCTTATTGCTTCTATCGGATCCAAGTCTGCTGCTTTCTTGGCAGGATACCAACCGAAAAAGACACCGGTGACGGTACAGACCGCGAAACTGAGGAATACACTCCATAGCTGGATATAAATGGGCCAGTGGGCCACACTCTTGACTATCCAACTTGCTCCGCAGCCGATGATAACTCCGATAAGTCCGCCGGTGATACTGATAAGAATAGCTTCAATCAGGAATTGTGACAGAATATCCACTCCACGGGCACCGACACTCATTCGCAGGCCGATTTCGCGGGTACGTTCCGTGACGGATACATACATGATGTTCATGATACCGATACCACCGACTACCAGTGAGATACCGGCAATGCAGGCAAGTAGGGTGGTCATCAAGTCAGTGGTGGTGTTCAGCATCGAACTGAGTTCCTGTTGGCTGCGGATAGTAAAATCGTCATCATCACTTTCCTTCAACTTATGATTGCGTCGTAGAATTTCAGTGATTTCATCAGTGGCATTGTCCGTCATATCCTCTGTCAGGGCAGAAGCGAAGATACCACTGAGATAAGTTTGGGCGAGTAATCTTTTCATAACGGTAGAGTAAGGCGCAAGTACTACGTCATCCTGGTCCATACCCATACTGTTGTAACCTTTCGATTTCAGTACACCGACTACCCGGAAAGGTACTTGATTAAATCGGATGATGCGACCTACCGGATCTTCTCCGTTGGGGAATAGATTATCTTGTATGGTCTTGCCGATGACACAAACTTTGGCGGAGGTCTGTATATCGGATTCGGTAAACATTTCTCCGTTCTCCACCGTCAACTGTCTGATTTCTAAATAGTCCGTGCCGACACCGCTCACGGAAGAAGGATAGTTGTTGTTGCCTGCAATAAGTTGTCCCGATGAAGACACGTTGGGGCTGACAGCGGCAAGGAAGTTTGTTTCATTTCGCAGAGCTTCGTAATCGGTAAGTTTCAAGGTCTGCATGGCGCTGGGGTCTTGACGTACACCACCACGCATATCGGCTCCCGGATGGATCATAATCATGTTCGAACCCATTTCGGAGATTTGTGCCTGGATACTCTTCTTCGAACCTTGTCCGATGGCAAGCATGGTGATGACCGATGCTACCCCGATGATGATGCCCAGCATGGTGAGGAATGCCCGTAACTTGTTGTTGGCAAGTGCCCGGAGGGCTATTTTAAATAGGTTGGTTCCATTCATATTAATAATGTTTTAATCTTCTTCTTGTTTAGGCAATGCGGCAAGCGCTTCGGCGGCATTCAGGATTTCCGGATTGAGGTGATCTTCTTTAACCTGTCCGTCGCGCAACACTATATTGCGGCTGCTGTACTGGGCTATTTCCGGATTGTGTGTCACGAAGATGATGGTACGTCCTTCTGCGTGCAGTTTCTGGAATAGTACCAATATCTCGAAAGAGGTACGTGTATCCAGATTACCGGTTGCTTCATCTGCCAGAATAACTGCCGGGTTGTTTACCAATGCCCGGGCAATGGCAACACGCTGCATCTGTCCACCGGACATCTGATTGGATTTATGTTCCAGCCGGTCACCCAATCCCACGGCTTGCAGGGCTTCGATGGCACGTTGCCTGCGTTCGGCGGCAGATACTGCGGAGTTGTACATCAAGGGGAGTTCTACATTTTCTACGGCTGTTGTCTTTGCCAGTAAGTTGTAATTCTGAAATACGAAACCGATTTTGCGGTTGCGGAGTATGGCACGCTGAGGCTTGCTCATGGTGCGTACCGAAATGCCGTCAAGTAAATACTCACCGCTTGTCGGAGTATCCAGGCAACCCAATGTATTCAGCAATGTAGACTTTCCCGAACCGGATGTACCCATGATGGTGACGAACTCACCTTCGGTAATGGTGAATGAAACACCACGCAATGCGTGGACTGTCTCGTCACCCACCTGGAAGTTCCGTTTTATGTTTTGAAGTTCAATAACTACTTTGCTCATAATGATTGATGTTTATAAATGGGAATTTAGGGGTGCTATGCCGATAATTCATCATTTGCCGTTTTTCTTTTTATTTCCTCCCGGAGGGCCAGGCATAAACGGACTCTTTTCACCGTTTGCTCCCTGATTTGCTTCCGGTGTTCCAGTATCACCCGGCATGCGCCCGATAGTTGCTTCAGTCACTACTACCGTACCTTCGCTGATACCGCTGATAATTTCAGTATTGATGCCGTTGGAGATACCTATTTCTACCGGATGTGCGGTAAATGTATTACCTTCTCGCGTCCAGAGTTTATGTTCGCCTTCGCTATCTTTCACGATATCATCTTCTCCGATGAGTGGTTTCTCGGGAGTGAAACGCAGGGCACGTGCCGGAACACAAAGCACATCTTTACGGTCGAGAGTATAGATGGTTACATTTGCCGTCAGCCGGGGTTTCAATTTCAAATCGGGATTATGGGCGGAGATAACCACTTCGTATGTAACGACCGTGGTTGATGAAGTGGCTGTACTGCTACTGCTGGCATCACCCAAACGTATTTGAGTTACCACGCCTTCAAATATATCGTTCGGATAGGCATCTACTGTAAATGTGGCGCGTTGTCCTTCTTCGACTCCGCCTATGTCAGCTTCATCCACATCGGCCACCACCTGCATCTGTGTTAAGTCCGCGGCAATGGTAAACAGAGTCGGTGTCTCAAAGCCCGAAGCCACCGTTTGTCCCTCTTCCACATCACGGCTGATAACCACTCCGTCAATAGGGGAAGTGATGACGGTATACGACAAGTTTCGTTCTGCTTTGGCTACGGCAGCCTGACTGCTTTCATAACTGCTCTTCGCCTTTTCATAATTATACAGAGACTGTTCGTAGTCTGTGTCACTGATTAACTGTTTTTCGTGCAAACCTTTATTGCGTTCATAATTCTTCTTTTGATATTCATATTCCGCTTTGGCACCGTTGTAGGTGGCACGTTGAGAAGCCAGTTCGGTCTGGAGGGTCACGCGGTCCATCTCTGCAATCAGTTGGCCTTTGGTCACCGCTGAATTATAGTCTACATAGATTTTGTCGATAATACCACTGACCTGAGTACCGACTTCCACCTCCGTCACCGGTTCGATAGTTCCCGTGGCGGTTACTGACTCTGATATCTCGCCTTTGTTTATGGTTGCTGTCTCGTAGATCACTTTATGCTTGGCTTTAGCACCTCCGAAGAGCCAGAACCCTGCGCCGACTGCCACAATAATGGCTATGGCAATGAGGATAATTTTCTTTTTATTCATAATGATATATTATATATATACTGTTAATTGTTAGTGTATTGTATTTACTGATTGTTTTCCCCTTAAATGTAACGGCCGTTTCCATGAAGAGAAACTTCCGTTCCCATTAGGAGAAACGCCCGTTCCCATTAGTGGAAACTGTCGTTTCCATTAAGAGAAACGCTCGTTTCTGTGGTAGGAAACTTCCGTTTCCATCTATAGGAAACGGAAAACTGATGATTATAGAGTAATCTTCTCTCCCTGATAGAACTTCAACAACTGTGTGTTCAATATCGCCATGTATTTGGCTTGCAGTGTTTCCTGCTGCGCATTAAGCAGGTTATTCTTCTCCGTCAACAGTTCCACTGTATTCTTCATGCCGAGATTGAATTGCTCTTGGATGAGGTCGTAGCTGGTCTGGGTACTCTTTAACTTTTCTACGGCTGCAACATAGCGTTGTTGTGCACTATTGGCATCCAGCCAAAGTCCCTCGATGGTTTTGTACAAAGTCTTCTGCTCATCCAGCAATGACAATTCACTCGTCTGCTTCTGAAGTTTTGCTTTTTGTATGGCACTCTTGGTCTGACGATTGTTGAAGATAGGAATACTTACAGTCAGCCCCAGCGAGTTATTCCAGTTTTGTTTAATCTGCTCACCGAAAGTAAAGTCACTGCCGTTGGCATTGGTACTTCCGATACCGGCACTGAGACTTAGTGTAGGTATATATCCTGAACGGGCAATGTCGATGTCCAATTCCGAAGCCTTTACGTCCAATTTGCTTGCTTCTATTTCCGGACGTATCGTGAGGGCAGCGTGGAATACGTCCGTTTTTGCAGGTAACGGAGAGAGTACATTTTCATCGTTCAAAGCAGGAATATAGAGATTCATTTCTTCTTCACCATCCAGCTCGAGCAGTTGTTTTAGTTGAAGTTTGTAATCTTGCAGGGTAGCTTGTGCTGTTACCACCTGATATTTATCTGTACTGACTTGTGCCTCTAACTGTGCAAGGTCACTCTTTGCAATGCTTCCTGCTGCAAATAGTGCTTGGGCACGTTCATATTCAGCTTTGCTTACCTCCAGGGTAGACTTATTTACTTTTACTGCTTCGGCTGCATAAAGTATCTGCACATAGACTTGTGTGATACTTTCTTCAATGCTATTCTCGCTTTGTGCTACATTCAGTTCGGCAATACGGTTGTTTAAACGTTGTTGTTTCAGTGTGTTCAGGCGTTTACTGCCGTTGTAAAGTGTCCAGTTCGCATCGATACCGTAAGTGCCGTTATAGCTTGTCTTGCTTTGGCTACTCGTGATGTTGTCACCGTTTATAATCGTGTTGGTTTCGCTATTGGGGCGATTTACGATACGTTGGCTTACCGATGCTGATAGGCTGGGGAAGAGGGAAGCTTTCGCGGTTTTTACGTCTACTTCGGTACTTTCGGCATTCAGGCGGTTTTTACGGATGGTGATGTTCTGTTGTAAAGCATAATCAATGCATTTTTGCAAATCCCATTGGGCAAGCAAATTACTGTCGGCCTGCTGAATGTTGTTCTGTGTAGCTTGCTGTATCGTATCGATATTTTGCGCAGACAACCACGTATAGTTTGCTATACAGAGTACTATTACTGTCAATCTTTTTACATTCGTCATATCTCTTAATCTTCTATTGTTTCACATGACAAATATATGCGGTAACCTGTAGAAGTGCAAAACTGATAGATATAGGTCGGATTTTCGTCGGCAGAATACTTTTTTGTGCCGATAAATAACTTTTTAGGTTTTAATTTGTTCTTTATATAAAAGAATTTTATATTTGTAATGATTGTAAATCCGAATTTATATGAAAAACCTTGTAACCAGTATTTGGCAATTCTACTTAGACGGTTTCAGAAGTATGACATTGGGACGTACCCTGTGGCTGATTATCGTAATCAAGTTATTCATTATGTTTTTTATTCTTCGCCTTATTTTCTTTCCAAATTACTTGAATAAGGTGGCTGTGGGGGCTGATAAAGAAGAGTACGTGAGCCGTGAACTTATTATCAGAGCTACCGGTAACTGATTTTTATACCTTTTACATAATACTTAATATTTTACTCTCATGCTTGAAAACATTGACACTTCCCTGATCGACTGGTCGAGAGCGCAATTTGCCTTGACTGCTATCTATCATTGGATTTTTGTGCCGCTCACTTTAGGTTTGGCGGTAATTATGGGCATCATGGAGACGGCTTACTACCGTACGGGTGACGAGTTCTGGAAACGTACCGCTAAGTTTTGGATGAAAATTTTCGGTATCAATTTTGCCGTGGGCGTGGCTACGGGATTGATTTTGGAGTTTGAATTTGGTACGAACTGGAGTAATTACAGTTGGTTTGTTGGAGATATTTTCGGTGCTCCGCTGGCCATCGAGGGCATTTTGGCGTTCTTTATGGAGGCAACGTTTATTGCGGTCATGTTTTTTGGCTGGGATAAGGTGAGTAAACGTTTCCATTTGGCATCTACCTGGTTCACAGGATTGGGGGCTACGATTTCTGCATGGTGGATTTTGGTAGCAAATGCCTGGATGCAAAATCCTGTAGGAATGGAGTTCAATCCGGAAACTGCCCGTAACGAGATGGTGGACTTCTGGGCTGTGGCAACCTCACCGATGGCTGTTAATAAGTTTTTCCATAGTGTATTATCAGGATGGGTGTTGGCTGCCGTGTTTGTGGTTGGCGTCAGTTGCTGGTATCTTTGGAAGAACCGGGATAAGAAGTTTGCCTTGGCTAGCATCAAGATTGCCGCTTGGGTAGGACTGTGTGCCGCTGTGCTTTCTGCATGGACAGGTGATGGCTCCGGCTACCAAGTAGCGCAGAAGCAACCTATGAAGCTGGCTGCCATGGAAGGATATTATGAGGGGCAAGATGGTGCTGGATTGGTTGCTTTCGGTATCCTCAATCCTCAAAAGAAGACTGCCGGTGACGGAGAAGATGCATTTCTGGTCCGTTTGGAAATTCCCAAGTTATTGTCATTGCTTGCAGAACGGAGAATGGATGCATTTGTTCCGGGTATAGACAATCTGTTGCAAGGTGGATATAAGTTGCAAGACGGTTCGATTGCCCTTTCTGCCGAGGAAAAGATAAAAAGGGGAAAAACGGCTATTGGTGCTTTCGCGGCTTATCGTGCGGCAAAGGCTGCGGGTAATGATGCCGATGCACAGGTGGCTGCCAAAGTTTTGAATGAGAACGTGGCATATTTTGGATATGGCTATATTAAAGATATCAATGAGTTGGTGCCTAATGTACCGTTAACGTTCTATATGTTCCGCGTCATGGTGATACTGGGAGGCTATTTCATTCTCTTCTTTATTGTTGTTCTTTTCTTTGTATATAAGAAAGATTTGTCGCGGATGCGCTGGATGCATTGGGTGGCTATGTTGACTGTTCCTTTAGGATATCTTGCCGGACAGGCTGGTTGGGTGGTGGCTGAGTGTGGACGCCAACCGTGGGCTATACAGGATATGTTGCCTACCAGTGCTGCCATTTCTAAGTTGGATGTAAGTTCCGTGCAGACTACTTTCTTTATTTTCCTTGTACTTTTCACTGTTATGCTGATTGCAGAAGTCGGTATTATGCTGAAGGCTATCCGCAAGGGACCGGAAGAAAAGTGATAGAGTGCTTTCAACTTTATCATACACATTATATATTATAATTTTATCACATTTGAAATATGAATACATATATATTACTTCAGCAATATTGGTGGTTTGTAGTTTCCTTGTTGGGAGCTATACTTGTATTCCTGCTATTTGTACAGGGAGGTAATTCACTCATCTTCTGTCTGGGAAAAACGGAGGAACAGCGTAAAATGATGATTAACTCAACAGGGCGGAAGTGGGAGTTTACGTTTACTACACTCGTTACGTTTGGGGGTGCATTCTTTGCTTCGTTCCCATTATTTTATAGTACGAGTTTCGGTGGCGCCTATTGGTTATGGATGATTATCCTGTTCAGTTTCGTGTTACAGGCCGTCAGCTATGAATTCCAGTCAAAAGCTGGGAACTTATTGGGTAAAACGACATATCGTGTGTTTCTGGTAATAAACGGCGTGGTAGGTCCGGTGTTGTTGGGGGGCGCTGTGGCTACGTTCTTTACCGGTTCCGAGTTTTATATAAACAAAGGTAATATAGCGGATACCGTGATGCCTGTTATCAGTCGTTGGGCAAATGCCGGACATGGGCTTGATGCATTACTCAATCCTTGGAATGTAGTGCTGGGATTGGCTGTTTTCTTTTTGGCCCGTATCTTGGGGGCACTTTATTTCATTAATAATATTAATGACAATGATTTGCTGAAACGTTCCCGTCGTGCTTTGTGGGGTAACACGATTTTGTTCCTGATATTCTTCCTTGCCTTTGTTATCCGTATGTTGCTTGCCGAAGGATATGCTGTTAATCCGGTAACAGGTGAAGTGTTTATGGAACCCTACAAATATCTGACGAATTTTCTTGAGATGCCTTTGGTCTTGCTGATTTTCCTCATGGGTGTAGTCTCTGTTCTATGGGGGATTGTCCGTACATTGTGGAAACCTACATTTGATAAAGGTATCTGGTTTGCCGGTATAGGTACCGTGTTTACGGTACTTGCCCTGTTGCTTACGGCTGGCTATAATAATACGGCCTATTATCCTTCTACTGCCGACTTGCAAAGTTCGTTGACGCTGGCAAACAGTTGTTCCAGTCAATTTACTTTGCAGGTAATGGCGTATGTATCTATATTGGTGCCTTTTGTACTTGCTTATATATTCTATGCTTGGCGCAGTATTGACAGGAAGAAGATTGATGTGAAAGAAATGGAAGGAGGAGGACACGCTTATTAAAAAAATGATTTTACCGAATATGGATATTAAATCTGAAACTTGATTATCCTTATCTGTAATAAAACAGCCCTATCATATCCTAAAGCGAGGATTGATAGGGTTGCCTTTGTGTTTGTCTTTTGCAGTCCGTTGCTTTTCCGGACGTTCGGTTAGTTTTTGATACGTCCTCTTTTTTCCTGATAATTATTATTTCTTTTTGAAAGTAATTTCATTATAGAACTCACCTTCTTCATCTTTTTCGTAAGAGGTGAGGACAGCCGTGCTTTCATTCAAGGTTTTGATGGTAGCTTCATCACTATAACCGTCGAAAGAAATTTTTAGTTTGTCACCGGAAATACTCCATTTGAAGTTTTCTGAGTGTATTGTACTGCCGGATATATCTTGGTATACCCCTGACCCGTCATTTTTGAATGTATAAATGTCTTCGGTATATGCTTCGTCCCATGTTTCTTTTTTGCCATTATAAATTTCGTATCCTTTATACCAGGTGGATTCCCAGGTACCGATAATAAGAGTTTTTGCATCACCGTTGACACCTTCATCGTCATCGCTACAACCTGTAAAACCAATGCACAGGGCTATCAATATGTATGACAACCATAATTTCAATTCAAGCTTTTTCATTTTTTTTCTGGATTTAATTAGTATTAAAAAAGTTATTTGATACATTGCGCAAATAGTGACTGTTACGTTTGTATCAATGTTTATAAGTTCCATTGAAAATATTAGGCAAAGATAGCGTGGAAAGAAAGAAAAAATGAAACATTGATGTAACCGGAATTTCTACACAATGTAGAATATTATTCTACATTATTCCTGTTTGCTGCTTGGGTTTGATAGAACTTCCTCCTTAAATTCAGGATGGTAGCAATTGAAAAAATTGTAGTCCAGAACGTGGCTGATACGTAATAAAAGATCTGTATCTATACTTTTTCTTTTGAATATGGAATACACATTAGTTCGGTCGTAATATAGCTTACCAGCAAACCAACTGACGGAACGTCCTTGTTGGCGAAGTTTTTCCTCAATAAGTTTACCTATGTGTACCATGTGTGTCGTTTTTGTACGAAAAAAGGCGGAACCATCCGTAACCTATCTTGCTCTGAGGTACCGCCAAGCACCCAACCGTATAAATAAGTACGAATAATTCACGCCTATACAGCGTGAACTATCACTTACTTATTCTCTACGGTCTTCATTTTGGCGGTTTTCAGAACAGAGAATAAGAGCTAAAGCTCAATATCTAATAAGTATGAGAATGGAAACGCTTTTCCAATGTTTTATTAATTATATTCATTTAATGCAATTACAACAAAGATTACATTTCATGTAATACTTTTGTTATTTTGCAAATTTAGTGAATATTCTTTTTGTATTCTTTAAGAATGGATACTTTTATTATCTTTTCTTCTTTTTAACCGATTTTTCTGTCGGTGGAAATTTCGGTACAAGTTTCATCAGTCTCAGTATCTGTCCTTGTCTTTTTAATATATATGGGGAAGGTTTTGCTGAATTAAATCGTATCGGATTGGGGAGAGTTGCCGCAATCAGTGCACACTGCCCTTCAGTGAGTTTGGCAGCTGTGGTATTGAATTTGTATTTTGCTGCGGCTTGTGCCCCGTATATTCCTTTTCCCATTTCTATGGAATTAAGATAGACTTCCATAATTCGTTCTTTCGACCAGAGTAGTTCGATCAACCAGGTGAAATAGACTTCGAAACCTTTACGCAACCATGAAGACTGTGGCCAAAGAAAGACATTTTTTGCTGTCTGCTGGCTGATGGTACTTGCTCCCCGTTTTCGCTTGCGGCTTTCATTTTCTTCGATCGCTTTTTTTATTTCGATAAAGTCGAAACCATTGTGTGTAGCAAAACGATTGTCTTCGGAAGCAATAACCGCCATAGGCAGGTGAGGGGATATCTTGTCGGACGATACCCAAGTGTGATGCCACTTGGGATTTTCTCCCGTAAATATTTGTTGTACGCTACGGATAACCATTAGGGGAGTGATATATACTGGCACAAAACGATAAATCACTGCTACTGTAAAAGTAGAGATAAAAAAGAATAATATAATGTTACGGGTTATTCGTAAGGGCTTTGAAAGTTTCATTGTCGCAGTGTTGGTGGGGATGTAAATGGAGATTTGTTAAAACGCAAATTAACAATAATCTGCGTTTTAACAAATCTCTGTTTAATCATCATTTATTTTCCTGCTTCTGCATTCTTGATCATCTGTTCGCTGGCATACATATATACATCCACCCGGCGATTTTGTTCGGCTGTCATGTTATTGTCATATTCATTGTATCCCACACCTTCCACTTTTTTGAATTGTGAGGGAGACACACCACAAGCTTGCAGATAATTCTCTACGGCATAAGCACGTTCTCTCGAGACTTTCATATTGGCTTCGTATGTACCTACTTTATCCGTATGACCGACAATAGCGATATCCGTAGTTGGATCTTCTTTTAAAATCTGTGCCAGTTCACGTAAAGAAGCCTTGGAACTGTTACTTAACGCTGCGGAGTTAAAAGCAAATAAAATACCGGATTCAAATGAAACTTTTACAGCAGCTAGTCCGTTGGAGTCTGTCACTTTCTCTACTTGTGCACCTTCAATTCTGGCAGCTTCGGCAGCCTTCTTGTCCATCTTATGACCGATGGCTACACCGGCGCCTGTACCTACTGCCGCGCCTACCGCCGCACCAATGGCCGCGCCTTTTCCTTTACCGATCAATCCTCCGATAATAGCTCCGGCCGCTGCACCCGAACCACCACCGATGATACCACCTTTAGTCGTTTTATTCATGGTACTGCAACTGCCCAGTAGCAAAGCACCACTCAGCAATATAGCTGTGATCTTCATTTTTTTCATACCTTTTTATTTTTTAGTTGGTTTAAGTTTTAATGATGCAAATTTATTTATATAATACATCTGTTGACCTCAAAAAGTTTAGCATTGTACTTTTTTTAGAGAATTTTCCTTTTAATAAATATAAACCAACCCCGTAGTGATAATTCAGGGGTTGTTACTCTTTCCTTAAAAAAGTGTATTTGTCTCTTCAACTAAATTTCCGGCTTGCCATACAGCGCGGATATTCAAATCTTTATCCATAATCAGTATATCGGCATCCTTGTCCTTTTGCAGTGAACCTTTACGGTCGTATACTCCCATAATGCGGGCTGGAGTCTCAGAAGCCATACGTAATGCATCTCCTAAAGGAATTCCTGCTTTTACCATCGTGCGTATCAGCACGTCGGAGGTTGCGATACTGCCTGCCAATGCCGAACGGTCGGCCAATTTACAAACACCGTCCTCGATAATTACTTTCGGATCGTTGATTTCTTTGTCTTCGTTGGCGGTATAGGATAATGCGTCGGTTACCAGGCAGGTATGTTCAACACCTTTTAATTTATAGGCCAGCTTAAGAATAGTAGCAGGCAAATGGATACCGTCGGCAATCAATTCAATGGTCATTCCGTCTGTCAGATAGACACTTTCTACCGTGCCTTCATATTTATATTCGCGGCGTTTGTGGAAACCGGGCATAGCATTGTAGAAATGGGCTGCATGGGTAAAACCGGCTTCAAAGGCTTCTTTGATACCATCATATTCAGCTTCCGTATGCGATACGGCTGCCAGTATGCCTTTTTTACGAAGGTAACGGGCAAAGTCCAGTGCACCGGGAAGTTCGGGTGAAGCGTCCCAACGGCGAATGCAGTAAGTACTCTCTATAAGTTTTTTATATTCTTTCTCATCAATCTCTTTGACTTGTCCGGCAAATTGTTCGCCTGCCATTTTAGGATTTAGATACGGACCTTCGATGTGCAGTCCAATCACTGGGCTTCCGGGTTCTTCCATCAGTTTTTCGCATATTTCGGCAGCTTGGTGCAATTTGCTGAAAGGTGAAGAAGAAAGGGTAGGATAGAAGCTGGTAGCTCCATGCCGCAGATGTGCACGGATAGCTCCACGGAAAGCTTCTTCCGTACATTCGGTAAAGTCGTATCCACCACCACCATGTGCGTGCATGCAGACGAAACCCGGCACGATGTACATACCTTTGGCATCGATGAGCCGTGCACCGATAAGGGCTAGGTCACAGTTTGTTACTTCCAAGATTTTTCCATCCCGCATTAGGACAGAACCTTCATTCAACCAGCCTTGCGGGGTGAATATACGTCCGTTGATAATTTGAGTCAGCATTTTTTTAGAATTTAGATTTATGATTTCAAGTTTCTTTTTTTTCGTCTGCGATGGTGTCGTTGTTGTTTGTATTTCCGTATCTTTCCATACATCAGCCAGATAAACAATATGCCGAAAACGGCAAATATCAGTAATACGATACCTGTATTGAGGTTATCGCCTTTTACACGGCTCCACATTTCGAGTACCAGTTCCGTGCGGTCACCAAAATCGCGTATCATGGCGCAACGTTCCACTATTTTTCGGTCGGGATATTGAACAGGATTGATCTGTAAACTGTCAGCCCCTTTAATTTCTCCGAAAAAATAACTCAGATCGGAACGTTCTTCAATGGTTGTATCAATTTTTGCCTCCATGATTTCGGGAGTTGCCACAGCGCTTACATAACCGATCGCATCCATATTCCTCATGGCTATTTCGGGCTGGCAGAGATAGTTGATGAAATAGCTCGCAGCTTTTACATTACGCGAATATTTCGGGATAACCCAACCATCGTACCAGATGTTACTTCCTTCACGGGGGACTTTATAATCCAGTTCGACTCCCACAGCATTCGCTTCATCAATAGCCCAAACGGCATCACCACTCCAGGTTAAGTTGAGCCAAGTTTTGTTCTTGGTCATCATTTCTTTACCAAAATCAGCTTCCCAGCCGGAGATATTGGGTTTCATGGATTTCAGGTATTTTTCGGCGAGTTCGATGGCTTCGGAAGAATTATCGTTCATTAATTGTTCTACAGTAACAGTGCTGTCTGCCAATTCTTTAGCATGAGCGTAGATGATGGCAGTACCGTATGCATCACGATAGCTGTCTTTCATTAGGATTTTACCTTTGTTCTTTACATTCCATAAACAATACCAACTTCCGGCTTCTTCTTCTGTGATGAAGTTCTTGTTATAGAGAATACCGGCGGTACCCCACATATAAGGTACGGCATAGTCTGTAGTGGTACGTTCCGGTTGACTGGTTTTATTCAATTCTTTTTGGATGTAAGGCGAGATGTTGGGAATATAGTCTGGTGTTTTACCGAAATTCCGGTTTATGGGTAAGAGTAAATCTTTTTTCAGCATTCGTTCGATGATATATTCAGAAGGACATACCACGTCAAAATCTTCATGTCCGCGTTCAATTTTGGTAAGCATTATTTCATTGATGTCGAACACCTGATAGATGATACGGATATCTTCTCCGGTCTGCTGCTTATACCAGGCAGGAAATTCGGCAAGTACATCTTCATCGATATAGTCTGCCCAATTATATATTTTCAGTACATGACTGCGCTGCTCGTTTGAACCTCCGCAGGAAGCGAACAGGCCAATGCAGCACAGCAGGGTCAATAGGACTGTTAATTTTTTCATTAGCTTTTATATATCATTTCTTAATTCTCCCTTTTGACGAGGTGAGAAGTTATTCTTTTTTTGACTTTTCTGCCCGTTTGTTAATCACAATCAGCAGTACCAGTACCGTTATGAAAATAATCGTTGATAACGGACGAAGTTCCGGTGTCAGTCCGCCTTTACGCGCATCGGCATAGATATAAGTCGATAGTGTTTCCAAACCTTCGTTGCCAATGGTAAAAATGGTTACTGCGAAGTCATCGATAGAAAGCGTAAATGCAAGGATAAATCCACTAATCATTCCTGGAAATATTTCAGGGAGAATTACTTTACGTAATGCCTGAAATGGGGTGGCACCCAGATCGAGCGCTGCTTCATATACATTCTGATTCATCTTTTTCAGACGAGGCATGACACTGAGTACCACGTATGGTGTACAAAAAGTGATATGTGCCAATACCACCGTCGTAAATCCTTGTGATATACCGAAACTGACAAATAAAAGGAACAAGGATACACCTGTAATGATATCAGCGTTCATCATTGGGATGGCATTGGCGAAGTTCATTATCTGCCGTGTACGTGTACGCAAATTGAATATGCCGATAGCAGCAATACTTCCCAAAACGGTGGAGGCGGTGGCAGCAAGCAATGCGATGGCAAATGTGTTCCAGATAGCACTCATCAGCGAGTGATGCATTCCGCCTGTAAAGAGCGAACTGTATAGTTTTGTGGAAAATCCTGTCCAGTTGCCAAGCACTTTCGCTTCAGTGAAAGAGAATATCATAATGATCAGAATCGGCGAATAGAGTAATGCCAATAACATCCAAAGGTAACTTTTAGCCAGAATACGCGTCATCATATTACACCTCCGCTTTCATTGGACGCACTGTCTTCTTCGTTGGTAAAGAGAATGGTAATACCAATCAGTAACAACATGATGAGTGACAAAGCTGCACCATAATTCCACATTCCGTTATAGATATTTTCCTGTACCGTTGTACCGAACAACTTGATGTTGTTCATTGTCAGTAACTCGGCAATGGCAAAAGTAGATACTGTGGGCATGAATACCATCACAATTCCACTCATGATACCCGGCATGGATAGCGGTAATATTACTTTTCCGAATACCTGCATAGGGTTGGCTCCCAAGTCTTGTGAAGCTTCAATCAAGCTGTGATCCATTTTCTGCAGCGTATTATAAATAGGATATATCATGAAAGGCAGAAAATTGTATACCATACCGAAAACCAATGCCCCTTCTCCCAATGGCAGACTCAGAAAGTCAAAAAGTGCCACTGTGGCAAGAGTACGTATCAAAATATTTACCCACATGGGCAGAATGAACAGTACCACCATCGTACGGGAAGTATTGAAATGTTTCTGACTCAGAATGTAGGCTGCCGGATAACCCAGCAACAGACATGCAAGTGTTGTTATTATTGCAATGCCGATGGAGTAGACGAATGTGTTCAGTGCCTCGGGATGCATCATGAACTTGCGGAAGTTGGCAAAGGTAAACGTCCCTTCGGCATCTGTAAAGGCATACAACACAATGAGTAGTAGCGGTACTATTACAAATATAAGTAAAAATAACGCGTAGGGCACTGTCCAGTTGCGCCGCCGCATGAAGAAATAGGATAACTTACTGGTCACTTCCTTCCTTTTTAATAGGTTGAACAATCCGTATATTTTCAGGGGCAATGCGAATTCCTACACGGTCGCCATCATCCCATACGTCATTGGTATCAACGAAGATATCCTCGTCCCAATCGGTAAACACTGTAAGATGATAATGGTTGCCTTTATAGAGGATAAATTTTACATCTCCTGTCAGTCGCCCATCTTCTTCGTTATCTTCAAGAATGACGTTTTGGAAATCGATTTCTACTTGTACTGGGGTTTCCGGTTCGATATCATGCACAGGATCACATTCAAAAGCACAGCCTAAAAACTCTACATGGGTTTCGTCAATCAGCTTTCCTTGGAATGTATTACAAGTGCGTTCCTTTTTCATTACGTGGATATCAAATGGTTTTACCAGCAAACCTACTTCACGTCCGGCTTCAAAACAATGGTAATCTTGTACCATCAGTTCGTAGCCTTCGTGAGTTTGTACCAGCATTTCATAATGTACACCTTTGAAGATACAACTGGTTACGATACCCGTCAATTGTGCGGCATCCGATGGCTCGAAGATATAAAGGTCTTCCGGCCGCAACACCACGTCTACTTGTGCTTGTTCTCCAAAACCTTCATCCACACATTCGAATTCGTGTCCGGCAAAAGTGACGAGTTTATCCTTTATCATCACACCGTTCAATATATTGCTTTCACCGATAAAATCAGCTACAAAAGAGTTGATAGGTTCATTGTAGATATCTATCGGAGTACCGATTTGCTGTATCTTTCCTTCGCTCATTACGACGATGGTATCACTTAAAGTAAGCGCCTCTTCCTGGTCGTGTGTGACGTAGATAAAGGTAATACCCAATTTTTGGTGCATTTCTTTCAGTTCCATCTGCATGTCCTTACGCATTTTCAGGTCTAATGCGGCAAGCGGTTCATCCAGTAACAACACTTCCGGTTCATTGACAATGGCACGAGCAATGGCTACGCGTTGTTGTTGGCCGCCGGAGAGCGAATCAACGTCACGATATTCATAGTCCGTCATACCCACCATACGGAGTGCTTGTTTCACTTTTTTTTCAATAGTGGTGGCAGGCATCTTTTTTAACTTGAGACCGAAAGCAATATTATTGAATACATTAAGGTGAGGAAAGAGAGCATATTTTTGGAACACCGTGTTTACCGGACGTTTGTGCGGTGGTGTCTGTGTTATGTCTTTTCCGGCAATGGTAATTACCCCTTCTGAAGCAGTTTGGAAACCTGCAATTAGGCGTAACAATGTTGTTTTTCCGCAACCGGATGGTCCCAATATCGTTACAAACTCGCCCTTACGGACAGATAAATTTACATCGTTCAGTACGGCCTTATCTCCGAAGAACTTCGATACGTGCTCTACACCGATGATGCAGTCGGATTTTTGCATAAGCGTTTCTTACTTTAGAGTCATAAAAAGCGCGGCAAAGGTACATAAATAATTGCACTTTTTCTTTTTGTTGGTCTAAAAAGAGAAAAATGTGTATTTTTTAGTTGCAAAACTTTTTATTAATGAAGGTTTGGGTTGGTTTGATTTGATCATGAATTGGGTAAATACTTTGTATGACCATACTAAAGTGTTTCTTAAAGTCTTAAAAAATGTAATGAGCGTGTAATATGTATGTACATTATTTTACTTATCTTTGTGTGTGTTTTGAGAAATATAACATTTTAAGGAATTAATTTAATGGTATTATGTTAAAAAGACTGAGATTTGTGTTTATAGTAATTTCATTCTTGGTTACTATAGGCGTTAATGCGCAAACTACTACTGCTGCGATGAGTGGCAAGGTAATTGATGAACAAAATGAGCCTGTGATTGGTGCTACAATTATGGCTGTTCATGAACCGTCAGGAACTTCGTATGGGGCTATCACCAATGTTGATGGTCGATACACAATTCAAGGTATGCGTACGGGAGGTCCGTACAAGGTACAAGTATCGTATGTAGGTTATCAGACTTCTGTATTTAAAGGTATTATTCTGGAACTTGGTAATACTTATGTTCAGAATGTTACGCTACATCCAAGTTCTGAGTTGTTGGATGAGGTTCTTGTAGTTGCCGATGCTAAAACCAAAACGGGTGCAGCAAAGAATTTTTCGCTTGAAAATATTGAAAATACTCCGACAGTAAGCCGTGACATTTACGACATTGTGAAGAACAGTCCTTTGGTTACAGCTTCTAAGATAGGAGGCATTACTTTTGTCGGTTCTAATAATCGTTACAATAGTTTCCAGATAGACGGTACAGTAGCTAACGATGTATTCGGACTTTCTTCCGGTGGAACGAATGGTGATCAAACCGGAGCCAATCCTATTTCTATGGATGCGATTCAGGAGATACAGGTTGTAGTTGCTCCTTATGATGTACGCCAGGGTGGATTTACTGGTGGTGGTATCAATGCCATTACAAAACAGGGTACTAATGAAACCCATGGATCGGCCTACACTTACTTTAATAATCAGAATATGTATGGTAAATACAGTGCTATCCGTGATTACATTAAATCTCCAATGTCTCAGCAATTTGACCGCACGTATGGTGGCACACTTGGAGGAGTTATCGTTAAGAATAAATTGTTTTATTTTGTAAGTGCAGAAGGGCAAAAAAACAGTTATCCTTTCAGTATTTATCCGGGGTACACCACTAACTACATAACGACTGCTACTGCAAAACAAATTGTTGATCAATATGCTAAAATCACCGGTAAGTCCGATGCTTATAATCAACGTGATATTGAACAAAAGTCATTTGGCTTATTGGCTCGTTTAGACTGGAATATTAATGATAATCATAAGTTGGCTGTACGTTTCCAGCACAATAATTCTTATAAGGATGTATATGGCGCTAACTCTACTACTTATTATTTTGAGAATAGTGGTTATCGCATGAATAATAAAACCAATTCTATTGTAGCTGAGTTGAATTCTCGTTTGGGTGACAAAATGTACAATGAATTCCGTGCGTCCGGTACTTTTGTACGCGATTTCCGTGATACAGATTATTTAGGTCCAAATCTTCAGATCAAAAATGTATTGGCTGCTGATGGTCAAACTAAAATAACAGTTAATGTAGGAACTGAATATTCTTCAGGGGCTAACAAGTTGGATCAAGATGTATATAGCTTTGAAGATAACCTTTCTTGGTATTTGGGTGATCATACCTTGACTTTCGGTACGCATAATGAAATATACCGTATCAGTAACTTGTTTATCCAGGCATCCGAGGGGGCATGGTATTACAATTCATTAGATTTATTTATGCAAGACAAACCCTATCAGTTTACTTATAAGTATAGTGATCCGGCACTTACGGGCGGTGATTTGAAATATGCTCCTGTGATGAAAGCCGGTCAGTTTGGATTTTATGTTCAGGATAAATGGATTGTATCCCGTAATTTCAACTTTACTTATGGTATTCGTTTTGACATACCTTTACTGTTTAACAAACCTACCGTTAATCCGGCTTTCAATACTTTTGCCGCAGAACGTAACATGGGTGTAAAAGTGGGTGAGACTCCGAGTGCCAAATTGATGGTCTCACCTCGTGTAGGTTTCAGTTGGTATGCTGATGACAGCCACCGTACTTTGTTCCGTGGGGGAGTAGGTATCTTTACCGGACGTGTACCTTTTGTATGGCTCAGTAACTCCTTTAATAATACAGGCATGGAGCAGAAAGGAACTACTATCGCTCCTAAGGATGCTGATAAAAACTATACTAACGGCGCTCCTACTTTGACGGAATACCATGAAAATCCGAAAGCAGCCGCAACAACGGATGCCAAACAGGATATTGTGACTACCTCAAAGAACTTTAAGTATCCGCAAGTTTTGCGCGCTAATTTGGCTTATGAGCAATTTTTACCGGGTAATGTGAAAATGACTCTTGAAGGAGTTTATTCAAAGACTATGAATAATGTTTTCTTCGAAAATTTGGCATTGGTCGAGAACGGACAGGTTTATGCTGTTCCTGGCGTAGAAGCTTCTACTTCTCCTTATTATAAAGCGCAAGCCGGTGATTACTATTCTATCATTAATTTGAAGAATACGAATAAAGGATATAGCTATGCTTTATCTGCGTTGTTGGAAAAACACTTTGGATTCGGTCTTGATATGTCAGCGTCATATACATTTGGACATTCCAAGTCTGTAAATGACGGGACTTCTTCTGTAGCATATTCCAACTGGAAGTATAATTATTCACATGATACTAATAGTGGTAATGAACTCAGTTTCTCCAAGTTTGATATACCCCATCGTATAATGGTACAGGCTGCTTATACTACTCCGAAGTATTGGAATAACTGGATGAGTACTTCTATTTCTGTAATTTATAATGCTTTCTCAGGAAGCCGCTATAGCTTGACAATGAATGAAAAGTCTGATTTTAACGGTGATGGGTTTAGCGGTAATTCTTTATTGTATATTCCTACGGAAAGCGAACTTGCCAAAATGAACTTTGTAGATGAATATGATAAGAATGAACTTGTCAGAACCGCAGAAGAAGGTCGTCAGGCATTTGCGCGGTGGATTGAGAACGACGATTATGCCAAGAACCATCGTGGGCAATATGCTGTGAGGAACTCTAATCTCAGCAATTGGGAACATGAGATCAATCTCCATTTAGCTCAGACTATCTATAATCCTAAAGGACTGGGTAAACTGGAGTTCACATTCGATATTATCAATTTTGCTAATATGCTTAATAAAAAATGGGGTGTAAACTATAGTTCTGCCTATAACCTTTCACCGCTTACAGTAGCATCTTTAACTACGGATAATAACGGTCAAAAGACTCCTACTTATTATTTCAACAACGCAAAGATCACTAAGAATGATACCGCTTCGCGTTGGCATGCACAAGTGGGTATCCGTTTGACTTTCTAATGAGGAGCCAAGGTTTATTTAATATTTAATAGATGTTGAGGGTTGTTTCGGAATAGCCGGAACGACCCTCTATTTTTATTTGGTATGCGAGTATATTCTATACTATTCCGGCTAAAGGATGAAAGGATAATAAAAGTACAAACCGAATTTAGTATTTTACCGTAAACACCACCGGATTGTGATCGCTACATAAATCCAAATCAGGAGAATAATAGTTTATACATTCAAGTTCGGGAGAATGAAAGGCATAATCAATTCGGAATAAGCGCTTTCCGTAACGATAAGTATACATGTAACCGCAACCTCCGGTTTTGAAACCGTCTTGCAGGATTTCTGATAACTGATAGTAAGTATGGGAAGAAGGCAAAGAATTGAAGTCACCGCATACAAGTACGGGATAGGGACTGGTTATGGCAAGATGACAGATACTGTCTGTTTGGGCGGCACGTTTTACAAAGTTATCGTGCAAAGTTCCGGCAGCATCTTGCATAGCTTGGGCTTCACGGCGGGTATCATCTGTGGCAAGTTCACGTTGCCATCTTTTACGATTTTGACTTACACTGGTAGTTTGCAGATGATTGTTTAGGAGCCGGATAGTATCCATACCTAAAACAATATCACATGTCATGCTACAATTGGCACTATATGGGTAGGCAATGAAACGCTCGTTTGCTAGTGGGAAACGACTGAATACGGCGATGGGGAGAACATTGTGGATAGAATTTCCGGTGGGTATGGAAACATACTTCCAATAGGAAAGTGCATGGCGTAAACTATCTACGGGAAAATATTTGTTGTCACCGAACTCTTGGAAACAAAGTACATCAACATGCTTCTTTTGCATATATTTAGCTATTTCTTTACAGGAATAACCGGTTATTTCATTACCGAAACTATGTACATTATAGGTAGCAACAGTCAGATAACCGTTAGGGCGATTGTTTTTTCCCAAAGCATCTGTTGGTATTTCATGAGTTGAGTTAAACTGGATGACAGATGTCAGATATGGCCAGTTAAAAAGGAAAGCTGCCAAAGGCACTAAAGCCCACCACTTACGTGCAAATGTCCAACAAATAGCTACTGCCAGGTTACAAAGTAGCAAAACCGGGATAGCAAGTCCCAACAGGGGCATAATTACGGAATTAACAGGAACATAATGTCCCGATCGGGAAGCTATGATAGTAATAGCCGCCAAAACAATGGTGGCGGCTATTATAATGATATGAAATAGTCCTTTGACTGCGGCTTTTCCCATAAGAGTTAATTATCAAATACTAATGTCACTTGGCAACGTTGTTAACCGGCTTTCCACCTAAATAGGCTTTTACATTTTCAAGCATAATTTGCATAAGGCGTTCGCGTGCAGCACTGCTTGCCCACGCAATGTGTGGAGTGATATAACAATTCTTGGCGGTGAGCAGAGGATTATCGGATCGGGGAGGTTCTTGGGTAAGTACATCCAGACCGGCGGCAAAGATAGTGCCATTGTTCAGGGCATCCGCAAGGTCTTGCTCGTTGATGAGCGGTCCGCGTCCGGTATTGATAAGGATTGCAGTCGGTTTCATCTGTTTGAGACGTTTCGAGTTTATTAGTCCATGGGTTGTGCCGGTGAGAGGACAATGCAGGCTGACAATATCACACGTACTGAAAAGCTCGTCAAGTTCCATCTTTTTTATTTCGGGAGGAAGTTGGAAGGGGGATTTTGAGGTATAAGCATAGACTTCCATACCAAAGCCTATAGCTATACGTGCTGTATTATAGCCGGTATGTCCCAGTCCGATGATACCTATTTTCTTTCCACGAAGCTCGATGAGCGGAGTATCCCAAAAACAGAAATCAGGACTGTTGCTCCAACGTCCTGTACGAATTTCGTCGGTATAGTGTTGTACCTGCTGGGCGATGTTCAAGATGTGGGCAAAGACCATTTGTGCAACTGAATCGGTACTGTATGCGGGGATATTAGTCACAATGATACCATGTTCTTTAGCTGCTGTAACATCAACAATATTATATCCGGTGGCAAGTACACCAATATATTTCAGTTCCGGTAAAGCCGCTATGATTTCAGCATTAAGCACCACTTTGTTGGTTAACAGGATTTCGGCTCCGGCGGCACGTTCCAGTACTTCTTCAGGAGAAGTACGTTCATAGATAGTACATTCACCTAATGCTTTTAATTCGTCCCACGAAAGATCTCCGGGATTGGCGGCATAACCGTCTAATACTACTATTTTCATAATTTGTGATTTATAATCTTCCATCTCCCTGAAAAAAGAAGAAGGAGGAATAGTTTGGTTTATTATTGGTTCATCTATGTACTTTATCAAGTAGCGAGCATTTTCTTTTTTCCTTTCAAGGAATTCAAGAATATTTTCCCCACAATGCCTGCATCCGTTCTTTATGTTTTTGTTCAGCAGCATTGTTTTGCGGTTCCCAGATGATCCGGTTTTTCAATTCGTCGGGTAAGAATTGCTGACGGACGAAATTACCGGGATAGTCATGGGCATATTTGTAATTATCACCATAGCCCAACTGTTTCATCAGTTTGGTGGGAGCATTGCGTAAGTGCAGAGGAACAGGTAGATTACCGGTTTGCCTCACAATCTCCAGGGCATTATTGATAGCCATGTATGCAGAATTGCTCTTAGGGCTTGTGGCAAGATATATGGTAGCTTCCGCCAAAGGAATACGCCCTTCGGGCCAACCAACTTTCATGATAGTGTCAAAGCATGCATTAGCTATCAACAAAGCATTGGGATTGGCTAGTCCGATGTCTTCGGAAGCGGATATGACAAGACGCCGGGCGATGAAAGCAGGATCTTCACCTCCTTCAACCATACGTGCAAGCCAGTAGACAGCTCCGTCGGGGTCGCTTCCCCGGATAGATTTGATGAATGCAGAGATAATATCATAGTGTAACTCTCCATCCTTGTCGTATGCCAATGGGTTTTGTTGCAACCGTTCGGTCACCATTTTGTCGGTAATGACAACAGGGTCGGAGTTTTCGGATTGTACTACCAGTTCGAGGATATTGAGTAATTTCCGGGCATCTCCACCGCTATAACGTAGCATAGCGGTAGTTTCTTTGAGTTCAATCTTTCGTTCTTTTAAGACGATATCTGTGGAAATAGCTCGTTGAAGTAATTCCAGTAAATCATCTTTTTCCAACGACTTCAATACATAAAGTTGGCAACGGGAGAGCAATGGACGGATCACTTCAAAAGAAGGATTTTCTGTGGTAGCTCCTATCAGGGTGACAGTACCTTGCTCCACAGCGCCCAGCAATGAATCTTGTTGGGACTTACTGAAACGATGGATTTCATCGATAAACAAGATAGGACTTGATTGCGAGAAAAAACGGTTGTTCTTGGCGCGCTCTATCACGTCGCGCACATCCTTTACACCGCTGGTCACGGCGCTGAGAGTATAAAACGGAGTATCGAGTTTATTGGCTATGATCTGTGCTAATGTCGTTTTTCCTACTCCCGGTGGTCCCCAAAGTATAAACGAGGAGATACGTCCTGCGTCAATCATCTTACGCAACACTGCACCCGGTCCGACTAAATGTTTCTGACCGATGTATTCATCTAATGTCTTGGGCCGAAGCCGTTCTGCTAATGGAGGCATAATTTAGAATATCATTAAAATCATAAACCGGATACCGCCTTTTTTCACTCCCGGAATATCTGTATAGGTGAGGCGACGAACATATTCGATATGTAGTAACTTGAAAATGTTATATATACCTACACTGGCTTCTATATAGGGCGTTTTGCCCATTACATAACTGGTAGGCATGCCGTCCCGCATCGGGAACAGGAACAAATCGGGGTTACTGCTTTTATATGGATTGTTCTTATCTGTCAATGTACCCCACAATCCGCGAATACGAAATGCTTCACGCCATTTGAGTTTTTTAATAAGCGGGATGCGGTTGAATAGTTTTCCGTTCATGTCGTATGTCAGGGCAAGAGAGGCATAACGGTCGTTTAAGAATTCCATGTTATTGATAAGCGAGAACGATTCATTATGTTGTGTGATATACGAAAGGTTTGCCATCGGCAGGTTCAACAAGGGAAACGGGACTGTATTCCATTGAGCTCCGGCACGTGCCGTGACATCCAGCTTGCCCCAGGAACCAAACCAAAAGCGTTTGCGGATACTTGCTTCTGTCAGGTTAAAGTTATAGTCTCCACCGAGTACACCTTTAAAACCGGTAGTGTGGGAGAGGGAGAAAATAGGAGCATCCAGTGATACGGGAACGCGGCGTTGCTTGGTGTTGACGTAGGTCTCACCTGGAGCATAACGTAAAGTCACACCCAGTTCGGCAGTGGTAATATCATGTACCAATGTATTCTTTTGATCCCACTCACCCGGAACGTCCCCATTGTTTTTCCAATATTGAAGCATTCCGGCAGGTTGGTCGTTACGATGACGTGCCATGGCTTTAACAGAAAAACCGGTATTGGTTTCTAATTCGTACATTAAGGTGGCATCACGCATATAAGACATTTGGTCCACTTTTGTCCACTTCCAGCCGACAAACATATTGTCTTTATCAGTTTCCAGATACTTGTCCATAGGCGACATTACATCGTAGGTGTACTTGAAACCAAGATAATGTTTGGGAAACTCCCATAATACGTATTCACGTTTGTTGAATGAATATGCGGCTTGTCCTGAATAAAACCACTTCTTGTCTCTCGTACCGTATGCTCCATATCCGCTGAAACTCCAGTGAGGGTCAAGATTTCCTGTAGTCATACCGCTGACACGGAAACGGGTACCATTCACATAGTTACTGGTAATCATGGTATTGATCGGTCCGAAGTCGAACTTACTCGGATGTTTTTTGCTACCGGTCTCCACAAAATTCTCAATAAGCGCTTTCGCCCCGAAAATGACATATTTGAAGCCCGGTATCTGTTCAATACGATTCATGAAGATATCCATATTACTTTCTTTTTTGGTGAGCGGCACTTGGCGCACTTGAGCCCAGTATTCATCACTCTTCGAAAGCATGTTGGCTTCTTTGATGACACTTCCTTTTAAACGAAACAACCGGGGTTCTATCTCTTCGAATTTATAATTACTGTATTTCGTAGTTCGTTGCACTTCCAATCCTTGTATACCTTTCATCAATGCCAGTTCTACGGTCATATCATCGTCGGTAAGCACCCAGTTACTATCGGGCAATTGTTCGAATTGCTGTACGATATCGAGATTTTCCACAAAGTTGACTCCTGTTTTTTTAGGGAGATTCATAATACACTTCTTAACGGCATAAGTAGAGTCCTTAACAACATACAAATGTCCGGTGAAACCGAAATCCTGAGAGTTCTGAGGTACAAAAGTAAGATGTACACATTCCCGTTTATCCACCATCAAAGTATCCATAAGATAGAATTTATAGAAACTGATGGCACCTCGTCCGATAGGGCTGACGAAACGACGCTGCAATAAGCGGATATCGTCGTCGTAGATGTTTACGTCCGAGAATACATCGGTCAGAATAGTTCCTAGCATATCACCTGTACTAAAAAACTCTTCGATGCCGGTAGAGTTCATACCTTCGATGATTGTTTTTTCACTTTTAGGACTTTTACGATAGATGGTTCTGGAGGCTGTTTCCTTGATGGAGATAGGCAAAATCATCTTATTGGTCTTAGGAGACAATTCTACCTGGTCTTTGAAAAAAGAGAATTTCTTGTAGATGCCTTTTTCCATTTTTTCTGGAGTAACATCGTTCATGGACATCTTCATTTTTTCGTATTTCTGATATTGGTAGTAATCATTCTCTTCCAACTTTAGAGCTTTTTTGTGCTCGATAACCTTCTTCATGAACTCCACGGCAGGGTTGTTTTTGCGAGAGTATTTTTCTTTTTGGGGTTTAACGACAACCTCAGAAAGCATAACGTCGGCAGGCATCATCTTTACGTTCAATACTTTGGTGCCTGGAGCGAATTTTACTTTTTTCGTAACATATCCGATAGCAGAAAAAGTCAGTTCATCCCATCCTTTATGAGCTTCTACATGATATTCTCCGTCGGCATTGGAGATGCTACCCACACCTTTACCTTCATATTGAACAGTGATATACATCAATGGCTCGTGAGTGAGGGAGTCTGTAATAACGCCTTTAATCTGTGCCGATGCGCCTGTAGAGGCAAATAGGGATAGCAAGAATAAAATAATAATGGTATATAATTGCTTCATATATTTCATAATCAGGTTGCAAAGTTAACAAATTACAGCTAAACAAGAAGCAAATATATTTTAAAGAAATGAGAGGGATGTTTAAAGAGAAACAATGACGGTAATTTTTATTGTCTAAATTAATGTTATTGGTTTCTATATATTTAATCACGAAAATAGACAATTTAGTGTGTTTGTTTGATGAAATAATATGTTTTTTTTGTATAAAAATATTTGTGCATTATTGTAAAATTAATAATTTTGCGCTGTCAAAAATAAATAAACAAAATGTAATATGAAAAAATTTAATTTATGGGCAAGTATGATTGCCTTATTCTTATGTGTGGGATTTACTTCTTGTGGGGATGATGACAATAATGCGGAAAATGCAGGTACAGGTAATATCTTTCCTGAAGGAGTAAAGAAAGTTGCAACTATTAGTGATGCATATGGAGGTGTTACTAAATTCACTTATGCTGACAATAAGTTGGTAAGTGTGGATGATGGTGATTCTAAATACACCTTTGCTTATTCTGGTAATACAGTAACAATGACCAGTATCTATGAGTATGGTAATTCAAAAGATACCGAGGTTTATACAATGAATATCGGTTCTAATGGATTTATATCACATGGTACCGGGGTGTATACAGAAGTATATAATAACGAGACTTATACATCCAACACTACGATGTCATTTTCTTATGATAAGGATGGGCATTTAACAACTGTTCAGATAAATGAAAAAGATAGTGACGGAGACGAATATACTACAAAAATTCAATTAACTTGGGAGGACGGTAACATTACTAAGACAGTAGAAAACTGGACTGAAAAGGAAGACGGTGATACCGATTCCGGTACGAATACACGTACTTCTACTTATGGAGGCGAAGTAAATAAGATCGGTTTCTCTTTCTTTGATGAAGTAGTTGATCTTGATGAGTTGGAGTATGCTTATTATGCAGGGCTGCTTGGTAAGTCTACTAAAAATATGCTGAAATCAGTGAAGTCTGTCGATGAGGGAGATTACAGTTATACTTCTAATTATTCTTATGAATTTGACGGTGATTATCCTACTGTATTCAATTCAGATGGTAGCAAGTACAAATATACTTATAAATAATAAATGACGGCGATTATTAATGTCGCCTATGTGTAGGGCAAAAGCGGATAACTATCCGCTTTTGCGATTACCAATGAAACCTTACGAGTTGTACAACCCATCACGTATAAGTCATATAGCTTATACCGTTCCGGTTGTACAACTCGTAAGGTTTTTATAGGCAAGTATTTTGGTAACCTTTATTTAAAGTTTTTCTCCATTTATGAGCGTTTGTACGATACGTTCTGCCGTCCGTCCGTCCCAGCGTTCGGGTAGGGTAGCATGTTTCCATTCACCTTGAAGTAGTTTGTCCAGTGCGGCGGAGAGAGCAAAAGAATTTTCGCCAACCAACTCATTGGTACCGATGCGCCATGTTTCAGGATGTTCGGCGTATGTATTGAGGGTAATACATGGAACGTCAAGGAATGTGGCTTCTTCTGCGATATTACCGGAATCGGTCACGATCCCTTTGGCCTGGTTGATGAGAAAGCCAAAATGCAAGTAACTCTGTGGAGGCAGGATATGCAGATTGGGGGCTTTCAATTCCAATGATTTTAATGTTTTCTCTACATATGGATGCAAAGGAGAGACGATGGGCATTCCGTTGGCTTTCTCCAAAAGGGTTTGCATCAGCGAGTGCAATACAGTTTTCTTTTCCAGTAGGTCGTGACGGTTTAGGGTCAGTAAAAGATAGTTGCCTTTACGTAAACCAAGGCTAGTGAACCACAATGGTTGTACCAGTCGGTGGCGGTTGTAACGAATGGTATCAATGAGGATATTTCCTACGTAATGGATATATTCCGGTATCATCCCTTCTTGGTTAAGATTACGGTTGGCTACCATGCCGGCTGTAAAGAGATAATCGGAAATGGCATCTACTATTGTACGGTTCACCTCACGAGGCATATTCATATCGAATGAACGTGTACCGGCAATGACATGTGCCACTTTCAGTCCGCGTTTTTTAGCGACGATGGCGCAGCTCATTGTGGCAGTCATGTCATCTACTACGAGTACCACTTGTGCAGGATGTTCATTTAATTCTTTTTCAAAAGCCAACATGATGGAAGCGGCTACTTGTGAGTGGGCACGTCCGCTGACATCCAAATAACCATCGGGACTTTTCATGGCCAGGTCGGAAAAAAGAGAGGCATCTAAAGTGGCGTCGTCTTTAGAACCGGTATATATAATACGGTATGAAATTTTTTTTCCGGTTTCTTTGGCTGCGTCAATGGCGCGGCAGATAGGGGCTATCTTCATGAAGTTGGGACGTGCTCCCGATACGATGGTTACTTTCATTGTTTATAAGGTGAAAAATGATGAGACAAAAATACGTATTCTTAGGGAAATTATTCGTTACTTTGCCGATAAAATTGATAGATGTCAATCATAAAATCTTAAATCGTAAATCTAAAATTCTATTTTCATGCCAACATTTGTTCAGATACTCGATTTTATAGGAACTTTTGCCTTTGCCATCAGTGGTATACGTCTGGCTTCGGCAAAACGGTTTGATTGGTTTGGGGCGTATGTAGTAGGGTTCGTTACGGCTATAGGTGGCGGTACGATACGTGATCTTTTACTGGATGTGACTCCCGGTTGGATGACAGATCCTATATATTTAATCTGTACCGGATTGGCTCTTTTGTGGGTTATCTTTTTTGGGAAACATCTAATTCATTTGCATAATACTTTTTTTATATTTGACAGCATTGGCTTGGCATTGTTTACAGTTGTCGGTGTGGGTAAGAGTATCGCATTGGGATATCCATTCTGGGTGGCTATTATTATGGGTAGTATTACCGGTGCGGCGGGAGGTGTTATTCGTGATGTGTTCATCAATGAAATCCCGCTGATATTCCGTAAAGAAATTTATGCCATGGCCTGTGTGGTAGGAGGGACTTTCTATTGGTTGTGTGATCTTATGGGCATGGAGTCTTATGCATGTCAGGTAGTTGGCGGTGTTACGGTTTTCGTTACCCGTATATTAGCGGTGAAATATAAAATCTGTCTTCCCATTCTTTCGGGGAGTGGAGATGAAGAAACATAATTCATGAATATTTTTCTAAATTTGGTTATCGTTTAGGCATATCGGCACCTGAAAACTGTCAAAACAAGGGGTGAAAACTGTCAATTGATAGTTTTTACCCCAAAGAAAAATCATATCTCATCCTAAGAGATTTGAAATCCTCCGTATACTTGCAATCATAAAACCTAAACGAATATTAACCATAAAAAATTTAGCAAAGTATGAATACTTACAGTTTTAGAAAAGATTTACTTGCTGTGCAAGAAGAACTGCTTCGCTTTGCATACAAATTGACGGCCGACCGGGAAGAAGCGAATGATTTGTTGCAGGAGACATCTCTAAAAGCCTTGGATAATGAGGATAAATTTGAACCAGATACTAATTTTAAAGGGTGGATGTACACAATCATGCGCAATATCTTTATTAATAATTATCGGAAAATTGTCCGTGAACAGACATTTGTAGACCAAACAGATAATTTGTATCATTTGAATATGCCCCAAGACTCCGGTTTCGCAAGCACTGAAGGGTCTTATGATTTAAAAGAAATGCATCGTATCGTCAATTCATTGCCACGTGATTATAAAGTTCCTTTTTCTATGCATGTCTCTGGTTTTAAGTACCGTGAGATAGCCGAACGGCTTGGGTTGCCATTAGGAACAGTGAAAAGCCGCATCTTTTTTACGAGACAAAAGTTACAGGAAGAGTTAAAGGATTTTGTTTAATGTCTATTTATATTTTAATGTATATGTCAAATAAATGAGGGATTTGACATTATGATATAAAACATCTCTTTTATTTGAAAATTAATAGGATTATTTTGACTATATGTCAGAATAATCCTTTATATTTGTATATATTAAGTTAACCAAAAAGAAAAATCACTTATTACTGACTATGATGAAAAAGGAGATTAAATTCAGTCTTGTTTATCGCGACATGTGGCAATCGTCCGGTAAATACCAGCCTCGGGTAGACCAATTGGTCCGTATTGCCCCGCTGATTGTCGAAATGGGCTGTTTTGCCCGTGTGGAGACGAATGGAGGAGCTTTCGAGCAAGTAAACCTTCTCTATGGTGAAAATCCCAACAAAGCAGTACGTGCTTTTACTAAACCTTTTCATGAAGCAGGTATACAGACACACATGCTCGACCGTGGTCTGAATGCGTTGCGCATGTATCCTGTTCCGGCAGATATACGCCGTCTGATGTACAAAGTGAAGCATGCACAGGGGGTGGACATTACTCGTATCTTCTGCGGACTGAATGAGTCCCGGAATATAATTCCTTCTATTCATTATGCCCTTGAGGCAGGAATGATTCCGCAGGCTACCCTTTGCATTACACACTCACCTGTGCATACGGTAGAATATTATGCCACTATTGCCGATCGTCTGATTGAAGCCGGAGCACCTGAAATTTGCCTGAAAGATATGGCTGGTATCGGTCGGCCGGGTATGTTGGGACGGCTGACAAAAGCTATAAAGGAAAAACATCCTGAGGTGATTATTCAATATCATGGTCATAGCGGACCAGGACTTTCCATGGCTTCCATTCTTGAAGTTTGCGAGAATGGTGCCGACATTATTGATGTAGCTATGGAACCTATGTCATGGGGAAAAGTGCATCCGGATGTTATTTCAGTACAGGCGATGCTGAAGGATAAAGGTTTCCGGGTACCTGATATCAATATGAAAGCCTATATGAAGGCGCGTGCCATGACGCAAGAGTTTATAGATGATTTTCTTGGTTTTTTTATGGATCCTACTAACAAGCATACTTCTTCTCTTTTGTTGAAGTGCGGATTGCCGGGCGGTATGATGGGATCTATGATGGCTGACCTAAAAGGTGTACATTCAGGAATTAATATGATTTTAAAAGGAAAGAACCAGCCGGAACTGAATATTGATGATTTACTGGTGATGCTTTTTGATGAAGTGGAGTATGTTTGGCCAAAATTAGGTTATCCTCCTTTGGTAACTCCGTTCAGCCAGTACGTGAAGAATGTAGCGTTGATGAATGTTATGCAGCTGGTGAAAGGTGAAGAACGCTGGACGATGATAGACAACCATACGTGGGATATGATTTTGGGTAAAAGCGGGCGACTTCCGGGAGCTTTGGCTCCTGAGATCATTGAGCTTGCCAAGTCCAAAGAATATGAGTTTGTGGATGCCGATCCGCAACTGAATTATCCGGATGCTCTGGATGAATATCGCAAGGAAATGGATGAGAATGGTTGGGAATATGGAGAAGATGATGAAGAACTCTTCGAACTTGCCATGCACGATCGTCAGTATCGTGATTATAAATCGGGTATTGCGAAAAAACGTTTCCAGGATGAATTGCAGCGTGCTAAGGATGCCGCTATGGCAAAGAGTGGATATTCTGAAGAGGA
The DNA here is from genome assembly GCF_003438665.1 of Bacteroides sp. OM08-11. Taxonomy (NCBI): domain Bacteria; kingdom Pseudomonadati; phylum Bacteroidota; class Bacteroidia; order Bacteroidales; family Bacteroidaceae; genus Bacteroides; species Bacteroides sp. OM08-11. Next base: position 166,675 of record NZ_QSTJ01000007.1, read on the forward strand.
GATTAAGAAACTGAAACGGGCAAAGGCAGATCCGGTAATAGCTCCTTCCAAAGGGCAGGTTTTGTGGGAAGTATCGGTAGAGGGACCCTCTACTGCACCGTTTATCGGACGAAAATATCAACATGATGAAGTTTTCTGTTATCTCTCTACGCCATGGGGTGAATATGAGAAGGTGATGACCGGATTTACGGGACGCGTTGTGGAAGTTTGTGTGCAACAAGGTGGTAATGTCAATAAAGGCGACGTGATAGCTTATATCCAGAGAAGTGATATCTTTGCATAAAATGAAAAATTATTGAAACACAGATTTTCGTAGATTATAAGGCGGTATGCAGTACTTTGAAAATAAAATTCTTTGTAAAAATTTACGCTAATCTGTGTTTCAATAATTAATCTGTTGAATTATCATTTCTCTATAACCATTTTTTGATAGTTTCCTTTAAAATCTCTTGAGTGAATGGTTTTGTCAGGAAATCATTGCATCCTGCATCAAAGGCAGCTTGTTTATCATGTTCATAAGCATAAGCCGTAAGAGCGATGATAGGTATGTCCGGTGAAAGTTCACGAATGATTTTGGTGGCATCCAATCCTCCGAGGTTCGGCATCTTCATATCCATTAAAATGAGGTCGGGGCGTACTGTCTCAAACATGGTCACCACCTCCATACCGTCTTTGGCACGTTCCAGATGGTATAACTTTCCTAGTATTGCTTTTGTCAGAATATAATTACTGTCCGTATCTTCTGCTATCAATATTGTTTTTGTTTTTTTTTCGTCTTTTTGTTCTTTATCGGTATCAGTTTTGTTGTCTTTAAATTTATATATGTTTTCCTCGCGACTATCTTGAATAGAGATCTGTTGTGTGACGTTTTCTTCACTTCTATTCTTTTTCTTTACTTGTGATTTACTTGAATGTAGAGGCAAGGTGAAAGTAAAAGTGGTACCATTACCCATTTCCGAACTGACGGATATGCTACCACCTAACCGTTCGATGATGGTTTTACAGATGGATAGCCCCAGACCGGTACCTTGGGCAAAAGTATTCACTTTGACAAAACGTTCAAAAACCTTACATAATTTGTCGGCTTCAATACCGATACCCGTGTCGCTGACATGAAATTCTATTTTATCTTCTTTGCAATGATAACCATAGCTGATGTTACCACTAGTGGTGAATTTGAATGCATTTCCTATCAAATTGGAAATCACTTGGAAGATACGGTTCTTATCTCCTTCGATGACAATATCTTCATCCGAGGGTTCATAAATCAGTTCTACTCCGGGGGGGCAACGGAATTTGTGCGCGTCATGTATTTCCCGGCAAAGCGGATGTAAACGTACTGGAGTAATGGTAAACTCTACTATACCCGCTTCAATTTTAGAGAGGTCGAGTATTTCATTGATGAGTTGCAACAACCTTTCATTGTTAGCTTCTACAATTTCATAATAGTTTTTCCGTTCGTCGGCATCAGTACTTTCGGCTATGATACGTGAGAAACCTACAATGGCATTTAGTGGAGTACGTATTTCATGGCTCATGTTGGCTAGGAAGGCTGATTTCAACTGATCGGAAGTTTCCGCTTTTTCCTTGGCAACGAGTAATTCGCGTTTCATTCCTTCCATTTTGGTGATATCCCATTCGATACTCAGTAAGATGGGAGGGAAATCTCCACTCTCGATTTTAATTTTTCTTTTATCTAGATAAATGGATTTACCGTTCTGGTCGTGTTCTTCTGTAATCCAATGCATTTCTTTTCCTGTTTTGGCGATTTCTATGTCTTGCCGTCTTTTTTCCTGTGCTACTTCAAAAGGATAAAAATCAAAATCGTCTTTCCCCAATGCCTCCTTCATCGGTATGTTACGATTGTATGATTCTCGGTTACGATATAAATATTTAAACCCGCTTTTAATATCTTTTACAACAATGCTTGCCGGGAGATTTTCTATTGTCTTGTCTAATATCTGGCTGAACCGTTTGATTTGCTGTTCGTGGGTGATACGCTGTGAAACGTCACGTCCAAATACCCATACGGTTTCTTCACCCTCATCGCTGGTTACCCAATATGCATTTCCTTCGATAGCCAATACTTCGGGATGAAGAGGTAGGGGATTAGGAATTACAAATCCATTGTGCTCTTCTCCTTTCTTAATTTTGGAAAGCATTTTTTTCCACGCTTGCTGATTGCCGACATAAGAGTTTATATTGTAAATAGTCAATTGAGTGATGTCATCTGTACAACCGATATCGTGATGTTGTTTGAAACGTCGGTTGGCAAATACCAATGTACCATCTTCGCGAGCAGCAAAGATATCTTCGGTAGAGTTATTGATGGCATGAGTTAATAAATTGATGTCGTTACGCCGTTGCTGGATATCTGTAATATTCTGTATATATCCTTCTATGATTATATTTCCATCTTTATGTTTCTCCCGTGCAAAAGTTTTCAGACGGATATAATATATTTGTTTCAGGTAGTGTATCCGGTAATCTACACTTTCTTCTATATCGCCTTTCAGGTTTCGTTCCAACCAGTTATTGAAAGTCTCATGGTCTTCGGGAAGGATATGGTTCACATATTCATTCAACGGGATGGTTTGTTCGTCTTCGGTACACATGATATCGGTATGACCTGTATATTTGAATTTTTGGGTGTCGGTATCATATCTCCATCTTCCGATAAGCGCAACCTTCTGTATTTCTTTGAGTTCATGATTTCTTTTTTCCAGTTCCAACTTACGTTGACTTCGCTCTGTGATATCACGATATTGACAGAGTACCATGTCCTCGTATGGATACATAATGCATTTGAAGAAATAAGTTTTGTTTCCTAATGTTAGTTCATAGTTTTTGGTAGAGTGTATTTTTTGCGTTAATACCTTTTGGAATTCAGGATATACTTGGTAATAGGTGGCATAAGGTAACAAATCGAACATATTCTTACCTAACAGGAATTCTTCTTTTAGAAACCACAAATCTACATTATAAATTGTGATATCTATACAAATGCCGTTTTTATCCAGGATAATCATGGTATCCGATGTCAGCTTCAGTAACTTTTCAGCATTTTCTGCGTTTTTCAGAATGTTTTTCATATTATTTCTGGTGTTATGCTCTTCGTGCTTTTTCCCATGCTCCACTAGTGTTACCTTTACGTTTATACAAATAGTTGATTCCTCTAATGACATTGACATTCATAAAGAGGAAATAGTACGGGATGAAGAGTATTTTATTTTTGATATGCTTCGTTGATAGGTAATAACCCCAACTTCCCATGAGGTAGAATAATGCCTGTAGTAGCCAAATAGAGGCATAAAATAGAGGAGAGTTTGTCGTGAAAATGAGAATTGTGTTGAGGGGAAGCAATAAAAATAATAAAACAGGAGTGAGTGACCAACGCAATACGCGATGTGATACATATTGAAAACTAAATATACCGTAATGAAATGGATTGAGTAACGGACGTAATCGCCATATGGATTGTAATCCGCCTGCTGCGATCCGTACTTTGCGCTTTTCTTCTTCGAGCATATCTGCCGAACCACTTTCTGTGGCGTATGCATTTGTGCAATATGCAATGGTGTATCCTTGCATGACGATACGCAGGGAAAGTATAAAATCATCTAGTAACGTATCTGTAGCCATTTCTTCGAATAATTCGCTACGAATGGCAAACAGTTCTCCGGCTGCACCGGTTGTCGAGTAAAGGCGTGAATCGAGTTTTTTAAGTGTGGATTCATATTTCCAGTAAATGCCTTCGCCTCCTGAAGCTGCATTGTCTTTAGTTTGTACATTGATACGTTTTTCGCCTGCTACACATCCCACTTTGGGATTGGCAAATGCATGTACAATTTCCCGTAATGCTTCACGGTTGACATAGGTATTTGCATCTGTAAATACAACCAATGGAGTCTTTACGAATTGCATTCCATGGTTTAAGGCTGCTGTCTTTCCTTGACGTTCGGGTTGATAGATAACTGTAACTTGAGACCATCCGGACAAAAGTTCATTGGTACGGTCACTACTACCGTCAGTCACCCAAACTATATGAAGTTTTTCGGACGGATAGTCTAATTCGAGGCTGTTACGCATTTTTTCATTTACAACAGCTTCTTCATTATATGCGGCGATAAATAGGGTTAAATCAGGTAATACATCATCTGCTGGCATCGGAGTGACGACCGTTTTATGGAAACATTCTTTTATCTTTACCAAGATATACAGAAGAATTCCGTAGCCGAGATATGTATAGAATACGATAAATAGGCTTATCCAAAAGAATATTTCAAAGGTTTCCATTCAGTATCAGACTCTTTAATTTCTAATCAAAGGCAGAAATCAAGTCCAAAAGTATGTATAATCTTTGGGTGGTGCAAGGAAACCTGTGAAAAACTACTGTTTAATATTCAATTTGTTATAGAAATTAGAATGCTTCGGTCATATTAAAATAGAATAGAGTCTGTTTGTTGACGGTATTTTTTCCTAAATCGAGACGCACATTCATTCGGGGTTGTACTTCAATACGTAAACCCAGACCGTAGTTGGGTAATACTCCCTCGATTTTTCCCATGGTAGGTCCCATAAAGCCGCATCCGGTCCATGCTACAAATCCGATATGGTGCAACATTCGTTTTATCCAATTACTACGGTCGGTGTTAATCATTTGGCGGTATTCGGCCATAACCACATGGGAAGACTTATCACGATATTGTCCCATATAATAACCGCGCAGGTCAAAGGGAGTACCTGTAAGGGAATATTGGGTCAAGGGGACATTACCAAATACATTCTTGGTTTGTGCTGTCCAAGCTATGATTTTACGATTGCCTACTGATTTATATTGACGATAGTCCAGTTCAAGGCGGTAGAAGTTTTGATCACTACCGAAAACTTTACTATACATCATACCCCGGAAATCAAGATAAATACCTCGATAAGCATTTGCGGGAATATCACGGCTATCGTAAGTCAAGAGGAAGCCGAGACCGGAGTTGAAGTTTTTGTAACCATGTTCGTTACCGCCTGCAGCAATATAGGATTTTTCTTCGACAAGGTGTTTGGCAGGGTTGGTTATCTTGTCATAGTTGATGTCTATTTGTGGACCGGCAAAGACATTGCTGTGCCCCAACCGAAACAAAAACCAAGGGTTAACTTGAATACCGCTGTAACGATATTGGCTGGTAGTATCACTACGCACGTAATTCTTGTTGGTAGAGTAACCGACACCGTAAAAATTATCTTCTGTGTTTTTAAAAGAAAACTTTCCGAAAATACGGAAATGATCACCTTTAAAGAATAGTTGTGGTTTCACCATGATATTGATGCCACCTTTAAACATATATGCGATGGACATAGGTACTACGGAACGTAATTGAGTAGTATCACTGGGATTCATACGGAACGTCAACAAAGCACTTCCACCCACTAATGCACCAAAATCTGGCGTATAACTGGGACCACCCAATATATTATAATGTAAATTTCTGCGAGCTACTTTCTGTCTACGCAGTTCTTTTTTTGTTAATGTGGTAGTAGTATCGTTGGGTGCTGTAACTACTTGTTCTTGGGCTGAAATAGTTGTTATTGCCAGCACCAAAGTAAACATACTTAGTATAAATCTTTTCATGTCGTACGAATATGGCTGCAAAGAAAACTAATTTATCTGAATTGGTTTTCAAGTAAATAGACAATATTTCTTAAAGAATATTCTAAAAATTTCAAAAAAGGAATTACTTTTGTCTCATAAACGATGTGGAATAAAGTGGAATAAATTAGATTGTGATGGTCTGGATTTTTTTGCTAGAAAATGATTGAATGAACTATATAATAAAAATGAAATTTATGATGAAGAAACAAATTTTATCCGTCATTGTTTTGGGTGCTGCATTGCTTTCTGTACAGGCTCAAGATGGTAGGGGAGGTATCAGCTCTTCCATGCTCGAACAAATCAAGCAAAGTTATCAAGGAACGGCATCGGACAAGGCGCTTCGTAATGCTATTGGTAATAATGATATACGTAAATTGGCACTTAATCAGGAGAATATGCAGGCGATGGATACTCATTTCTCTGTTCGGGTAAATTCCAAAGGTATCACCGACCAAAAATCATCCGGACGTTGCTGGTTGTTTACCGGATTGAACGTAATGCGTGCCAAAACGCTTGCCAAATATAATTTCCCTTCTTTCGAATTTTCTCAGGTATATCCTTTTTTCTGGGATCAGCTTGAAAAATCCAATCTTTTCCTGCAAGGAATTATTGATACTGGTAAAAGTCCTATGAATGATAAGACTGTTCAATGGCTTTTCCAACATCCGTTGAGTGATGGTGGCACATTCACAGGAGTGGCGGATATTGTAACGAAGTACGGTTTGGTACCCAAAGAAGCGATGCCGGAAACTAATAGTAGCGATAATACTTCTCGCATGGCAAATCTTATTTCATTGAAGCTGAAAGAATATGGATTGCAATTGCGTGATATGATTGCAAAAGACACCAAACCTGCTGTTATAGAAGAAGAGAAGACAAAGATGTTAGGTACTATTTACCGTATGTTGGTTTTGAACTTGGGTGTTCCTCCTACGGAGTTTGATTATGTTCGTAGAGATACCAAAGGAAATCCTATGGAAATAGAACATCACACTCCTATGTCTTTTTTGGAAAAATATGGGGATAAAAAGTTGTTGACTAACTATATAATGCTGATGAATGATCCCAGTCGTGAATATTATAAATGTTATGAAATAGATTATGACCGCCATCGTTATGACGGAAAGAACTGGACATACGTAAATTTACCCATAGAAGAGATTAAGGAAATGGCTATTGCATCTTTGAAAGATAGTACCATGATGTATTTTTCTTGTGATGTCGGCAAGTTCCTAAATTCGGAACGTGGTTTGCTTGATGTGAAAAACTATGATTACGAATCATTGATGGGGACTACTTTCGGTATGGATAAAAAGCAACGTATTGAAACTTTTTCCAGTGGTTCTTCTCATGCCATGACACTAATGGCAGTAGATTTGAATGATAACGGGAAACCAGTGAAATGGATGGTTGAAAATAGTTGGGGAGCGGGAAGTGGTTATCAGGGGCATTTGATAATGACCGATGATTGGTTCAATGAATATATGTTCCGCTTGGTAGTAGAAACTAAGTATGTCCCTTCTAAAATAATGGAATTATTTAAACAAAAACCAATCCGTTTACCGGCTTGGGATCCAATGTTTGCAGAAGAGAAATGATAAAAGGTGATAAAGTGATAAAAGGTGATAGGATGATAAAATGATAAAAGTATTAGAGTAATCTATCACTTTATTACCCTATTTTCTCCCTCTTTTCCTCTTTGTGTTCGTTAACGAAAGGAATTACGGAAAATTCTCCGTAATTCCTTTCTTTTTTACTATTTAATCACATTCTTTTTTGCTACTTTTGCGGGCAAATTAATGAAACCATTATTTTATATAAACGCATGGCAAATGTAATTAAGTTACGCAAAGGCCTTGACATTAACCTGAAAGGTAAAGCTGCGGAAGAGTTTTTTTCCGTGAAAGAGCCGGGATTTTATGCACTTGTTCCCGACGATTTTACGGGTATCACTCCGAAAGTGGTGGTCAAAGAGCAGGAATATGTGATGGCTGGAGGACCCTTGTTTATCGACAAGAATCATCCTGAATTGAAATTTGTTTCGCCCGTTAGCGGCGTAGTGACAAGCGTGGAACGTGGTGCACGCCGTAAGGTGCTGAACATCGTTGTAGAAGCTGCCGCTGAGCAAGACTACGAAGAGTTCGGTAAAATGGATCCGTCCAAGATGAGTGCCCAGGAAGTGAAAGATGTACTTCTGCAGGCTGGTATGTTCGCTTTCATCCGTCAGCGTCCGTACGATGTAATCGCTGATCCCACGGTCGCTCCGAAAGCAATTTTTATTTCCGCCTTCGACAGTAATCCGTTGGCACCCGATTTCGAATTTACCTTGAAAGGAGAGGAGGTAAACTTCCAGACAGGACTTGACGCGTTGGCCAAGATGGCAAAAACGTATCTGACTATTAGTGTAAAACAAGAATCTGCTGCTTTGACGCAAGCTAAAAACGTTACTGTTACGGTATTCGACGGACCAAATCCGGCTGGTAATGTGGGGGTACAAATCAATCACATCTCTCCGGTTGTAAAAGGCGAAACTGTATGGACTATCAGTGCGGAAGCTGTAATTTTCATAGGACGTTTGATGAATACCGGTCGTGTGGACATGACTCGTACAGTGGCTATAACAGGTTCCGAGGTGTTGAAACCTGCCTATTGTAGATTGAAAGTTGGTGCTTTGCTGACAAATGTGTTCAAAGATAATGTGACGACGGATAAAGACCTTCGCTATATCAGTGGTAATGTGTTGACAGGGAAGAAGGTTTCTCAGAATGGCTTTCTTGGAGCTTTCGACAATCAGTTGACAGTTATTCCCGAAGGAGATGAAATACATGAAATGCTAGGTTGGATTATGCCACGATTCAATCAGTTCAGTGCCAACCGTTCTTATTTCAGCTGGTTGATGGGAAATAAGGAATATGTGATTGATGCTCGTATCAAGGGTGGAGAACGTCACATGATTATGTCCAATGAATACGACCGGGTATTCCCAATGGACATCTATCCTGAATATTTATTGAAAGCAATCATTGCCGGTGATATCGATCGTATGGAAGCTTTGGGAATTTACGAAGTTGCTCCTGAAGACTTTGCTCTTTGTGAATTCGTATGCTCTTCTAAGTTGGAAATTCAACGTATTGTACGTGCTGGGCTTGATATGCTTCGTGCTGAAATGGCATAATTCAATTTAAAATTAAGAATTAAAAATTAAAAAAATGATGGATGAAATTCTGTGATATAAATTGCCTTATGAACGATGTAGCGCAGCTTATTTCTCAATTTTCAATTCTCAATTATCAATTTAATAAATGAAAGCGTTAAGAAATTATCTCGATAAGATAAAGCCGAACTTTGAAGAAGGCGGCAAACTCCACGCATTTCGTTCGGTGTTCGATGGCTTTGAAACATTTTTGTTCGTGCCTAATGCCACTTCGAAATCGGGAACGCATATCCATGACTCTATCGACAGTAAACGTATCATGTCGATGGTTGTTATTGCGTTGATACCGGCGCTGTTGTTCGGTATGTATAACGTAGGTTACCAGCATTTCCATGCAACCGGTGTTACCGGTAGTTTCATCGAAATGTTTGCCTACGGTTTTTTGGCTGTATTGCCTAAAATTATTGTATCATATGTCGTAGGTCTTGGTATTGAGTTCGTAGTGGCTCAGTGGAAGAACGAAGAAATTCAGGAAGGTTTCCTTGTTTCCGGTATCTTGATCCCGATGATAGTTCCGGTTGACTGTCCATTATGGATTTTGGCAGTTGCTACAGCATTTTCTGTAATTTTTGCGAAAGAAGTGTTTGGCGGTACAGGTATGAATGTATTCAACGTTGCTTTGATTACCCGTGCATTCTTGTTTTTTGCTTACCCTACAAAGATGTCAGGTGATGCGGTTTGGATTCCCGGAGATACGATTTTCGGTTTAGGTGGTGAGACTTTTGTTGATGGCTTCTCCGGAGCTACTGCATTGGGAGTAGCATCTACGGCTACCGATCCTAACGGTTATCTGCCTTTCTCTTGGGACATGGTGACGGGGCTAATTCCGGGTTCTATTGGTGAAACTAGTGTTATTGCTATCGCTTTGGGGGCTATCCTCTTGTTGTGGACCGGTATAGCAAGTTGGAAGACTATGTTCTCCGTATTTGTAGGTGGTGCATTCATGGGATGGATTTTCAATACGATCGGTCCTGACACAGCTATGGCTAATATGCCTTGGTATGAACATCTTGTGTTAGGTGGTTTCTGTTTTGGTGCCGTATTTATGGCTACCGATCCTGTTACTTCCGCCCGTACTGAAACAGGTAAATACATTTTTGGATTTCTAATTGGTGCTATGGCTATCATTATCCGTGTACTGAATCCTGGTTATCCAGAAGGTATGATGCTTGCTATTCTGCTGATGAATATCTTTGCTCCGCTGATTGACTATTGTGTGGTACAAAGTAACATTAGTCGCCGCGAAAAACGTGCAACTGTTAAGTCTAACAATTAAAAATACCGGAAAAGAAATGAATACCAATAGTAATAGTTATACTATCATTTATGCTTCGGTAATGGTTGTTATCGTTGCATTCCTGCTGGCATTCGTAAGCTCTTCACTGCGTACTATTCAAAACAAGAACGTAGAGCTTGATACGAAGAAGCAGATTCTTGCTGCATTGAATATTAAAGATGTGAAGGATGCAGATGCAGAATATAATAAATATGTGAAAGGTGATATGTTGATGAATGTAGACGGTACTTTGACTAAAAATACCGGTGCATTTGTTACTGCTTACGAGAAAGAAGCCAAAGAACAACAGCGTTTACATGTTTTTGTTGCCGAAGTGAACGGAGAGACTAAATATGTATTTCCAGTTTACGGTGCTGGTCTTTGGGGAGCTATTTGGGGGTATGTGGCTTTGAATGCTGATAAGGATACCGTTTATGGTGTATATTTCTCTCATGCTAGTGAAACTCCGGGTTTGGGTGCCGAAATTGCGGGTGCTCAGTTCCAAGGAGAATTTCCTGGTAAGAAGACTTTGGAAAATGGGGAGGTTGCACTTAGCGTTGTAAAAAACGGAAAAGTTGATAAACCTGCTTATCAGGTAGACGGTATATCCGGTGGTACTATCACTTCTGTAGGTGTAGATGCGATGTTGAAGACTTGCCTGAATAACTATAAGAACTTTTTAACTAATAATAATGAGGAGGAATAAGAATATGGGTGCATTATTTTCAAAGAAGAATAAAGAAGTATTCTCAACTCCGCTTGGATTGAACAACCCTGTTACCGTACAGGTATTGGGTATCTGTTCCGCTTTGGCTGTTACAGCAAAATTGGAGCCTGCTATAGTGATGGGACTTTCCGTTACTGTGATTACGGCATTTTCTAATGTAGTGATTTCATTGTTGCGTAAAACTATTCCCAACCGTATCCGTATCATTGTTCAGTTAGTGGTGGTTGCTGCGTTGGTAACCATTGTAAGTGAGATATTGAAAGCCTTTGCTTATGATGTAAGTGTACAACTTTCTGTATACGTAGGTTTGATTATCACGAACTGTATCCTGATGGGACGTTTGGAAGCATTTGCCATGCAGAATGGTCCTTGGGAGTCTTTCCTTGACGGTGTGGGTAATGGTTTGGGATATGCCAAAATTTTGGTTATCGTAGCATTCTTTCGTGAACTTTTAGGATCTGGTACCTTGCTGGGTTTCAATATCTTAAACTACGAACCTTTGCAAAAGATCGGATATGTAAATAATGGTTTGATGTTAATGCCGCCTATGGCATTGATTATCTGTGCTTGCATTATTTGGTATCAACGTGCTCGTCACAAAGAGTTGCAAGAAAAGTAAATTCAATTATGAATTATAAATGGTGAATTATATATCGTAAAAGTGTATGTCATTCTCCTAATTTATAATTAGTAATTCATAATTAAAATTAGATAACATGGAACATTTATTAAGTTTATTCGTCCGCTCAATCTTTGTGGACAACATGATATTCGCGTTCTTTCTTGGTATGTGCTCATATTTGGCCGTATCGAAGAATGTGAAGACTGCCGTGGGACTGGGTATAGCTGTAACTTTCGTGTTGGTTGTTACACTTCCGGTCAACTATTTGTTGCAAACCAAGGTACTTGGTCCTAATGCGATTATTGAAGGCGTTGACCTCAGTTTTCTTAGTTTTATTCTTTTTATTGCCGTAATTGCTGCTATCGTACAGTTAGTGGAAATGGTTGTGGAACGTTTTAGTCCTTCGCTTTACGCTTCACTAGGTATCTTTTTGCCGTTGATTGCTGTTAACTGTGCTATCATGGGAGCCTCACTGTTTATGCAACAACGTATCACGTTGGGTGAGAGTGATCCGAAATATATCGGTGATGTATGGGATTCTATCTCTTATGCATTCGGTTCAGGTATTGGCTGGTTGTTGGCTATCGTAGGTTTGGCTGCTATTCGTGAGAAGATGGCTTATTCTGACGTACCTGCTCCGTTGAAAGGTTTAGGGATTACGTTTATTACAGTAGGTCTGATGGCAATGGCATTCATGTGTTTCTCTGGTTTGAAAATCTAAAAGAAAAGAATAAAACAATGGATATGAATATGATATTAGCAAGCATTGGCGTATTCCTGGTGGTTGTCATCCTGCTTGTTGTTATCCTGTTGGTTGCCAAAAATTTCTTGGTACCGTCAGGTAATGTGAAATTGACTATCAATAATGATAAAACTTTGGAGGTAGAGTCCGGTTCAACGTTGTTGAATACATTGTCAGTAAACGGCATTTTCCTTTCCTCCGCATGTGGTGGTAAGGGTTCTTGCGGACAGTGTAAATGCCAGGTAATGGAGGGAGGGGGTGAAATCCTACCTTCTGAGATACCCCATTTTAGCCGTAAACAGATACAAGACCATTGGCGCTTGGGTTGTCAGGTGAAAGTGAAAGGTGATATGGGTATTAAGATTGATGAGTCTGTACTTGGTGTGAAAGAATGGGAGTGTGAGGTTATCTCTAATAAGAATGTAGCTACATTCATCAAAGAGTTTATTGTTGCATTGCCAAAAGGTGAACACATGGATTTCATTCCGGGATCATACGCTCAAATTAAGATACCTAAATTCTCAATGGATTATAATAAGGATATAGATAAGAGCTTGATTGGTGAGGAATATCTTCCTGCATGGGAGAAATTTGGACTGTTTGGTTTGAAGTGTACGAATGAAGAAGAGACTATTCGTGCTTATTCTATGGCTAACTATCCTGCTGAGGGTGACCGTATCATGTTGACAGTACGTATCGCTACTCCTCCGTTCAAACCGAAAGATCAAGGTCCTGGCTTTATGGATGTGATGCCGGGTATCGCTTCTTCTTATATCTTTACCTTGAAACCGGGTGATAAGGTAACTATGAGTGGACCTTACGGCGACTTCCATCCTATTTTCGATTCTACAAAAGAAATGATGTGGATTGGTGGTGGTGCCGGTATGGCTCCATTACGTGCGCAAATTATGCATTTGACGAAGACGTTGCATACAACCGATCGTAAGATGTCATACTTCTACGGTGCACGTGCTTTGAACGAGGTATTCTATCTGGAGGATTTCTTGCAAATAGAAAAAGATTTTCCGAACTTCTCATTCCATCTTGCACTGGACCGTCCCGATCCGGCAGCTGATGCGGCAGGCGTGAAGTATACTCCGGGCTTTGTTCACAATGTAATTTACGAAACTTATTTAAAGGATCACGAAGCTCCAGAAGATATTGAATACTACATGTGTGGTCCCGGTCCTATGTCTAAAGCTGTTGAAAAAATGCTTGATGATCTTGGTGTTCCGGCTCAGAACCTGATGTTTGATAACTTCGGTGGATAAAAGATGTATTATACGTTTTTTATTCATATATAATTGAAAGTGGCAGATGATATTGCATTATCTGCCACTTTTGTTTCCCTGTATCTCCCATTCTTTTATTACCTTTGTTCTCAAATTGAAGAACTATATGGAATATTCGGAAATAATACATAATTTGCAGATAGAACAACTTACTCCGATGCAGGAGGCTGCATTGGATGCCTATCAATCAGACAATGATCTTGTTTTGTTATCACCTACAGGATCCGGTAAAACTTTGGCTTTCTTGCTACCTTTGGTTAATTCTTTGAATCTTTCTGAACGGAGAGTACAGGCTGTTGTTTTAGTTCCCTCACGGGAGTTGGCGTTGCAGATAGAAACCGTATTTAAATCCATGAATACTCCTTTTAAAGCTATGAGTTGCTATGGGGGACGTCCTGCAATGGAAGAACACCGGACTATGAAAGGTATCAATCCTTCTGTAATTATAGGTACACCGGGGCGAATGAATGACCATCTGAGGAAACAGAATTTCGATGCCGGTACGGTAAATACCCTTATCATAGACGAATTTGATAAATGCCTTGAATTTGGCTTTCAAGATGAAATGTCGGAAGTGATCGGACAGTTGCCCTCATTGAAGAAACGCATTTTGCTGTCTGCTACCGATGCAGAAGAAATACCTCAATTTACGGGATTAAATCGTACCATAAAACTCAACTATTTGACGTCTGAAGTGTTATCCGAACGCTTGAATATTCAAAAGGTATTATCCCCTGATAAAGATAAACTGGAGACGCTTTATAGATTGCTTTGTACGCTGGGTGACAGTTCCACTATAGTATTCGTCAATTATCGTGAAAGTGTGGAAAGGGTAACCGGTTATTTGAAATCGAAAAAATTCCCTTGTGATTCTTTCCATGGTGGCATGGAGCAGGCCGACCGCGAACGTGCACTCTATAAATTCCGTAACGGCAGTTGTCCTGTCCTTGTTTCTACCGACTTGGCAGCTCGGGGACTTGATATTCCCGGTATTGACAATGTGGTTCATTATCATCTTCCCGTCAACGAAGAAGCCTTTACCCACCGCAATGGCCGTACGGCGCGTTGGGAAGCAAAAGGTTCATCTTATCTTCTTTTACATTCAGAAGAACGTTGGCCAGATTATATTCCGGAAGATATTCCTATTTTTGAAATACCGGATCAAACTCCCAAACCTATCAAATCTCGCTGGATTACCATATATATCGGTAAAGGAAAGAAAGATAAACTAAATAAGGTTGATATTGTTGGCTTTTTATATAAAAAAGGTGGATTGGCTCGAGAAGATGTAGGACAGGTTGATGTAAAAGACCACTATGCTTTTGTTGCCATTCGCCGAGGTAAAGTAAAGCAGCTCCTCACGTTGATACGAGATGAAAAGATTAAAGGGATGAAAACATTGATCGAAGAAGCAAAGTAACGTTTTTCTTAATCTTTTTCTATCGAATAAGAAGTTAATATCGGGTCTATCTTTCAATTTACTATTTTATACTATTCTTGGCAAGTATACATAACAAAATGGTGCATATATCTTGTATAAACCAATAAAAAGAAAGGTAAATGCGGATAAAAAAAGGATTTTCATAAGGAAAGATTGGTAATACAGAAATAATTCCTTAATTTCGCCATGTCGAAAGACACAAATCAACGAAATTGTATAACCAAAACAAACTTCAAATGAAAAAGCATAATTTCAATGCAGGACCTTCCATTCTTCCGCGTGAGGTGATTGAGGATACAGCGAAGGCTATTTTAGATTTCAATGGATCCGGTCTCTCCCTGATGGAGATTAGCCATCGTGCTAAAGACTTCCAACCCGTAGTGGACGAAGCCGTGGCATTATTCAAAGAATTACTCAATATCCCCGAAGGTTATTCGGTACTGTTCTTGGGTGGTGGTGCCAGTCTGGAATTCTGCATGGTTCCTTTCAACTTCCTTGAAAAGAAAGCTGCTTATCTGAATACAGGTGTGTGGGCAAAAAAGGCAATGAAAGAAGCTAAAGGTTTCGGTGAAGTTGTAGAAGTTGCCTCTTCTGCTGAAGCCACTTATACATATATTCCGAAAGATTACACTGTACCGGCTGATGTGGATTATTTCCATATTACTACTAATAACACGATTTATGGTACGGAACTGAAAAAAGATCTGGATGTAAATGTTCCGATGGTTGCCGATATGTCTTCCGATATTTTCTCTCGTCCAATCGATGTATCTAAGTATATTTGTATTTATGGTGGTGCACAGAAGAATTTGGCTCCGGCAGGTGTGACATTCGTCATAGTAAAGAACGATGCGTTGGGTAAAGTGTCACGTTATATTCCGACTATGTTGAACTATCAGACTCACGTGGATGGTGGTTCTATGTTTAATACTCCTCCTGTTGTTCCTATTTATGCAGCATTGCAAACTTTGCGTTGGATTAAGGCACAAGGTGGTGTGAAAGAAATGGAACGTCGTGCTATTGAGAAAGCAGATATGTTGTATGCTGAAATCGACCGTAACAAAATGTTTGTGGGTACTGCTGCTAAAGAAGACCGTTCACGTATGAACATTTGCTTCGTAATGGCTCCCGAATATAAAGAATTTGAAGCAGACTTCTTGAAGTTTGCTACAGAAAAGGGTATGGTAGGTATCAAGGGACACCGTTCTGTAGGTGGTTTCCGTGCATCTTGCTATAATGCTATGCCGAAAGAGAGTGTTCAGGCTTTGATCGACTGCATGCAGGAATTTGAGAAACTTCATTAATAACATAATTTTCACCACAGAGGGCACAGAGTCCCACAGAGATTAAACTAAAAGAGAAAACTCTGTGAAACTCCGTGTGACTCTGTGGTGAATTCTTTTAATACTATAAGAATTATGAAAGTATTAGTTGCAACAGACAAGCCGTTTGCAAAGGTTGCGGTGGACGGTATTCGCAAAGAGATTGAAGCAGCAGGTTATGAACTTGTATTGCTGGAGAAATATGGAGAAAAAGCAAAATTGCTGGAAGCAGTGAAAGACGCTAATGCCATTATTATCCGTAGCGACATCATTGATGCTGAAGTGTTGGATGCAGCCAAGGAGCTGAAAATCGTAGTTCGTGCCGGTGCCGGTTATGACAATGTAGATTTGGAAACTGCTACCGCTCATAATGTGTGTGTAATGAATACCCCGGGACAGAACTCCAATGCTGTTGCTGAACTGGCTTTTGGCCTGATGGTGATGGCTGTTCGTAATATGTATAACGGTACTTCCGGTACGGAACTGATGGGTAAGAAGTTGGGTATCCATGCATACGGTAATGTAGGTCGTAATGTGGCCCGTATTGCCAAAGGTTTTGGTATGGATATTTATGCTTTTGATGCATTCTGTCCAAAAGAAGTAATCGAGAAAGACGGAGTGAAGGCTGTTGCTTCTGCTGAAGAACTTTACTCTACTTGTAATGTCGTTTCTTTGCATATCCCTGCAACTACCGAAACGAAGAATTCCATTAACTACGCTTTGGTAAACAAAATGCCGAAAGGAGGTCTGTTGGTGAATACTGCTCGTAAGGAAGTTATCAACGAGGCCGAACTTATCCAATTGATGGAAGAGCGTGCTGATTTGAAGTATATGACAGACATTATGCCCGCTGCTCATGAAACGTTTATTGCCAAGTTTGCCGGACGTTATTTTTCTACACCTAAAAAGATGGGTGCCCAGACTGCTGAAGCCAATATCAATGCAGGTATTGCAGCAGCCAAGCAGATTGTAGGATTCCTGAAAGACGGTTGCGAAAAGTTCCGCGTAAATAAGTAATATTTCTTAGGCGTGGATTATGTGGATTATACGGAATTGTTGTTTCGTGAAATCCGTGTAATCTGCGCCTGAATATTTCATTTAATAATCTAATTACCATGGCAATCATTAAACCTTTTAAGGGCGTTCGCCCTCCCCAAGATTTGGTAGAGGAAGTTGCATCGCGTCCGTACGATGTATTGAATTCTGAGGAAGCACGCGAAGAAGCAAGAGGAAACGAAAAATCTCTGTATCATATCATTAAGCCGGAAATAGATTTTCCGGTTGGCACGGATGAGCATGATGAACGTGTCTATCAGAAAGCTGCCGATAACTTCCGTATGTTTCAGGATAGAGGATGGCTGGTCCAAGACGAGAAAGAGAACTACTATGTGTATGCCCAAACTATGAATGGTAAAACACAATACGGTTTGGTAGTAGGTGCATACGTTCCCGATTATATGAACGGTATCATCAAGAAACATGAATTGACCCGCCGTGATAAAGAAGAGGACCGGATGAAGCATGTCCGCGTGAATAATGCCAATATCGAACCGGTATTCTTTGCTTATCCTGATAATACTACACTGGATACTATTATTTCCCGTTATACAGCTGGGAAGCCGGTATATGATTTTATTGCTCCGGGCGATGGTTTCGGTCACACTTTCTGGATTATAGATAAGCAAGAGGATATTGACGCGATTACCAAAGAATTTGCCAAGATGCCTGCCCTTTATATAGCCGATGGACATCATCGTAGTGCAGCTGCTGCTTTGGTAGGTGCAGAAAAAGCAAAGCAAAATCTCCATCATCGTGGAGATGAAGAATATAACTATTTTATGGCTGTTTGTTTCCCTGCCAATCAGTTGACAATTATAGATTACAACCGTGTTGTGAAGGATTTAAATGGTCTGACTCCTGAACAATTCCTTGTTGCCGTTAGTAAGAATTTCAAGGTAGAAGAGAAAGGGGCTGATATTTATAAACCTGAAAGTTTACATAATTTCTCTCTTTATCTGGATGGTAAATGGTACAGTCTTACCGCCAATCCCGGTACTTATAATGATAACGATCCTATCGGCGTGTTGGATGTAACCATTTCTTCCAATTTGATTTTGGATGAAATTCTCGGTATTAAAGACCTTCGTTCAGATAAGCGAATAGACTTTGTAGGAGGTATCCGTGGGTTGGGTGAATTGAAGAAACGTGTCGATAGTGGGGAAATGAAACTTGCATTGGCGTTATATCCTGTCAGCATGAAACAATTGATGGACATTGCAGATACCGGTAATATTATGCCTCCTAAGACAACTTGGTTTGAACCCAAATTGCGTTCAGGACTGGTAATTCATAAGCTAGACTAAATATAGTGAGTTTTATTTGAACGGGGATGTTTTAAGAAGTTATGAATCATCCCCGTTTTTATGGTTTATGGATGATGTTTGTAGTATTGTTTTCTCATCCATCGATCAAATAGTAGACAAAGAAGAACAGCTATTATGAGTAGGAAGTAGAAAGAGGGTATTTGAATTTCTTCGCTTTTTGTTATCGAAGATATAGTGAATGCTTCTCGAATACTGTTTCCAAAAAAGATAATCAGGCTGGCTATACAAACTCCAATTAAAAATATAGTAGCGATAATAGTTGCTAATAATGTTCGATATTCTGTCTTCTTTTCGCGAAGACGCATGTTTTCTTCTACCTTTTGCATAGTACAATAGGTAAAGTTAGAAGGTAACTGAAACGAATATTGTTCTTGTAATGTCTTCTTCAGACCTTTATCTTTTTGTTCTTCGCTCATAATTTATCCTCCTGTTTCATTAGTACATATATTTTTTTGCGGATGCGATGCAACTTTACTTTAATGTTGTTTGCTGTCAATCCTGAGATAAGAGTGATTTCACTAATAGTTTTTTCTTCCAGATAAAACAGAGTGATTAAAGCCTTTTCATCAGAATTAAGTAATTGGATCGCTTTGTTTAGCTTGATAATCTGTTTTTCTCTGTCGTTATTCAAGGCTTCGTCCACCTGTTGATCCGATATATTGGCAAGTGGTCCATCATCCATAACAAAAGTATCAAGATTCTTTTTACGTGCATTGGATATAGCCGTGTTATATGCGATGGCATATATCCATGTTGAAAAAGAACAGTTTCCTTTGAAAGACGAGAGATGTTGAAAAGCTTTTAAGAAAGTATCTTGTGTCAATTCTTCAGCATCTTCTTGATTGGAGACAATGCGGATAATCAAAGTAAAGACTTGTTGGCTATACTTATTCAAAAAGTATTCATAAAGAGCAGTCTCTCCATTCAAGATACGTTGTATAATATATTTTTCGTCGTCTTTCATTTTGTCTATTAGACGCAACTATTAATATAAGGTTACATATTTCCCCAAAAAATATTTTTTTATCATAAACTGTAACCTAATCAAGATTATAGCGTCTAAAGAGTACAAAGAAACAAAATTACTAATTTAAAAGATAACGAATATGATGGATTTTATTATGGTACCTGCTGTAATGGCAATCATTACTTTAGGAATTTACAAACTGTTTGAACTGTTTGTTTGCAAAAAAGAGAGACTGCTTTTACTGGAAAAAATGGCTGATCAACAAATGTATCCTAAGAGGCCCGACTTTAAACCTTACGATATTCTGTCCTTTTCTGCTTTAAAAATAGGTAGCCTTTTAACGGGAATGGGATTAGGCCTATTGGTTGGCTATCTGCTTTGTGTAACTACACTTCCCGGATATTTAAGTAAAGATCAATGGGACTATAGACAAACCGTTTCTTTGATTTATGGTGCATGTGTGTTGTTATTTGGTGGAATTGGGCTGATAATTGCTTTTATTACCGAATTGAAACTGAATAAGAAAAAAGAGTAATCTTTATTTTCCTACCTTTGTCGGAAAGTTTCTTTATTTATGAAGATATTGATAATAAATAGTAGCCCTCGTCGACAGGGAAACATTTCAAAGATGTTGGACTTGATGAAACAAGAAGCAGAAAGTTTGGAGGTCGAAACAAATTATATACGGGCTTCGGAGTTGAAAGTACATCCTTGTATCGGTTGTATGAAATGCCGTGAAACTTTGAAATGCTGTTTACCAGAAGATGATGCACAGCAAGTTCTACATTTTATTGAGGAAGCGGATGCGTTGATTATCGGTGCTCCATGTTATTGGGGAAATATGCCCGGTACGTTGAAAGTTCTTTTTGACCGGATGGTTTATGGTATGATGGGAGAAAACTCCATGGGAATTCCTCTTCCTCTTCATAAAGGCAAAAAAGCAATTATAGTAAGTACATCTACCACGCCTTATCCTTTTAATATACTCTATAATCAGACACGGGGAGTAGTGAAAGCTTTGAAAGAAATCTTGAAGTGGAGTGGCTTTAAGGTAGTAAAGGCTATAGAGAGAGGAGGAACCAGAAAACATCCGGGTTTATCGGAAAAAGAAATGATACGATGTAAAAAGATTGTCCATAAATTATTGTAATCAAAGAAGTAGGAAATTTGAAGATAAGATGGGTAAGAAAGAAGAATATAAGTTCAAGAACGAACAATATCTGGAAAGTCTACGTACCGAAGAGGAAGTGAAAGAACTGGCTGCAGGAGTACTTTATCGGACATTGGAAACGGGACAGGGGAGTACAAGCCCTCGTCTTAATAGTGTGGTTTCAGTACATTACAAAGGAACGCTTATCAATGGTCGTGAATTTGATAACTCATGGAAACGGAACTGTCCGGAGGCTTTTCGCTTGAATGAAGTGATTGAGGGCTGGCAGATAGCGTTACAACAAATGCATGTAGGAGATCATTGGATCGTTTATATTTCTTATAAAGTAGGTTATGGTACACGGGCAAGCGGTCCTATTCCAGCCTTTTCAACATTAATCTTTGAAATACGGTTATTGGGTATTGCCTGAACGTGAACAATCTTTCATATTCTTTTGTTAAGATACCTGTTACTAAAACTTAGTAGGTATGAATACAAAGAAGAGCGAAGTGAATGATACTCTAGGAGTATCTTCCCGGTCAGAAGAGACATTGATCAATGAAAAAGGAACAGTACCCGGACAGCAGATCGGTCTGTACAGTAAAGTGAACAATAAAGAAGTTCGTCAGGTCGTTAAGATATTGAATCCTGACAAAAATAGTTTAGAGAGCAGAGGATAATCCTCTGCTTTTTTGTATTCCACATTTCTTATTGAAGATTATAACATATTATTGAGGGGTTTTGTATCTTTGCCGAAAAGAATTGAAAAACTTCAAAATAAGCAGCATTGAAACTTCGGCAAGGCGACCTTACGCAAGGAGGTATAACAAGCACATTATTACGTTTTACTCTGCCCATGATGGTAGGGGCCTTTTTACAACAATGTTATAACATTGCAGATACTTTGATTGTAGGGCAATGCATTGGTGCCGATGCTCTGGCTGCTGTTGGTTCGGCCTATACCCTGATGATCTTTTTGATTTCTGTATTGCTGGGTTTGTCAATGGGAAGCGGCACGGTTTTCTCTTTGCAATATGGTGCCGGCGATCAATCGGCTTTACGCCGTAGTATCTTTGTCTCGTTTGTGTTGATTGGAACGGTAACTCTTGTACTGAACGTCGCTGTATTTTTCTGGCTCGATCCTATTCTCCGGCTTTTGCAAGTACCGCAAGATATTTATGGAATGATGCGCAGTTATCTCTGGATTATCTTCTGGGGAATTGCGTTTACTTTTATCTATAATTTTTATGCAGCGTTGCTACGTGCTGTAGGAGACTCTGTGACCCCCCTTTGGTTTCTGTCCATATCGGTCGTCTTGAATATCGTGCTTGATTTATTTTTTATACTACAGTTGGATTGGGGTATAGAAGGTGCGGCCATTGCTACAATCATTGCGCAAGGCATATCAGCTTTAGGAATTGCGGCATATACTTATATGCAACGTCCGGAATTGCGGCTGCATTCTGCCGATATACACTTTGATCGTACCTGCCTGAAAGAAATAACTTCCTTTTCACTACTTACATGCGTTCAGCAATCGGTGATGAATTTTGGTATTCTGATGATACAAGGGCTTGTCAATAGTTTTGGTACGGCAGTGATGGCAGCCTTTGCCGCAGCTGTAAAAATAGACTCTTTCGCCTATATGCCTGTCCAGGAATTCGGTAATGCTTTTTCCACTTTTATAGCCCAGAATTTCGGAGCGAAGCGTTATGATCGTATCCGTAGGGGAGTTTATAGCGCATTTATTACGGCAGTTGTATTTTCACTGGTCGTTTCTGTTCTTGTATTTGTTTTTGCAGAACCACTTATGTTGATATTTGTCCGTTCCAATGAGACGGAGATACTTTCTGTCGGTGTAGATTATCTTCGCATCGAAGGTGCCTTCTATTGCGGCATAGGCATTTTATTTCTGTTATATGGCTATTATCGTGCCATTCGTAAACCGGGAATGTCTGTGATACTTACAGTCTTATCTTTAGGTACACGTGTAGTACTCTCGTATATTTTGGCCTCTATACCCTCTATCGGAGTAATTGGTATTTGGTGGTCAATTCCTATAGGATGGCTTCTTGCGGATTTGATAGGTATTATTTACTACAAATTGCGTCGTTAATTGCCAGGATACGGCAAATCTGTTCTACAGTCCTTTTTATATTCATTCGTGCAAATGAAGGTTCCATGGCCTGTTCTAAAGACAAGGGAGAGGGGGTAATAGAGAATATTCCCTGAAATCCTGCATGGCTCAATAATCCACAGTCTTCCACACTTCCGGCCAATAAAATAACTGGAATATGTTGTTTTTGAGCTTCCCGAAGTATTCCGAAGGGTACTTTTCCCATGAGGGTTTGCCGGTCTGATTTTCCTTCTCCGGTGATGATAAGGTTCGCCCCTTTTATCTGCTCTTTAAAATTGAGAACGTTCAGCAACAACTCTATACCGGGTTTCAGTTCGGCACGGAGAAACGCAAGCATGCCGCCACCCATACCACCGGCTGCACCTGCACCGGGATAAACAGAGATATCTCTCCCTGTTTCTTTACGTATGATGTTGGCAATATGTTCCAATCCTTTATCCAATTCTTGCACCATTTTCTCATCAGCCCCTTTTTGTGGAGCGAAAATGTAAGCGGCACCATTGAGACCGTAGAAAGGATTTTTGACATCACATGCTGCCGTGAAATGACTTTCCTTGAGAGCCGGGTGGATAGATGAAAAATCGATAGATACCACTTCTGATATTAACTGTCCGCACATCCCATTTATCACTTTTCCTGTTGGATGTGTTGGATTATCTTTGGTGATATTTCCTAATTCGTTTCCCTCTTTATTCAGAAACCGGAAGCCCAATGCTTGCAGCATACCTGAACCGGCATCATTGGTGGCACTCCCTCCAAGACCGATAATAAAATTCCGGCATCCTCTTTCCAGTGCGTCAAAAATCAGTTCTCCTGTTCCGTAACTTGTTGTCAGCATCGGATTTCGTTGTTCTACGGCTACCAATGGCAAGCCGCTGATATTTGCCATTTCAATGAAAGCCGTTTGTCCATCGCCGGAAATACCATACCGGGTTTCCCGTCGTTCCATTAACGGATCGTGAGCATAGGCGGTTATACTCTTTCCTTGAGTAGCGGCAATCAGCACATCCAGCATTCCTTCTCCGCCATCAGCTATAGGCAGACTGATAATGTCACATTCGGGAAATACAGAAAGAATACCCTCGGTAGCCGCTTTTTCTGCTTCTATCGAGGATAAACATCCTTTGAAGGTATCAATGGCAATGACAACCTTATGCATTCTTTTTCAATCTTTAGTTTATTCTTGGAGATCAGTTCCTTCTATGTCTATTAGTTTTTCTTCCTGTTTTACTTCTTTTTTGGTATTGTCGGCAATTTTCTTGGTATTGTTGGCAATGGCCGCCAAGGCTCTGTACAGTTCGGCAAGCAAACGGGCAAATACTACAATGAGGAAGCCGTATATAGGCAGCAGGAAGAAGATAGTACCGGACATAGGAAGGATATACCGGATTTCATTGGCTGCGAAAACCGTGATGACCAATGAGCACAGTGTACCTATGACCCCTATGTACAGACCCAACCATTCGCCCAGTGTCTGTGTGAGATGTGAAACTACGGGAATAGCTATAAATTCGTTATCCTTCTTGATGATCTCTTTCAACCGTTCCTTACGGTTCATCCAAAGCAGAAAACTACCCCATGCACCTGCACAAATAATGATGAAAATCAATAGAAAAGCAACGATGGATTTCCCGTCGATATACTTGAACAACCCCATGTCAATAACCTTGATAAGCAGGGCTATGGGAAACAGTATATTCAATACGGCAAAGATGACGTAAAACCAACGGAAGGGTTCGCGGAAGAAACGTCCATTGTCAATGTAACCTAAAAAAGGATCGAGAAAGGTAAAGAGTTTGTTGTTCATAGTACTAAATATTAGTAGAAAGGACTTTATGGTTAAAGTTGTAAATAAGAAGTCCTGATACCTGCTTACAACCTGATAGTTCGTTTACTCTTTTCTTCTTACAAATATACGCAAATGAAAGCAAATCACAACAATCATGTGTTTCATACGTTTTGAATGTTAGTTGTTTTCAATGCTTCAAATATACATAAATTAATTATGGAAAAAATCATCGTGTCCATTTTTATGAGGAGAAATTAAATAATCTGTATCTTTGCAGCATGAGTGAAGATACGTATAAAACCATTATCGCCCCTTCTGAAGGGATTTATACAGAGAAGCGTAGCAAATTTATCGCTATCGCCCTACCTGTGTGTACAGTAGAGGAAGTGAAGGCGCATCTGGAAACTTATCAGAAGAAATACTACGATGCCCGCCATGTCTGTTATGCCTATATGCTGGGACATGAGCGGAAAGATTTCCGGGCAAATGACAACGGGGAGCCATCGGGTACGGCGGGGAAACCTATTTTGGGACAAATCAACTCCAACGAACTGACGGATATACTGATTATTGTTGTACGCTATTTCGGTGGAATAAAGTTGGGTACAAGTGGTCTGATTGTTGCTTATAAAGCTGCTGCTGCGGAAGCTATTGCCGCTGCCGCTATCGTTGAGAAAACAGTAGACGAAACTGTAACAGTTCTTTTCGAGTATCCTTTTATGAACGATGTAATGCGTATCGTTAAAGAGGAAGAACCGGAAATACTTGAACAAACTTACGATATGGATTGCCGTATGACACTCCGTATACGCCAGTCTATGATGCCGAAATTACAGGCACGACTGGAGAAAGTCGAGACATTGCACTTTGATAGGTGAAATACCAACGCTTGATATGAACAGTGAATAATAGCGTCGAGAAGAATTGAAACTAAATAAAGGAAATATATGGCATTTAGTGCAACTAAAAGAGAGTTGGGCGAACTCTACACCTTCTTTCGCCTTCTTGCCGACGGGGCGGTATCGCTCGGTATGCCGCAAGCTGTGAAAAACGATACAAAGCGCTGGCCTGTCGCGATGATACAGCGTGAAGAACATGACGGTACGCGCCGTTATTATATCAAACAGGATGAAGTACGTATAGTTACCGGTACGCTCGACAAGAATAAAACATTTATCGCCAATGCCGAAGGGGGAAGAAACTTTCCTCGTGAAGATTTTGGTGATGCGGCGGCATTGATTTTACATACGTTGAAAACTGTTTCCGGTGAAGAAATAGAAATCTCCGAAGGTCTGGAAGCTTTTCTTGATGCTGTCAATATCTACGATTTGGAGGCAAATACAGACGACCGTACGGATCTTTCCGTGGCCTTCTGGCATCCCGAAGCTCCATTAACCGGTTTCAGCGTTCGTTGCCGTCTGGCTCCTATGAACCCTTTGCTGGATGGGGGGCGTACTGCCAACCTGAAATTGGAACAAAGTGGCATCAAGTTCGCTGTACCTACAGTCAATAAAGTGAATGCTCTGCCGGAATCTCCTACGGAAGTTGCCGAACGCATGCTGATGATTGAACGTCTGGGTGGTGTGTTGAAATATTCTGATGTAGCCGACCGTGTATTCCGTTGCAATTTGTTGATGATTGACCTTCATTTCCCTCGGATGTTGGCCGAAATGGTACGTATTATGCATTTAGATGGTATCACCCGCGTTAGTGAACTGACCGAGCGTATCAAAGAAATGAACGTCCTGAAGATAAAAGACGAATTGATAAACAAACATGGTTTTTACGAGTTCAAGATGAAGCAGTTCCTGCTTGCCCTTGCTTTGGGTATGCGCCCTGCCAAGATCTACAACGGTACGGATTCGGCAGTTGGGGGTATGTTTCTGACAGACGGCAATGGCGAAGTTCTTTGTTACCATAAATCGGAGAGACAGACTTTCGCTGATTTTCTCTATCAGAATTCCCGTTTTGAGAAAAGTTCGGTGGATAAGGACAAATATGGTTTCTTGGAGCGTGAGAACGGAGTCTATTATTTCAAACTGAATGTAAAGATTGGATTGATAAAAAGATAGTAGTTATGAATGAAGTATTGGAAAACATCAGGTCACGCCGTAGTGTGCGTGTCTATACAGAACAACAAGTTTCTGCAGAAGATTTGAACCTGATTCTTGAAGCGGCTGCATATGCACCCAACGGAATGCATCTTGAAACCTGGCACTTCACCGCTATACAGAATGAGGAAGTGTTGGTAAAGCTGAACGAGAAAATAAAAGGTGCTTTTGCCAAAAGTAATGAACCTCGTTTACAAGAACGTGGTCATAGCCGGACGTATTGTTGCTATTACCATGCGCCTACGCTTGTCATTGTTTCCAATGAACCTACACAGTGGTGGGCGTCTATGGATTGTGCCTGTGCTTTAGAGAATATCTTTCTTGCTGCCAAATCTTTAGGTATCGGTTCTTGCTGGATAAATCAGTTGGGACAGACATGTGATGATCCTGATGTGCGGGCTTACCTGACCGAGCTCGGAGTTCCCGAAAACCATCGTGTTTATGGCTGTGCGGCATTGGGTTATGCGCCTGTCGATGCCCTTGTGAAGGAAAAGAAACTGGCGGAGGGGACAATAACATATATCAAATAACTAAAGGTATTTGATATATGTGAGATGTTCCTTTTAAAAAGCCCGCAGGGAAGATGGCAGATAGGTAATTAATGAATTATACATGAAGCAATAAGTATAATTCTGCCATCTTTCCCCTTGGGCATCCTTTCCTCACGGAGAGGAGCTATAAGAATTCCGTTTATCTCTGCATATTGATGATACCGCTATCCGTATCACTGTTATTCAGTCCCTTGTTTCCTGCCTTGTGTTTACGGCCGAATTCAAATGTATATCCTATACGGAGTATAAACATCTGCCCAGTTTCTTTTACAAACGTTTCCGAATGGAAGGGGGCTACTGTACTGATCCGCTCTTTTCCCACCTTATAATTGTTGGTAAACGGAAACAACACTCCAAATCCTACTTGCAGATTTTGCCGGGTATACATCGCCGTGAGTGCCATTTGGTTCTCGCTTTTCTTTATGGTTTCTCCGAACAGGTAATTCTGAACTTTCCGGAACTGTCCGCCTAAAGAGAAACTTCTGTACTGTAACTCCATCATCAGGTTATAATAGAAGTCATTATATGTATGGTTATAGTTCACCCCTTCCGACCAAGTACGGTTACATCCTATCGCTGCATAAAGCGTGAGGAAATTTTTCAGTCCGAACAAGTCCGCTCCATTCGTACCAACCATCAACTCTGCATTGAAGTTTTGATATGAGCGTTGGTTTTCATCCATCAATATCAGCTTGCCGTTTTCCACGAATACACTTTCCATGATAGGATTGTCATAATATTGATGGCGTACACTCAGATTGAAATTGAATTTCTTCTTGGAATAGCTGTATGACAATGAATTGGTAAATTGTTGATAAGTTTTCAATAATGGATTTCCCCGTACAATCTGTATGGTATCCATAGCTTGTTCCACATCCGTCAGCGAACCGAGTGATGGGATAGCAGGACTGATGTTGAAACGATAACGCAGGAACCCCCATTTCTTGAGATTATAGCTCAGTCGCAGAGTGGGAGTGAAGGTGTAGTAAGTATGGTCTTCATCCCCTTCCTTGAACCATGCGCGCGTCATACCCACACTGCCTGCGTAGCTGAAATTTCTCACTTTACCTTGTAGTTCAAAAAAGGCGGAACTTTGTGACTGATTCATCTTGGAGGTGGTAGGGTTGGAACCGGTATATTCATTCTCTGTGCGCATCTGGTAATGGCGTACACCCCCACTTAATTGCAGGTTAGTAAAACGTTTCTCGTAGATGGCTTCACCGATGATGGAACGTTTGTCACCATTTACAAATGTCAGGATATCCGCTACCGGGTCGTTCTCATCTTTATATTCCTTATACTTACGATTATTCTTGCTATGGATCAGCGTACCCGTAACGTTCAACTGGATACTTTGTTGGCGGGGCAGTAGATACTGAAAATACAGGTCGAGTGCCGGAGAATAGCTGGATGTATGGTTATGGACATACGAATAGATATATTCTGTACTACCTTTCGCCCACATTTTGTTCAGTTGTTGTTCGTAGGGGGCATTGTAAAGGTTGTTGCGGAAGATGGTGTTGAATACATACCTGTCCGTTTTTGTCAAATTGTACGTCAGGTTCAGATTGTTGGTAAAGCTGAGAGCAGGCGATTTGTCCTGTATACCTTCTTTCAAACGGTCGATAGTGCGGTCACCCAGATAGAACGTTTCGTGAGATACCAGCCGGTCATGGCGCTTTCCGTTCTTGTTGAAATAGTCGATGCCCCATTCGGAATTCTTATAGTTGAACTTTACCGCCAGGAAGTTTTCACCCCATAGCACATGAGGAGAGTCGGAGAGCTGGAAGTTTACGACTCCGCCCGTTTCGCGGCGGCACAGGATAATATTGACGACAGCCCCCAGTTCTTCGTCCCCATATTGCTTGCCGGGATCTTCGATGAACTCTACCCGCAATACATCTTTTGCTCTTACAGCCGCCAACTCTTTCTCTGTTACTTTGATACCATTGATCCGGGTTTGTACATCACCGCCGCCACTCACACTCATACTGTTGCTGAGTTTGTCTACTTGTAGGCGCGAGATACCCAGATTATTCAGTAAGTCGTATGCGCCGAATGAGCGTTTCAACTGGTTTTCGGTAGGCAGAATAATCTGGCGGTCTACCCGCTGCACTGTATTGCTGGCAGATACGGTGACTTCACCCAGATTTACGGCATTTTCCTCCAACTGCACATCACCCAGGTCGAGACTTTTATTCAGGTTTAACAGAATCACTTCATTCCGGTAACCGATAAAAGAGATATCCAGACGGTAATTACCCTGCTTGATTTTATTGAGAGTAAATTTCCCTTGTGCATCCGACGTTACTCCGGTCACCAGAGTAGAGTCCGTTGTCCATAAAGATACATTAGCTGCCATAATCGTCTCTTGCGAGGCATCCGTTACGCGGCCTTTGATGGAAAAGTTCTGTGCCTGCGTACTGAGTACGAAGAAGAATGCCGGAAGTAAAAAAAGTTTTGTTTTCATATCCATTGGTATTGGTAGATTTCTTTCAGTTTAAAGACATGAAGTCCACTCTTCCCTGATAGGAAAGATTTTATTGTGTATAAACCAGTTATTTATCTTCTCTTCGTCAGTACGATGGAAGTCAGGATTGCATGAAGGAATTAATATCGTACATCAGTGCAAAAACTTTGACTACAATAAGTACAAAAAGAAGTCCGAAGGTAATCCATAATGCAGTCTTAGCGTATCTCTTCATGAACCGTCTTTTTAAGTTTGTTATATCGTTCTATTATTTCTTCTATACCGATGCCGAGTAATTCCATATTGCGGAATGTATCGGCCAGTTGATTATCAAAGAACTCTTTCTTCTGTATCTTCATCACCTTCTTCATCGCATCTTTGGAGAGATAAAATCCCATTCCCCGTTCCGGATAGATGATATCTTCGGCTTGCAGATACTCGTAAGCTTTCAGTACGGTACGTGAATTGACAGCAAGCAGTGTGGAAAGTTCCCTGACGGAGACTATACGTTCTTCCGCTCGCCACTCGTGTGTGAGTATCTTACTGAAGCAGAAATCGACAATCTGTTGGTATATTGGCTTATTGGTCTTGAACTCCATGGTTTACAATTGTTTTTCTTTGAGCAGGAAATAACTTGATATCCATGAGCCAAGTACTACACATATAGGAGCTGCATAGTTGCAGAAGGTCACAATCGCTTGCGTTGTAGCGGATAACGGGTAGTTAGTCTTCGGCCACGCAGTGATATTGTTCAGCCAGTATCCTTCGGGACTCGTATCAGGCATAAGAGATGCTGCCAGTAATACAATCCCGATACTTACGGCGATGATAATGACAAATAGTGCGAAACTTTTCAGTAGTAATTGCCGTTTGAAAGCAAAAAATCCAATGAAACACACAGATTGGAAGATACAAAAAGTCAGTATTTGTTCCTTTTTTATTTCGCAGGGGAAGATGTGTTTTGCGAAAAATTGCAGAAAATCACTGCCACTTATTAGGAAAATCATCTTCAAACAGAGTAAAGAAAGTACGCAGAAGATAGGAAAGAGCAAAAAGTATTTTATCCAGATATGCATGAACTTTTCAAAAGTAGATGCCGGCAGTAATATATCAAGAGTTGCCGTGTGTTTGCTCAAGTTTGTTTCCAGCAGACAAGGAGCGGCAAAAAGGAAATATAATATGTACTGGCACAGATTATCGGCAGATGTGAACTTGCCGTAATAACTTCCACCACGATTGATATCGTAGAGAATGCACAATATACATATACTCAATACGATGGTTCCACTCCAAAGTAGATGCTTACCGGTTTCGGCTCTCTTATACCGTTCCAGCAACAGGAAACGTTTCAGATTAAATGTTTCGTTCATTTCGTTCGTTTTATGGAAGTGAGACACACTGATTGCTGTAACACCGCTTTATATAACAGTTCGATATCCGGGGTATTTTCCTCTTTTTTCTCATTAGGCAGGATAGAAAAGTATCCTGATAAATCTTGTTCACTGTATAGGCTTTCTTCCGGAATGCTATCGGTCCGTACAAAGAGAAAATTGTTGCTAATTTCGTCCAACGAACTGTCCAGTAAAATTTTACCTTCTCCCAAGATAATAAGATGATCGAACAGGTTTTCAAAATCATGTGCCTGATGTGTGGAGATAAGCAAAGTACTTTCATCGTCCATACTCCGGCTGATGATGCGTTTCAAGGTTTGGCGGGAAGTGATATCCAGTCCGTTGGTCGGTTCGTCGAGTATGGTGAGAGGGGTATGTAGGGCAAGTGCGTATGCCAACATTGCCTTTTTCTGTTGTCCGTAAGATACATCGGACAGTTTTTGCCTTTCATCAATTCGTAATTCTTTCAGGTTTTGTTTGAACTCCTCTTTATTGAAGTTCGGATAGAATACGGAGTGCCTTTCAGCAAACGCTGATATGCTTTCAGAGGGCATTTGCGTTTCTTCCGGTAAGAAGAAGTATTGATTCAACAATTCGGGACGTCTTTCGGCTGTAAGGTTCCCATTCATACGACATTCGCCTTTCCAGGGAAAAAGTAACCCGCAGAGTAGATGTATCAGTGTCGTTTTTCCTACACCGTTTTCTCCTAAAAGCCCATAAATTCCATTTCCTATTTTCAAAGATATATCATTGAAAATGGGATGATTGGACTTATAACCGTAGCTTACGTTCTCTATTTCTATCATAATTTCCATAGTGTTGCACTGGTGTACAACACTGCAAACGTAAGGGATGCTTAGGAGAAAAGCAAGGATACAGAGATTTATTAGAGTATTTTAACGGTTTGATAATGTCATAGCATCTTTTCCAAGATATCCCATATTGCAATCATATGGCATATCGATCCCCCCAAAACAAAGAAGTGGAAGACGGAGTGCATGTATCGTGTGCGGATAGAATAGAGTACTGCCCCGGTGATGTAGCACACTCCTTCAGCAATAATCCACCAACAGGCAACGGGAGAAATAGCATACAATTGTTTAAAAACTACCAGTACGGATAATCCCATGAGAATGTAACATATCGTTTCCAGATGGCTATGTTCCTTCATTTTCCGGAAACTGACGACAGTACCTGCAATGGCACATAGCCAGACAAAGGTGAACAGTGACCATCCCCAAATTCCATCATTCCGCAGAGCAATGAGTGTGACAGGAGAGAAGCTGCCCGCGATATGCCAATAAATGGCGGCATGATCCCAATGCCTCAACCGTCGTTTCCATGGATTGTGATGCTTCATGGAGTGGTAAAGCGTGGAGGAAAGATAAGACCCGCCCATACCAAACAGGTACAGCCACACTCCGAAAGCTCCCCATAAGTCGCCACTCTGATAACATTTTACGAGGAACAGGGTACATACGATGACACCCATTCCCAAACCTGCTCCATGTGAAATAGAATTGATTTGTTCTTCCGACTTTGAATAAAATAACCCACTCCGTTTATTGTTCATGTGGTTACTGATTTTGAATGACACAGTTTCACGCCATTAAAAGGATAATGTACGCGGAACTGTGTCATTTATGGTAAGAAATAGCTTAGAAGCATCCGTAACATGTCGGCAACAACTTCCGGTCACCCAGCGTATTGTCTACGCGTGCTACATTCACCCAGAATTTGTTTTCGCGAACACTTTCTATCGGATAGGCTGCCTTTTCACGGGTATAACAGTGTGCCCAGTTGTCAGCCACTATCTCATACTCAGGATGCGGGGCATTTACCAATACATTATCTTCCTTATCGGCTTCCCCGTTTTTCACTTCCTGTATCTCGTTCCAGATGGTCAGCATTACGGTGATGAAGTTATCCAATTCGGCAAGACTTTCGCTTTCCGTCGGTTCTATCATCAAAGTACCGTGTACCGGGAAGGAGAGGGTAGGAGCATGATAACCGTAATCCATCAAGCGTTTGGCTATGTCGTTTTCGTTGATACCCGTTTCTTCTGCCACTTTACGGCATTCCAAAATCATTTCGTGCCCTACAAAACCATTGGTTCCGCGATAAACGATGCCGTAGGTATCTTTGAGTGAGGCAGCCAGGTAATTGGCATTCAGGATGGCAATCTTCGTGGCACGTGTCAAACCTTCGGTACCCATCATACGAATATAACCGTAGGTAATGGGCAAGATACCTGCACTGCCGAAGGGAGCAGCCGATACCTGATTAATGGAATTTCCGAATATTTTGTGTCCCGGAAGGAACGGAACCAGATGTTTTGCTACACAGATAGGTCCTACACCCGGTCCGCCGCCGCCATGAGGCGAAGCAAATGTCTTATGGAGATTCAGGTGGCAAACATCGGCACCGATGGTTCCGGGATTTGTCAGTCCTACCTGAGCGTTCATATTAGCTCCGTCCATATAGACTTGTGCGCCGCAGGCATGGATAATCCTGCAGATTTCTACGATTTCGGTTTCAAAGATACCATGCGTAGACGGGTAAGTAATCATCAACGCTGCAAGATTTTCTTTGTTTTCTTCTGCTTTGGCACGCAGGTCATTCATGTCTACATTACCCTGTTCATCACAAGCGCAAGTTACGGTAGTAAATCCCGCCTGAACGGCAGAAGCTGGATTAGTGCCGTGTGCCGAAGCCGGTATCAATACCTTGTTACGGTGTCCTTGACCGATACTTTCCAGATAGGCGCGGATCACGCGGAGTCCGGTATATTCACCCGCCGCACCGGAGTTGGGTTGCAGGCTGACGCCTGCAAAGCCTGTGATAACCTTCAGCTCTTCACTGAGATTGTGGATAAGTTCACGGTAACCTTCAGCCTGGTCTTCGGGGACAAGCGGATGCATGTTCATAAATTCAGGACGGCTGAGCGGCAACATTTCAGCGGCGGCATTCAGTTTCATGGTACAGGAACCGAGAGAAATCATGGAATGGGCCAGTGAAATATCTTTGCGGTCCAGACGCTTGATGTAACGCATCATTTCCGTTTCCGTGTGATACTTGTTGAATACCTCGTGTGTCAGGTAAGTACTTTGGCGTTTCAATGATTTCCTGATGGTGCAATTCTCCGGTACCTCGTTGGTCTTGGCATAATCTTTTCCGGCAGCGATGGCAAAGATGGAAAGGAGTACGTTGGCGGCAACTACATCCGTTGTCTCGTCGATACTCATGCCTACATCACCGTTCTTGAAATAACGGAGGTTCACTTCCTTGCTCAATGCGATGGTGCGTATCTGCTGGGCCGATACGGTGTCGGGCAATGCAAAACGGAGCGTATCAAAATACTGTTCGTTGACTTGCTTATATCCGAATTTATTGATTTCCTTTTCCAGATATACGGCAATACTGTGGATGCGTTCGGCAATGGTGCGGATACCTTCCGGACCGTGATATACGGCATAGAAACCTGCCATGGTAGCCAGTAATGCTTGAGCCGTACAGATATTGGAGGTTGCCTTTTCGCGTTTGATGTGCTGTTCGCGGGTCTGCAATGCCATGCGGTAACAAAGCTTACCATATTTATCTTTCGACCATCCGATGATACGTCCCGGCATATTACGTTTATATTCGTCGCGTGTGGCAAAGTAAGCGGCAGACGGGCCACCGTAGAACATCGGCGTACCCAGTCGTTGGCTACTTCCGAATACAATATCGGCACCCCATTCTCCCGGAGGAGTGAGTAAGGCGAGGCTCAATATATCAGCGGCTACAGCTACCTTGCAACCGGCTGCGTGTGCCTTTTCAACAAAAGCACGATAATCCTCCACACTTCCGTTGCTGTTGGGATATTGCAGTATGCAGGCAAAAGTATCCGGGGTCATTTCCATTTCATAGTACTTACCTGTACGTAGTTCGATACCTTGCGGGATGGCACGGGTAGTCATTACCGCCAGAGTTTGTGGAAAGATATTTTCATCCACAAAGACTACGTTGGCTCCCGATTTCTGCATATCGCGGGGACGTAGGCCGTACATCATTGTCACAGCTTCGGCAGCGGCGGTAGCTTCATCCAGTAAAGAACAATTGGCAAGGGGCATACCGGTAAGGTCGCATATGGCAGTCTGGAAATTCAATAGAGCTTCGAGCCGTCCTTGTGATACTTCGGTTTGATAGGGCGTATAAGAAGTGTACCAAACAGGATTTTCAAATACATTCCGTTGGATAACGGCAGGCGTAATGGTATTGTACCATCCCATACCGATATAAGTAGTGTAAATTTTGTTTTTGGCAGCCAGTCCGGCAATATGTTTTGCAAACTCATATTCCGTCATTGCTTCGGGCAGGGCTAACGGCTCTTTCAGACGGATGTTGGCGGGAATAGTTTTATCTATCAGCTCATCCAGACTTTTCACTCCGATTTTGCGGAGCATCTGTTTTTCATCTTGTTCATTAATGCCGATATGGCGGCATGCCAATAGGTCATTTTTCATGGTGATATTTGATTAAGTATTTTTGTTATCTAAAGAAGGGATTTTCCGCTTTTTCAATCCCTATGGTTGTCGGAGCACCATGCCCGGGATAAACAATCGTTTCATTGGGCAGAATGAACAAACGGCTGCAAATATGTTCTATCAGTTCGTCAAAATTACCACCGGTAAGATCGGCACGGCCGATACTCCCCTGAAACAAGACGTCACCTGAAAACATGCAATGGTCTGCCGCACAATAGTACACCAAACTACCTGGTGAGTGCCCCGGCACATGAATAGCTTCCAGTTTTGTGTTTCCGAATGCAATGATGTCACCGTCGTGCAGGTAAGTGCCCAACGGTACGGGAGATTCTTGTAATTGAAAACCGAACATACGGCTTTGTTTAGGCGCCTCGTCAATCCAAAACTCATCGGCCTGGTTAGCTTCAGCTTTCAGTCCGAATTCTTTCAGCATGAAAGGATTGCCGAAGATATGGTCAAGGTGTAGATGAGTGTTCAGCAGATGCTTTACATTCAATTGGTTGTTAATGATAAAATTCTTCAATGTTTGCTTTTCTTCTTCATAAAAACAACCGGGGTCAATAACAACCGCTTCATTGGTTTCGTCCCACAAAACATAACAGTTTTCGGGGAACATATTAAATTCAAATCTCTTTATTTTCATGATAAGATTTATGATGTCAGATTTATCAATTATCCATTACAGACATATACCACTTTCTTCGTTTCAAAAAATTCCTCCTCAAAGAATTCCTTCAAATTCCACAGGGTTGTTTTATTCTTGACAGGCATGGTTTCATGTTCCAATTCACCACCTTTCAGGCAAATCAGTCCATTGGGGAGGGCATTCTGTTGTTTGGGAGAAATATTTTTGCGAATGATTTTCAATAAATCGGTCAACGGCATTACGGCGCGGCTTACAACAAAATCGAACTGTTGTTTTTCTTCCTCAGCGCGTGCATGACGGAAAGTAACGTTTTTCAGTCCGATACTATTTGCTATTTCAGTAGCTACACGGACTTTCTTACCGATGCTGTCTACTAAATGAAATTTTACTTCCGGAAAAAGGATAGCCAAAGGGATACCCGGGAAACCTCCACCTGTGCCGAGATCCATAATCTGCGTACCCGGTCTAAAACGGATAACTTTAGCGATACCCAGCGAATGGAGCACGTGATGTTCGTATAAGTTCTCGATATCCTTGCGTGAAATAACATTTATTTTAGAATTCCAGTCCAGATAGAGATCATAAAGTGCGGCAAACTGCCTTTTTTGTTCTTCTGTCAGATTCGGAAAATACTTCAGAATAAGTTCCATTTGAATATGAATTACTATTTATGAGTTACGTACTTCGTTCAGCACCATATTGTCGTCTCCCAACAGGTGTTGCAGCATTTCATACGGCAAAGTGATTTTCACCGGTCCCATCACGTATGGAGCGATGTCATATACATTATAAAAGAAAGTAATTCCTTCTTTGCTAAGATAGAAATTCTCGGTGGGGGCCAATTCTCCGGTAGTGGCATATCCCATATCTTCCAACTCTTGGCGGGTAGTCACTTTATTGTCGGCCATCAACTGGTTCCACAATAAATCGGTCAGAGCCTCTTTATAATCACTAACGAATAAGTCATCCAGACGGATAGGGGCTAATGTACGTAAATCCATATTGAGGAAAGTTGTCATATAGATACCGTGTGCGCCACCGGTGTATTCGTTATACTCGATACGATAAACCAACAAATGTTTGAGGTATAGTTGAATATGGCTGTTGATACCCTTATAGTAAGAATACCATGCTTCCATACTGGCACCATCTTCTTTGTCCTGTTCATCTTTCTTATACATCGATTCCAAGTCTTTACGATAGTCTTCAACATACTTCTCTGTATATTTTTCTACTGCCTCTTCAGGTGTCATCGATATATACTTGTCTCCGAAACAGGCAGAAAGAAAGTAAGTATTCAGACTGTCTTTTAATTTGTTGTCGGAAGATTTTGCGGCATACGCAAAATTGATGGTAAGGTTACAAGCCGGTTTGGCGGTGTCACCGAAAAGATGAGCCGTTTCGTTCACTTGTATACTGTCAAACTCCAACGCCCCTGCGTTTTTGTTCATGATGTTACCGCAAGAAAAGAAAAAGCCGCTTGTCGCAAGCAGAAGGACAAGTAGGCTGACAGTTTGCTTTTTCATATTGAATTTCGTTTATAAATCAACATTTCGATCATAAATCTTTATCGACAAATATAGAACATATTAGTGAACTGTACGCATAAAAAGAGAAAAATCTATTCTGTATAAGGGTTAAAACTAGTTGAACAAAGCACTCATTCCGGTTGTTGCTTAATCAAAGCAGAAAAACAATAATCTAAAACATAAATTGAATGAACAATATATTCAGAAAAGCATATCCTGTATTGGATATGTACGATACAGGATGCGCTGAAAATAAACCTGATTTTTACTCGAAGTTGCGGGTTACAATCGCATGGATTTTTATGATCCTTTTGGTGGTACTTGAAAACTTTGTACATATTCCATATATCAATGTACTACAGTTGATATTGGTTATCTTTGTCCTGTTGTTTTTCAGTATCCCTTTATATAGAGGTGCATGGAGACAATTCTATGTAGGATATTATAATATGGATACACTGGCAGCAATCAGTATTACCATTACTTTTCTGTTCAGTGCATTCAATACTTTTTTCCCCGGCTTTTGGTATATTCGTGGTTTGGAGCCACATGTATATTATGAAACGATTGCTATCGTCGTAGCTATAACTCTGACCGGTAAAATGATGGAGAGACGCATTTTGCATGCTGCACCTTCCATCAGTACCCGCATTACGGGAGGGTTTATTTCCGTTATTTTTGCCTTGTCTGCCCTGACTTTCATTACCTGGATTTTTTTCGGTGGAAAAGAAGCTGTTTCCCACGGTGTATATTCAGCCATTTCCGTATGGGTGATGGCTTGCCCGTGTGCTTTGGTATTGGTGACGCCCGTTGCTTTGATGGTAGGCATAAATAGAGCATCCGAAAATCACATCCTGATAAAAGAAGCATGGGCTTTGGAACAAATGCCCGATGTGGACGTCGTTGTTTTTGATAAAACCGGTACGTTGACAGAGGGGCATCCTTCGATAACGGGGTGGCTGTGGGTACAAACCCAAGAAAAATATTTTAAAAACATTCTTCTGGCTGCCGGAATGAAAACCGATCATATCCTGATCAATTCGATCGTTTCCGTTTTGGAGAAAGATGAGAGCGTGGAACCTGCCATTCTGGAGAGTTTCGAAAAACTTTCGGAAAAGGGAGTGAAAGTGGTTTATAAAGACACGGTATACTGGGTGGGCAATCATAAACTGTTGAAAGATTATCAGGTTTATCTGTCTGATATTTTAGGTGATATGCTTGCCCAATATGAATCGGATGGGAATAGTATCATCTATTTTGGTCGTGAGAATGAGTTGATTTCCTTTGTTGCCATTAAAGATCAGATAAAACCCACATCCGCCGAAGCCGTCAAAGTACTTCGCGGACAGGATATTGAAGTCTGCATGTTGACGAGCGATGGTGAACGTACCGCTTCCTCTGTTGCCGATAGTTTGGGTATCATCCGTTATCTGTCCGATGCCTTGCCCGAAGATAAGGAGACATTTATCCATGAACTCCAGTTACAGGGTAAAACAGTGGCGATGGTGGGTGATGGCGTCAACGATACGCAAGCATTGGAAGCAGCAGATGTCAGTATTGCGATGGGTGAGGGTAAAGACATCGCCATGGAAGTCTCCATGGTAACATTGAAAACATCGGATCTTTTGTTATTACCCAAAGCATTCAGTCTGTCCCGCCAGATTACGGGATTGATAAATCAGAATCTATTCTGGGCGTTGATTTACAACTTGATAGGTATCCCTCTTGCGGCAGGTATACTTTATCCTGTTTATGGAATATTGCTTACACCTACTTTGGCAACTGTCGCCATGGCATTGGCGGGCATATCCGTAATGTTGAATAGTCTGAAATTGAAATACTAACTGTTCCTGTATTCCAGCGGACTCATCCCCATATGTCTCTTAAAATATTTTCCAAAGAATGAAGCACTGGGGAAGTTCAGCGAATAGGCTATCTCCTGAATTGTCATATTACTGGATTTCAGTTTAGCCTTGATGTCGATAATAACCACATGGGCGATGATATCCAGCACATTTCTTCCTGTAACTTGTTTTACAGTAGTACTGAGATGTTGCAGTGAAATTCCCAACTTGTGGGCGTAGAACTGTGCTCGGCGTTCACGCGTATAATTCTCGATGACCAACTGTATCAGTTCACGGCATATTTCCTCTTTCCGGCTTTTGGCACCTTTTTGTGTTTGTGGACGGCTGCTATATAGTTCGTCTATGCCATACAGGATGATGTTCAATATATTCTGCGCCATTCTCGTATTGGGCATATAGGGTCCGGTGGAGATACGTGCCAACAAGGAAAAATAATCCTTGAAATAAGAAGCGATTAATTCGTTGACAGGTATTACAGGGGTTTCCAATATATTGGAGTAGGACGACATGGTAGACTGAATTAGATTGACCCCGTTGAGGCAGTGCTCGGAAAAACCTGCAAAGCAAATCCTTACTTTTTCTTTCTGCCCGTAAAACTGGATGATAGTACCGGGAAGCAGTGTGATGAAGTCTCCCTGTTTGATTTCAGTGTCCATCAGATTGATGGATACCGTGATGGAACCTTCCGTGCAAAGGGCGAAAATACATGCTTTGAGTCGGCATGACTGCTTATATATATTCAGAATATCTTCCGTTACATCTGTCCATGCAATGATATCT
This sequence comes from Bacteroides sp. OM08-11, assembly GCF_003438665.1. NCBI lineage: Bacteria > Pseudomonadati > Bacteroidota > Bacteroidia > Bacteroidales > Bacteroidaceae > Bacteroides > Bacteroides sp. OM08-11. Next base: position 207,251 of record NZ_QSTJ01000007.1, read on the forward strand.
ACGGGTAGGTCTACTTGTGGAAATTCCATAGCTATTGTCGTCTTTAATTTGTACAAAGGTACACTTTTTTGCGAAAATTTGGCGGAAGATATTTAATTTTTGCCTGTTAATTTAGAAAAGTGTGTTACATTTGCTTCTATGAAATTAGAGACTGTAGATTGGAAAGTAATTCCCTATGCTAAAGCATGGGATAGGCAAACGGAATGGTTTGACGCGCTTGTGCATGCCAAGCAGGCAGGTGAGGAGTATGTAAACCATATTATTCTCTGCGAACATCCTCATGTATATACATTGGGACGTAGTGGCAAGGAAACAAACATGTTGCTGAGTGAACAACAACTTCAAAAGATAGGTGCGACGTTGTATCATATCGATCGTGGGGGAGATATCACCTATCATGGTCCGGGACAATTGGTCTGCTATCCTATCCTGAACCTTGAAGAATTTTCTTTAGGGTTAAAAGAATATGTCCATTTGCTGGAAGAAGCTGTAATCCGTGTATGTGCATCTTATGGAATAACAGCCGGTCGGGTGGACAAAGCCACAGGTGTTTGGTTGGAAGGCGATACTTCCCGTGCCCGTAAGATTTGTGCTATCGGGGTGCGTAGCAGCCATTATGTAACCATGCATGGACTGGCTCTCAATGTGAATACAGATTTACGTTATTTCAGTTATATCCATCCTTGTGGTTTTGTGGATAAGGGGGTTACGTCCCTTCAAAAAGAATTGGGATGTAAAGTGCCGATGGAAGAAGTAAAGGAGAAGATATCTAAAGAATTGCAGTATTTACTTGAACATTCATATTTCTGATTTTTTACGAAGTTAACTTCCTTTCCGGTAGGATGTTAACTTTGTATTCTCAAGAAGTTAACTAAGTGCGATATGCTGAGTTAACTTATTGTATGATATGAAGTTAACTTATTGTAGATTGACACTTCATTACTTCTGGAAAACAAATAAGAAATTTGTTGAAGAAGTAGAACATATCAATAATTCGGAAATATTTCTTATCAAACATTTTGCCAATATAAAAATCGCCCTTATCTTTGCACACATCAATTAAACGTTTTTTATAAATGCGTTTATTTTTATCGTTGTTCAAGCCGCTCCGCCTGCGATAGGGGAACTTGATTTTGACAATGAAAGTACTAAACTTGACATCACTTCTTTACTACTTGATTGAAAAGAGTTTCTTCTTTTCAGTGTCCCCAAAGAATGTCTTGACGAGAATGATGCAATGAGCTCTCAAATTTTAACTTCCAATACAGAATTAAACAAAGATTTTCAATTGCATTGGTATGCTTTGCGCATCACCTATAGCCGGGAACTTGTTCTGAAAGAGTATCTGGATGCAGAGGGGATTGAGAACTTTATCCCGATGCACTATATTTACATCGTAAAGGGTGAGCGTAAAATGCGTAAGCTTGTTCCGGTAGTCCACAATCTGGTGTTTGTCCATACTACCCGCAAGCAACTCGATGAAATAAAAGAAGTGCGGGGGAGTGTTCTTCCCATCCGTTATATCATGGATCGTGAAACTCGCCAACCCATCACCATCCCCGATGTACAAATGCGTAATTTCATCGCTGTTGCCGGTAACTTTGACCAGCAACTCGTTTATCTTGACCCTACTTGCGTCAACATGGCAAAGGGTACCCGTGTCCGTATCACCGGTGGCATTTTTGAAGGGGTAGAAGGGGAATTCATCCGTATTAAAGGTGATCGTCGTGTTGTAGTGGCTATCCAAGGTATCATGGCAGTAGCTACAGCTTTTATTCATCCTTCACTGATAGAACCGATTGAAGCATAACAAACATAAATACTCTTACTGATGATTGGCGGGCGCTATGATGATGTTTAGACTGTTCATCATCATGTTTAGGCTGCTAACTATCATATTTAGATTACCATTCGTCATTTTTAGTATAATGCCGATGACACCTTTGGCACACGTTTTTCCAACTTTCTATAGTATATATGTATTAATATACTTAATAGTACGTTTTACGTATACGTATAAAAAGTTATAAAAGAGGGTGACATAGGTGTCATTCTACATAAAGATAATAATTATCATTCAAAAAAGATATAGGGAAATCAATGGCTAATGGCGAGCTTTACTTATGTACACTGACTCGGATTTTGAAAATTTTATTCAGTATAAAATAAAATCGAAGCATTTTCTGTTGTTGTTTCGATGTAGAGATTTTATTTTAGAAACAAAAGGCTCTATAATTTGTCTGAGAAATAATACAAGGATATTCGCCACAAAGTATTCAGGTTCAATATATTTGTTCGATAGTCAAAAGATGACATTTCAGAGAAGGGGATTTTAACTATTTGGGTTTCCTTGACATTTTTCGTGTCTTATTGAATATTCATATGTAATGGTATTCACATTCAGTAATATAATTTAAGTTACGATGTCTGAAACGATTTGTTGAGAAGTTGGAGTGGGATGCTGAATATAATTCAGTTCTATTATTCGCATAACTTCTACGATATGCGTTGTAAGTGTGAACGTATGTTGTGTATCATATATTAGCAATTGAATTGTGAACCTCAAGATGGATCTGTTTTTATCATTATGCTCAGGAAGTATAGGTTGATCTACCTGTGTCTGCTATGACAGAGATTCCTTTCTCTATGAGAAACTATTTTCTTGATGAGAAATACAATGAGGAGTTTTGTCCAAATAGACAAACTGGATGGATGATATATTGGGGGGTAATAGTAGAGTTTATATATTAATCGTTAAAGATCTTATATTTTTATAGATATGATTATTGGCTACACAACTGGTGTTTATGACATGTTTCATATAGGGCATCTTAATTTATTAAAGAGGGCAAAAGAAAAATGTGATTATCTTATTGTAGGGGTTAGTACTGATGAATGTTGCGAATCCTATAAGCATAAAAGACCAGTAATACCTTATGAACAAAGAGCAGCTATTGTAGCAGCTATAAGATTTGTCGATGAAGTAGTACCACAGGAAAATATGAATAAACTTGCTTTTCTAAAACAGAGACATTTTGATGTGATGTTTCATGGGGACGAATGGAAAGGTACTGATCTGTATAATCATTATGAAGAAGAGTTCTTGAAATTTGGAGCAAAAATAGAATATTTTAGTCATACAGATGGAATTTCTTCTTCTTTATTACGTAACATTATAAATAAATAGATTTATGGATATAAAGAGTTTTCTTCAGAAGATATTACCATATGGCTATATAATCAATCGTTATGATAGAGTTGGAATGGTTGAAAAATGTATATCTGAATTGAAAGAATATGAATTGCCAGATCTAATGAAACCTGTAGAGTCAAAGTTTGATAAAATAGTATCTGTTCAAGGTTTTGGGTATTCAGGTTCTGGAGCTGTGGTAGATTTATTACGTGAGTTTTCAAATTGTAATGTTGTTGGATATGTTTCTGTGGAAGGTAGTAAAACAGCTAGAAATAAATCTATGGCAGAAGTTGATTTTATTCGACTTTCTGGAGGGCTTTTTGAAATAGAAAAATATGTGGAATCTAATAATTTGTTTCATGAAGATGCCTTGATTAAACGAACCTTTTGTCTTTTTAGTAGTTCATACCTCTTTAATTTGCCTGAATTAAGGCCATATTTTATAAGTTTTTTAAAGACTATCATAAAATTTTCTTTTCCAAAGCTTAATCAGTCTTATTATAATGGATACTTGTATTTACCAAGAACTCCAGCTTCAATATATTTTCTAGAAAAAATGTCAAAAGTAGATTATAGAAAATTATGTAGCAATTTTTTAAATTCTGTTTTTAATTATTTTCATACGGAAAATATAAATTATTTTGTTGCAGATCAGTTGTTATCTGATTTTGAATTTGATATAGATCGTAATAAGCAATATTTACCAAATCTCAAAACTATTTTTGTTCCTCGAGATCCTCGAGATTTGTATGCTTGGACGAATTACAAGAAAGTTGAGTGGATTCCTCAGGATTTAGGAAGCTTTATTCAATGGTATAAAATTATGTATAGTCCTCTAAATGCCAATATTGAAGATTCTTTAATTGTCAGTTATGAAGCAATATGTTTAGACTATGACAACGAGTATAAGAAAATCTTAGAATATCTTGATCTTGATGATAATTTTCATTTAAATAAAAAGAGATGTTTTGACCCTGATATTTCAAAAAAATTTGTTGGTATTTGGAAAGATAGTACTATGTCCATGAGTGATTTTGAATTAATAAAAAAGGAATTAGATAATTTTTGTTGTTCGTTGATTGATTAATTAATTTTTCATTGATATGAAGAAACCAAAGATTATTGAACTGTCTAGACATTTTGATCCACGAGGAAATTTATCTGTTATAGAAGAATACAAAGATATTCCTTTCAAAATAGAACGTTCCTATTGGATTTATGATGTTCCTGGTGGAGAAAGTCGAGGGGGGCATGCGTATCGAAAAAATAACGAGTTTATTGTTGCTCTTTCTGGTAGCTTTGATGTTGTCCTTGATGATGGAAAAATTAAGAATACTTATCATTTAAATCGTTCTTATTATGGGCTATATGTTCCCGAAGGTATGTGGCGCGAAATGTGTAATTTTTCAACGAATTCTCTTGCTCTTGTGTTAGCTTCAACGAAATATGATGAAAATGATTATTTATATAACTATGATATATTTAAAATGATGAGTAATGAATAAAATTTCAGTATATGATTGTTCTCTTATTGAACTTCCCAAAATAGAGGTTGAAGCTCGTAAAGGTAATCTTACGATAGCATATAATAATGAACACTTTCCTTTTGATGTAAAAAGAGTTTTTTATTCTTATGATATTCCTGGAGGGGAATCACGAGGAGCTCATGCACATAAAGAGTGTCATCAGTTTCTTGTTGCAGCTAGTGGTAGTTTTGAGGTACTCCTTGATGATGGTAAGAGTAAAAGAACTGTATTACTGAATAGACCTTTTTACGGTCTTCATATACAACCTGGTATTTGGGCTTCAGAGCAAGGATTTTCTTCTGGTTCAATATGTCTTGTTTTAGCCTCCGAAAACTATTCTGAGGAAGATTATATTCGTAATTATAATGATTATTTGAAGTATATTAAAGATATAAATAATGTTTGAGATTAGAAAATTCACACAGGAGAATAAGAATACATGGGATGTTTTTGTTAGAAACTCCATCAATGCGACTTTTCTTTTTCTTCGTGATTATATGGATTATCATTCTTATAGATTCAATGATTTCTCTTTAATGATTTATCGTAAAGGTAATTTGTTTGCCCTTTTACCTGCTAACATTGACGGTGGTGTCTTATACTCGCATCAAGGATTGACTTATGGAGGACTGTTGATTGATAAAAAAGCGACTACAGCAGAAATTGTTAATCTTTGGAGTTTTATGAATGAATATTTGAAGGATAACGGGGTTTCTTCTGTAATATATAAATCAATTCCTTTTATTTTCCAAAATATTCCAGCACAAGAAGATCTTTATGCGTTATTTAGGACGACAAATGCTCAACTCATTGGTCGAAATATATCGGCAACAATCTATCAAGATAATAAAATTAAATTTATTGAATCTCGTAAGTCTGGAATAAGAAAAGCGATAGCAAATGATATACAAATTAGATTGTCTGATAATTGGAGAGATTTTTGGAATATATTAGATGAGAATCTAAAAAACAAGTATGGAGCAGCTCCTGTACATACATTGGATGAGATGCTTATTTTAAAAGAAAAATTCCCGAAAAATATAAAGCTCTATATGGCATATAAAGGTGAGAAGCCTGTTGGAGGTTCTGTATTGTATATTACTCAGCGAGTTGTTCATACACAATATATATCTGCAAATTTTGAGGGGAAAGAAATGGGTGCGTTAGACTTGCTCTTTGATTATTTAATTAATCAAGAATATTGTAGTTATCCAATATTTGATTTTGGAACATCCAATGAGGAGATGGGAAGAGTGCTTAATGAACCTTTAATCTTTCAAAAAGAGGGATTTGGGGGGAGAGGAGTTGCTTGTGATATTTACCAATATACATTATAATGTCTACGGGAAAATTATATTCGGGTTATGTCATTAACCCGACATGGGAACTTACTCCTCATGTACTTATATCACCTTTTTCGTCATCAGAGATTAGTGCTTTAGATGAGAAACTGGATATCAAAATCTCTGCTGGTAAAAGTTATTTAGACGAAAGTTTTGGTAATTATAGTTTAGTACCTAAGGGTCGGTTGGCTATTGAGAAAGTTTTGAGTAATTATCATTTAAAAAAAAATGATGTAGTTACAATATTAACGACATCGGCTAATTTCTACATCAGTAGTTGTGTCACCAATGTCATTGAGAAGTTTTGTAAGTGGTCAAGAAAAATCGAGAAAAATACGAAATTGGTATTCGTAAACCATGAATTTGGTTATCCATATAAAGGTATGAAAGCTGTTGCAGATTTAGGATTTCCTATTGTAGAAGATTGTGCACATACATTCTTTTCTGATGGCTCAAAAGCTGAGATTGGTAAATATAGTGATTTTGTCATTTATAGTTTTCCTAAAGCACTACCGATGCAATTAGGCGCTGCCATAACATCGAATCGGTTTCCTTTGGAAGCTGATGTTAATGAAATGTATGCCAAGTATATACTTAGTAAACTGTCGGATCTGGTTTCAGAATTTGAAAATATTAAGGAAAAAAGATTATGTGTTTACAAAAGATTTGAGGAAGAATTACGACCTTTAGGAATTCGTCCATATTTCGAACTAGAAGATGGTATTATTCCTGGTGTATTTCTTTTTAAATGGAATGATAATGTCAATTATCCTAAACTAAAAGAGTTTATGCAGTCAAATGGAATAGAGTCAAGCGTTTTCTATGGACAGCATGCTTTCTATATACCATGCCATCAAAATCTTTCTTACGATCAGTGCAGTTATATAATAGCACTGTTAAAATATTTTGGTGAATATAATAATGATTGAAATTATTGATAAAAAGAAATGTTGTGGTTGCGGAGGTTGTACGTTAGCATGTCCAAAGCATTGCATAAACATGAAAGAAGATGAGGAAGGATTCCTCTATCCTGTGGTTGATGAGGAAATTTGTATTGATTGTGGGTTATGTGAAAAAGTATGCCCCTGTCTGAATAACTTAAATATACAGCCTTCATTAAAGAAAACTTACGCACTAAAGGACTATGATGACAGCCGGATCAAAAGTTCATCAGGTGGAGCATTCGCATCCATTGCACGTTATGTATTAGAAAATGGTGGTATTATATATGGCGCTTCTTTAAATGAACAAAAGCAAGTAGTACATACTGTTGTAGGGAAATTGGAAGATTTAGACAATCTTCGTGGGTCAAAATATGTGCAAAGTAACTTGAATGATACTTACGTTCAAATTAAGAATCACTTAAAAGAAGGCCGTAAAGTTTTGTTCAGTGGCGTTTCTTGTCAGGTTAAGGGATTGAATTTATTTCTTAGGAAAAGATATAATAATCTATTTTCTGTAGAGATTCTCTGCCATGGGGTTCCATCGCCAAAGATCTTTAAGATGTATCTTGAGGAAGTTTGTAAGAAACATGATATAAGTTTGGATGATATAAAGAGTATATTCTTCCGAAATCCAAAAAGTTGGAAAGAATATATTTTTTCCATTCAAATGAATGATGGAAGATACTTTAAAGGTCCGTTAGATAATTCTTTCATGAGTGGATTCGGAAGTAATCTTATTCTTAGACCTTCTTGTTTTGACTGCTCTGCAAAGAGTCTTAGGGCAGGGTCCGACATCTTGTTAGGAGATTTTTGGGGATTAGAATATTTAGATACGGATTTTGTTGACAATAAGGGTGTTAGCCTCGTTATTTTAAATACACATCGTGGTATAGATTTATTTGATCATTTAAGTTCTGATTTTAAAGAATTCAATTATAATCAAGCTTTACTTGGTAATAAGAATATCGAACATTCTCAAAGAGAGCCAGCGGATAGAGCGAACTTTTTTAGGTCTCTTGAAGTGACAAATGAATATACTAATACAATTAAAGAATTCACAAACAAAAAACGACCTTTATTATTAGAAATTCGCCATTATGGTGTAACTATATTAAAATATATTGGTCTTCGAAAAGTTGTAGATTATGTTAGAGATTATCAGCAAAGAAGATTATTTTTTTCTGGGAAATTAGATTAAGTATTATATGATTAAATTTTTGGATTTAAAGGCAGTGACTGATAGTCATGTTAAAGAACTACAGGAGGCTGTTAATCGTGTAGTTGATAGTGGATGGTATCTACAGGGTAATGAGAATAAGAACTTTGAGATGAATTATGCCAGTTTTATAGGAACTTCTTATTGTATAGGAGTAGGTAATGGTCTTGATGCGTTAATCTGGATATATAGAGCATATATAGAACTTGGTATAATGAAACCAGGAGATGAGGTAATTGTTCCGGCAAATACTTATATAGCTTCAATTCTTGCCATAACAGAAAATAATTTGGTACCGGTATTGGTGGAACCAAACATAAATACACTTGAAATTGACGATGAAAAGATTGAAAAGGCTATTACTTCTAAAACAAAATCAATTCTAATAGTTCATCTTTATGGTCGTTGTGCCTATACGAGTAAGATTGGTGAATTGTGTAAGAAATATAACCTTAAACTTGTAGAGGATAATGCCCAAGCTCATGGTTGTGAGTATGATGGTATTCGAACCGGTGCCTTGGGGGATGCTGCAGGTCACTCATTCTATCCTGGTAAAAATCTTGGTGCTTTTGGCGATGCAGGTGCAGTTACCACTAATGATAAAAATGTTGCAGATTGTATTCGTGCTTTGGCAAACTATGGATCACAGAAAAAATATGTATTCAAATACAAGGGCAAAAACAGTCGTCTTGATGAGATTCAAGCTGCTGTTCTTGACGTGAAATTGCATTATTTGGTTGCTGACAACAAGCATCGCCAAGAAATAGCAAATTACTATTATGGGAATATAGATAATAAGAAGGTAAAATTACCGGTTCATTCCAAAGATGCAAATAATGTTTATCACATATTTCCGGTTCTATGTTCACAACGTGATGAGTTACAACGCTATCTTTCAGAGAACGGTGTACAGACTCTTATTCATTATCCAATACCACCACATAAGCAAGAATGTTATAAAGAGTGGAGAAAATTATCCTTTCCTATTTCAGAAAGGATTCATATGGAAGAATTAAGTCTTCCTATTAGTCCCGTTATGAGTATTAAAGATGCAAAAATAGTCGTATCATTAATTAACTCATTCAAGTAAATCACTAAATTAATGTTATCATTAGGACAACGGCTTAAACAACTTTTGAAACATGGGGTAGTTTTTGGACTAACTTCATCGCTTCAGAGTGCTTTGGCGTTTGTTTTGTTACCGCTTTACACTAAATATTTTAGTTTAGAGGAATTTGGAGGTTATAACATGCTTTTAGTAATAGTAGGGGCATGTAATACTGTATTTTATCTTGGAGCATCAAGTGTATTAGGTAGATTTTATTATGATTATAAGGAAAAGGGAAAAGATCAGGATATCGTTTCAGGAACATTGTGGCTTTCAATGCTTGGAAGTGTCTTATTAATAGTCTTATCGATTTTATTAGCGTCACCTATATGTACTTATTATTTAGAAGATTCCTCTCTTATAATACCATTTGTTTTGTGCATGGTAGGTAATGCTTTAACTTATCCGATAACAACACTTACTTTGCTTCTTAGATATAAGAAAAAATCTTTTTTTTACTTGATAGTAACTTTGGCAGGATTAATTTTAAATTTTATTATTACGATTTTAGTTCTGACGTTTTCTGAGATTAAAGTCTGTGCCCCTTTTATTGGATTGGTCTGTAGTAATGTAATACTTTTACTGGTATTGCTATTTGACTGTAAAGATGATTTAAGCCTAAATGTATCTAAAGAGACTTATAAAATAGAATTATATTATGGTGCTCAAATAGTATTAAGTAGTTTATTGGGGTATGCATATGGTAGCCTTGATAAATTTGTAATTAAAGAAACTCTATCTGTTGCTGATGTGGGTATATATTCTTTGGGATATAGAATTGGATGTTTGTATCAGATTCTAATCTATCTCCCTTTTGTTTTGGTATGGAGCCCTTTGCGAATGGAATATCGTAAGAGTCCTGATAATGTTTTCTTTATAAAAAAAATAGCTAGTTATTATACGATGGGATCTGCTTTATTTATCATTGTTTGTATGGTTTGGGGAAATGATATATTGTTAATGCTTTTTCCTCAACAAGAATATATAATATCTTTACAGATATACCCAATAATAATGATAGGTTATTTGTTCTATGGATGGACTGATATTTTTAATTTTGGAATTTATGTTAATAATAAATTTGTATATCAAAGTATAGTACCTATTATAGGAACAGTTATTAATTGTGGTTTGAATCTTCTTCTTCTGCCGAAATATGGTGTAGCGGTATCTGCTTATATTTTTATGTTTACTTATTTGGTTGCAGCTCTGATACTGTTGTTTATATCAAATAAATATTATAGGTTACCTTTGGAATGGGGGCGTTTAAGTAGTATTGTGCTTCTTTGTATTGCAGAGTTTATTCTGTTAAACTTAGTAAATATCACTGTTGCCCATGGTTTTCTTGGGAAGCTATTTATATCTATTTTCACATTGTTATTCATGTGGTTACTTTGGGTTGATAAAGATGAAAAGAAATATATATATGCATGCATAAGAAAGAGACAATGACAAGTGTTTATTTCTATTTTCCTTATATGGATGAATCGGGAGTTCCGGTTTTATTTCTTCGAATGTCTCGTTGGCTCTCAATTCATTATGCTCATGATTATGAGTGTTTTGTAATAGATTATTCAGATGGTGCTATGGCTCGTAATCTTACGGATGAAGATAAAGTTAAGCTATTGCAATATGATGATAATGAGATTTGTTTTATAGATGATGATGCAATAATTGTTTTTCAATCATTTAATCCAAGTTTTTGGCCTCAGAATTTGAAACTTTCTTCTGGAACTAAAATTGTATGGTGGACTTTGCATGCTCGCTGTTTGTCACCGACATTGATACCTGTACCTTTTGATGAACTTACATTTAAATATCATTGGTTGTATAAACTATGTGCTTTACTGTATTATCCCTTTATACATGGTTTTGCAAATATGGTGGATGATATGATATCTCATGGAGCACTTTATTTTATGGATTATGATACGTTATATGAAACTATTAAACATCTTCCTATAAAACTGAAAAAGGTGGATCATTTTCTGCCTGTGCCAGCTTCGGATTATTATGGAGAACTAAAAAGTGCAAGAAACAGTGAGGTCTTAAATGTTTGTTGGTTAGGAAGATTATGCGATGAAAAGACACCGATTTTAAAATATGCTATATCGAAACTTGCTGATTATGCAATGAGAAATAAACGACATATAGAAATGTATGTTTTAGGATATGGAAGTCATCAAGAGGAAATAGATAATTTAGGTTTTGATAATGCATATTATCACCAACGAAAGGCGAGATCGATTCGATATGTCGATATCAATAATTTCTTGTTGAGGAATATTGATTTAATGTTTGCTCAAGCTACGTCTGCATTGGAATCAGCAAAGTTGGGAATACCTACTGTTGTAACGGATGATTCTCTTGAGGATTTACATGGGGATTATATTTTTAAAATGTTGCATGAGAGGAAAAATTATGATATAGGCCATCTTGTTACTGAGAAGGATTATGAACCAAATAATTCTTCTTTTGAAGATATTATGGATAAAGTAACTTTCAATTATAATGAGGTGTCAATATTAAGTAGAGAGCACTTTGTTCAGTATCATTCGTTAACATCGGTTGGTCAACAATTCGTCAAAGATCTTAAGAAGTCTAATTATACTTTTGATATGATTGATTCCAATATTATACAACCATTATGGACATGGAAATTATATTCAAGAGTCAGAAGAATATTTGAAAAATTAAAATAATATTACAAAATATGGCATTTAACAATATTTTTAAGGGGAAAAAAGTTCTAATCACTGGGAATACAGGATTCAAGGGATCTTGGTTATCAACATGGCTTCATATGATGGAGGCAGATGTTTATGGATACTCTTTGAGTATACCTACGAATCCTTCAATGTTCGAAACTCTTAAGCTTGAAGGGAAGCTTCACCAATATTATGGTGATATTTGTAATAAGGAGGAGTTCAATGATTATGTTCAGGAGGTACGTCCCGACTTTTTGATTCATCTTGCTGCTCAGGCTTTGGTGTTGACTTCTTATCGTGAGCCGTTTAATACAATGACTACAAATATTATTGGAACAGCTGTTGTTTGCGAGGCTATCATGAAGATTGATTGGGAATGTACATGTGTGCTCATTACTTCAGATAAGGCTTATGACAATGTTGAATGGATTTGGGGGTATCGTGAGACAGACAGAGTAGGTGGTAAGGACATATATTCTGGTTCAAAGGGGGCTGCTGAACTCGTTATTAAGAGCTATTGGCATTCATTTATCAATAAGATGTCTAATATAAAGTTTGGTATAACGCGTGCTGGTAACGTAATTGGTGGAGGAGACTGGGCAAAAGATCGTATAATTGTGGATTGCATAAAGGCGTTCTCAGAAGGTGAGACTGTTGAAATTCGTTCGCCTAAAGCGACTCGCCCTTGGCAACATGTTCTTGAACCTCTTTCCGGATATCTTACACTTGCACAATACTTGGCTGAAGGTAAAAGCGGGAATGGCGAACCTTATAACTTTGGACCTCAGGCTGAACAGACTAAGACTGTATTCGAGTTGGTTCAGGATTTGGCCTCTTTTTGGGGGCTTGATAGAGATAAGGCTGCTAAACAGACAGGTGATATACCTTTTGAGGAGGCTACTTTGTTAAAATTGAATTGTGATAAGGCATTAGCTTATCTTCATTGGCATTCTACTCTTCATTATAAGGAGTGTGTACGTTTTATAGCAGAATGGTATTATGCATTCTACGTAGAGAAGGATAAGGATATGTACGCTCTCACAGAAAAGCAAATAAGGGAATATATTTCCGAGGCTAAAAAACAAAATCTTGAATGGGCTTTCTAAATGTATAAGTTATGGTAAATCAAATTGAGGGGGTACTTTTGACACCTCTTAAGCAAATTAATCATCCAAAGGGAGATGTCTATCACGCAATGAAATGTGTGGATCCAGGATACATAAGTTTTGGTGAAGCTTATTTTTCAAGTATTCTTTGTGGGTTGGTAAAAGCATGGAAGTGTCATTCGAAAATGACACTGAATCTTGTTTGTATGGTAGGGAAGGTACATTTTGTTCTCTATGATGGACGGGAAAACTCATCTACATACAGAGATTTTATGGAAATAACTTTATCACCTGAAAAGCCTAAATTATACAGAAGAATAACTATTCCCCCGGGTGTTTGGATGGCGTTTGTTGGTATTGATAAAGGGAAAAATATATTGTTAAATGTTGCTGATATTTCTCATGATCCAGCAGAACAAGTGAATATTCCTATAGAAGAGAGTAGTATAAAATTTGATTTCACAAAAATCAATATAGAGAAATGAAGGTAGTTCTTTTAGCAGGTGGATTTGGTACACGAATTTCAGAAGAGTCTGTATTTAAGCCAAAACCTATGATTGAGATAGGAGGAATGCCTATTCTTTGGCATATAATGAAAGAGTATGCATATTATGGATTTACAGAGTTTATCATATGTGCAGGTTATCGTCAAGAATATATTAAAGAATGGTTTGCTAATTATTTCCTTCATAATTCAGATATAACTTTTGATTATACTAGAGGAAAGAATGAGATAATAATACATCAAATTCGTTTGGAACCATGGAAAGTTACTATAGTTGATACTGGTTATAACACTTTGACTGGTGGTCGGATTAAACGTATTCAAAACTACGTTGGTAATGAGACTTTTTTTATGACTTATGGTGATGGGGTTTGTGATGTTGATATCAATAGGTTGCTTGATTTTCATAGATCTCATGGTAAACTTGCAACTCTTACTGCTGTGATTCAAGCACAAGAGAAAGGTGTTCTCAATATTGATGAAGATAACTCTGTCCATTCATTCAGAGAGAAAGAAATGTCGGATGGAGCACCTATTAATGCGGGTTATATGGTTCTTGAACCTAAAATATTTGATTATATTGAGGGAGATATGACAATTTTTGAAAAAGGTCCATTATCAAAACTTGCGGATGAGGGAGAGTTAATGTCATACAAACATAGAGGATTTTGGCAATGTATGGATAATATTCGTGAAAAAAATCTGCTTGAAACACTTCTTGCAGAGGATAAAGCTCCATGGAAAAAATGGGAACGTGAAGTTCCTATTGTTAAATAATTTAAACTTAGATAAAGATGAATAATATAAGATTATCAAAGTCGTGTATTGGGCAGGAAGAAATAGATGCAGTTACAGATGTACTAAAGAGAGAATATCTTGGTATGGGGCAGGACGTTCATAGGTTCGAGGAGGATCTTCATGAATTTTTTGGTCGTGATGTAACCCTTGTTAATTCTGGTACAGCAGCTTTACATTTGGCCATTCAGGGTGTGGGCATAAAGGAAGGCGATGAAGTTCTTGTTCAATCGCTTACATACGTTGCTTGTTTTCAAGCTATTCGTGCTACTGGTGGTGTACCTGTTGCTTGTGAGGTTGATGATAATACTCTTACTATTGATCTTGTAGATGCTGAGCGTAAACTTACTTCCAAAACTAGAGCTATAATGCCTATCCATTATGCCGGTAATCCTGGTAATCTTGATGAAATTTATGAATTTGCAAAAAAACATAATCTTCGAGTTATTGAAGATGCATCGCATGCATTTGGTACAATTTATAAAGGTAGGAAAATCGGTTCTTTTGGCGACATTACTTGTATTAGTATGGATGGTATTAAAAATATTACTTCAGGAGAAGGTGGAATGATTATTACAGAAGATGTTGTGTGTCAGAGAATTGTGAAGGATGCTCGCCTTCTTAGTGTACAGAATGATACCGATAGTCGATTCACTGGTACTCGAACGTGGATTTTTGATGTAGACCAACCTGGATGGCGTTATCATATGAGTAATATTATGGCAGCTATTGGTTATACCCAATTGGAGAAATTTCCTAAATTTAAAGAAACCCGTCAACGTCTTGCTAAGATTTATCAGAAAGAATTATTCGATGTGAATGGTGTGAAAATTATACCGTGTAATTATGATGATGTTGTACCGCATATTTTTGTTGTGCGTATTACTAACGGAAAACGTGATGAAGTTAAACAATTTCTTAATGATAATGGTGTTGCTACAGGTATGCACTATCGTCCCAATCATCTATTATCACTTTTTTCTAGTAATCAAGATAATTCTACACTTAAACATACTGATTTGGTTTACAAACAACTAATAACTCTACCTCTTCATGTTGATATGACAGAAGAAGATGTGGTGTATGTATGTAATACTCTTAAAAAGGCATTATAAACAACTAATGAAAAAATTTCAGCCTTTGGTATCAGTCATTATCAATTGTTTTAATGGGGAAACTTATCTGCGTGAAGCAATTGATAGCGTTATTGCTCAAACTTATACAAATTGGGAAATTATTTTTTGGGATAATCAGTCAACAGACTCGACAAGTGATATTGTGAAAAACTATGATGACGATAGAATACATTATTATTATGCAGTAACTCATACTAATTTAGGAGAAGCAAGAAATTTAGCTGTTGAAAAGGCAAATGGTGAGTATATAAATTTTCTTGATGCCGACGATGTTTGGGCTAATAATAAAATTGAGGAACAAATAAAGCTTATTGTTCCGGGTAAGTGTGAGGTCATTTATACTCCGTTTGATGTGATTTTTGGGGATAGCTTTGATTATAATATGCGAAAGGTATATACAAAACATATTAGACATATTTGTTTTGATGGTAATTTGTATGAAAAACTTTTAATTGAGAATTATATTATTTTCTCAAGTGTCTTGATAAAAAAAAATCTATTTACTCAAATAGGAGGTGTAAACACGAGATTTCAGCAATATGAAGATTGGGAATTACTTTTGAAGGCATCATTATTGTCTAGCTTTTCTGTTGCAAATAGAACAATGACTTATTATAGAATCCATAAAAATAACAATACAACAAAAAATGGTATTACCTGTATAGCTGAAATGAGAGACATACTTAATGCTCTACCTCCTTCAAGTTTAGTCAATGACGCTATAAAGAGGAATGAAACTCGTTTTGCCTGTCATTATTATATAAAAAAATGGCATCTTATAGATGGTTTTAAGTATATTTCAGCAAAAGGATCATGGTCCTTTTTATTTTCTATTCTTAAGCAATATGTAAAATTATAGTTTTTTAGAAAATGAAATTGATAGACTTAGTCTACACATTGTTCTTGCTAGTACTAACGTTTGATCCTACAGGTTATTATACGTCATCTTTAAAAATAATTCTATTTATTATATTGACAATATATGGTATATTTAAATCTAGTAATAGAAAGATCTTGAGGATAAACTTCGTTATAATATTATCAATGGTATTATTGCCTGTTTTCAGTGTTATGTACGCTGATATTATAGGAACTTTGAGAGATCTGGATTATGCTTTAAGTCATATTATGTCTATGCTTTTTGTGTTTTTATTTGTTTATTTAAATACAATGGATCTCAATGTCCTTTTGAAAATAATATGGTTTAATGGTTTAGTCTTATCTATAATAACTTTAATTTTACTTTCTTTTTCAATATTTATTGATTTCAGTGCTATATATTCGCTTGTAACAATTAATCCAAACTTTATGATGGCGGTGGATCGTGAGTTCCTGGGTATACCAATAAATGGTTTGTATTTTAGATCTGGTCCTTTTATTATGTTTTCATTCGTATACCATTTATATAGGTATCATGGTCCATTTAAGTTGATTATTTCCATTTTTATGTATTTAGCTTTGGCATTTTCAGGATCGCGTACCCCAATGATTATGCAGACATTAATTTTATTAATATATTTTTATGATAGTAAGTTATTTGGTAAATATTTTATACGTATGGTTTCACTTATAGCAATAATTGGAGTTTTTTATCTCACATATAAATTGGCAACAGAAAAAGGAGAAGAGTCAAATGAATTAAAGTTTGATAATGTGGCATCTTATAAAAAAGAAATTTTGAAAGTAAGAACTTTTATATTTGGCGATGGTGTAGGAAGTATGTTTTATGCAAAAGGTAATAATAAAATGCTTGCTTTTACGGAACTTTCATATTTTGATTTGTTACGTATGTATGGAGTTCCATTAGGAGTATATTTTGGTCTTTTATTTTATATACCTGTGCTTAAACGTGTAGATATTACAGAAAAAGATCTTTTTTTTAGCCGATTTATGCTGACATATATTCTGTTCCTTATCCTAGCCGGAACAAATCCCATTCTCCTTGGATCAATAGGGTTGACAGCTCTTACTTGGGCTATGGTAATTCGGCAAAAGGTTATATCTATGAATATGTTATAATATTGTATTGAAAATGTCCATTTATCAATTTAATTCACAATGAAGTAAATTTTTTGTAGCTATATACATAAAAATATGGAAGTGTATAATTACTGTACTATTGAGTGTTTGTTTATTGTTATGTAAAAGTGGCTTCAATAAAAGGCTTCATTCAGTTTTTATTATTTCCCATAAAAAAATTGTAGCTTGTTTAAAAAGAAAATATATGCAATAAATAATATAGGTAATCGTTTGAAAGTAAATCAAGAATAGCATTTTGAATTTACTAGTGTTTCATATTTTGTGGAAATATGATATCATGATAACAGTGGTAGTAATAAATATATCTGATAGTTTTTTGTGTTGTAAATATTTATAAAATTGTATTTGAAGAGCTGATTATATATTATGTATAATATTAGAATATTTATTTACAATATTGGGCATATTTGTTAGAATATTTTTTATTAATTCGTTCATGAAGTGGTTGAGTATTATAGGGCATATGAGGGTTTATTAATTATTAGAATATGTGACAAGGAAAAAATGAATTGTCAAAAACATTTATTGATAATTTCATGATATTAATCTTTCTTATTATATGAGTGATAAACAAATAAATTATCCCAAAGTAGCAGTTCTGATGTCTACTTACAATGGAGAGAAATTTTTGCATAATCAAATTCAAAGTATTCTTCAACAGAAAGATGTAGATGTGGAATTGATTATTCGAGATGATGGCTCAAGTGATGCAACACTCAATATTATTAATGATTTTTGCCATCATTACAAAAAGATAAAATTACTTCATGGAGTTAATATTGGATGTAAGAAAAGTTTTTTTGAGTTGGCTCAATATGCTTCTCAACATTTAGCTTTTTACGAATATTTTGCATTCTCGGATCAGGATGATGTTTGGTTTTCTGATAAACTTTCTTCTGCAATTAAAAAATTAGCAAATTTGTCTGAGAAATCTCCCAATTTGTATACTTGCCAAACTTTACTTGTTGATAGTGATTTAAAGCCTCTTTTTCTTAAGAAAATGAAGCCTAAATTTAAAAGGACGGTTGAAGAGGCAATCATGGTGCAACCAAGTCCTGGTTGTGTCATGGTATTTAATAAAACTTTGTTGGATTTGTACATTAAGATTGATATTGATAAAATGTTTTTGCATGATGACAGTCTCTATAAAGTATGTTTAATTTGTGGAGGAAATGTTGTGTACGATGATGATGTACATATTTATTATCGGCAACATGGTAATAATGTCATAGGTGGAAACCAAAGTTCTTTAAAGAGATATAAACGATGGTTAATGATGTTCTGGAATAATTCTTGTGAACGATCTATCGCAATTGAGAGCTTTTTATTAACACATAGCAATAATATACCTATGATAATTAAGGAACAGTTGATTTGGGTAGCATGCTATAGAAAAAAAATTGCATATCGAATGAAGCTTCTTTTTTCACCTAAATTTGTGACTGGACAATTACGTATAAATATTGTTTTTCGAATAGCTGTTTTATTTGGTCGTTTCTAAATATCTGTATATGAAAAAAGTTCTTTTTTGTAATAACTATTTAGATGGTCTTATTCATTTTCGTAAAGAAGTTATTGATGAATATGAGAGAATGGGTTATGAAGTTGTTATTGTTGTTGCAAAACAGTTGGTAACAGATATGAATTTAAGTGAGCTTTCTAAAAAATGGAAAGTGTATCTTGTCTCACTTAATCCGAATAGTATTAATGTTTTTTCAGATTTTAGATATTTTTGGGAGTTATATGGCATTTACAAAAAAGAAAATCCAGATATAATATTTCACTATACAATTAAACCTAATATTTACGGTACGATAGTTGCTAGATTGCATAAATTAACAAGTGTTGCTATGTTAGCTGGTTTAGGATATGTATTTGAGGGGAAATCATTTAAAAAAAAGATAGCTCGTAAATTATATAAATTTGCTTTGAGGCGTTCTACTAAAGTAATTTGCTTAAATATTTCAAATGCAGAAGTGCTTCTTAGTGGTAATTACTGTAAACCTGATAACTTAATTTGGTTCAAGGGTGGAGAGGGAGTCAATTTAGATTTATATCCTTATAAACCAATGCAGTTTGAAACGACAAGATTTTTGATGGTTGCACGGGTACTTTATGATAAGGGATATCGTGAATATGTTGAAGCTGCAAAAATTGTAAAGTGTAAATATCCTAATATCGAGATAGAACTTTTGGGGCCATTGGTAACTGATAGTCCAATGGGGGTTCCTGAGGAAATTGTGAGAAGTGATCATGAAAATGGTTTTATTAAATATTTAGGTACAACAGATGATGTTCCATCTTTTGTTCTTAGAGATGGAGTAGTTGTGGTTGTTGTTAGTAAGTACTTGGAAGGACTTAATAGGTCTTTAATGGAGGCTTGCGCTATGGGGCGTCCTATAATTACAACAACTAATCCAGGTTGTTTGGAAACTGTAGAAGATGGAATTAATGGTTTTTCAGTAGCACCTGGGGATACTTTCGCTCTTGCAGAAGCAATGATAAAATTCATAGAACTTCCACAAAGTAGAAAAAAAGAAATGTCGGAAGCATCATATGTGAAAGCTCAAAATGTTTTTGATGTAAAAAAAGTGTTAGATTATTATAAATCAATTACAGAAAGTCTTACAATAATTTAAAAAAAACTCTTGTGTGCCTTAATCAGATACAGTAAATAGTTATGTATGTTTGTTGTTTGAAGAGATGTTTTGATTTAATTTTTGTATTTAGCGTGTTAAGTGTTATATGGCCAATATTGTTTTTGATTACCTTATGGCTTTATTTTGTCAATAAAGGAGCGGGAGTTTTCTTTTTGCAAGAACGTCCTGGAAAGAATGGCAAGATTTTTAAGGTGATCAAGTTTAAGACCATGACTGATGAACGAGATACAGTCGGTAACTTATTACCTGACGATAAACGTTTGACGCAAGTTGGGAAATTTATCCGTTCTACTTCGATGGATGAACTGCCTCAATTGATAAACGTATTGAAAGGCGATATGGCTTTGATAGGTCCACGTCCTTTACTTCCCCAATATCTTTCTTTATACAGTAAAGAACAGGCGCGGCGCCATGAAGTACGTCCGGGTATTACCGGTTGGGCGCAGGTCAATGGTCGTAATGCAATTAGTTGGACAAAGAAATTCGAGCTGGATGTTTGGTATGTAGACCATTGCTCTTTTCTGCTTGATTTGAAAATAGTGTTTATGACAATAAGGAAAGTGTTTGTGCGCGAAGGTATCAGTTCTGATACTTCTGCTACAATGGAACCTTTTACTGGAAATAACTAATCTATTTGATAAATGTATTTATATGGTGCCAGTGGTCATGCAAAAGTGATCATTGATATTCTTCGTGCTAATCATGAACCTGTTGAAGCGCTATTTGATGATAATGAAAAGCTTTGTCAGCTTCTGAATTATCCCGTATTACGGTCAGGAGAAGTTCGAGGTCCATTGATTATCAGTATAGGAAATAATTATATTAGAAAGAGAATAGCCGAGGGATTGAAACTGATTTTTGGAAAGGCCTTTCATCCTTCAGCCATAATTTCAAAGGAAGCTAAAATAGATGTAGGCACAGTAGTAATGCAGGGAGCAATTATACAGTCTGATGTCAGAATTGGTAAACATTGTATAATTAATACAGGTGCTTCTGTAGATCATGAATGTGTCCTAAATGATTTTGTCCATATCTCTCCACATTGTACACTTTGTGGTAATGTAGAAATAGGAGAAGGAACGTGGATTGGTGCAGGTTCCACTATTATTCCAGGGGTGAAAGTCGGAAAGTGGAGCATTGTTGGTGCAGGTTCGGTTGTGACAAAAGATATTCCAGATAGAGTATTAGCTGTAGGAAATAGATGTAGGATCATCAAAAATATAGTTTTATAAATCACATATATTTTATGGACAAACGAATTTATCTTTGCCTCGCTCACATGAG
>NZ_QSTJ01000008.1:0-182782 GCF_003438665.1 Bacteroides sp. OM08-11
AGAACAAAGACAAAGACAGAGCACATTATGTATATACGCACGCGCGAAGAAAGCGTACATATTATATAATATACATACGCGCGGAAAGTGATTTCAAAAACAATGGTAGAGTTTTTATAAAAAGACTCGTCACACTTATAATGGTAGTAATGACATAAAAAAGCTACTAAACATAAATTATTTTTTAACCAATAATCTCCGCATCTTCAATAACATTGTCGGCCTCAGTAATCTTTCCGGATGTAACAGGTGTCTGAGGACGGCGGCGCGTAAATTTAAACCAGTTTATCAGCTCGGAAACCGCATAAACCAAACTTGTGACTCCGATAATAATAAATACAGTTTTTTGCGCTCCGATGGGGTTAAACAACGCAATGAGTCCAGCTATCAAAATCAAAACAGGGACAATGTAGAATACACTGGGAACCAACATCCAACGACGAGCGGCAGCAAGAGAAGATATTTGCTGAACTCCTCCCATCACAAGGATAAAGCCCAAAACGATTGTCAGGAATTTCGAAAAGAAGCCCGCCATAATAATGAGTAACAGTCCAAACAACAGGCTTCCCACTCCTTCAATAGGAAAACGTTTCTTTACTTCAGCATTCTGCACAAGATATCCAATGATACTAATGAGCGATGGCATCAGAAAAACGACGCCAATCGTTATTATAAAATACTCACCGGCACGATCAGGAAACATAACTAAAACCAAACCGATTATCAACGCGCATATAATACGCAAAAATGAAAAACTTAGTCCTTTCATGAGTTTATGATTTTCTGCGAAGATACATTTTTATCCGAATAACTCCATACTAAAATTCCGAAAAATCAATTTACATTCAGCCAGGCATTCAGGTCTTCGGCCACAAAAAGCCAGTAAAGTAGTAGTATTATTGCAATGACAACGCCTATGGTAACTAAATATTTTCTATTCATAAATTTATTCCTTTCTATCTGTTTATTAATAATAGCTTGTTTTCTCATTATAAAACAAAATTTCAAGAAAATTGTTCTTGTATTAAAAAAAAGTAAGATTTAGTTTGCTATTTAAAACAAAGTGCATATATTTGCTGCCGTTAAAAACAAAAAAGATAATGAAAACTATATTCGTAAATACATATTGGTGGTGGCACTCGTTACAACTCCGACAGTCGTAAGGGAGCAGCGCTCGTATGTATATATAATATATTATAGAAATGAAAAGAGCCCTGTCGCAACTTGCGACAGGGCTCTTTTCATTTAGCCATGCTTATCTTCCCAAATATTAAATCAAAAGGCGGCCGCAAACAGTCACTGAAATTGTGCACCCCATAAGCATAGCGATATTTTCTACCGAAAATATACACTTAATGAAAGGAAAAATAACATTACAAACAAAGTTAAATAGTAAAATCGAAAATAAAATGAAAAGTTTTTTAGTTGACAAAGAAGGTTATTACGGAGAATTCGGTGGTGCATACGTCCCCGAAATACTCCACAAATGTGTGGAAGAGCTACAGAAAACTTACCTCGAAGTGTTGCAGAGTGAAGACTTCAAGCGCGAATACGACCAGTTGTTACGCGACTACGTAGGCCGTCCTTCCCCACTCTATCAGGCCCACCGTCTTTCTGAAAAGTATGGTTGCAAGATTTACCTAAAGCGTGAAGACCTGAACCATACCGGTGCGCATAAAATAAATAACACCATCGGCCAGATATTGCTGGCACGCCGCATGGGCAAACATCGCATCATCGCCGAAACCGGTGCCGGACAACACGGAGTTGCCACCGCTACCGTATGTGCCCTGATGAATATGGAGTGTATCGTCTATATGGGCAAGACCGACGTGGAACGCCAACATGTCAATGTGGAAAAAATGAAAATGCTCGGCGCGACAGTGGTGCCCGTCACCAGTGGCAACATGACCCTGAAGGACGCCACCAACGAAGCCATCCGCGACTGGTGTTGCCATCCGTCGAACACCTATTATATAATAGGCTCCACCGTAGGTCCGCATCCCTATCCCGACATGGTGGCATGTCTGCAATCCGTTATCAGCGAAGAAATCAAAAAACAACTCCAGGAAAAGGAAGGACGCGACTACCCCGATTACCTCATAGCCTGTGTAGGTGGTGGAAGTAATGCTGCCGGAACCATTTACCATTATATCGACGACAGCCGCGTACAGATAGTACTTGCCGAAGCCGGAGGCAAAGGTGTAGATACGGGTATGACCGCCGCCACCATTGCTCTCGGAAAAATGGGTATCATTCACGGCGCCCGTACATACGTTATTCAAAATGAGGACGGTCAGATAGAAGAGCCCTATTCCATTTCCGCCGGACTGGATTATCCGGGTATTGGACCCATGCACGCCAATCTCGCCGCCCAAAAGCGTGCCATCGTATTGTCGGTAAATGACGATGAAGCTATCCGTGCAGCCTACGAATTGACGAAACTGGAAGGTATCATTCCTGCCCTGGAAAGCGCTCATGCCCTCGGTACTCTAGAGAAACTGAATTTCAAATCGGAGGATGTAGTGGTGCTGACAGTTTCGGGCCGGGGAGATAAGGATATAGAAACATACTTAAATTATGCTCAACTATGAAAACCTACAACTACACCACCGTCAGCCGTACCATACTCGGCGACCTGCACACTCCGGTGAGCACTTATCTGAAAGTACGTGACATCTTTCCGCAAAGCGCACTCATGGAAAGTTCCGACTATCACGGCAGTGAAAACAACCGTTCCTTCATCGGTCTCTGTCCCGTAGCAAGTGTCAGCATAGACCACGGTATCGCCATCTTCCGCCTGCCCGACGGAACACGCGAAGAACACCTCGTGACCGATGAATATCGCGTAGAAAACGCACTCAGTGACTTTCTGAACCGCTTCAAGGCAGAGGGTGAGTACAGCAATTATTGCGGACTTTATGGCTATACCTCCTTTAATGCTATCCGTTATTTTGAAAACATCCCTGTGAAAGATAGTCGCGAAGCCACCAATGATGCACCCGACATGCTATACATATTATATAAGTATCTCATCGTCTTCAACGATTTCAAAAACGAGATGTTACTACTTGAAATGCTTGTACCAGGAGAAACCAGCGAATTGGACAAGGTACAGAAGGCCATCTACAACCGCAACTACACCGCATACGACTTTCGTGCAGTGGGTGAAACCACTTCTCCGCTGACCGACGAGGAGCATAAAACGAACATCCGCCAAGGCATAGCACATTGTCTGCGCGGAGACGTCTTCCAGATTGTACTTTCCAGACGTTTCGAGCAGCATTTCGTGGGCGATGACTTCAAGCTATATCGTGCCCTACGCAGTATCAATCCCTCTCCTTACCTGTTCTACTTCGATTTCGGCGGTTTCCGCATCTTCGGTTCGTCACCCGAAACGCATTGCCGCATCGAAGGCAGGCATGCCTATATCGACCCTATCGCCGGAACTACCCGGCGTACCGGAAACCCGGAGCAAGACGCTGTCAACGCGCAATATCTGCACGATGACCCGAAAGAAAATGCAGAGCACGTGATGCTTGTAGACCTTGCCCGCAACGACCTCAGCCGTAATTGTCACGACGTAAAAGTGGACTTCTACAAGGATATGCAATATTACAGCCATGTCATCCACCTGGTGAGCCGTGTCTGTGGTACGTTGAACGAAGATGCGAATACAATCAAGGCATTCATCGATACTTTCCCTGCCGGGACATTGAGTGGTGCACCCAAAGTACGTGCCATGCAGCTCATCAGCGAGCTGGAACCGCACAACCGTGGTGCTTATGGCGGATGCATCGGTTTTATCGGACTGAACGGCAGTTTGAATCAGGCGATCACCATACGTACCTTTGTCAGCCGTAATGGTGTACTCTGGTTTCAGGCAGGTGGTGGCATTGTTGCCAAAAGTAACGAAGAATATGAATTGCAAGAAGTAAACAATAAACTGGGGGCTCTAAAGAAAGCCATTGAAATGGCAGAAAAGATGTAAGTGTACAGTGTCCCCGGCAAAATCACCATTCGGCATACACACAAATTATCATTTAATTAACAAATTACTCAGTAAATACAGATAATAATGAAAATAGTAATCATTGATAATTACGATTCGTTCACCTATAACCTGGCACATCTGGTGAAAGAGCTTGGTGTAAATGTGGAAGTACTTCGCAATGACCGGTTTAAACTTGAAGAATTGGAAAAGTACGATAAAATTATTCTTTCCCCCGGTCCCGGTATTCCCGAAGAAGCAGGGTTATTGCTGGATGTTATCCATACTTATAAAGGAAAAAAGCCCATACTTGGTGTCTGTTTGGGCGAACAAGCCATCGGGCAAGCGTTCGGTGGAAAGTTGAGCAATCTGAGCGACGTGTTCCATGGGGTACAAACAACTGTAAAAATTAAAGAAGGAAACGGCAAGTTCAAAGATATTTCCAGAGAGAGTAAGGAGAATTCGATTGCAGAAGACTACATCTTCCGTGACCTTCCCGAAAAAATTCCTGTAGGGCGATATCACTCTTGGGTAGTCGATACGGAAGGGCTTCCCGACGAACTTGCCGTGACCGCCATCAGTCCCGAGGGACAGATTATGGCATTGAAACACCGGAAATATGATATACATGGTATCCAGTTCCATCCCGAATCAGTGCTGACCCCTGATGGAAAAAAGATTATGGAAAACTGGCTGAATCATAGCTGATGCAGAATTTGTAATGATGCACTTCAATGAGACAGATTTAAGAAATATTTTTAACCGTATATCATAAATGTACCTATGTGCCACAATCAAAGGATGCGGCACAACCGTAGAAAATAAATCGTAAACAAACAGATGAAAGCAATATTAACCCGTCTCTTCAACCATGAAGAGCTCACTTCGGAGGAAACCAAACAGATACTCCTCAATATCACCCGGGAAATGTATCCCGAAGCACAGATAGCAGCATTACTCACTGTCTTTCAGATGCGCGGCATCACCGTAGATGAGCTTATCGGTTTCCGCGAAGCGCTTATGGAGACTCGTATACCGATAAACTTCGCGCCTTATCGTCCCATCGATATCGTGGGCACCGGCGGCGACGGAAAAAACACATTCAATATCTCTACGTGTGCCTGTTTTGTGGTAGCAGGAGCCGGATATAAAGTAGCCAAGCATGGCAATTACGGAGCAACTTCCGTCAGCGGAGCCAGTAATGTCATCGAACAGCACGGGGTTCGTTTCACCAACAACCCCGATACCCTGAAACGCAGTATGGAAGAATGCAATATCGCATACCTACACGCACAACTATTCAATCCGGCAATGAAATTTGTAGGACCTGTACGCAAGGCGTTAGGGGTACGTACACTGTTCAACCTGCTGGGTCCTTTGGTGAATCCCTGCAAACCGGCTTATCAATTACTCGGCGTGGCAGACCTCTCACAGATGCGTCTTTACACGAATGTGTTCTATAAACTCGGCATCGACTTTGCCGTTGTCAATAGCCTGGACAGTTACGATGAAATCTCCCTGACGGACGAGTTTAAAGTGATGACACGTCACTATGAGCGCATCTATCGTCCGCAAGCCCTCGGTTTCAGCGATGCACGTCCCGAAGAACTCTTCGGAGGTGCTTGTAAAGAAGATGCCGCTCGTATTTTCGATAATATTCTGACGAACCATGCCACTCCCGCCCAAGCGCAGTGCGTCATAGTGAATGCCGCATTTGCCATCCAGGTGATGGAACCGGATAAGGAAATAGATGAGTGTATCGCCATTGCCCGTAAATCGCTGGAAAGTGGACAGGCATTGAAAACATTGAAAAAATTTATTGAAATAAACAGTTAATCACACTCCCATTTATAAAAACATCAGGGCAATGAAAGATATATTATCCGAAATAATAAAGCATAAACGTATAGAAGTGGAAATGCAAAAACAGGCTATTTCATCGGAACATTTACGCGCACAAGTAGACGTTCTAATGAATGAAAACTCACCCCGGCGCAGTATGAAAAAAGCACTTGCCGCTTCTACTACCGGCATTATCGCCGAGTTCAAACGTCGTTCTCCGTCCAAAGGATGGATATACGAAGCTGCCGATGCCGAACAGATTCCAGCAGCATACGAAGCTGCCGGTGCTTCCGCAATTTCCATTCTGACGGATGAGAAATATTTCGGAGGTTCCTTACGCGATATCCGTATCGCCCGACCACTCGTCAACAGTCCTATTCTTCGCAAAGATTTCATCATTGACGAGTATCAATTGTTCCAAGCACGGATTGTAGAAGCAGATGCCATATTGTTGATAGCCGCTTGTCTCAGCCGGGAAGAATGCTCTCGACTCACTGCCCGGGCACACGCTCTTGGCCTGGAAGTATTGCTCGAAATCCACTCCCCCTCCGAACTCAGCTATATCAGTCAGGAAATAGATATGATAGGTATAAACAATCGCAATCTCGGTACCTTCGTTACGGATGTGGAGAATTCCTTCCGTCTAGCCGGACAACTCAGTCAAGCCGTCGTCCACTCACATGAGCCCTCTGCCAAAATCCCGGAAAACCTCCCGCTACTCGTTTCAGAAAGTGGTATTACCCATCCGGAAACGATCCGCAAGCTTCGTATGACCGGTTTCCGCGGTTTTCTTATGGGAGAAACATTTATGAGAACGGAACATCCCGAAAACACGTTGAAAGAATTCATATCACAAACCTATCCAACACAAGGATACTAAGAACCTCTGTCGTTGAAACAAAAAAAGAATAACGCCATGAATAAGATTATCAAAGTATGCGGAATGACCGAAGCGGAAAATATTCGCAATGTAGAACAACTGGGTGTCAACATGATTGGGTTTATCTTTTACCCCAAATCTCCCCGTTACCTATACGAGATACCTGAGTATCTGCCCGTTCACGCCAAGCGTGTCGGTGTCTTTGTAAATGAGACGAAAGAGAATATCCTGATGTATGCCGATCGTTTCAGTCTGAATTACATCCAATTGCACGGCAAAGAATCTCCTGAGTATTGCCGTTCATTATATAATAACGGTCTGCATATCATTAAAACTTTCTCTATATCCTCGCCCAAAGATTTAGCAGTGACAACTGCCTATCAGGGGTTATGTGATTACTATTTGTTTGATACCAAAAGTCCGCAGTTCGGTGGTTCCGGCAGTCAGTTCGACTGGAACATACTGAAATTCTATAATGGCATCACGTCTTTCCTACTTAGCGGTGGCATCAACTCATACAGTGTCAAGGCTCTTAAAGAGTTCCATCATCATCGGTTTGCTGGTATCGACATCAACAGTCGCTTTGAAATCGCCCCGGGCATAAAAGATGTAGAACGTATCCGATGTTTCTTAAAAGAGCTGAAAGAAGATTTCACCACAGATAGCACGTTCAGCATAAGTGAAACCGATTAATACAGCCTTTTTCTGTAGCAAAAAATATGAACCTTATAACAATAAAATTAAAATGAATCGTATTAACCAACTTTTCCAAGACACTCCCCAAAATCTGTTGTCCATCTATTTCTGTGCCGGATGTCCCACCCTTGAAGGTACTGCCGAGGTTATTCGTACCCTCGAAAAGAATGGTGTCAACATGATAGAAATCGGTATCCCTTTCAGTGATCCGATGGCCGACGGCATCGTTATTCAGAATGCAGCTACCTGCGCTCTGCGAAACGGCATGTCCCTACGCCTTCTCTTTGAACAACTGAGAGATATCCGTCGCGACGTACATATACCCCTTATCCTCATGGGTTACCTCAATCCCATCATGCAATTCGGCTTCGAAGCTTTCTGTAAACAATGTACAGTGTGCGGCATCGATGGTGTCATCATCCCTGACCTTCCTTTCAAAGATTATGAAAAAAATTACAAAACCATATCACAAAAATATGATATCCGCGTCATCATGCTCATCACTCCCGAAACCTGTGAAGCACGAATCCGCGAAATAGATGTTCATACCGACGGCTTCATCTACATGGTTTCCTCGGCCGCCACCACAGGCGTACAGAAAGATTTCGACACACAGAAACAAGCTTATTTCAAGAAAATTCAAGCTATGAATTTACGAAATCCACGCATGATAGGTTTCGGTATCAGTAATAAACAAACTTTTGACTCCGCCTGTGCCAACTCTTCCGGTGCCATCATCGGGAGCCGTTTCGTGAGCCTGCTTAATGAAAGCAAAGGAGATGCAGAAAAAGCGATCAGGCAGTTAAAAATGGAAATTAACGAAACGGAACAGGGGTGATAAAGTAAAAGGGCGATCAGGTGGCTGTATTACGTTATCACTCTATCTTATCGCCCTACCACTTTTTAATTATCATCTCCCACTACTTTTCCATAACTTTTATGTATCTTTGTGCCCGAAAAACAACAAAAGCAAGGCATTTATGAAAGCAGATTACCCTTCTGTACTCTTGATTTACACCGGAGGTACTATCGGAATGATAGAAAACCCAGAAACCGGAGCGCTTGAAAACTTCAACTTCGACCAACTGCTCAAACATGTTCCCGAACTGAAACGTTTCAACTACCGTATCTCCTCCTATCAGTTCGATCCACCTATCGATTCTTCTGACATGGAACCATCTTTCTGGGCAAAGATTGTAAAAATAATTAACTATAATTACGATTACTTTGACGGCTTTGTCATCCTGCATGGAACCGATACGATGGCCTACACAGCCTCTGCCCTCAGCTTCATGCTCGAAAATCTGGCAAAACCCGTTATCCTAACCGGCTCACAACTTCCTATCGGCATGTTGCGTACCGACGGCAAAGAAAACCTCATCACTTCCATCGAAATAGCTGCTGCCAAGCATCCCGACGGCACTCCCATCGTTCCAGAAGTGTGTATCTTTTTCGAAAACGAGTTGATGCGCGGCAACCGTACCACCAAAATCAATGCTGAGAATTTCAATGCCTTCCGTTCTTTTAACTATCCTGCGATAGCCAAAGTCGGTATTCATATCCGTTATAACGAAACCCTCATCCGCCGCCCCGACACCATGCGTCCCATGAAGCCTCATTATCTCTTCGATACCAATGTCGTGGTGCTCACCCTTTTCCCTGGTATCCAAGAGAGTATCATCAACTCCGTACTTCATGTCCCCGGTCTAAAAGCAGTCGTGCTCAAAACCTTCGGTTCGGGCAACGCTCCGCAAAAAGACTGGTTCATCCGCCAGCTCAAAGATGCCACGGATCGTGGCATCATCATAGTCAACATCACCCAATGCCAATCCGGCGCGGTCGAGATGGGACGATACGAAACCGGCCTCCAACTTCTCCAGGCAGGTGTCATCAGCGGTTATGACAGTACTCCCGAATGTGCCGTCACCAAACTCATGTTCCTTCTCGGTCACGGACTCAGTCAAGAAGAAATCCGCTACCGCATGAACTCTGACCTGGCAGGCGAGATTACAAAAGAGTAATCTCGCAGGCTCTTTTTATTCTCCCCATAGTTTCTCTCTTCCATATCATTGGATAACATTTGCAAGTTTACAAAAACGGCAAAACAGTACGAATATTAACAATTTAGGTACATATATAAAATAATCAAGAAAATAAAGTTGATTATTTTACACCTATAATAATATATTCCGTACCTTTGTTGCATTAAACGGTCAATAAATATATATGATATTATCATATAATATAACATTGACGCCTAATCTACACTAATTATGGAAGGTGAAAATTTAAACCTATCTCACATTCTTCCCACTATACTATTGGGAGGAATTCTTGTTCTATCAGGCTGCAACGATAATAACGGCGTCTACAACCCTGACCGTATTCAAGAGGAAGCCCAAGCAGACTTCCCGGTAAAAAACATTGATCCAAACCAGACATGGGAAACAAGTGCAGTGTGTAATGCATCCGTCTCTGTCAATGAAGACAACAAGAATACTTATACAATCAAGGTATATACGGCAAATCCGTATTATGTCGATGGCGACGCCACACTGCTTGCCCAAACCACCGTAACGGATGGTCAAATCGTGAATTTTAAATTCGACGTACCGGCTGCTCTACAGTATCTATATGTGATGAAAATAAACAGTAAAGGATACAGTTCTGCAATACCCGTAGCGGTTAAAAACAAGACAGTTAAAGTGACGTTCGGAGAAGGCGGTGGAACAACACGGGCAATAAGCGGCAAAGGCTCCATTCAAGGAAGCGGCATCAACCTCTCTAATCCCCCGAGAGATCTGCCGGAAGGAAGTATCAAGTTATCCACATTGAACAACCAATGGACTGATGTAACCGAAAACGGCAACTACATAGTCACTTCAGACATAACAGAAGTAAATATCGGTAAACCGGTTCATCTATATATAGAAGGAAATGTTACATTATCCAAACTATATATCCAGAAGCCATGGGATGCCCCTGTCGGATTAGCCAAGATATACCTTTTACCCCACTCCAAGCTTACGCTCATTGCTGATAAAAATAAAGCGATAAACAACGTATCAGGAGAGTCCGAGACCATAAGAGCTTTCAGTATGGAATCGGGATATGAAATCGGAATTACCAGAGAAGCTGAATTGATTTGCGAAAATGCAATTATCTTTAACGCAAACACAAATATCAACAATCGCGGAAAGATCAGCGCCACTCACCTGGAATTCAACAACAACTCCCAGCTACTCAATAATGGAGAAGTTGCTCTTACCAATCTTTTCAGTTGTGAAAATGGAAGGACTGTAATCGAAAACAATTATCATATCACAGCAGGGTCATTCCATCTGGCAGGCAGCTCCGCTTTCTATAACGAGACTCTTGGTGAAGTTATGATCAACGGGCTTTCAAATATCGATAGTAACTCCTCCACGTGGTATAACGACGGTCTCTTCCATACAACCAATATCACCTTCAACGCATCCTCTCCCAACTGGATTAACAAATGCCGTCTGTATGTAGATGAAAAATTCACTTACGATGTCAGCAACAACAACGACGGGCTCATCATGGATGCGGGTTCCTACGTCCAGTGCGGCACATTCTATGCAGACCAAGCCAACATCAGAATGGGTAACAAATCTTTCTTCAACGTAATAGGAGAAGCCAGATTTAATCATAACCCGATAGGATTTGTCACCACAGGCGATGATTATGCCCTCCTAAAAATGGGAAGTGCGGTCCAAGAAGACCCGATGCAAGGATTTTCCATAACCTATGACGGAAAGCTTTATGTGGCCTGCAGCAAGCATTTTGCACAGGGAAACGACGGTTCTCCCGAGCGCCCGTTAATCAGTATAAAGAACGGAGCCGAAATGACCAAGTCCGACAAATCTGATATCATCATAGAACATTCACATTGCAACCCCGGTTACAAACCGAATCTTGACGATAAAGATAATGAAGACAAACTTCAGACATACGCCTATGCATTTGAAGATATGGCAAAAGGCGTAGGAGACTACGACTTCAACGACGTAGTGCTCTACGTCACCGTACCCTACAACAAAGACGGTAAAAAAGTGATAGACGTAACGCTGAAAGCAGCCGGAGCCTCCAAGCAACTGGCAGTACTCTTCAACAACAAGACAATATTCGGGAATGTGCATGAAGCTCTAGGAGTTCCGACAGGTACCCTCGTAAACACAGGGCAAGCAACAGGAACCGCAAAGACCGAAACCATCGAAGTGGGAAGTGACTTCAACCTGACAACTAATGGAGATTTCTATATCTCCGACGGAAAAAGCAGTATACATATTCCCAACTTCACCACCGGCTTCATGAAAGGAAATGTTCCTTATGCCCTTCGCATAGCCAACGTCGACTGGAAATGGCCGAAAGAAAAAATCAGCATAGCCGAAGCTTATACAAACTTTGAAAAATGGGCGCAAGACACTTCGGCCGAACTTACCTGGTATAAGATATACGACAGCAATAAAGTGATGAATTAACTGCCATAATTATGGTAATCCCATAAAAGATTTCTTCCAAATATATGACATAAGCCCGATGGATAGATAAATCAACTCTATACCACCGGGCTTGTTGGCAAAAAAACACTTTAAAGGCCGAGTAACAAGCGGTAGAACCGACAATCGCCCTTAAATAGTTTAAAAAAGTTAACAAATATACTTTTATCCCACTTCATCAGATATTATTCACCTAAATAAACGTATTTTTGCTTGTTATCAAATCAAAGAAATATAGCGATGAAAAGAAACTTAAGATTAATTCACTGCATACCGTTCGCAATGTTTGTTACAGGTATGTTTTTTCATAGCTGTAAAGACGATGTCTTTAATGCGGAAAAGGTAAAAGCAACCTATCAAAACAAGTTCCCGGTAAAAGACATCGATCCCAATATGGATTG
This sequence comes from Bacteroides sp. OM08-11, assembly GCF_003438665.1. Taxonomy (NCBI): domain Bacteria; kingdom Pseudomonadati; phylum Bacteroidota; class Bacteroidia; order Bacteroidales; family Bacteroidaceae; genus Bacteroides; species Bacteroides sp. OM08-11. Next base: position 12,334 of record NZ_QSTJ01000008.1, read on the forward strand.
GAAAATGACACGCCAAGTAGCAGTTGACATTTCTGTCCACGAAGACTACGGAGTGAATTATACTGTTGAAATATTTGACCATAACCCATTTGCAACGGATACGATAATCCATTTACTTGCCAAAGGTACAGCCAATCAAGATTTGCCATTCACCACAACAATCGATTGTCCCTCGATCATTTCCACCCTATACGTTACACGTGTAGATCCGGCCGGACGACGTACCATGAAACCGGTATATATATCCAATGACAAACTAATCACCTCTTTCGGCAGCAAACCAATAACGACCCGTGCCGCATCGCCCCAAAGCAAAGAAGTAACTTTGCAAACGATGACACGCCCTTATACCGACCGGGAAATAGCAGACATGCTATCAAAAGCGACAGAATATACCGGACAAGATATGGATGTAAACCTCACCCAACATACTCTATACAAAATAACAGGACAATATAAAGGCGGCATCAACCATGCCGGTACCCTTACCCCCAATGCCGGTACGATAAAACTGATCGTAGCCCCCGGCGCAGAATGGGAAATACCTTCCCTACAAACCATCAATCAAGGTCTGGAAATAATAGTTGCGTCCCAAGGAAAAATAGAATTGAAAGCCGGTAGTCAACAGAAACCGTCATTAAAATTCACCAATACCTCATCGCTCGTTGTCTTAGGAACCGCTTACCAGGAAGATGAAGATGATGATGAAGAAGACCTCCGAGGTAAGATATCAGGTAACGGTTGGATTGAGTTTTCCAACGGAGGCATCCACTATAATGCCGGAGATATTGATATAGACGGAATTAACAATAATGGCGGTACTTTCTTTAATTATGGCGAAACAGATGTAGAAGAATTGATAGGATCTTCTACCGGAAGCCTGTACGTCAATCATGGCGACCTGGAAGCCGACAAGATCGGTGCAGATGAGAGTACAGGGCCGAAACTGGAAAACAGCTGTAAAATAAAGGTAGAAACACATTTATCCAGTACAGGTATCAAGATGGGAACAGGTGCGCAGATTAAATGTAAACATCTATATGCGTATGGTTATATCGACCTCAGTGAAAACTCCATGATCAAGGTAGAGAACAACACCAAATTTTACAACTGTAACATTACAGGCCCTACTGCAGACAAAAGCTATGCCTTGCTGAAACTGAAAACCATATCGGAAGCCAGTTGGAAAGGTACCTATGGAATAGAAGGTACCTATGGAATAGAATGTACGGCAGGTTATCTCATTAACAATATATATTGTGAATACAAAGCCGAAAACTCCAGCTGGGATTTCACCAATTGCTACTTAAACGGAAAAGCCGGCGGCAATGGTCGGAAAGGTAATGGCAATGCAGTTCTATGCCGAGAAGGCGAAGCTCCCGCCTATATTCCCGCCGGAAGATGTACCGGTGAAGGAAATACTCCGGATGAAGGAGGAGAAGATATCCCCGCTCCCCCCATCACCCACACCTATGTTTTCGAAGACAACTTCCCATTGGTCGGAGACTATGACTTTAACGATGTTGTACTAGATGCGCAACTGTTCTACGACCGCGAAGGCGACGATGAAACGGATGTCAACAATAAGATAAAGAAAGTAAAAATATACGTCACGCTTGCAGCAGTAGGCGCCAGCAAGGAACTGGGAGCCGGCCTGCGCATTATCGGTCTTCACGAAGCCGACATCAAAGAACTGAAATGCAAAGGCAATGCCGACAGGCAATACTTCAGTACACTCAGCGGTTCATTCTTTGCCAACGGCTACAACAACATCAGCGACGGCCACCGTTATACAGACAGCAACGAGGGGATTGTCATCCCCCTCTTCGGTGATGCCCACAAAGCCATTCTCGGTCAAAGCGCGCTGACTTCACGTCTCTTTGTCAACACATTGACCGAAGGCATTAGCCACACCGATCTAAAGACCTACGAAATAGAGATAGAGCTACACAAGGACCGGCAAACCACTACCCCGTATGTCACCTTAGACGACCTCGATTTTTTTATCGGTTATCGCTATAAGAATATGGAACAACGCATGGAAGTTCACCTCTATGAGTTCTGGCAACTCACCGCCACAGGCCATCCCAAATATGGCCCTACCCCCGGTGGAACCATGCAGACTGCCAACCTCGACCTTGCAGGTAACAACACATGGGCCATCTGTGTACCCAACTTCAGTTACCCTAAAGAATATATCAATATCAGCGATCGAGAAAACAAAGATGATTGCGCATATCCCCTATTTATCGGCTGGGCATGCGACCGCAATACCAATCAAGACTGGTATATGCGTCCTAACAAAAAAAATATATATAGGTAATATACAGGAATAAGTGAATATATCAAAAAAACAAAAACAATATAATGAAAAAAAAGATATTATTAGTGGACGATAAAGCCACTATTGGAAAAGTACTCAATATCTATTTGATCAAGGATTTCGATGTAATATATCATGAAAATGTGATAAAAGCCATTCAATGGTTAAATGAAGGCAACTATCCCGACCTCATTATATCCGATATCCGTATGCCATACATGACAGGAAAAGAATTCCTTATGTTTTTAAAAAAGAACGAACTGTATAAAAACATACCGATCATCATGCTCTCCAGTGAAGAAAGCACCACAGAACGGATTGAATTACTCCAAGCCGGAGCGATAGATTATATTCTCAAACCCTTCAACCCCTTGGAATTAAAAGTACGTATCATGAAACTTTTCTAAACAAAACTTAAAGGACAAGAAATGTTATACTACATCTATATAGGAAATAATAAAATCATCATCGATCACTTAAGTAAAGTCACCGGAGGTATGTTTATTGCCGTTTCCAGCAGTCATAAAGCTGCCAAAGTCATAGATGGAATTCGTGAACGATATAACACTTCTATCCTCTACGAGCAAACCGACTCACAAAAAGACTGTCTCGAAATAACATATCTCCACAAAAGATTTCCGAGAGTATATATCACCCTCATAACCGAAGAACTACTTGCAGAAGACCGGCAACTCTATCTGCAAGCAGGTGTCAACAATACTTTGCCTCCTCAGGCCGATGAAGAAAGTATCCAATTCATGAATAAATTCCTGCAAATACGCAAAACACACAAAATGCGGGAATTCAGCGATGCCCACCGTAAAAAGCTAAACACATTTCACCTTCCTTTATGGAAGCGCTTGTTCGACATCTTCTTTGCCATGGGCGCCATTGTGGTACTCTCCCCCTTATTGATAGGTACTGCCATTGCCATCCGCCTCGAAAGTAAAGGAAAAGTTATATACAAATCCCAGCGGGTAGGCAGCAACTACCAAATATTCAACTTCCTGAAATTCCGTTCCATGTTTACCAATGCAGACAAACGTTTGAAGGAATTGAACGCCCTCAACCAGTACAAAATGGAAGAAGAAACAGGCAACGACACCCCTGAAATCCTTTTTGACGAACTAACCGGAAATCTGGAGGAAGAAGGCAACCTGCTGATCTCGGATGATTTCGTAATCTCCGAAGAAGACTATCTCAAGCAAAAAGCCCAGGAAACCCAAAATACATTCGTCAAGATAGAGAACGACCCACGCGTCACCCGCGTAGGCCGTTTCATCCGTAAATACAGCATCGACGAGCTGCCGCAACTCTTCAACATCCTGAAAGGTGACATGAGCATCGTGGGCAACCGCCCCCTCCCCCTTTACGAAGCGGAACTGCTGACCAGCGACGCATACATCGACCGCTTCATGGGTCCTGCCGGGCTCACCGGGCTGTGGCAGGTAGAGAAGCGCGGAGGTACTGGTAAAATGTCGGCTGAGGAACGGAAGCAACTCGACATAAAGTATGCCCGTGAATTCTCTTTCTGGCTGGATATGAAAATACTACTGAGAACATTTACGGCATTTGTGCAGAAAGAAAACGTATAAAAGAAACGCATTAATGATGAGTGATGAACAATAGATAAAAGTTGAACAACAAATGATAAGTAAATCACAATCATTTTATAATTTATAACCAGTAACATAATGAACAGTTTTTCTAAAATAATCGTATACAGCATAACTCTTTGGAGTCTTTTTGGTCTTCCTCTCCTCGTCTCGGCGCAACAGGAAATGACACGTGAAGAACGTATCAAAGCATTGGAAAAGTTAAAGTTACAAGATACAAAGTTAGAAGCAAATACCAGTGGCTTGATTGAGCAAAGTATGCCCTACGAAGTAGAGAAATTGGAACTTCCCCCTTTGTCCGTTTTCCTGGATGCAGTAACGGAAAACGCAACAGTGAAACGTGTACAATCACAAGTTGCACAAGTTCAAAACGAATATCGTTTGCAAAAACGTGATTGGTGGAATTATTTTCGCTTAAACGCAAACTATGCTTATGGACGTTTCAACACTCTCAATGAAAACAGTGAAACATTAGTTGACTGGTATCAAACAACAACTGTAGGTTCTCGCCACACATTTAATGTAGGAGCAAGTTTCAGTGTTGGATTAGGAGATTTATTTAATAGGCGCATTAAACTTAAAAAATACAAATACGATATTGAACAGTTGCAATATACCCAAGATGAAGTAATGGAGGAACGTCGTCTCAGGGTGCTTGAAGCATACAATGCGGTAACCGAACAACTTGCCACTATTAAGGCTAAGGCTGAAACGGCAGCGCTATATAATGCGCAGATGAAGATTTCCGAATACAATTTTATACAAGGAAAAATGGACATTACTTCATTATCTATGGAACGTGCACGTCGTACTGGTGCTGTCACAGCTTACGAACAAGCCCGAGTTATGCTACACAACTCAATCATTTTATTAGAAATGTTGACTAATGTCAAAGTTATTAAAGATAATTTGTAACAGAATACACACATGGATATAGCTCAATTCATAGCTCAGTTTCTTTATCGTATCCGTTATTGGTTACTATGGGGAACCTTAATTATCACAGGCATTGTAATTTATATTACCCAATTTCTACCTTTTAGTTATACAGTAGAAGGTAGTTTATATGCTGGAATTACAAACTCTACATCCATTGACGGAAGTGCAGTCAACGGATTTACCGTTAACAGTACATTTGATAACCTGATAAGTATAGCAAAATCACGGGGAACACTTGAAAAAGTGTCTATCCGCCTGTTAGCCAATGCACTTACTTATGGTGAAGAATGGAAAGATAATCACTACATTCAAGCTAAAAATTATCGTAAATTACTCCAAATGACCCCTAAGGAAGTTTTAGCCTTGGTAGATCATAAAAACTTAGACAAGACCGTTGAAAAACTAACTTCTTATCGCAAAGAGACAGAAAATAACTTTGTCTACATGATGTTCAATCGTCCTGTAGCCTTTTACAGCGCAAAAGCCCTTGAGGAAATTATTGTAAAACGTGCCGGTTCCAGTGATATTCTCAACATATCATATACCTCATCCGATCCGGGCATGACTCAACAGACCATTGAAATTTTAATAGATGAACTCATTAAAGCTTACGAAGTATTACGTTTCAAGTCGACATTAGATGTTATTGCCTATTTTAAAGAACAAGTAAGGCTCGCCAAAATAGAACTCAAAAAAGAGGAAGATGATTTGATGAACTATTGCGTACAAGAACAAGTCATCAATTATGGAGAAGAGACTAAAGCTTTGGCAAATACCCGATATAATGTAGAAGACCGTCTGGAAGAGGTTACACGTAACTATGAGAGTGCCGTACAACTCCGTTCCATGCTCGATAAGGAGATGGATATCCGTGCAAAAATGATTCGTAACAACAGCCAACTATTGCAAAAGTTGGAAAAGGTAAGTAACCTGAACCAGGAAATTATGGAGCAAGAAATCTTCATATCCGATAAAGTTCAAAAAGACAATGAAAAACTAAAAAAGAATAAACAAGAACTTCGTAAAACGGAAGAAGAAATAAATTCTATTTCCGATAACCTCAATGAGTATGGAATTTCGAAAGAGGGAATCTCCATTCAAAATATGGTAGACGAATGGCTTGCTGCCCTTATCAATGAAGCCAAAGCCAAAGCCGAGTTGAAAGTCATCAAAAATAGACAAGAAGACATATTCAAACAATACGGACACATGTCCCCCATCGGAACTCAAGTCAACCGTAAGCAGCGTGCCATAGGCATTGCCGAGGATAATTACCGGACTCAACTAAACGGTTTGGCAAGTGCTAACCTCCGTCTGAAAAACATAGAAATGAGTACCAGTAACCTACAAGTTATTGCCGCTCCCACCTATCCACTCACCGACAATGGCCGCAGACGTGCAATATATGTATTGGTTGCTTTCATCGGAAGCGTATTCTTCATTATAGGTTATTTCCTGATAATAGAGCTGTTAGACCGCACGCTACGAGATCCCATCAGGAGTAAGCGTCTCAGCGGTCTCTCCGTCATCGCAGCATTCAATGGTACCAGTAACCTAAAATTTCGTGGTTTCCTGAAATTGTGTAATCGCCTGGCCGCCGCCTATAGTTGCCGAAGATTTAACAATTTTCTGCAATCCAGCCGACCTACTGTCATCAATCTACTCAGTATGGAAAAAGGAGAAGGTAAATCTTTCCTTAGTAAATATTTCGCTGCTTACTGGGAATTGGAAGGTATGAATGTACGTATCGTGAAGTATGGAGAAGATTTCACTACCGACAACGTTTCTTATGTAAATGCTCGCCAACTCTCCGACTTCTGGAAACTCAACGAAGCAGAAATAGAGCCAGACATTATTCTGGTAGAATATCCAGCCGCCAGTACTTCAAGTATTCCGTTGCCGGTACTCCAAAAGGCAGATCTCAATCTTATGGTTGCCAACGCCTGTCGTTTGTGGAGTTACGATGACGTCTCTCGGATGAAGCCGTTCAAAGAAGCCCTTGCCTCCGTACCTTTCTACCTTTATCTAAACAATGCCGATCGTGAAGTGGTAGAAATGTTTACTGGTGATTTGCCGCCCAAAACCCCAGTTCATTCATTCTTCAGCCGCATTGCCCAGTTAGGTTTAACCTCTAAAAGCGCAGCTGTAAAATAACAACTTGAATAAAGATTATCAGATGAGATGCTAACATTTACAGAGAACTATAAAGAAATTCTATCGCCTAAGATGGTTACAATCCTACTACTCATAGCAGGATTGTGCGGTATCGTTTTTTTTGTACTTTCTCAAAACTGGGTTGCTCTAGTAAGTGTCTGTACCACTCCCCTTTTTATTCTTTTATTTGTGTACAGCACCAAATATCCCATTATAAGTTTTACCCTATATGCAGCAACAGCCTACTTTTTCGGAGCTCTTGACCGTTATACAGATATCGAAGGAATTAGTATTGTATTGGATGTAACCCTGTTCTATACTCTGATCACATTAATTCTTAATTATATCTCACATACAAACTCAAAAATCCATTTTAGAAATATAGCTAACACGCTTACAATAAGCTACCTATTTTGGATGGTGTTTATTATTTTACAACTTATCAATCAAGGAACTGATTTACAAAAAATAACGACCAGTTCCCGTAGTTGGTTTTTAGGTATTCCCATTTTATATATTTTGGCCTCTCTATTGCTGGACAGTCCTAAACGTTTACGTAACGCTCTCATCACACTAGGTATTTTTACCATTATAGCATTCGGTAAATTATTGTGGCAGAAATACCGTTGGTTCGATACAGCCGAAACAGCCTGGCTCTTGGAAGGTAGTTGGCACACACATTTATTAAGTACCGGCATACGTTATTTCTCCCTATTCAGTGACGCCGGAAATTTTGGCGCAATCATGGGAATGACCACTACCGTATATTCCATTCTATTTACCAAAACATCATCCCGGAAATTACGCAATTTCTATTTAGTCATTGCAATCATGGGATTTTTAGGCATGCTGATGTCAGGGACACGCGGTAGCGTGATGATCCCATTAGGAGGACTTCTGTTATACTGCTTGATTTGTCGTAACATAAAAGCCACTATAGTTACAGCTGTTAGTGGAATAACCATTTTTTGTTTTTTCTCTTTTACCGATATAGGTGAAAGTAATGCGATGATACGTCGTATGCGTACAGCTTTCAGACCCACAGAAGACGCCTCGTTCAACGTACGCTTGGAAAATCAAGAGAAAATAGCCCGATATCTTGAAGAGCATCCTATGGGAGCAGGTATCGGGGGAAGTATTCTCACTACGATATGGGAGGGTGACAAATACCAGGACTACACCATTCCCCCCGACTCTTTCTATGTAGATATATGGACTCAAACAGGCTCTTTAGGTTTAGGACTCTATATACTGATCCTGTCGTGTATAACGCTCCGTTGTTGCTACATCATCATGTTCCGTATCCACAATCCGGAGTTGCGGAATACATTTGCCGCCCTACTTTGCGGTGTCTTCGGATTATTCTTAAATGGATACGTAGGACGAGGTATGGGATTTCAACCCGGGGTCAGCATAATAGGTATATTTCTGGCATTTATACTGAATGGTCCCTATATAGAACAACAAATTACGAAAAATAAATAATAATATGAACGATTTTTTTTCCATATTTAATCCCGAATGGTGGATAAACGAGAACAATAATGCCTTGCAAATGGCAGATGCTATCTTATTCCTATTATTGGCAATACCGGTAGTTTATCTTTTCATCTACGCACTAGCATCTCTAAAGAAATATAAAAATCCCTATCCCCCTGCTAATAAGTCCCACCGTTTTTTGGTGCTATTTGTCGTATTGCGTAACGGGAAAGAAGTTATCGAATCCATTAATCATTTTTTGGATACACAAATATACCCACGTGAAAAATACGATATAGCCGTAGCCGCAACACAACTCCCAGAAGACGATCTGGTAGCTTTACTACAAATGCCCGTTAACATTGTTGTACCCGACAAGGAATATTGCACCAAAATCTATGCCATCCAGCAGGTCATGGAGCGTTATTCTCCTCAAGAATACGATGCAATCACCATATTCAATTCAGACAATAAAGTAGTACCCAATGCGCTCCAACTTTTCAACAACGCATACTATTCCGGTTGCGATGCCATCCAAGCCCACCGTATGACGGAGAACCTCACCAGCAGCGTGGCTGTACTGAGTGCCGCCAGTGAAGAAATAAATAATCATCTATTCCGTAAAGCTCATACGACATTAGGATTTTCATCCGCACTGATAGGATCGGGTATGATGTTTGATTTTGAAATGTTCCATCGCCTAACTCCCCGTTTGACCGGAAGTGACCTGACAAAAGCGATGGAAATGGAACTATTGCGAGAAAACATTTACACTGAATATATGGAAGAGGTAGTATGCTATTGTAAAAAAACAGAAGATACCTCCGGTTACAGCAAGGAACGCCAACGTTGGTTGAAAGCACAATACAAAAGTTTTCTGATTGCCATAACCCAATTTCCTTTCGCCTTTCTGCAAGGTAAGTGGGATCTATGCGAAAAACTGTTCCAATGGCTCATGCCCTCACGTTTACTACTTATTGCTTACATTGTATTGTGCGCACTTGCCATGACTATGCTTGATTGGACACTTTGTCTGAAATGGTATGTTTTGTTAGGTATCCTCTTCCTTTCATACTTGCTGGCATTACCCGAAGGTGAAATCAACCATCGTTTCCGCAAAGCATTCTGGACATTACCATTGCTAATTTTCACCTCCGCGTTCAGCCACTTCAAACATACGTCAAGAAAAACAAGAGAAAGATGAAAATAGGCATCGAAGCGCAACGGATATTCCGTCCGGATAAGCATGGAATGGATTTTGTCATTCTAGAGGTATTACGTCGATTGCAACGCCAAAAAGGTAAACATGAATATTTTGTATTTACTGCTCCCGGAGAAGACCGTTGCCTTACGAGTGCCAGACAAATGCACATAGTAGAAATACATTGCCCCACCTACCTCTTATGGGAACAATGGGCATTACCTCACGCCGTACGTAAATACAAGGTTGAAGTATTACACTGTACATCCAATACAGCTCCACTACGTTGCTCCGTACCACTGATACTGACCCTGCACGATATTATTTTCCTGCAAAACCAAAAACCTCTGGGAATGTCACTTTATCAACAAATGGGTTGGTACTACCGCCGTTGGAACGTTCCCCACATCATTAACCACTGCCAACATATTATCACGGTTTCTAAAACCGAACAAAATAATATTCTAAAACGCTTTTCCCAGATAAAAGATAACCTCCATGTGATATACAATGGTTATAGTGATTGTTATCGTCCCATAACTGACGCTTATTCCATTACCCGTCAATATTTATCAGACTCAACATATCTTCTTTTTCTAGGCAATACTGATCCGCGAAAAAATCTGGATGGTATATTATATGCCTACAATGAATATCTCAATCGTTCAAAACGAAGATTAAAACTTATTATCACCGGGGTGACTCAAGAGCATGTGGAAAATCGTTTAAGTAAACTAAATATCGAAATATGCGCTTCCAACCTCATTTATACAGGATATATTGCAAGTTCCGATTTACCGGCTTTGTATAATGGAGCTTTCGCCTTTCTCTGTCCTTCTTTGCTCGAAGGTTTCGGTATACCCGTACTCGAATCCATGGCCTGCGGTACTCCGGTTATTACCAGTAATTGCTCCTCCTTGCCTGAAGTAGCAGGCAAGGACAGTATACTCATCAACCCTTATATCCCATGCGAAATCACCGACGCCCTGATACGCTTGGAAGAAGATCCAGAATGGTATCAGCAACAAGTGAACTACGGCCTGGAACGAGTAAAACAATTTTCATGGGAACATACAGCCAATGAATACCTGAAAATCTACGAACAGTTACATCCTCAAAACTCTTAAGATATAGCCATGAGAGACTTCATCATCACCAGCCTGCAACCCTGGGACATCGAGATAGGCAGTACGATAAAGAATACAGCCCTTGAAATCTCCAAACAGCACCGGGTGTTGTACATCAGCCCCCCCCTAAATCTGATAACCCGCCTGAAACGGAGAGGTAAAGAAAGTACGGCCTATCGCCGTCGCATAGACGTCATCCGTGGAAAAGTCTCCCCGATAAGGCGGATCAATGAAAACCTGTGGGTATCGGACTGCCCTTTCACACTATTGTCTATCAACAAACTACCCGCCGCGCTATTCGATTTTTTCAACCGGAAGAACAACAGGAAACTGGGAAAATGGATTGTGGAGCAAGCCTCCGGACTCGGATTTAAAGAGTACATACACCTGATAGACACCGACCTCTACCGCAGCCGTTACCTGAAGGAATACATCCGCCCCGCCATCAGCATCTACTACCGCCGCGACTACATCATCGGTTTCCCCTATTGGCGCAAACACGGCCCGCGCTGTGAAGAAGCCCTGGTACGCCAGTCGGATATAGTGCTTGCCAACTCCAGCTACTTTGCCGGACAACTCCGCCCGTGGAATTCCCGTACCTGCGTACTGAATACGGGGGTGAATCTTGATCTATACAATCCCCGCCGCCCCTGGGAACAGCCGGAAGACCTGAAAAACATCCCCTCACCGGTGATAGGATATACCGGAGCCATTATCGAAAGCCGTCTGGACAGCAGCCTGTTATACGAAACAGCCAGCCAACTGCCCCAATACAGCTTCGTCTTTGTGGGCCCCGAAGACAGGCACTTCGAACAGCACCCGCTACACCGGCTGAAGAACGTATACTTCACCGGCCGTAAGGAAGTGGAACAGTTACCCCAATACATACGATATTTCGATGTCTGCATCAATCCGCAAGTTCTCAACCCGATAACAGACGGTAACTATCCGTTGAAAATAGACGAGTATCTCGCCATGGGCAAACCTGTGGTAGCCACCTCCACCCACACCATGCGCGATGTCTTCGCAGACTACACGTACCTGGCCGGTTCTACGCCCCTGGCATGGGTGGACGCGCTACATACCGCCGTGACAGAAGCTACCGATGCCCCCCTGCGTGAAAAGCGCATCGCCTTTGCGCAGACACACAGCTGGGAAAATAGCGTCAAGAAAATATACGAAACGATCAAAGAATACGAACACACCCAGACTTTATCACAAAAAATGACAGAATGAGTCATAATATCCATAAAAGTACAACTTTCGCAATATTTTTTCAACAAACATGATATGATAAAAAATGTATTCAGACTCTTTGTATTGAAAACGAAGAGAAACATCGCCTAAATACTTTAGTTTTATAACATTAAAACTTATTGAGCATGAAAAAATCTGTCTGGAGTACAATCTTGAAGTTTGTCATCACCATTGCAACCGTCATACTCAGTGTATAGTATAAAAGCGATAACAGTCTGATTATAGGTAGAATATTCTTAACCGTATCTCTTAATGATGAAAAACACACTCTCTCTTTTTTATCGTTAAAACCCTCAGAAATGTATCCAACGACGAATTATCTGCTTTAGTTGTACGGCTACCATTACCCGTATCACTCCTAACTTACCAAACATGGGTAATGCAAAAAAAACACGAAAGAAAAGATATTTCAAAGTCCGCTTTCCCGCTTTCTTTCGCGGTGAAAGACATGAACAGGTTAGCAATTCACGCAACAACTCATTCTTGCATATTTTTGACAACAGAGGTGTACAACCAATCCTATAAGCATGATAAACACTCATCTGCATGATATCCACCAACAAGTTACGGTAAAAACTTTCATTAGCCAATCCACTGATATATGCTGACTTCAATTTCTGTACATCGACATACTGGCGGGCAATTTTTTCCGAATAACCCTTAGCTGCCGAAATACCAGATACTGATTGAGGATTGTACGTGTAAAACAAAGTACATTCCGGTATCAATCTGCAAGAAGCGGCATTGATGATGACTTGGTACGTAAACCAAGGGTCCTCATTAAGGTGTCCCTCCTTGCAGCAGATGTGATAACGTTTAAGGAACTCCAATGAATAAAGTTTGTTCCAAGTAGCTACAAAAATCTCCTTTTCTTGCCCATAGCGATAACGAGCTACCGGGTGGCGTTCTCCTTCTATCAACGTATCGGTATACTGGCATCCTGGATATTGTTTACCCTCCATATCTATGCGTACAAAAGAACCTGCCACAAAATCCACCGGATACCGGAACATGTAACCATACAGAGTTTCTATGCAATCCGGAGTTATCAGATCGTCACAATCCATAGTAAAGAGATAATCACCTGTAGCATATTCCAAAATAGTATTACGAGCCGCTCCAATTCCCCTATTCCTTCCTTGGTCAATAATTCGTACGGCACTCCTCCGCGGATGTTCCGCTACCACTCGTTTTACAATGTCCATACTGTTACCTTTATCGTCTACAAATACATACTCGATATTAGGGTACGTCTGATTTAAGACAGACAACAAAGTCCGTTCTATCAGTCCGGCAGCATTATAAATAGGAATTCCCAAAGTAATAAGAGGTAATTTTTTTCCCATAACCCTCAATAAATTTTAGCGAACAATCCAGCAAACGTACCTTTCCATATGGAAGAAATCATATTCCAATTGCCCTTGCCCACATAGTTCAGCATTTTATAGGGAGCAGATATTACAACGAGGTATAGGCAAGACAAAAAACAGGAAACACCTTTATTATTCCTTCTGGCGAATATGATACGACTCCGTGTCAGATAGTAGTTACGAAGAGGAGTCTTTGACTTTATGGTCATGCTCTCTTTGTGGTAAACATTCGACGAAGGTTCATAAAACAATTTATATCCCGCTTCACGAAAACGACGACTCCAATCGAATTCTTCATAGAAAAGGAAATATGTTTCAGCCATCAACCCCACTTTTTCGATAGCTTCCCGGCGAAACATCATGGCTCCTCCATGCAATACTTCAGTCGGCACAGGTCTGAGAAAATTTTCCCTACGTGCCGGATCAAACAGTTCGGTAGTGTGGCGTAGTGTAATGCGCGTCATATCATGATAACCATAATATTGTATCTGCCCCGGTTTATACAAGAAATGGATGCAGGGAGAAACCCCGGCATAATCTCCCTCTTGCAAGCTATGAACCAACGGTGCCAAAAAAGAAGATTTTATCAGCATATCATTGTTCAGAAAGAGAATATAATTTCCACTAGCATACCGATAGCCCAAATTATTTCCACCGGCAAACCCTAAATTCCTATCACTCGCCACAACTTGTATGTCTGGAAATGCATTACGCAAACGCTGTACATCATCTCCTTTTGACGCATTGTCCACCACAATTACTTCATAAGGATAAGTCTCGTATCGCTTTAGGGAATCTATCAATTCACAGGTATCCTGCCAGCCGTTATAGTTTATCGTAATAATTGAAACCACACCTCTCTACTTTTATTTTTTACCGGCCCTCTGAAAATAGGAACAAAACCTAACTTAAAAAGGAAACGCATATATATATCATAAACAGTAAAATAACGAAAGCGAAGAAGAATCTTTCCCAAACGGTCACTTTTACACACCGGATAATAACACCGGCACATTATTTCATAATTAGTAACTATCAGTTTCTTGAGATTATCCAATCGCATTTTTCCAGACACTTTTTTTCTATGATAGAATTGATAATCAGTCTTCAATGCTCTTTGAAAACATTTCATCATAGCATTGATGATATGAGGAATTACAGATGATGACAAATTGAAAACTGACATTAAAGCTTGTACACGCTTCTGGTATTCCATAAAGCAAAGATATTCCATTTCAAAAGGATGAAGCACAGCCGAAAGAGAAGATGGATACTTTACATATGCATAATCTTGCGCATTACCTATAACCAAAAAATCGGCATGCAACAAATAATCATACATAAAAAGAAGATCTTCACAAAAGGATATACGTTCATCGAAATGTATATCATAAGTTTCCAATAAACTCCTATTATAGAGTTTTGAAACAGAAAAACCACATTCTCCCAAATCAAACTTCTCAATCATCTTTCCGATATCGGCTCTATCAGTAGAAAACGTATATTGGAAAAACTTATCTTCACCCCATCTTTTCCCATCCGGACTATACGATTGAAAGCCTTGTACAACCAATCCGCTCCTATCATCTTTGGGAACAAGCTCTAAAAGATGTAACAAATAATCAGGCATTACCCAATCATCCGCATCAACAAATACAACGTATTTTCCTTGGGAACATGCTATTCCTTTATTACGAGCCGCACTAACCCCCAAATTATACTGATGAATGGCTTTTATTCTTTTATCTTTTTTACACCATTCATCGCACAGTTTTCCGGAAGCATCCATACTTCCGTCGTTCACCAATATAAGCTCAAAATCCATAAAAGACTGTTTCAAAACACTTTCAACGCATCTTGAGAGTAAATCTTCTTTATTAAATATCGGAATAATAACTGATATTAAAGGAAAATCATCCATACATAAGTCTTTTAATCATACAAAGATACGATAAATTGTATACCTTTGTAGCATTAAGAAATAAAAAACTATGCCGCAAGAGTCACGTGTAAAAAAATCTCTTCTAAATGCCCGGATTAACCTGATATTCTATTTCTTAAGCCTGGTATTCGCTTTCTTCTCCAGAAAGACCTATCTTGACATGCTAGGAGATGACTTCATGGGACTTACAGGAACATTACAAAACTTATTAAGCTTCCTCAATCTGGCAGAGTTAGGAATAGGAAGTGCTATCGGATATGTGCTTTACAAACCTCTATATACCCAAAACCATGAAAAAATCAATGAGATAATATCTGTATTCGGATATATTTATCGCCAAATAGGATTTATCATCCTTGGTGGCGGTATTATTATGGGAGGATGTCTACCCTTCATTTTTCCAAACTCAATCTTTCCACTTGGAGTTACTTTCTTTGCATTCTCTTCTTATTTATTTACTTCACTCATCAGTTACTTCATCAACTATAAACAGACCTTACTTAGCGCCGATCAAAAAAATTATGTAGTAACCGCTTATTTTCAAAGCGCTGTTTTGATAAAAACCATCCTTCAAATAGCATGCGCTTACTATACAAGAAATTTCTACTTATGGATATCCATGGAAGTTTTATTAGGTATAACCTACTCTCTTATTTTGAACTGGAAAATCAAACAAGTGTATCCATGGCTAAAGAGTGAAATACGGTTAGGAAGAAAAATCTTCCGAAAATATCCGGAAGTAATAACCTATACAAAACAAATTTTTATCCACAAGATGGGTAGCTTTGTACAATCTCAAACCGTACCTTTTCTAATCTATGCATTCGTTTCGTTAAAAATTGTCGCCTTTTACGGTAACTACACCATTATTGTGGACAAAGTAGCACAATTTGTCAATAATCTATTGGGAAGTACCAGCGCAGGAGTAGGAAATCTCATTGCAGAGGGTAATACACAAAAAATAAAGCAAGTCTTTTGGGAATTATTAGGAATCCGTTTTTTTATAGCAGGGATCATCTCTTTTGCACTATTTCATCTCACAGAACCTTTTATATCCCTATGGATAGGCAAAGAATACATATTATCTACCCATATACTCTTTTTAATAATCCTCAATACTTTCATTGGATACACCCGGGGAGCAACTGATCAATTTCTCTATGGATATGGATTATTCTCGGACACATGGGCACCCATAACAGAGATTTGTATAAATCTTACTGTCGCCATTATAGGTGGCTATTTATGGGGGTTACCCGGAGTATTGTTAGGAGGTATAACCAGCTTAATTATCATTATAACTTTTTGGAAACCTTATTTTTTATTCAAAGCGGGATTTAAAACTTCTATCTGGATATATTGGTGGAAATATCTTACTCATTTATTCCTAATCTTATTGCCCGGTTTCGCCTGTCATATAATTATCCTACCTAAATATTTCCGTCCGGAAACGTCATTCTTACAATGGATTTTGTATGCCGTATGTATCTGTATAACATATGCTCTACTGACTTATCTCCTTCTCTACCTTTTTACACAAGGTATACGTGATTTTACACATAGGATCATTAAAAGGAAATAGACTACTACAGTCTTATCCATTCATCGGGAACTACATCATCGTGTTCAAAGTAATACCACCATTTACGAGGAGCTATCACTTTCTTATCAGGATTGGCATTCAAAAATGCTCCCCACCAACTAAATGTAGAATTGGCAATTATATTATGAGAGCATCTGCTCATCAGAAACATGTCTTGCCAGGAGTTGCTGTCTCGGTTTCCGTCTACAAAAACAATATTATCAGCTTTCAGATATTGTCGGACATATTCTATATCATCTGAAAATACAAAAAATACAGGTTTCTCCATATGCTCCTCCATATAAGAGACAGCACGCTGATAATAATCCATTGGACAACACAGTAATAAACCATCGTATTTTCCCGAAGCATAGTCTCCTCTACGTACATGTATACTCACACTATTTTTATATTCACTTATCCTCTTCAACATGGCCACCGAATAGGATGACATCATCTTCTCGTCGAAAGTAAAAGTTTTCAGTATTTCCGGTACAACGTGAGCAAAGTATTTTGGGCTTTGCCAAGTACCACGAAACAAACAATTTTCACCTTTATGTTCAAAAACATCCTCGTAATAGATGAAATTTTCTTTAGGACGGATTTCTCTAAACGGATATGTTATCAGCTTATAATGCGGTAATCCAGCTGCCCCTAGAAATTCTACGAAATGTACATAAATTTTCTGAAAAAAATTCAACCCTTCATAAGGTTTAACCTTAAACAGTTTTTCCAATTCGTAGCCTTGATGATCAAACCTTGATCTCTTATGAACAAAGAAACAACATCCTTCTTTGCTCCTGAAACGCAACTCGCAGAGAAATGCATATTGAAACATCACATTTCCTAATCCCCACGCAGGTATCACAATCTTCATAACATTATCTCTTTAAAACGGAGGACAAAACATTTTCTTAACTTTCAACCGAAACAAAAGAGTAAATAATCTGTCGTATATCCACACATAATTACTTTTTAATAAGAAACGTCCTAATTTATCTATCAAATAAGCCGGTATATAGTAGGAAGTCATATAGTCTAAAGAAACTGCCCTCAATAGTTTTAGATGTTCTCTTCTCTCAGTTCCAGAAACACTACTTAATACATGATAATCTGCTTTCAGCGCTCTACAAAGAGGTAAATATAATGCCTGAAACGGTGCTTCTATTTCACGGCTATTCAACCTATATTTCTTCGACAAACTGTTTATCATTTTATCGCACAGAACAAACGCATTGTATTCTGAATAAAAAGAACTTACTTTTCGAGATAACGTTCCAGCCCGAAGAATATAATGGTAATCTACACAATCACCTACAACAATATAATTACTATGTAATATAGAGTTCAATATGAACAATACATCTTCGAAATAACTGAGTTGAGGTTCAAACCGTAAATGATGTTCATTCAGAAAACTACGACTAAATAATTTAGCCCATGGACTAAACATTCCACCAAATTCTTTACTTTTGAGAAGAATTTTTATTTCCTCATTAAAATAACACCGGAACATGAAGTGCTTATTTTCTATATTTAGTCCGTTCCCATCGTTTTTTTCATACCCTTGCACAACAAAACCGTCTTCATTCCTTCCATCTGGTAATAATTGATATAAATGTAACAGATAATCGGGCTCTACATAATCATCAGGGTCACAAAATACGATATACCTTCCCTGTGCCTGCTCTATTCCTTCATTACGTGCAGAACTGACGCCTCCATTCTTCTTATGGAATACGCGAATACGCTTATCCCGTATCCCCCAAACATCACATAACTCCGGAGTACCATCGGTACTTCCGTCATCTATCAACAAAAGTTCAAAATCTGTAAAAGTCTGTCTCTGAAACGAATACAAGCAACCAGACAAGTATTTCTCTTGATTATATATGGGAAAGACAACTGATATTTCAGGCATGGTATTCATAACTCTAAATTTCGATAACCATTCTTCAACAAGCCAAGAGAAATTCTTATAGTATGTATTCTCCATTTCGCACGTTTCCATATTGAAGCCTTTGGTTTGAAACTTCTCCATGGAGAGAGTCGCAAATATTTATAGTATTCAAAGCACAATGGATTGTCACATGGGTATATCCATGGTTTCCAAGCACATGTATAGTGTATAATCACCCGTTCCTCTATTTCTTTGTCTATCTCTTTTAATAATTCTGGAGTATAATAAGGAAAAGGACGCATCAACGTATTCATCACATTCCAACGATAAGGAAGACGTAACCAACATTTATGAAACAGCAAGTTTAGTATATCTTGATCGTGCCATAGTAAAATATCCGACTTTGTTTCCGTTATCCGTAAGGCCTTCCCAAAAACATCCACTTTACGCCAATAATCTAAATTGATAAGTAATGTTCCTGAATTAAAATATCCATCACCGACAGGCAAAGATAGACGACTAAAAGTCTCAGGAGTGAAAAACAAATTATCCATCACCGCTGCAACAGCTTTTCCATTCATGTCAACATCCCATAAAGGACGGAGCAAGCCGGTTACAATCATATCACAATCTAAATACAATATACGAGATATCTCTTCCGGAAGTAACTCCACTAACATTAAACGGTAATATGCCGCAATAGATATATGGTCTCTAGTTCGTAACGGAAATTCTTTAAAGAGGATCTTATCCATCTCGTAAAAAATCAGGCGTTGTCCATATTGCAGATCTACAATTTGGGATAATAACCGTTTATTTTTATCCGAAATATTATCTGTCATCAGATGGATAAGCATAGTTTCTTCCCTATTATTCTCAAATATAGAGACAAGCAATACACCCAAATGCTGAACATATGCATCATCCGAAGCTAAAACGATATGAATAGTATCTGCTTTTGACATTTCGCCCTATTTTTCCTGTAAATATATACTATTTCCAAGATATTTCCAACTTACGGTCAAGTTTTCAATATTCAACGTCTCCGTTTTTCTCTTATTGAATTACTCCCACCAATGACGAACCTCAGCAAGTATAAAACGTAGATCATTGTTATATCTGTTATTTCGAATTCCCGGTTTCTATGCCGTGTGACGTATGAATGAAGTTTTTATTCGCTCCTTTCAACTTAAACACATTGGTTACCATCAGCAGGAATGTATAGGGCAACGACCTGATGGCCATTGCCAGGCGGCTGGTACAATATCTGCGGGGAACGGCTACAAGCAATGCCGTAACAAGTAGAATAAACATCATCCACCACTTCAGGCTCCAAACCCAGTTATAGAAAGTAAGGAAAAGGGTAAAGATGGAGGTGAAACCTAATAACAGCAGACGGGGAATACAAAATTGCTGGAACATCTTGTCACAGAAATCCCAATTCCGCTTATAGATGGCTTTCCATAGATATTTGGCAAATGCCATACAGTAGTGCCACTGTGCCGACAACCAACGACGCCGCTGGCGGGAAAAATCATCAGAGTTCTGTATCTTTTCATCAAATACGTATGTCTCGGGCAGGTAATGAAAATATTTACCTTGATAGAGAAGGGTCAGTTCCAATTCGCGGTCAAAACCGCCTACGGCTTTGACGTTCGCCATGGTCTCACGGAACAAATCGTAGCAGAAGGCCATGCCCGAACCAATGAGGGCGGCGGACATACCCAGCTTGACATGTCCCAAACGGAAAATTGTGTTATTGATTTCTTCGCTGATGGCATCGAGCAGAGCCATGTCGCTGTTGATGTTCTTTGCCATGCGATGGGTTTGCACTATCTCTACACCGGGACGAGCATAGAGGTCGTTGACGTCGTTCAGATAATCGTAGGGAATGACGTTGTCGGCATCAAGTACCAGGGCTATGTCATAATCATCACCGAGAGCTGCCATCGCAGCATTCAAGGCTTTTGACTTGGTACTTTTTTCAAAGTGAACCTCTATCAGGCGAATGGGAAGGACGGAAAGAGATGCATTGGTTTCGGGTTTCATACTGTCGGATATGACCACCGTATCGAAACAGTCTGACGGATAATCCTGGTCTATACAGGAATGCACGCATTCGTGTATCACGGCATCTTCTTTATAGGCGGGAATGAGTATGGCAAAACGCTTATGTGCTTTTGCCGGAACCGGCTTGTCAAGCTTTCGGCGAAGGGAAGCCAAACTATAAACCAGAAGGTAACACACGTTTATCGCAAACAGTACATATAGTATCCAGTCTAATATGTGAAATATATATCCCAATTCGATGTAGTTTTATACAAGGTTAAACAAACAGCCATCCTTGCTGCTATACCAGGCAAAGATACGAAAAAGAAAACACGTTTGAATAAAATATATAAAAAAGAGAAAGGAATAAACAAAAAAACGAGCAAACTCTTTCGAGTCCCTCGCCCCCTGTAAGAAAAGCCTTAAAGGCTTTTCTTTTTAAATCGTCATCAAATTGTTACCCAAAAATCAATCTTTCTTTTTACCTCTAAAAAATAAACTTCAATTACCTATCCGAAAACTATAAATGTTCAACTTTTTACCTTTACTTGTATACCTAATTTCCAATCTAAAAAAATTCAACTTATGAAAATCAAATTCAATCTTTTTACCTCTTAACTAACTACCTATTTCTTATTGAAAACTATTAAATCAAAGCAGTTTCCCAACTGCATTACAAAGGTAAGTGTTTTTTTCGTGCGCGCAAACGGTATAGGATAAAACCGTATGTTTTATAACATTGTTTTAGATTTCAAGGAGTGCTTTTACACTTATAAACAAAAAACAAGCCACCGAAGCACCGTAGCACTTCGATGGCTGTCCCCTTTAAACACCTTTAAACAAAATGAAATTATGTATGATTACTTTCTTGCTTCGGCAATGTAGCCCAAAGCTTCTTTACATTTTTCGGTAACGTAAGCCCAATCTTCAGCGGCAACTTTATCTTTCGGGAAGAGTTTTGATCCCATCCCTACACAGAATACGCCGGCTTTGACCCAAGAGGTCAGGTTTTCTTGTGTGGGTTCTACACCACCGGTTACCATCAGCTTAGACCAAGGCATCGGAGCCAACAGTCCTTTCACTAATTTAGCACCGAGTACGTCGCCCGGGAAGATCTTGCAAAGATCGCAACCTACTTCTTGAGCGAAACCTACTTCTGAAACGCTTCCGCATCCCGGAGTGTAGGCAACCAAACGACGGTTGCAGATTTTAGCTATTTCGGGGTTGAACAACGGACCTACGATGAAGCATGCGCCCAACTGGAGGTACAGGGCTGCCGTGGCAGGATCCACAATAGAACCTACACCCATTGCCATTTCCGGACATTCTTTTGCGGCGAACTTCACAACTTCTGCAAATACTTCGTGGGCAAAATCACCACGGTTAGTAAATTCGAATGCGCGAACACCACCATCATAACAAGCTTTTACCACTTTCTTTGCTATTTCTGCATCTTTATGGTAGAATACAGGAACCATACCGGTTGAACCAATTTTGTTCAGAACGGAGATTTTATCAAATTTTGCCATCTTCTTTTTTACTATTTATTCCCTATGGCCATGACACATCTTTTATCTTTGAACACATAGGTAGGTTGACAGTTTATAATTTTTTCTTAGCGTTGTACACGTCCACTCGCATCACCACCTGCCAAAGCTTCCACTTCTTCTACGGAAACAAGGTTAAAGTCACCGTTGATAGTATGCTTCAGTGCAGAAGCCGCAACTGCAAATTCGAGAGCAGCACCTTGGTTAGGTTTCGTCAACAGACCGTGGATAATACCACCAGAGAAGGAGTCACCGCCACCTACACGGTCGATAATCGGGTTGATATCGTAACGCTTTGATTCGTAGAATTCCTCACCGTTATAGATCATTGCTTTCCAACCGTTGTGAGTGGCGGAGAATGATTCACGCAAAGTAGAGATTACATATTTGAAACCAAATTCTTTAGCCATAGCTTTGAAAATACCTTTGTAGCCTTCAGCATCTGTCTTACCACCTTCTACATCAGCATCGGGTTTAAAACCGAGACAGAGTTCGGCGTCTTCTTCGTTGCCGATGCAAACGTCTACGAATTGCATCAACGGTTTCATAATGGACTGGGCTTTTTCTTTTGTCCAGAGTTTCTTACGGAAATTAAGGTCTACAGATACCGTAACACCATGACGCTTAGCAGCCTCACAAGCCAGACGGGTCAATTCTGCCGCTTTGTCGGAAATAGCCGGGGTGATACCTGACCAGTGGAACCAGTCGGCACCTTCCATGATAGCATCGAAATCGAAATCAGAAGGATCAGCTTCAGCGATTGAAGAATGCGCACGGTCATAGATAACCTTGCTGGGACGCATAGATGCACCGGTTTCCAGATAATAGATACCTACACGATCGCCACCACGTGCGATAAAGTCTGTCTTTACACCATATTTACGCAATGCGTTGACTGCAGACTGACCGATTTCATGTTTCGGCAACTTTGTTACAAAGTAAGCTTCATGACCGTAGTTGGCACAGCTGACAGCAACATTGGCTTCACCACCGCCATATACCACATCAAAAGAATCGGACTGTACGAAACGAGTGTTTCCCGGAGTGGACAGTCTCAACATAATCTCACCTAATGTAACGACTTTCTTTCCCATAATTCTATATTTTTATTTAATATGTGATTAATTTATTCCTTTCAATTTGTCATTTCCGCCCCTAAACCGGAGCTAAACATCTGATACTATGGAGAGTAAACTTGAAACAGGTTTGTTCTTCATAGCTTTCGTGTGCGGGCACAAAGATACAACAATTTTCGTAATTACAAAAATTGTTATATATTTGTATCGATAATATTAAGATTATTATTGTGTGCGAGCACAAAAAACATTTACTATTTGATGATTTGCTATTGACCCTGCGGCATATCCGTCTCCAATCTGTAAATCTAAATACGAAAACATTCAAATAGTAAATCGCAAGTCGTCAACATACTAAATAAGAAGATGGAAAGGATTCGAATTAAAGACATCGCCAAGATGGCGGATGTGTCGGTAGGAACTGTAGACCGCGTCATCCACGGACGAAGCGGAGTATCCGAAGCCAGCAAGAAAAGAGTGGAGGAAATCCTGAAGCAATTGAATTACCAGCCTAACATGTATGCCAGCGCTTTGGCTACCAACAAGAAATATGCTTTCGCATGCTTGTTGCCGCAACATGAGAAGGGTGAATATTGGACGGATGTAGAGAATGGAATACAGGATGCACTGACTACTTATTCGGATTTCAACATTACGGTGGAGCTCTCTTATTACGACCCGTACGATTACCGTTCGTTTGCCGAAGCAGCACGTACCATCCTGACACAAGAGCCCGACGGAGTGCTGTTTGCCCCTACCGCACCGCAATATACCACTCCTTTTACGAACGAGCTGGAATCGCATTCCATACCTTATATATATATAGACTCGAATATCAAAGAAGCCCCCGCCCTCTCCTTCTTCGGCCAAAACTCACACCAAAGCGGCTATTTCGCCGCACGAATGTTGATGTTGCTTGCCGGTGAAGATGCACAGGAAGTGGTGATTTTCCGCAAGATAAACGAAGGTATCGTGGGATCTAACCAACAGGAACGCCGGGAGATCGGTTTCAGGGAGTACATGCAAGGGCATCATCCCGACTGCCATATCTGGGAATTGGATTTACATGCAAAGCGCGATAGCGAGGACTCGCAGATGCTGAATGAGTTCTTTCAGGCTCATCCGAACGTAAAAAACGGGATTACATTCAATTCTAAAGCATATATCATAGGGGAATATTTGCTGAAACAACAAAAAACGGATTTCAACCTTATGGGGTATGATTTGTTACAACGGAATGTGGCTTGCCTACAACAGGGAAGTATCTTCTTCCTGATTGCCCAGCAACCTACGTTACAAGGATTTGATGGAATAAAGGCGCTATGTGACCATCTGATTTTAAAGAAAGAGGTGGCCAGAGAAAACTTCATGCCGATTGATTTGTTGACAAAGGAGAATATCGAATTTTACTATAACCAGCGTAACGCCGGAACAAGGCTTTTAATTTAAAGAAATAATCAATTAATAACATAATAATGAAGACGAAATACCTTAAAATCAATCCTGCGGATAATGTTGCAGTAGCTATCGTGGCACTGCCGGCAGGCGAAAAACTCACAGTGGACGGAAAGGAAATCGTTTTGAACGAGGATGTGCCTGCCGGACATAAATTCGCGCTGAAAGATTTTGCAGAAGGCGAAAATGTAGTAAAATACGGATATCCGATCGGACATGCACGTATGGCAAAGAAACAGGGGGATTGGATAAATGAAAATAACATCAAGACAAACCTTGCCGGACTGTTAGAATATTCGTATAACCCGACGGAAGTATCGCTGAATATACCGAAGAAAGATTTGACATTCAAAGGATATCGCCGTAAGAACGGTGATGTGGGAGTGCGCAATGAAATCTGGATCATTCCTACCGTAGGTTGCGTAAACGGTATCATCAACCAACTTGCCGAAGGATTGCGTCGTGAGACAGGTGGCAAAGGGGTGGATGCTATTATGGCTTATCCGCATAATTATGGTTGCTCGCAACTGGGTGACGACCATGAAAATACTAAGAAAATATTGCGTGACATGGTATTGCATCCCAATGCCGGTGGAGTACTTGTGGTAAGCTTGGGTTGTGAAAACAATCAGCCTGACGTATTCCGCGAGTTTCTGGGTGATTATGACTCTGACCGTGTGAAATTTATGGTAACACAAAAGGTGGAGGACGAATATGAAGAAGGAATGAAGTTGCTGCGTGAACTTTATGAGAAGGCAAGCCAGGACAAACGTGTGGAGGTGCCGTTGAGTGAGTTGCGCGTAGGATTGAAATGCGGTGGCTCCGACGGTTTCTCGGGTATTACCGCCAATCCGCTGCTGGGGATGTTTTCTGACTTCCTGGTTGCTCAGGGAGGAACGAGCGTGCTGACAGAAGTACCGGAAATGTTTGGTGCAGAGACTATCCTGATGAACCGTTGCCGCAACAAAGAGTTGTTTAACGAAACGGTGAAACTGATTAACGACTTCAAGGAATATTTCCTCTCCCACGGTGAACCGGTAGGCGAAAATCCTTCTCCGGGTAACAAGGCAGGAGGTATCTCGACCCTGGAAGATAAAGCGTTGGGATGTACGCAGAAATGTGGCAAGAGTTATGTGGAAGGGGTATTGCCTTATGGCGAACGCCTGAAGGTAAAAGGTCTAAATCTGCTTTCCGCTCCGGGCAATGACCTGGTGGCTGCTACGGCGCTTGCTTCATGTGGATGCCATATGGTATTGTTTACTACCGGACGCGGAACGCCTTTTGGAACGTACGTGCCGACTATGAAAATTTCTACAAATTCTACCCTCGCCAAGAATAAACCGGGATGGATTGATTTCAATGCGGGAGTCATCCTTGAGGACGAACCGATGGAGAAGACATGCCAACGGTTCATTGAGTATGTGATCCGGGTGGCAAGCGGTGAGTTTGTGAATAACGAGAAAAAGGGATATAAAGAAATCGCTATCTTCAAAACAGGAGTTACGCTGTAGAAAGAAGTTAAAGAGACAGAGGCAAATAGCTAATTATAATAAGAGCGACGCAGAACCATTTTGTGTCGCTCTTCGTTTTTTTATAACTTTGCAGCGAACTTATAAATAATCTTTTATATGTCTACAAATATAAATACAGAGACCACCTCAAGACACAAAGGAGGCTGGTGGTCATTGAGCCCACTGGTAGTATTCCTTTGTCTTTACCTGGTGACATCACTGCTTGTCAACGATTTCTATAAAGTACCTATTACGGTAGCGTTCCTGCTTTCTTCCTGCTATGCTATCGCCATCACCAGAGGATTGAAACTGGAGCAACGTATTTACCAGTTTTCGGTAGGTGCCGGAAATAAGAATATATTGCTGATGATCTGGATTTTCGTCCTTGCCGGCGCCTTTGCACAAAGTGCTAAACAGATGGGAGCCATTGATGCCACTGTAAACCTTACGCTACATATCCTGCCGGACAACCTGTTGTTGGCAGGCATTTTTATTGCCGCCTGTTTTATCTCGCTTTCCATAGGGACGAGTGTAGGAACAATCGTGGCTCTTACGCCGGTAGCCGTGGGACTGGCGGAAAAGACCGGCATCGACCTTCCTTACATAGTGGCAATCGTCGTAGGAGGATCATTTTTCGGAGATAACCTTTCGTTTATTTCAGACACGACGATCGCATCCACCAAGACGCAGAATTGCGTGATGAGAGACAAATTCAAGGTGAACTTTATGATCGTAGTACCGGCGGCACTTATCGTATTGGGCATCTACATCTTCCGGGGATTTTCCTTATCGGCTTCACCGCAAATACAGGAAATAGAATGGATGAAAGTAATTCCCTACCTCATCGTACTGGGTACCGCGATAGCGGGAGTCAATGTGATGGTGGTTTTGCTGCTCGGTATCATCTCCACAGGAATTATCGGATTATGTACGGGGATGGACCTCTTCAACTGGTTCGGAGCGATGGGAACGGGCATCACAGGAATGGGCGAGCTCATCATTATCACCCTGTTGGCGGGCGGTATGCTCGAGACAATCCGTTATAACGGAGGAATAGATTTCATTATATCACGTCTGACACGGCACGTCAAAGGTAAACGCGGAGCAGAATTCAGTATTGCGGTATTGGTAAGCATAGCCAATCTCTGCACCGCCAACAATACAATCGCCATCATCACCACAGGACCTATTGCCAAGGACATCGCCCTACGTTTTCATCTGGACCGCAGAAAAACAGCGAGCATACTGGATACATTTTCCTGCCTGATACAGGGCATCATTCCATACGGAGCACAGATGCTGATAGCGGCAGGACTAGCAAGCATATCGCCACTGAGCATTATCGGCAACCTGTACTATCCTTTCTGTATGGGTACATTCGCCATATTGGCTATATTGATAAGGTATCCGAAAAGATACTCTTGAAAATGAAGTATTGATAATAAACGTTGGGTGATAATAGGTTATCCGAAAAATAATTCATCGTTTATAATTCATAATTCATAAATATTCCGTACCTTTGCACCCGCTATTACGAGATAGTAGCATAATTCAAATCATTAACTAAAAACATTTTAATTAAATGGCAACAAAAATCAGATTGCAAAGACATGGACGTAAAAGCTACGCTTTCTACTCTATCGTAATTGCAGACGTAAGAGCGCCACGTGATGGTAAATTTATTGAGAAGATTGGTACTTACAATCCCAACACCAATCCCGCCACAGTAGATTTGAAGTTCGACCGCGCACTTGACTGGGTATTGAAAGGTGCACAACCTACCGATACTGTCCGCAACATCCTTTCCCGTGAAGGTGTTTACATGAAGAAGCACCTCCTTGGTGGTGTAGCTAAAGGTGCATTCGGCGAAGCAGAAGCAGAAGCTAAATTCGAAGCTTGGAAAAACAACAAACAAAGTGGTTTGGCTGCTTTGAAGGTTAAAGAAGAAGAAGCCAAAAAAGCTGAAGCAAAAGCACGTCTCGAAGCCGAAAAGAAAGTAAATGAAGTAAAAGCTAAAGCATTGGCCGAAAAGAAAGCTGCTGAAGAAGCTGCTAAGGCTGCTGCTGAAGCACCGGTTGAAGAAGCAACTGAAGCTCCAGCTGAAGAAGCTCCCGCTGAATAAAAAAGCACAGCATCCCTATAAAAATGGGACAACAAAACATAAAATCCTCTCCGGTTATGCCGGAGGGGATTTTTTATTATTATCTTTGTCCCCTACAAAAATTATTTATTAAAAGAATGAACAATGAAAAAAATTACTTATCTGCTCGCTGTCGCCGCTGTATTCGCAGCTTGTAACAGCAACAAGGGTTACACCGTAACCGGAACTGTAGAGGGTGCTGCCGATGGCGACACTGTTTATCTGCAAACTATACAAGGGCGTCAACCCGTTAAATTGGATTCAGCCGTCATCACTAATGGAACTTTTACCTTCAAAGGTGCTCAAGATACCGCAGTCAACCGCTACATCACTTACCAAGCTGCCGACAAAGACGGTATGATGACCATTGATTTCTTCCTCGAAAACGGAAATATCAATGTAAAACTGACTTCCGGAGAAGAAGATTCCGCAACAGGTACTCCCAGCAATGACGCCTATCAGGAAATCAGAACCCAGCTCAATGGATTGAACAGCCAGATGATGGCTATCTATAATTCGATGTCCGACACAACTTTGACCGACGAGCAACGCGAAGCCAAAGGAAAAGAAATGGAGGCGTTGGAAAACAAGATGATGGAAGTTACCAAAGCAGGCATTCAGAAGAACATCACCAATCCGGTAGGTGTACATTTGCTGAAACAGAACTTCTACTATATGGATGTAGCCGATCTTGATCCGTTGATGCCGCAAATTCCTGCCGCATACGAAAACGATGAAATCATCGTCAAAATCAAAGACAACGTTGAAAAGATGAAGGCTACTGCTGTAGGACAGAAATTCACAGATTTTGAAATGCAGACACCGGAAGGCAAGACAGTGAAACTGTCCGATTACGTTGGAAAAGGTAAGGTAGTGCTCGTTGACTTCTGGGCGAGCTGGTGTGGTCCTTGCCGTCGCGAGATGCCTAACCTGGTAGAAGCATACGCCCAATACAAGAATAAGAATTTCGAGATTGTAGGTGTTTCTTTAGACCAAAGCGCCGACTCTTGGAAAGAAGCTATCGAAAAGCTAAATATCACATGGCCGCAAATGTCTGACTTGAAATACTGGAATTGCGAAGGTGCCAAACTGTATGCTGTAAGCAGCATTCCCCACACCGTATTGATTGACGGTGACGGAACAATCATTGCACGCGGCTTGCACGGTGACGGTTTGCAACAGAAATTAGTGGAAGTCATAAAATAAGTGGAAGCCGGATAAACAGAGGCCGGCCCCTCTACATAATCAAAGCCTCGCATTAAATTAATTAATGCGAGGCTTTTGTATATATATGTAGGATTAGCTCCAATGAAATACACCATTTACTCCCATAAGATGTGGCATTTGCCTCCATAAGGTGTGGCATCTCAGAAAGAAAATATCCGTTCTGCCATATCCATCCCCAGTTTCACCGTCTGCCACTGTTTTTCTTCATCGGTATCAGAAAGATGAAGAAGGCTATCCGCATCGGGCAGACAAAGCGTGAAGCGCTTCAATGGAATATAATTCAATACTTCCTCTATTTTCGCCTGCAACTCATCCAGCTCATCTTCTTCCGGATAATAGGAAATTACAAAGCCAAATACAGCTTCTTTTTCACGGACAAACCACAACAGACGGCTACGGTCGCAAATGCCGCAATCATAATTCAGAAAATATGCATCGGCTCCATGAAGCCGTATCAGCATATCTGTCGCTGCATGAAAAGCGACAAACAATCCGTCCGGCCGTTCACGCAACACCCGGTTATTCAGCCGGACAGCCTCATCCATCAAAAGAGATTTCGCACCATCAAACTGCACATAACGACATCCTAAATTATAGAGTGCTGATAATAAATTCTTGTAGGCTACCGCCAAGTCATCCGACAATACATTTATATCCGGATAAATCCGTTCCAACTGCAAAGCGTCAATTTCACGAAGAATTTTGGTGAGTAATTTTCCCGGAGATGGTATATGCTGCTTCGCCAATAC
Organism: Bacteroides sp. OM08-11; assembly: GCF_003438665.1. Lineage (NCBI taxonomy): Bacteria > Pseudomonadati > Bacteroidota > Bacteroidia > Bacteroidales > Bacteroidaceae > Bacteroides > Bacteroides sp. OM08-11. The sequence goes on from NZ_QSTJ01000008.1 coordinate 42,978, forward strand.
ATCCCCGACAACAATCCCTGTCAGAAAAGTATAATCATCAAGAATGGGATGATGCGACAGGCTAACCCTTCCGGTCAATTCCAGAACTTTGGATGCAAAATCACCGGTATGCGATTTATAGCCAAGTCCTTCCCAGCCTTCAAGGAAATCACGGTTACGAAAGCCTCCATCTGTAACGACTTTCATTCCTTCGGATTTAAGACGTTCGACAAGGTTGCGTATTTCAGCATTTTCGATGGCCTGCAAGGTATTTAAACTAATCTGTCCTTTCTGATACTGCGCCCATGCATCTTTCAATGTAGCTGGTGCCCACAATGTCCCTGCAATATCAACTTTGAACGGGGGAGACAATTTTTCCATAATCGTTCTTTTTTGAAATTAAAAATTCACCTTCTGCTCTATCCCACGAGTAGCAAAAGAACACTAAAGAATGGCAGGTCTTCTGACTTGATTTCCATTTCGAGCAGCCTTCCCAATCATTCTCCAATATCGAAAAACCATTAGTGGCAGGAGGTAATTACTGAAATGTTTAATATGAAACCTTACAGCAGCGGGACTGTACGGGACTTACACCCGTTTCCCTTTTAATTGCAAATAGCGAAAGCCATAAGCAAACCAATTCGCTACAAATATAACTAAAGTATTTGAAAACACATAAGTAGACTTTTCTTTTTTCATTTATAAATTCAAAACAATTTTACATCATCGAATGATACGATTTTCATTAAAGTTTACTTATAATCATCTCATTTAAAATAAAGTTTTCCATTCAACAAACAAATACACTTGGTTATCAACATATTAACCATTTTTAATCACACAAAAGTTTTCCAAAAAGAAAATCATATAGAGAACTATTATATCTTTGTCCACTCAATTAAGTAAAACAATAAAATCTAAAAAAGCAACGGTAATGATACAAACGGTAATCAAGCGTGACGGACGTATTGTCGGTTTCAATGAAGAAAAAATAGTGACTGCCATTCGTAAAGCCATGCTCCATACGGACAAAGGAGAAGATTTGCAGTTAATTCATCAGATCACCGATCACATCTCTTTCAGAGGAGAGCCGCAGATGACGGTAGAAGCTATTCAGGATATGGTAGAAGTAGAACTGATGAAAAGCAGCCGCAAGGATGTCGCACAGAAATACATCGCTTACCGCAATCAACGCAGCATCGCCCGCAAGGCTAAGACACGTGATATCTTTCTGGAAATCATCAATATCAAGTCCAATGATATCACTCGTGAAAATGCCAACATGAACGCAGATACTCCTGCGGGGATGATGATGAAATTTGCCAGTGAAACCACCAAACCGTTTGTAGACGATTACCTGTTGAGTGATGATGTTCTGGATGCCGTCAGCCAAAACTACCTGCACATCCACGACAAAGATTATTATCCCACGAAGAGCTTGACCTGTGTACAGCATCCGTTAGATCGTATCCTTAACTACGGTTTCTCTGCCGGACATGGAGAGTCGCGTCCTGCCAAACGCATCGAAACCGCCAGTATCTTAGGTTGCATCTCATTGGAAACGGCTCAGAACGAAATGCATGGCGGACAGGCTATTCCCGCTTTTGACTTCTATCTGGCTCCGTACGTCCGTAAAAGTTATATTGAAGAAATCAAAAACCTGGAGGAATTGTATGGCAAGGATTACTCCCACCTTTATCAGAAGGAGTTGACGGACTATCTGCCACAACCCTTGGACGGACTGTCTGATGAGAAACGTATCGTCCAACATGCCGTCAACAAGACTGTAGCCCGTGTACATCAGTCTATGGAAGCATTTATCCATAACATGAACACGATACATTCCCGTGGAGGTAACCAAGTGGTATTCAGCTCCATCAACTATGGTACAGACACCTCTGCCGAAGGACGCTGTATCATCCGCGAATTGCTGAAAAGTACTTATCAAGGAGTGGGAAACGGAGAAACAGCCATCTTCCCCATCCAAATCTGGAAGAAAAAACGAGGAGTAAGTTATCTGCCCGAAGACCGTAATTACGATCTCTATCAGCTTGCCTGCAAAGTAACCGCCCGCCGTTTCTTCCCCAACTTTCTGAACCTTGATGCTACTTTCAACCAAAGTGAGGAGTGGAAAGCTGATGATCCCAAACGCTACGAACACGAAGTAGCCACAATGGGATGCCGTACACGTGTTTTTGAAAACCGTTTCGGACCGAAAACCTCCATCGGACGTGGAAATATTTCATTCTCCACAATTAATATCGTCCGCCTTGCCATCGAATGTATGGATATAGAGAATAAAGAACAACGCATCGCCCGCTTCTTCTCCAAGTTGGACTCCATGCTCGAGATTACGGCACGCCAGTTGCACGAACGTATGGAATTCCAGAAGACTGCATTCGCCAAACAGTTCCCCTTGCTGATGTCTGCCCTATGGATAGGTAGCGAAAAGCTGAAACCGAACGATAGCATTGCCCCGGTTATCAATCAAGGTACATTGGGTATCGGTTTTATCGGTTTGGCCGAGTGTCTGGTTGCACTACTTGGAAAACACCATGGCGAATCGACAGAGGCTCAGGAGCTGGGAGTCAAAATCGTGACCTACATGCGCGACCGCAGCAATCAGTTCTCCGACCAATACCAGCATAATTATAGCATATTGGCCACTCCGGCCGAAGGGTTATCGGGCAAATTTACCCGGATAGACCGTAAAAAGTTCGGTATCCTTCCGGGTATCACAGACCGTGATTATTACACCAACTCCAACCATGTACCTGTATATTACAAATGCAGTGCCCGTCATAAAGCTGAAGTGGAAGCTCCCTACCATGAACTGACGCGCGGCGGGCATATATTTTATGTAGAGATGGATGGAGATGCCACGCACAACCCGGAAGTCATTATGCGTGTGGTAGATATGATGGATCGTTATAATATCGGTTATGGCTCTGTCAATCACAACCGTAACCGTTGCCTGGACTGCGGATACGAAAATTCTACTGCCAATCTGGAAGAATGTCCGAAATGCGGAAGCAGACATATCGACAAGTTACAACGTATCACTGGCTATCTGGTAGGTACTACCGATCGTTGGAACCAAGCCAAGCTTGCGGAGTTAAACGACCGTATCACTCATCATTAATCGTTGAAAAAATGATTTCTATTCTCGACATATTAGAAGATACTACTGTAGACGGTCCCGGTTTCCGTACCGCTATTTATGCAGCCGGATGTCCTAACGGATGTCCCGGCTGCCACAACCCCGAATCATGGGACATCCATCGCGGATACTGGATGAGTACGGACGAGATCCTGAAAAAAGTACTTGCCGACAATTTTGCGGATGTGACCTTCAGCGGCGGTGATCCGATGTTCCAGCCGGAAGGTTTTACAGAGTTGGCATCGGCCATCAAAATCAAAAGCCGGAAAAACATATGGTGTTATACGGGATATACCTTTGAAAATCTGTTACGTAACCCTCGGCAAGCAAAGTTACTGGAATATATCGATGTGCTGGTAGACGGCAAATTCAGAAAAGAGCTACGCGATGAGAGCCTTTACTTCCGTGGCAGCAGTAACCAACGGTTGATTGACGTACAAGCGTCACTGAAAGCAAACAAAACCGTGAACTACAACTACAATCCGGGAATTTAACGGCTTAGTTTCCCGGCAAGTCTTTCTTGTGAATTTTGAATTAACTTCTATAGACGGCATCCCATCAGAATATTTTTCCTACATTTGTGCCACGAAAAGAATTTATAACGAAGGATTCTGAACACCATGCATAAAAAACAAGCCAATAAGAAGACGATACGCTTCCGCCGCTGGAGCCGGAAAACTTATGCCGCATTTGCCAGCATAGGCCGCCAAGTCACGATTGGCTACCTGCGGAAAAATGTAGCAGACAGTTCGCTGCGTAAGCAAAATTCGGTTCAGACTCTCCCCTATTATATCCAAATTATGACTACAAATGAATTAAAAGCCCAGATATTGTCAGGCATAGACATATCGCCCGACCAAGCAGTCTGGCTGGCCAATATGGCCGATCGTGAAGCGCTGTACGCCGCCGCACACGAAATTACCGTCGCATGCGCGCCGCGCGAATTCGACATGTGTTCCATCATCAATGCAAAATCAGGACGATGCCCCGAAAATTGTAAATGGTGCGCACAATCTGCCCACTACCACACGAAAGCCGAAATCTACAACCTGCTGCCCGCTGAAGAATGCCTGAAACAGGCACAATACAATGAACAACAAGATGTCAACCGTTTCTCCCTCGTAACCAGCGGACGCAAACCTTCATCCCAACAAATTGAACAACTTTGCGATACGGTGCGCCACATGCGCCGCCACTCGTCTATCCAGCTGTGTGCTTCACTGGGCCTGTTGGATGAGGACGAGTTAAGGGTTCTGCACGAAGCCGGCATTACACGATATCATTGTAACCTGGAGACAGCACCTTCTTATTTCCCTACTTTATGCAGTACCCACACACAGGAAGAAAAACTACACACGCTCCAGGCTGCCCGCAATGCAGGTATGGATATTTGTAGCGGTGGCATCATCGGTATGGGAGAGACGATGGAACAACGTATCGAATTTGCCTTCACCTTGAAAAAATTGGGAGTGCAATCCATTCCTATCAATTTACTCAGTCCTATCCCCGGCACACCGCTCGAAAATCAGCAACCGCTAACAGAAGAAGAAGTACTGACTACCATCGCCCTTTTCCGCTTTATCAATCCTACAGCCTATCTTCGTTTTGCGGGAGGACGTTCCCAACTCAGTAAAGAAGCGGTAAAGAAATCTCTTTATATCGGAATTAATTCTGCCATCGTAGGCGATTTGTTGACCACTCTCGGCTCAAAGGTTTCGGAAGACAAAAAGCTGGTTGAAGAAGCGGGATATCAGTTCAACGGTTCGCAATTCGACCGGGAACATTTGTGGCATCCTTACACATCGACCACCAATCCACTGCCCGTATATAAGGTGAAGCATGCCGAAGGGGCAACAATTACCATTGAAACGCCGCAAGCCCCGAACGGCAAGCAAACACTTATCGAAGGTATGTCGTCATGGTGGTGTGCCGTACATGGATACAACAATCCGGCATTAAACAAAGCGGCAGAGGAACAACTCGGAAAAATGTCGCACGTAATGTTTGGCGGACTAACCCACGATCCGGCGATAGAACTCGGTAAATTACTGTTGCCTTTGGTTCCTCCTTCCATGCAAAAAATATTCTATGCGGATTCGGGATCGGTAGCGGTGGAAGTAGCTCTGAAAATGGCGGTACAGTATTGGGTTGCGAAAAGCCAAGCCACCCCATCGCAAAGCGAGTTGAAGCAGAAGACCAATTTTGTGACCATACGCAGTGGTTACCACGGAGATACTTGGAATGCCATGTCCGTATGTGATCCAGTGACAGGTATGCACTCCCTGTTTGGTTCGGCATTACCCGTCCGGTATTTCGTACCGCAACCTCGTTCGCGATATGACGGGGAATGGGATCCGCGAGATATCGTTCCATTGAAAGAAACGATAGAACAACACTCCGGAGAGTTGGCGGCACTTATACTGGAACCCATTGTACAAGGAGCAGGAGGTATGTGGTTCTATCATCCTCAATACTTGCGTGAAGCGGCAGAGTTGTGCCGCAAACATGGTTTATTGCTCATCTTTGACGAAATAGCAACCGGATTCGGACGTACAGGGAAACTGTTTGCCTGGGAACATGCGGGGACAGAACCGGACATCATGTGTATTGGTAAAGCACTGACGGGAGGATATATGACACTGTCTGCGGTACTGGCAACAAATGAAGTGGCCGATGCCATTTCTAACCATGCTCCGGGAGCATTTATGCACGGCCCTACTTTCATGGGAAATCCATTGGCATGTGCCGTGGCATGTGCTTCAGTGAAATTACTGACATCCGGTGAATATAACTGGAAAGAAAAAGTATCACGTATCGAAGCACAACTGAAAGAAGAGCTGGAACCTGCCCGTCACCTGCCACAAGTAGCGGACGTACGGATATTAGGAGCTATCGGGGTTATTGAAACCAAAGAACCGGTGAATATGGCATGGATGCAACGCCGGTTCGTGGAAGAAGGAATCTGGGTACGTCCATTCGGGAAATTGGTGTATCTGATGCCACCGTTCATTATTGAGCCGGAACAACTGAGCAAGTTGACGAAAGGACTGATTAAGATCGTAAAGGAGATGTAACCATGCACACAACAGACTTTATGCAGCAAGAACTGCAACAGTTAAAAGAGCATAGCAATCTGCGCCGTCTGCCAGAAATGATACACGACGGACGAAACGTAATCGTAGACGGAAAACGGATGCTTAATTTATCGTCCAACGACTATTTAGGTTTGGCTGCCGACCGTGTATTGAGAGAGGAATTCCTGAACACACTGACTCCTGATACATTTATGCCGACTTCCTCTTCTTCCCGGTTGTTGACCGGTAATTTCTCCATCTACGAAGAACTGGAAACAGAACTTGCCCGGCTGTTTGGAACGGAAACAGCCCTGATATTCAATAGCGGTTATCATGCCAATACCGGTATTCTGCCGGCAGTAAGCAATGCACAGACCCTGATACTTGCAGATAAGCTGGTACATGCCAGCCTGATTGACGGTATACGGCTTTCTGCGGCAAAATGTATCCGTTACCGTCATAACGACTTGGAGCAACTTGCCCGGTTACTGAAAGAACATCACACATCCTATATCCGGATTATTATCGTCACCGAAAGTATATTCAGCATGGATGGCGACCAGACCGATTTAAACGCTCTGGTACGATTGAAACAGACTTATGACAACGTGTTGCTCTATATAGACGAAGCGCATGCTTTCGGAGTACGGGGCAAGCTCGGATTGGGGTGTGCCGAAGAAACCGGATGCATTGGCGATATTGATTTCCTGGTCGGTACTTTCGGAAAGGCAGCCGCATCGTCAGGAGCGTATATCGTATGCCGTCAAGTGATACGCGAATATCTCATCAACCGGATGCGTACCCTTATCTTTACCACCGCCCTTCCTCCGTTGAACATTGCCTGGACATTATTTATGATACGAAAAATGGCAAGCATGCAGAAACGGAGAGAACATTTAGCCCACATCAGCCAAATTTTGCGGGACGCCTTGATCGCACAAGGATACGAATGTCCCAGCGTAAGCCACATCGTACCAATGATTGTAGGATCGAGCAAAGACACCATCCTGCGTGCAGAATACCTGCAACGCCACGGGTTCTATGCCCTGCCCGTCCGTCCGCCTACGGTACCGGAAGGTACATCACGTATCCGTTTTTCGCTGACAGCAGAGATAAAAGAAGAAGAAATGGAGCAACTGAGAAACTGCTTAAATGAGAGTTTTTAAACATATATCAAATAATAACTTAATTAATTCAGAAAGAAAATGAAACAAATTTACGTTATAAACGAGAACCAACCCAAGTTGCTCCTGTTCTTTGCCGGATGGGCAGCCGATGAAACCCCTTTCAAGCAATATCGGCCTAAAGGTATGGACTATATGGTTTGCTACGACTACCGCACACTCGATTTCGACCTGTCTATCTTCGACCGCTACCGGCAAGTAAACGTAGTGGCATGGTCCATGGGAGTATGGGCAGGTTCGCTCATACTCAGCCAAATACCCGGAGACAAGATAACTAGCATATCCTTCAATGGAAGTACTCATCCCATAGACGATCAGGAAGGCATTCCCCTGGCAACCTATCAAGCTACCCTCGATGGGCTTACTCCCGCCTCACTCCAGAAATTCATGCACCGCATGTGTCAAGACAGTAACGCCTACAAGGCATTGATGGAAATAACTCCCCGACGGAACTTCGAAGAAATCAAAGATGAGCTGAAGCGCATCAAGGAACAATATTTTGAAATGTGTGGAGACTATTCCGATAAAAGCATTGACGATAAAGTTATAGATGACATGATTGAAAAATATATAGACAAGTATGAATACAACTACGACTATGCCCTCATAGGTAAAAACGACCGGATTATCCCCCCCGAAAATCAGGAAATCAATCATGAGGAAGCAGCCAACCTTATCATAACGGATTGTGCACACTATGACGAACCCATGTTCCGTTTTTTGCTACAAGACGCATGGGAAATGCCCATTGATGACTTCCTGTGGCACCTGAAGAGAATGTGTATCCAATGAAACGTTGAAAATGATGATTTGTAACACTACCATCCAAACCATCGATAAAGCACTCATCGCCGAACGGTTTGCCAAAGCACGTAACACGTATGGCAGCAAGGCGCGTGTACAGCAATTGGTAGCGGAAAAAATGCTACACCTATTGATGGAGCATACCTGTACACCCGCCGCAGTGCGAAACATCTCCTGTAACGCATCCCCTTTTCAACATATCGTTGAATTCGGATGCGGCACAGGTTATTACTCTCGCTTGCTGCTGCATTCCCTACAGCCGGACACATTGTTGCTCAACGACTTATGCAGCGAGATGGAAGAATGTGTCAAAGAACTATGTACCTCACCTGCCGTACATTTTTGTGCCGGCGATGCAGAGTTGATGAGCTTTCCACAAGAAACGGACTTAATAACATCCTGTTCGACCTTGCAATGGTTCTCCAATCCGGAAGACTTCTTCGTCCGATGCCATCATTTCCTTACCGACAGTGGAATACTTGCTTTCAGTACTTTTGGAAAAGAGAATATGCAAGAGATACGTAACCTCACAGGAAATGGCCTTGATTATCTGTCGCTCGGAGAGTTGAAAACATTATTATCTTCCCGTTACGACATCCTTCATGCTGAAGAAGAAATCGTCACTCTACCTTTTGCCACCCCACTCCTGGTATTACAACACCTAAAACAGACCGGAGTAACAGGTACGGAAAAGAAAATATGGACCCGAGGTCGCCTACAAACCTTTTGTAATGATTACGTAAGGTTATTCAGTAACGTTAATCATGATGTTGTACTAACTTATCATCCCATTTATATTATTGCAAAGAAAAGATGAGACCAATGCCATCCAAGAAGATACAGTAAATACAAATACCTATTGCTTTCAGGAAAAAAACACTAATTTTGCAACAGATAAACAAAGTCATTAAAAAAATGAATCAAGTAGACAATGAAAAGGTAATTCGTGCCATTGTAAGTGCATTTGTAGAGTCCTATGCATCGGGATTTTCTGATAGGCACATCTCTGAAAAGGATGATGAAGACGGAACCATCAATATGAAAATACATAATGTATTTATTGCCGCATTAGGTCCAGAAATACAATATTATTCAGCATTAGCCCGCTCTTTGGATAGTTCATTGGGAAACATGTTAGAAAAAATGGCAATAAAAATAGCTACATTACACTACAAAGTGAGCCAACATGTAGAAGGAAAGTTATATAAAGAACAAACAGATTTCATTGCCGAACTCTTAGAACAATATAAACGTCGTGAAATAGCTCCTAGTATTGATGATTATACTGGAATAACGAATAAAACCGGTAATATTATCAGAAAACGTCATGAAAGTGATTATTACCTCCTTGATGAAGAAACTAATATGCATTACCTTATTGAACTGAAAATAGGTGGTGATTTAGATAATAAGAAAGCACGATCAGAGAAAGAGGCACTATTAGAGCAATACTGTATCCTGACCAATGAACTCAATGATGAAAATAAAGTAAAAATTCTCTTTGCAACAGCATATAACAGATATGGCGAAGGAGCCCCTTGGACCCAAAGTCGAGTACGCCAGTTTTTTGCTCCGGATGAACTTTGTATCAGTAGAAATTTTTGGAATTTAGTCTGCAAATCAGAAAATGGCTATGACATTGTAATTGATGAATACAAAAAAAGTGCACATTTTATTAATGATGCATTGAATAATATCAAAAATATTTATCTTCCAAACATCGTAAATGAAAGACAGTAATTGGAGAAAATGTTTAATTTGTGATGACAGCAGGAATGTCATCAAACAAATTCCAGATAAATCTATTGATCTTATTCTTACCGATCCGCCATATAATATCGGTAAACATTCTACGGGGAATATACCATTATTAGGAAGAGCGCCCATGAATAATGATGTAGCCGATTGGGATTGGGTAGATTTTTTTCCAGAAGAATGGGCTAATGAATTTATTAGAATTCTAAAACCAAATGGAAATCTATTCATATTTACTTCTTATAATCAGTTAGGACGATGGTATAACTGTCTTGATCATAAATTTGACACATCAAATTTTATGATTTGGCACAAGACTAATCCTGCACCCAAAATATTCAAAGCAGGTTTTCTTAACAGTTGTGAAATGATATTCACTTGTTGGAATAAAAAACATACATGGAATTTTATATCACAAAAAGAAATGCATAACTTTTTAGAGAGTCCGATATGCATGCGTCCAGAAAGATTAAACAACCCTAAACATCCAGCTCAGAAGCCTGTTTCTATTCTTAAAAAAATCATAGAAATAGCCAGTAACGAAGATGATATTATTTTCGATCCTTTTATGGGAGTAGGCTCAATAGGAGTCGCCGCTATGAATAAAAAAAGAAAATTCATCGGTATTGAAATAAATCCTATATATTTCGATGCTGCAAAGAAAAGAATTGTAAATGAAATGAATAAACAAGAATATCCAATTACAGAAAATTCCAAAGAAATTGTTTGTAAAACTACCGTCATAAATCATCAACAAACAATATGGGATTTAGACAAACCAGCTAAAAAAAGTCAGCCTAGACTTCAACCGCTTTTAAAGTGGGCTGGTGGAAAAGAAAAAGAACTAAAATATATCATACCTAATTTGCCCAAAAAGTTCAACAATTATTACGAACCATTTGTAGGAGGAGGCTCTGTATTTACAGCTGTAAATGCTAATCATTTTTTCATCAATGATTATTCTTCTGAATTAATTTCGTTGTATAGATATATTGCAGAACAGAACGAAACGTTCTTTAAGTATGTAGAAAGTATAAATCATTCGTGGGACAATGCACATGCATTTTTTGAAAAGCACATTCTCTTTCTAACAAGCATATACTCTGATTATCAAAAAGATACTATAACAAAAGATGAATTAAAACACGCAATAATAGAATTTTGTCATTCCCAAGCAAATGATATTTCTTCAATCATAGATAATACTATAAAACAACACTGTGAGGTTTTAACCTTGGAAATACAAAATAATCTGTTTCGCAAAATGTCTAGAATGAAAATCCTAGAACAAGAAAAACATTTGTTACCTCTTAAAGATCTGTATAATAACATAGAGACGTCTATCAAAAGTGCTTTATATATGTACTTTCGCCATCTCTATAACACCAAGCAAATAGAAACTGGGAATAATGAATTGTATTGTGCTTTATTCCTTTTCATCAGAAACTATTGTTATAGCGGCATGTTCCGTTATAATGATCATGGAGAATTTAATGTTCCCTACGGAGGAATCGGTTACAATACAAAGAACATGGGTAAGAAACTTCAATATTACCGTTCGGACAGCTTACTTGAACGTTTCAATAATACCACAATATCCAACTATGATTTTGAACAGTTTCTTAGAATGAGTAACCCTCAAGAAAACGATTTCATTTTTCTAGACCCTCCTTACGACAGTGAATTCAGCACATATGCTCAGAATGAGTTTACACGTAAAGACCAACAGCGTTTAGCAGACTATATGTTGAAAGAATGTCGATCCAAATGGATGTTAGTTATCAAAAACACTGATTTTATCTATTCACTATACAATCACGAAGGCATAAACATACGTTTTTTCGACAAAAAATATCTTGTCAGTTTTATGAATAGGAATGATAAAAAGGTGACTCATTTATTAATCACTAATTATTAAATTATGAGCAGAGAATATTCATTAGTTTTACCCGCATTATACGTAATGTCTATACATAATGAAGGAAAAGTTAGTACTGAACTATTAAGGACAAAACTTCGTAGCCTTTTAAAAATTTCAAATGATCAAGAGAAACAATTAAAAGATAGAAATGATTTTAGTTTTGACCAGATTGTTAGAAATTTCAAATCTCACTCCAAGAATAAGGGTAATATTCTCCATGAACAATTGGCTATAGATGCAGGACGAGGATATTTTCAAATAACAGAAAAAGGCAAATTATATCTAAAGGACAATCTTCCATATCTTACATATTTAGTAGAGAATAATTTTGAAGTTACAGATGTCATAAATGCTCTGGAAACAGTCAGAAACAACAAAAACCTATTATTACTTGAGAACATATCAGAAGGTAGAATCAAAGAGCGTAAAACAAAAGTACGGGAGCGTTCTTCAATACTAAGAGCTGCTGCCATCGAACATTTTACACATAATGGTACTATTATGTGTGATTGTTGCAGGTTCGAGTTTAAGAGTTTTTATGGTTATTATGGAGAGAAAAGTTGTATAGAAATACATCATCTCACACCTATTTTCCAATATAGTGGAGAGGGTATCAATTCGACAATTGACAAGGCTCTACACAATCTTCTTCCTGTCTGCCCTAATTGCCATCGCGTAATTCATAAAAACAAAATCACAGCAAATATGATAGAAGGATTAAAAAAAAGTATACAACAATCTTTTATTTCCCCAATTAAAGATTAAAACATATATCAGACAAGATAACAGATGAGATCAAACATTTATTTCGTCAGTGGCATCGATACTGATGCCGGAAAAAGTTATTGTACCGCTTGGTTGGCCCGTGAACTGGCACAAAACGGTAAGCGTGTCATTACTCAGAAATTTATCCAAACAGGTAATACCGGCCATTCCGAAGACATAGACTTGCATCGGCGCATCACAGGAACAGGTTATCTGCCTGAAGACGAAGAAGGACTGACTATGCCGGAAATCTTCTCATATCCCTGTTCACCTCATCTTGCCTCACGCATCGACCGGCGTCCCATTGATTTCGGCAAGATAGAACGTGCCACGCAAGAACTTGCACGCCGCTATGACATTGTGCTTGTTGAAGGCGCAGGAGGGCTGATGGTCCCTTTAACGGAAGAATATCTGACCATCGATTATATTGCCGAAAAGAAATGCCCGTTGATATTCGTAACTTCCGGCAAGTTGGGCAGCATCAATCATACGCTGTTGAGTTTCGAAGCAATCAAGAACCGGGGCATCACGCTGGATACCGTTCTCTATAATCTTTATCCAACCGTGGAAGATAAAACAATCCAGGAAGATACGATGCAATATATCAAGAACTATCTAACGAGACATTTCCCTGAAACAAAATTTGAGGTGGTACCAGAAATGGGGATTTAGTATTTAACAAAAAACTCTCCCCCTATAATGCCTGCACTGGTGAAAAATTCTTTAAATTTGCACCACAAAAACGTCAAGTGATTCATGGAAGCATTTATATTCGATACAACAGAAAAGGTATTGCTCGCACTAACGGGTATCCTTTTTTTTGTTCAGCTCCTCTATTATTTTTGTCTTTATAACCGTATTTATCTGCACAACCGTGCCGTGAAACGGAACAATGTGCATTTCTCACAAGAACTCCCCCCCGTTTCAGTCATTATTTGCGCACGTGAGGAGTCCGAAAACCTGCGTCGTAACCTGATTGCCGTATTGGAGCAGGATTATCCACAATTCGAGGTCATTGTCATTAATGATGGCGATACAGACGAAAGCGAAGACTACCTCACAATATTGGAAGAGAAATATCCACACTTGTATCACAGTTTTGTTCCTGATTCCTCCCGGTATATCAGCCGTAAAAAACTCGCTATCACACTGGGTGTCAAAGCCAGTAAATATGACTGGTTGGTGTTCACTGAAGCCAATTGTATGCCCCAAAGCAATCAATGGTTACGGTTGATGGCACGCAATTTCACCTCACGTACACAGGTCGTTTTGGGATATAGCGGTTACGACCGCAGCAAGGGATGGCTACACAAACGGGTAGCGTTCGATAATCTGTTCACTTCCATGCGTTACCTCGGTTTTGCCCTTGCCGGTAATCCTTATATGGGTATAGGACGTAACCTTGCCTATCGTAAAGAACTGTTTTATCAACAGAAAGGTTTTTCTGCCCACCTCAACCTGCAAAGGGGCGACGATGATTTGTTTATCAACCACATCGCTACCCCCGAAAACACACGGGTTGAAACTGATGTGAACGCCATTATGCGTACGCAGCCCGTACTCCGTGCCAAAGACTGGAGGGAGGAAAAGATCAGTTATACCTCCACCGCACGGTTGTATCATGGTGCACAACGCTGGTTGGCAGGTTTTGAAACTTTCAGTCGCCTGATATTCTATGGTTGCTGGGTAGCCGCACTCGTCATCGGAATACTGCACTTTCATTGGTTTGTAGCGGGTGTTGCCTTTCTTCTGTGGTTACTTCGTTTCACTACCCAAGCCATCATTATCAATAAAACGGCTAAAGAACTGGATGATAAACGCCGCTATTACTTCACACTTCCTGTATTCGATCTCCTTCAACCTATGCAGTCCCTTCGCTGGAAACTGTATTGCCTGTTCAGAAAGAAGAGTGATTTCCTGAGAAAATAAGAGTAAATTCCGTTTCCATCAATAGGGAACGCTTGTTCCCATAAAGAGAAACGCTCGTTCCCTCAAAGAGAAACTGTAGTTCCCATTAAGGGGAACGCTCGTTTCCACGAGAGGAAACTGTAGTTTCCGTTAGGAGAAACTATTCATACCTCATGGAGTTGGCGGGATGTATGCGTGTGATAAGATAAGAAGGTCCCAGCAACATAAAAACGGAAGCAAGCAACGTACCCACATTCAGCAATAGGAATAGCCAAATGTTGAAAGATACCGGAACAGTATCCATATAATATGTCTCAGGATCGAGACGGAACAAGCTGAAACTTTTCTGGAGAAAATAGAAAGACAGTCCTATAACATTTCCCCACAACATACCCCTTCCGATGAGGAAGACAGCAAACCAAAGGAAGAGTTTACGAATGGTGAAATTATTGGCACCCAATGATTTCAAGACCCCTATCATGGAAGTACGTTCGATGATGATAATCAAAAGACCGGACACCATGGTAAAACCCGCCACACCAATCATCAAGATAAGGATCACCCAAATATTGACGTCCAGAATATCCAGCCAGGCAAATATCTGAGGATTGAGTTGCTCTATGTTGCGAACGGCATACTCTGCTCCATTGCGGTCAGGACGTTCGTTCACATCATCCGCTATCTCGTAGGTAGTAGCATTCAGTTCATCATAATCGTCAAGTTGCAACTCGATACCACTGACCTGATCTGGTTCCCACTTGTTAAGACGGTTTACAAGACAAAGGTCTGTAAGCAAAAAGAGGTTATCATATTCAGAAAAGTTCGTTTGATAAATACCAACAATCTTCAGACGGCGTGCACGCACATCATCTTGGATATAATAAGTGTCTATCTTATCGCCCAGTTTCAACTTCATCTTATCGGCAATTGCCCTGGAAATTACAACACGATTGGTAGAAGCGGAGTCACTGAATTGCGGAAACTCTCCTTCCAATAAATGGCGACGGAAGAATGAAGTATCATACTCCGGACCGATACCTTTCAATACCATGCCCTGAAAAGCATCGGAAGTCTTTATCATACCCGGTTTAGTGGAATAACGCTGAACATGCTTCACGCCAGGATAATCGGCAAGAGCAGCAAACATGCTGTCTTCCACGGCAATAGGGCGGGTTTCGTAAGAACGGGCGGCATCAGAGTTGGTGAGTTGGATGTGTGCGCCGAAACCTACGATTTTATCTCTTACCTCACTCTTGAAACCGATAATTACCGATACGGCAATAATCATCACCGCCAATCCGATAGCTACACCGATAGTGGCGATGAGTACGGCAGGACGGGATACTTGTTTTCCGACATCACTGTCGTGGTAAAGGCGGCGGGCAAGGAAGAGGGAGAGACTCATTTTCTTCATTCCGTCCGTCCCGGATACGCTTCCAATGCTTTTTGCAACACAAACAGCGCGCGGGTCAAGTCTTCCTTTTTCAGCACATATGCAATGCGAACTTCATTACGTCCGGAACCGGGAGTGGTATAGAAACCTGAAGCAGGAGCCATAAAGACAGTTTGTCCTTCGTATTCAAAATCGGAAAGACACCAAGCACAGAACTTATCCGAATCGTCGACAGGTAGTTTCGCTACAGTATAGAAAGCCCCCATCGGAATGGGAGAATAGACTCCCGGGATACGGTTCAGTCCATCAATCAGACATTTACGACGTTCTACATATTCATCATAGGTGTCACGCAAATACTCTTCACCAGCGTCAAGAGAAGCTTCAGCGGCAATCTGTCCAATCAACGGAGGACTGAGGCGTGCCTGGCAGAACTTCATAACCGCATCACGTATCTCTTTGTTTTTGGTTATCAAAGCACCGATACGGATGCCGCATTCGGAGTAGCGCTTGGATACAGAATCAATCAACACAACATTCTGCTCGATACCTTCGAGGTGACAAGCAGAAATATAAGGAGAACCTGTATAAATAAACTCACGATACACTTCGTCGGAGAAGAGAAAAAGGTCGTACTTCTTTACGAGGTCACGTATCTGGTTCATTTCACGGCGGGTATACAGATAACCTGTCGGATTGTTGGGATTACAAATCAGGATGGCACGGGTACGCTCATTGATCAGTTCTTCAAATTTCTCTACTTTAGGAAGCGAAAAACCTTCTTCGATAGTAGTGGCAATCGTACGGATTTTGGCTCCCGCTGAAATGGCAAATGCCATGTAATTGGCATACGCAGGTTCGGGAACAATAATCTCATCACCCGGATTCAGGCAAGCCATAAAAGAAAACAGTACGGCTTCCGACCCACCGGAAGTGATGATAATGTCATCAGCAGTGAGCTTGATATTGTACTTGTCATAATACCCTACCAACTTTTCGCGATAACTACGGTAACCGGCACTGGGACTATACTCCAACACTTTACGGTCAATGTTGCGAATTGCATCAATGGCGACTTGCGGTGTAGGTAAGTCTGGCTGTCCGATGTTAAGATGAAATACATGCGTACCCCGCTGTTTGGCTGCATCTGCCAGCGGAGCCAGCTTTCTGATAGGAGATGCGGGCATTTCTGTTCCGCGAATGGATATTGTCGGCATGAGATTATTTACGATTTACGATTGATATTACTATCAGTTTATTATTAAAGTTGCAAATGTAGTGATTTATTTGAAACCAAAGGGAAGCAAAGACATAAAAACTTTAAAAACCTTATCTATATTAAAAACACTATGCTATTTAAAAAGAAACTTGTACCTTTGAAAAACAAGCGAGCGAAGTGGCTTCAATCGTAATTTGTAAATTGTTAAATCGTAAATAGTACCATGGTCATAAACCTAATAACTTTTGCTTCACTACTACATAAACAAGCATCTGTTCGCAGTTCCCATGAAGTGATATTGACTGAATTGGAAAAATATTTCACAGTCAATTTTGTAGATTATCAAGATATCAGTAAACTAACTCCCAGTGATTTCAGCATTTTGTTCATTGCTACCGGCGGTGTAGAACGGTTGGTTATCCAACACTTTGAGTCTCTGCCTCGCCCCACCATCATATTGGCCGATGGCATGCAAAACTCACTTGCTGCAGCTCTTGAAATATCATCCTGGCTGCGTGGACGAGGTATGAGAAGTGAAATTCTGCACGGTGAGTTATCCGAAATCATCAAGCGTATATTTGTTCTTCACAGTAACTTCAAGGCTCAACGCAGTCTTTTCGGCGTACGTATCGGGGTGATAGGTACTCCCTCGAACTGGCTCATTGCAAGCAATGTTGACTATTTGCTCGCTAAACGACGCTGGGGAGTGGAATATACCGACATCGCATTGGAACGTGTCTATGAGTACTTTGAACAAATTACGGATGATGAAGTAGGTGAAGCCTGCGCCCATCTTGCAGGAAAAGCCTTGGCATGCCGTGAGGCTACTCCGGAGGATATGATAAAAGCGATGCGGCTTTATCGTGCCCTCAAAAGAATAGTAGAAGAAGAAAAACTGAGTGCGATTACTTTAAGTTGTTTCCGTCTGATAGGCCAAACGGGTACAACAGGATGTCTGGCGCTTGCATTGCTGAATGATGAAGGTATCATTGCCGGATGCGAGGGCGACCTCCAGTCTATCTTCACCATGTTGGCAACCAAGGTACTGACCGGAAAGTCCACTTTCATGGCAAACCCCTCCATGATTAATGCCCGTACCAACGAAATCATATTGGCGCATTGTACCATCGGTATCAAACAAACCGAACAGTTTATTATCCGTAATCATTTTGAAACGGAAAGCGGCATCGGCATTCAAGGTATCTTGCCCACCGGAGATGTTACCATCGTAAAATGTGGCGGAGAATGTCTGGATGAATATTACCTGACTTCGGGTACGTTGACTGAAAACACCAATTATATCAACATGTGCCGTACTCAGGTACGCATAAAATTAAGTAGTCCGGCCGACTATTTCCTGAAAAGTCCGTTAGGAAATCATCACATCCTATTACATGGTAACTATGTGCAGATGCTGGATGAATTCTTACAGTCGAACAGCTGCAAAAGAATAGAATAAGCATTGAATACTATTCGTTCGTATCGGGAACGCGTACTTCAAAGCGCGTTCCTTCACCCAATCGAGAAGTCACCTTTATAGTACCCCTCAGACGTTCTACAATTGTCTGGCAGATACTTAATCCCAAACCTGCACCCTGCGTAAAACTGTCCGCTTTATAGAAGCGCTCGAAAATACGTTGCTGGTCTTGCTCCGAAATACCTGCTCCGGTATCTTGTACAAAGATCGTAGTGTAACCGGGATCATGTATCTCGTAACCGAAAGTGATATTCCCCTTCACCGTGAACTTCTTGGCATTGTTTATCAGATTATTCACGACTTGCTTCAAACGTACGGAATCGGTTATCACGTATTTACCGGAATCTTCGGGAATTTCCATACACAACTCCACTCCTTGTGGCATACTCAAGCGTTGAGAATCATATACTTGCTGCATGATATATGTCAAGTTAAAGGAGGAGAACTGGAAGTCCATCGTACCGGACTCAATACGTGAAAGATCCAAAATATCATTGATCAATGCCAGCAACAAGGTACAGTTGGTATTAATGGTCTCTACAAATTGCTGTACCTCTTCGGGTGAGAAAGCATCAATATCTTTCAACAAATCAGAGAAACCGACAATCGCGTTCAGCGGTGTACGGATTTCATGGCTCATATTGGCAAGAAATGCAGACTTCAGCTTATCTGCCTGGAGTGCGCGGTCTCGGGCGGCTATCAAGGCTTCTTCCGTATCCTTATAACGCTGGATACTTTGGCACACACCCAAAACCATATAAGGAGCATCGGAGGTCATACCGTCATAGGCAGTACTACGGAACTCCCACCACTCATAGCCCCCATCCACATTTTGTAAACGGAAGTTCATACGGGAATTCAACTCATATCCGGCAATGATGGCATCGAAACGTTTACGGATGTTTATCAAATCATCGGGATGGATCAGGTCGTCCAACTCTTCCCTGGAAACATAATCTTCCGTCGCACCCGAATAGTTAAACCGTTGCAGCAGTCCGCCAGGGAAATGGAAACAATTCATACGCATGTTATACTGCCACGGATAGATGGAACTTTCCTCAACGGCCATATTGAAGAAACGCCTCTGCATTTCTTCATCAGAAATATTGCGGCAGACAATCGCCATACCCGTCAACTTATCATTGGCAAAGATGGGTACCACTTCACCGGATATGGGGAAATAGGTTCTATTTACATTTTCCTGCATAAAGGTCTTTTCCGGAATAGACATCGGTTTCTTATCGGTACGAACCTGTTTCAGCAAATCATGCAGAATATTCTCTCCATCCCTGTATATCCTGAAAATGGAACCGGCTATTTGACCTTCATAATGACGCGCCGAATGCGTCTCGGGTGAAAGTCCCAGCATCACCATCAAAGCACGGTTTACGAAATGGATACGCAGGTCGGTGTCGTACGTAATCAATCCGTCACGGATGGAGCAGAAGATATTATCAAATTCATCCCTTTGTTCCACCAAACGATGCTGTATCAACAGCCGCGTCTGTGCATGTATACGCCGGCGTGATTCCCGGCGATTGGCACGGATCAGCCAAAGTACCAGTAGGACCAACGCCCCTACAATCAATGAATATAAAATAATAAAAAGCGCACGGTAACGTTCCATCAGTGGAATATTCAAGATAATGCCTTTTTTCTCTGCGATATCAGGGTCTACATTAAAAAAATCCAACTGTTTATAGTCATACAATAATTTTCCCTTCTGATCGCTCACACCGAAAGAAGCCGGAGATTTTCCCCTCAATATTTGCGCAGCCTGTACACCTGCGGCATACGCGTCTTCGGAGGGTTTAACATCGTAGACACATAAAACTCCATTCGTCATGGCCAGGTTTTGGCTGGCAAAGACGGGAGCTTTCAGTTTTAAAGAAAGGAAAGGTATCCATTTAGGAGAAATGACAAAATGTTTATAAGCATTATAGTCATAGCAGATGGAAGTAATAATGGAATTCAACGATTTAACCTGTACATTCAGTATCTTCAAACTATGCTCGGGATACTTGGATCTTAAACGTTCCCAAGACTCTTCCACAGCTTTTACACCTTTAAGACTCAAGAAGCTGCTGTCTGACAAACAAACTATTTCTTTACGATTACCAAACAAACGTATACCTTCTTCCATCAGTACATCAAAATCGGTTTCCGACGTATAACCGGAGACATTAGGCATTCTCTCCAACAATTCCTTATCAGGAAACTTAATACCGGAAACCACTACAGGTAACTGATAGGGTAAAGAATCGCCACAATGCATCAAAGTGAAGAAAGCCTCATCACCGGAAGTCACAATCAAATCGGTTTTTCGTTGACGAGCGCGCTCACAAATACGCCGCATGATGACACACTCGGAAGAAAAAGTCCAAAAGTCGGCATTCAAATATTCCGTAAAAATATTTGCATTCACTCCTCCTTTCTCCAATCCATTACGTAATCCCTCTATCAAAAGTCCATGCCACGGAGAATGACTGGTATATGATTGTATGAATAATACATTGTATGATTTTTCATTCGCTGAAAGTGTACCTGATGTCAAGCACAAAAGAACAAACGAGTATATTACGAACAGGTGTTTCCTCATATTTTTATTTTGGATTGTCGCGCAAATATTTCTTTAAATAACGCAAATATACAAGTTATATTGGGAAAATGCACCAATTCTGCAAAAAATATTTAATTACCATAAAAAGCTTGTCCAATAGAGTTTTTAGCCTCTCTCTTCTTGACATTTTTGGTATGGATAAGCATTAAAAAAACGGATTATCAGGGTAAAAAAACAAAAAAATGCGGTTTCTGCCTTATAATACGTTTCATTATCGAAACAACCCGTATTATCCTGCAAAAACCGCATTAAGAAAATAATTAATATCGTGTCACTTTATTCGTCGTAGACTTCAAATATTCAAAACGATTGATCATTTCGCCCATCAGCTTCGGATATTTATAAGCTACATTTTCTTGTTGCCCGATATCCTTCTTCAAATTATACAACTTATATCCATAGCCAAGGCCGATATATTCTCCATCTTCTTTACTATAAGGATTGTAGTAAGGAGGGATCAAAGCCCAGTCTCCTTGGCGGAATGCATAATTGAACATGCCTTCGATAACCAGCTCTTTGCGTCCCTGCTTACTTTTTCCCAAGAAAGCATCCATCGTATTCTCGCTGTCCAACTTTTCAGGATAAGTCTGTCCCAGTAAAGACGCGAAAGAAGCAAGCATATCCATCTGGCATACAAAAACATCGGATACTTGAGGTTTCACCGCTGCAGGCCAACGAAGCATGAAAGGAATACGTGTACCACCGTCAAACATGCTCGTTTTCCCTCCACGAAGAGGACCTGCTATCTTATGATCACCCACCAACTTCACTGCATCATCCTTATATCCGTCATCAAGTACCGGCCCATTATCACTGGTAAATATGACTATTGTATTTTCAGCCAGTCCCTGTTTGTCCAATTCCTTCAAAAACTCGGATACACACCAATCTGCTTCCAAAATAACGTCTCCACGCGGTCCCATCCCCGACTTACCGGCAAAACGTTCGTTCGGCACACGGGGTACGTGCGGCTGGTGCAATCCGTAATACAAGAAGAAAGGAGCATCTTTATGATCATCCACAAATTGCTTTGCCTTATTCAAGAACAATTCGGCCATTTCTTCATCTTTCCATTGCGCAGCCTTACCTCCTTTTTGAAAACCGATACGCGGCACACCGTTTACGATGGAACCGGCATGTCCCACACTCGGGTGCATCCGTAATAATTCAGGATTGTCTTTACCGGTAGGTTCTCCCGGAAAGTTTTTACGATAATCTACATACAGCGGATCACCGGGATCCAAACCAACAACACGCCCATTCTCCAAAAACACACATGGAACACGGTCATTAGTAGCCGCTTGAATAAATGAATAGTCATACCCTATCTCGGCAGCTCCGGGACAAACATCTTTATTCCAATCCACTTTACCGTCGCCCAGACCTATATGCCATTTTCCTACAGAACCGGTAGCATATCCGGCTTGTTTCATCAACTTGGGCAAAGTTATTTTCTTCGTATCGATAATCAAGGCAGCATTACCAGGAAGAATTTTCGCATCTACATTAGTCCAGGGATAAAGCCCTGTCATCACCGAATAGCGACTGGGGGTAGAAGTAGCCGCCGTACAGAAACCTTGTGTGAAACGGATACCTTCATTGGCTATACGATCCATACCCGGTGTAGAGATACGATGGGCGCCGTAACAACTCAAGTCACCGTATCCCAGATCGTCCGCCACAATCAGAATGATATTCGGCCGTGCCTGCCTGTCAGCTGCTTTTTTCTCCGGTTGCAACTGTCCGGCCAGCATAGTAGCAGGTAATGAAGAAAGACCTGCCAACGCACAAAATGCAAAATTAAAATCTCTCATATTTTATTTATTTAAAGTTAGACATAAGATTGCCTGTCCATCATTTGAATGATACCTGTGTTTTAGTTCCATTTGCAGCAACGGCATAAACTTTGAAGCCCTGGGGCAATGTAGCGTTTACGGTAAATGATGTCTCCGGCGATACAAATATCAGTTTACTACTGTTGTCATAAACCTCGAATGCCACTACATTTTTCCAACCGGTCATTGTCAGTTTGGAACCGGAATAGGCAGCCGTTCCCGCAATGACCGACGCACTTGTCTTATACATTTCCAGATTATTATCCGTTATATATTCTAATTTATGCTGCGGAGCGGTATATCCCAACTGGGAAATTCGTTCTATCAGGGCGTCTACCTGAGATTGAGTCACTTCGACCTTACCTTTATTATAGGTATCGCTACCCTCAAACAACCCTTTTTTCAAAAATCCCCATTTGATAAAGAAGTCCGTCAAGTTCAGTCCTGACACCTTGCTACAGATATAGGCAAATTCTATCTGCCGTTCACCATCCGTCTTCAAATCCGGATTGACACGTATATATTCGTATACATCTTTGTAAAAATCGGATTTACCCAATGCATAGTCCATATATAGTTCTAACTGCCAGAAAGGTACTAATTTATCGAATACATCTTCCAATTTTGCATGGAAAATATCGCTGTTGCAAAGAGCAAGTGTCATTGCATGCTCATAATAATTATTAAAACTGCCTTTCGAAGCCGCAGGAGCCGTAGTTGCCAATCGTGAAGCAATCTTATAAAGCTTCTGAATGTGCATCGCACAAATATTATTCGTTACTTCTACCGTTCCGAACCATTTCAATCCCGGACGTGTCTGGTTACTATGCCCCACTTCATGGGCAGGTCCCCAATTATTGGTCTTCATCTCGTCCACACTACACAGCCTGCTCATTGTAGACAGATGATAAGCAGTATGGTAAGCGGTTGAATACATATAATCGCCTTCACCGTACATCACATTAAAATACATACGGTTTTTAAACATACGATTATCGGTTTCAGTACCGGCACCGCCATCATTATTATATTTTCTCAATCCCAGAAACAATTGTTCCTGATATACGATATCATCAAAAAGATCAATCAAGTCTTTCCCATTGGAAGCATTCTTCAGATTGGCAACAGGGAAAGTGAGATGTGCGTATTTTCCTATTACATCGAAATACTTATCCACGGCTCCGTTGAGTAGTGTCGCCCACTGTTCACGAGTATGCTTCGCCACATCAAAATATCCATTGACACTACCGGATGCAAAATGTATCTTTATCTCCGGATAATTTGCCGGATTGTCATTGACATGATACATCAGGTATATCAAACCTTTCTTCTCCGGAACAATCTTGTTTACACCTGTTTTCAAAGCATAAGAAACACTGCTGTTGAAGCCGTCCTTGTTAGTATCCATATCCTGTATACGCAAACCGATATTCTGTTCGTGGGTATCGCCCACCAATACAATCAACGCCTCGCCTTTCTTGGCAAAAATACCAGTAGGATTATCCAGTAAACTATAGGTACTGGTCTTATTAAGAGCTGCCTGTACATCCGGATGCTGGTATGGCTTATAAGCAGCAATACGGAAATCAGCCGGATATTTACCTTTCAACATGTAATAGGCTATATTCTTGAACAACGGATATTCGCACGCTTCAATCTCCGCTTCTCCAATACCATCTTTTAATTCGGAACAAGTAGCATCAGTAAACAATGTCAACGGATCAAACCCTTGCGGATTTTTAGCAAAGAACTGCATCTCGGCACAAGAAGCATGTCCTCCTACTCCGGATTTTACAATCAAACGGACTGCTTTGGGTTTCTGTATTGTATTGTTAAATGAGAAAGAAGCCGTGACACCTTTCGAACCGAAATCAAAATTCTTGTTACCTGTGACACTCACAAAAACAGGATGTTCTTCAGTGGATATCTGAACCTCAACCTCGCCAAAATGCCCATTTGTTCCACTGGTACGCGGATAATAAGTGAAGTAGTCAAGAGTTTCCGTATGATCTTCAAAATACCAGGTCAACGTTACGGGATAATGGCTTGTAACGCCTGTGGCAAAAGGGTAATTAGAGTGATAGATGGTAGCCATATCTCCATCAAAAGTATTATCTATATTCTCTCCGGCATGATAAGTGGACGCTTCGCCCTTTATTACTTTCAACTGAACATCATCTACTATTCCCTCTGCATCGCCGGCGGTGTAATTATCCAATCCATTCTGCACAATCACAACTTCGGCTGAAGCATTGGACTTTTTGTCTTTTACCACCACCTTGTCAGTACGTGAACTGCTTCCACTATTGGCATTCACGGAAAACTTATAGGAGACTTCAATCGTAGTAGTACGTGTAGCAGGTATTTTCTTCATCCAATCCGGATACGTAATTTCCAAGTCATTTTCCGTTAAATTGGTCGTCACTACAAAATCAAGTTGACCTCCTGCCGCACTTAAAGTAAAAGAGGTGGGTGATACTAATATATCGGCATCGGTACCTAACTGACGTACCAATATTTTCTCACTCAACTTACCATTGTTTATGGTAACATTGGTACTACGGACTGTCTTATCCGGACTATCCGTCACGTTAATCCTTACTCCCGTGCCAGAATTAACAGGTTGGGCATCACACCATTCAGCGCCATTCTCATCTACCGAAACCGTCCAGTCTACAGGAAGTGATTTTACATCAATAACAACAGAATTCGCCTCTTTATAAAAATCAGCGTTTTTCGAACTCAATTCCAATACGGGAATTGAATCATCATCGTCTTTACAGGACGATAATGAAAATAGCAATAAGGATATAAATAAATATACAAAGCTTTTTTTCATACTCTCAGTATTAAAAGAGGGCTGATCAAAAGGAATCTAATTTACCATTACATTACCTGTTTGTCAGCCCTCTGAACGTTTTTAATCAAGGTTAGAAGAGAATGCGGTTATTTTCCATATAATTCGAACTCAGAAAGAGCCCACGTTTTAACACCATTAGGATTAGTAGATTTATGAACCTCAAAACGAACATAAGTATAAGAATTACCCAAATCCATCACCGGACAACCCTCATAGTAAGTAGTAGTGGTAGTAGGAAGGCCATCTGCTGAAGTAAACTTCTTAATTTGGGTCCAACTTGCCCCATCATTGCTCACATAAATAATGAACTCTGACGGATGCTGATTAGTATTTCTTGTTGCATACCTTATTTTCAGTTTGGAAATAGCAGCAGCTAAATGGATATCCAGCATATGCGGGAATGGCTTAGCCGCACCTCCGTATGCAACCTGTGCATAAGTATTTAATTTTCCATCAAACCAATCTGCAAAAGTACCTTCAGCCATAGTAGTTCCGGTTAAACTAAACATATTCGGTGTAAGCGTTATTTTCGGTATCGAGTTCTTCAATCCGATTATAATCGTATTGTCACCGTAGAAAGGATATTTTGAAGTTATTTCCAATGGAAGTGCAAAATCTCCTTCCAAGTTGGTGATATCAACTTTCACTGTCAAGTTAGCGGTTGTATTACCCTTTGTAATGGTAAGCGTACCTATGGTATAACCGATAGTCATCAGTTTATAATCTACTCCATTCTCCAAATTATAATCATCCAACAGCGATTTTTTTACGGTCACTGCACATGTTATATCCTCCGTTAATGGCGTACTTAAAGTTACGGGAAGTTCATAAGTATACTCCGTTACCCCCTGAGTGATTGCAAAAGGTAGTTTAAATCCGTTTTCTGCAAGTGACAACTCCGGTTGATACACCGTAGGTTTCACAATAATATATTTATTCTTAGCATTAATAGGCGAAGTACCTTCGGCAAGTTCCATCATCAATACATAGGTAGAACCATCTGCACTCAATCCGGAAAACTCCTCAGGATGGAAAGTAACTGTTTTGACTTGATACAAATCTTTTTCTCCAAAAGAAACAGACATATCAGCGGGCAATTCATAACACTCGGCAGGCAGTTGCTTGAAATCAGTCTTATTTTCATCATTATAAGCTTTGACATCAAAATCGCTCAAGACCTTCAGTACAGCCGAAGCTGCCATATTCAAATTGTATCCTCCCTTGTCAATAGTAATGTCATAAGTAGCGGGTTCACCAGTATTATAGAATGTCACGTCTTGTTCGTTACTATTCAAGATGCAAAGAAATGATGTATATTCATCCAAATAGTCTTCTTTTCCATCACTCAGACAGGCTCCCATAGTCAACAGCAAACAGCCCAAAAGTGAAAGTGTATATATTTTTGTCTTCATATCAATTTAATTCTAATTAGATTAATAATACAATAGCTTATTTCCAACCGTAATTCTGCGTCAGCAATTTGTTACGATCCAGTTCCCTCTGGCTAAATGGATACAAATAGTGGTTAGCTCTGAATACCCGATTTTGAACAACTGTTCTACGCCAAAAAGCACTCGGAGTATCGTCGCTTGAGGTTGCTTTCGCTTCAATGTTCATACCATAGATTGGGCCATTATCGGTACTTGTAGCAATCATCCATGTACGTGTATCAAAATAACGATGGTTCTCAAAAGCAAGCTCTACCCTACGTTCCTTACGACATAACTCAATCAATTCAGCAGTAGTAACATTCGGATAAACCTCTGTTATCGGTTTCAATCCAGAACGGTCACGCAAATCATCCCAATATTTCATTGCATTGGTACGATACTGCGCATCTCCTGTCCTGTTTTCCCACTCCAAGGCTGCTTCAATATAATTCAGATAAATTTCTCCCAAACGGAAAGTTGGAAATACCATATTCCCAGGTTGATTATTCACAAAATTTGCTTTGTGATTAACAAAACGATTTATCAGGTATCCACCTCTTGAATGGTCGTGGGAAGTATTCGAATTACCACCATTTGCCAGACTGCATAGTACATAATTATCTTTATTCGGTCCACATCTCCAATAACTATCACTCCAATATACGGCTATATAAAAACGTGGTTCACGCCCTACAAACATATTACGGCATTTACGAGTAGTATATTGAGCCTGATCTGCCTGACCTTTCCCCAGATAAGCAAGATAAGGATTTTCAAATAACGTCTCACCATCTTCCGAATATTTGGAAGCCTGATCAACAACAGGAGTCCCGTCAGCCTCATATCCCGTAATCGGATATCTGCCATCCTTCATCGCATAAGCATCTACTTGTTGCTGTGAAGGTCCCAAAGCACCATAAGCTTCACCATTACCTCCCATTTTTGTTTTTACACCAGTCGGAGTGGTTCTTCTGGCAATGATATTCCGGTTTGCATAACCCGTAGACCAGATAAGTTCACTATTCCAATTTTTTTCGGTAATACCTAAGTAATTGGCGTACGCATTTGTACCGTCGCCCTCCCTGTATAATGTATATTTACCCAGATCAATTACAGCTTGAGCCGACAACACAGCTTCTTGCCATTTTGCATTATCATATGTTTGTGGAAAAAGTTCTTGTCCTGAAAGATCCGGAAATTCTGCAGTCATAGGATTCTTTACCGCACTATACAAGGTATTACCATTAAATAAATCGCGGGCAGAATAAAGTTTCAACCTTGAAATTACAGCTAAAGCAGCACCCGCCGTAGGCAAGCCGTATTCTTCACCTGCATTCCAACTCTCTTTACCTTGTGACTTAAAATATTCAGCACATTTGGTCATCTCGGCTGTAACATAATCAACGCATTGTTGCCAGGTGTTACGTGGACGATATAAAGATTCTGTGGTTGCATCATAAGGCAAGAGTTCGTCTCCTACAAGGAATACCGGTCCATAATTGCGCATCATAAGAAAATAATAGTAGGCCCGTGCCCAACGTACATACCAGTACCAATTATCTTTTTCTTCCTGCGTTACGGTAGGATCTGTACAATTCTGAACATTCTGCATGAAAATATTACATTCACGTATTCCATTATAAAGATTTAAGTTACCCGAAGGTATATTTGATGCATTCCAAGCACCGGTATTTATAGATTCAGCCCCTACACTGGCCGCGTTAATCAACTCATCTGTCGCAGTACTCTGAGGGGTATTCACATAACCGGTCAAATCATTTGGCAGAAAACTCATTACACCGTGAAAATATCCACGCACGTATGCCCTTTTTTGCCAAATTTGTTCGAAAGTCATATCTTCCGTTTCCTGCTTATCCAGAAAACTCTCACATGCAGTTAACAATGGAATTACTCCACAAAGTAACAATATATATTTTACTATTGATAGTTTCATATTGATTTCGTATTATTAATTAGAAATTAGCATTTATACCGATAGTCACAGTCATATTATTAGGATACTTTGCTCCGTTTGTAGTATCCAACAATTCAGGATCCCATAGTTTAAACTTACTGAACGTAAGTAAGTTTGTACCGGCAACATAAAGTCTGAAAGACTTGATAAAAGTTTTATTCAACAATGTTTTCGGTAATGTATAACCGATTTCCGCATTTTTCAGACGAAGAAAATCACGATCGCGTAACCACAATGTAGATGACTGGTTATTATTAGAGCTACCGGCTTCTGAACCATAAGCTACCCGGGGATATTTTGCCAAGGCATTTTGCTCGGCTGTATTGGTTGTTTTCCATGAGTATTTATAAATATCCTCATAAAAAGCGGAACGATCCATATTATCACTAGCGAAAGGATGCAAAGGATTACTATTTAAATAGATGGAAGAATGTGCTACGCCCTGGAAAAATACGCTTGCATCAAAATCTTTCCACTTAGCGGTCAAACCAAATCCATAAGTAATTTCAGGCAGATCGGTATAACCGATGGCTATCTGGTCATAAGAATTAATGACGCCATCTCCATTTATATCCTGATATTTAATATCACCTACTCTATATTCTCCAAATGATTGTTTCGGGCTGTTGTCTATTTCTGCCTGGCTCTCGAAATAACCTAAAGCGATATACCCTTTACGCTGTACGGCACCATTACGTCCAAACGGTTTACCAATAGAATTTTGATATTTATATTCCCAATCCGGTTCATCATTGTTCAACATCTGATTGCGTGAAAAAGTAAAGTTTCCACGACCTGTCAACAAGACTTTACCCACTTGTTGTTGATATTCAAGGGTGCCGTCAATGCCGGATACTTTGGCCTTACCGACATTTACATACGGAAGAGTAGAAAGACCTACAAGCGCAGGCAATCCTGCACGTTGAAGGAAAATACCATCACGTTGTTCATAGAAATAGTCTACCTGAAGTCTCAATTTATCAAACAAACGAGCCTCAACTCCTATATTTACTTTCGTAGCTTCTTCCCAAGATACATTTGTGTTTTCAATTTCACCTACCCGATAGGCTGTAGGTTTCTGATTGCCAGTCTCTCCATAAGCCCATACATTGGCAACCGCCAATGTATTAATTGTCGACTCATACGCCCATCTTCTTAATGTTCCGATATCATCATTACCTACTTTACCATAAGATGCTTTTACTTTCAAGTCATTTACCACTTTAGTCAACGGCTCAAACCATTTTTCATTAGAAATCATCCAGCCTAATGCATAAGCCGGGAAGAAACCGAAACGATGCCCACGGGCGAAATTCTCTGAACCGGTATATCCCATATTGAATTCTGCAAAATATGTATCCTTATAGGCATAGGTCAAACGTCCTGCAATTCCCTGGCTTTTGTATGGCAAGGACTTTTTTTGATTTTCCGCAGTCAACAGTTTATATATTTTATGGTTGTACAGGAACAATGCACCAATACGATGCTTTTCTGCAAACAAACGAGTATAGTTAAGAGAACCTTCCATATATGTGGTCATTTTGGAAACAGTTACCGGTTTTTCATATGACAAGTTATTGGAACCTTCATAAATAGTTTTATAAAGTAAATTACCATTTTCATCCCGCCCTGTCGCATGATACTGTGGAGCAGTCTTTGAACGTACCTGTAATGTATTATTGGAGGCATCCCATGAGAACTTGATATTGGCTGTCAATCCCGGAGTAATCATATCTAATTTTTGAGTAATTCCAACCAATGATTGTGCAGAGTTCCAATTTTGCTCACGATAACCGGAGTGTACAAGCGAATTCCACGGATTATCTCCACTTGCAGCACTTGGTGCAGAAAGAGTACCGTCAGAATATTGTGCAGGATAGGCATTCGGAGACGCATTGAATGCTGTTGCCCATATATCGTCTACTTTTGCTCCTGGTCCCCATGAACTTTCATAAATATTAGCCAAGTTCACGTTAAATGTGGTAGTCGGGGTTACCGCAAAATCCATATTGGCACGGAAATTAAATTTCGTATAATGGATGGAAGAATTGTAATCGTAAACATTACCGGCATTTCTAAAAATAGAACCTTCATTATAGAAACCACCTGATATATAGTATTTACAAATATCGCCACCACCAGAAAGGTTCAAGGTGACACGTTCGCTTGAAGCCAAATTTTTATACATTTGATCCAACCAATTCACATTCGGATAAAGATCCGAATCGGAACCATCTCTATATTTCTGAATATCTTCTTGGGAGTATCCTCCGTCACCATTACCGGTCAACCCTTTGGCTTCATTATACATCTCGGCCCATTGCATTGAGTTTACCATTTCGGGCATACGGGTAGGAGTTTTAAATCCCATCTCTGCACGTACATTAATACGCGGCTTGCCTTCGGTACCTTTCTTTGTCGTAATCAGGATAACACCATTGGCTCCGCGCACACCATAAACAGCCGATGCAGAAGCATCTTTCAAAATAGAAAAAGTAGCAATATCATCTACGTCAACTAAATCCAGTTCACGTTCGATACCATCTACCAAAACCAAAGGAGTAGAATTTCCTTTGAAAGAAGCAATACCACGAATGTAGAAATCGGAAGCACCATTCTTACCCGGTTCACCGGACGCCTGCATAGAAACGACACCAGCCAATTGCCCAGCCAACACATTGGATATATTAGCCCCCGGAATATTCAGCCCGCTTACATCCATTGAAGAGATAGCACCTACCACACTCTCTTTCTTCTGATGTCCGTAACCTACTACAACTACTTCTTCCAATGCTTTTGTATCCGAATACAGGGTAACATTAATTACATTATCATTGCCGATAGCCACTTCCTGTTTCTTCATACCGATATATGAAAATTCAATGACGCCACCAATGCCTTCTACAGTAAGAGTATACCTTCCATTCAAATCAGTAATAGCACCGGAAGAACTGTTTTTTAACCATACACTGGCACCAATGATAGGCTCTTTCAGATCCCCATCCATAATGATACCTGTTATTACACGCTTCTTGGGCTGCTGTTCAATACTTTCAGATTTTGATACTTTGAAAATAACATCCTTATCTTTAATCACATAATCAACATCAGTGCCTGCAAGCAACTGTTCCAATAATTTGTCGACCGTGCCACTGAAATTGATGTTTCTTTTGGAATTATCTTTTAAATCACTATCCTTATAAAAGAAAGTATATTCACTGTTTTTCTCTATGAACCGGATAGCTTCTTTTAAAGAATATTGTCCTTTCACCGAAATATTGCTCTGTGCAGCCAGAACCGAAATCGGATATAAGAACAAAAGCACCGCGATAATCCTAAGATATCGCCAATAAAAAAAATCTCTTTTTTTCATGTTTTACTTAATTAATATTAGACATAAGATTTACTTTAAAACTATTTTAGTTGCTTATTATAATTTTGTCATTATCCCTTGTTTCATGGAGATTCATTATGAAACAAATTTTATCAATCACATTCCTCAATGACTCATCCTGACGAATTGTACCACTAAATGACGGATTTATATCTCTACCCTCAAATACAATCTGCACATTGTATATCTGGCCAATAACATGTAATAATTGATTTAAAGGCATGGCATTAAACTTGAATTTTCCATCCTTCCATTCTATATTCTCTATCTTTCGGGTTTGTATTTCACTATTCAGTGAATTGTACAGCACCTGCTGTAAAGGTTGCATTTCAACCTGTTTTCCTGTGGGTTCCACCTTAAAGGTTATACTACCATTGAAAAGGGTTATTTCATTTTTTCCATTTTCTTGTTTTTCAACTAAAAAACGTGTTCCTTTTACCTCTATAAATGCTTTGTCTATATATACATGAAATTTACTTCCCAAACGCTTACGTACTTCAAACAAAGAACTTCCCTTTAACCAAACATTTCTGTCTTTCACAAAATTTTTAGCAAAACGAATGGAACTCTGCGGACGCATCCATACTTTTGAGCTATCAGGTAATATATAGAGCATACTATTTTTTGCCACTACTTCCATAAACTCCGTTTTCTCTAAAGCCTGAGTTCCTTTCAGTACAAAATAGCCACTAATAACCAAAAACAAACTGATACAGGCAGCAATCAACGGTCGGCGCATCCGAAGTATAAGCCTTCTTTGCCTTCCTATCTTATATCTCTTCAGTATGTTTGCCCATATTTGTTCTCCTATTTTAGGATCTATGTTTTCTGTACCTTCTTCCCACTGTTCTTTCATTCTCTCTTTTACGATATCAATCTCGGTCAAGTGTTCGAGGTCTTCCCTCCTAAGCTCATTTTTAAATAAACTTTTTATCAGTTTGGTATTTTTCTGTCTTTCTTTCATTGGATATATTTTACCTATATACTATAAATACACTTCCCAAAGTCCACACCCTAAACAGAGCCATTACTTTTTTCTTAAAATTCTTTTTCTTTTTTTTATTTCAATAATAAAAATATTAACTAACTTCGCACATCAAAGGTTAAAATGACGCACAAAGAATTAATAAGAAAATTCAAGGAAGGTAATGAGGAAGCCTTCTCGGTAATATATAAACTATACTGGGAAAAAGTATATCATTTTTCCAGCCTCTACATTACTTCCCCTGAAGATGTGGCAGAAGTTGTGCAGGAAGTTTTCATTAAACTCTGGGAGGCAAGACACTTAGTAGATGAGGAACAATCTTTCGAAGGGTTTCTGTTTATTATTACCCGTAATAAGGTTTTCAATCATTCCCGCAAACAATTGAATTATGCTTTTTTGAAAGTAACAGTATTACAATCTATAGAGAAGTCGTACGAAGAGGAAGATAAACTTGAAATGTCCGATTTAAAACAGCACCTTTCTTTATTACTCTCTCAACTGACGGAACGACAACAGCAAATATTCCGTATGAGCCGACAACAGTATCTGACTTATAAACAGATCGCCGAGCAATTATCTATCAGTGAAAAGACAGTAGAATACCACATGACAGTCATATTAAAATATCTGCGAAAGAATTTATATATGCTGTCACTTTTCATTGGATAAGTGGTATCTACTTCTTTGTATTTACTAATCATGTCCTTTATTCTTAGTCATCATGTAAAGCCTCAGCCGGTTGAACCTTCATCGCCATCCGTGCAGGATACCAAATTCCGGCTATAATCATCAAAGCCATTAGTAACCAAGTGACTGCAAGGGCAAGTAAGAAACGGCCGACGGTGAATGGCATCTTGTCAATATTCACCAACTCAGCAATTCCGATATTAAAGGTAATGCCTATTGCCAATAGTGTTGCAAGGGCAAGCAATACTACCCCTTCACCCATCAAGCGAGAGAAAATTGCACTACGACTACTGCCCAATGCCATACGCAGAGCCACCTCTTTGCGCCGCTGTTGCGTACGAAACCAAAATGTACCAATAACGCCAAGAAAAATATTCATCAACAAGAAACCAAGTACACAAAGCTGGGTCTTGGCTTCATTCATATCCTCACGTTCGCAAATCTCACGCAAATCTTTGAAAGAGGTTACATCAAGCAGGTAGAGATTTCCTACCTGATAAAGCCGGTCAGCGTCATCCATCAACTTCGCCATAAAATCGGTATCGTCATCAGGTCGTACACGTAAACTGAGCGTGATGTACCGTGGATTACCATACTCTTTCAGTCTGTCAAGACTAAGGTGCAAAGCCGCATAGGAGCCACCCCACTCCGAAGAAGTATAGAAGTGCGACCAGCGTACAGGCGCACCGACTGCTCCCACACGGCATCGTTCATCGCTA
Organism: Bacteroides sp. OM08-11; assembly: GCF_003438665.1. Lineage (NCBI taxonomy): Bacteria > Pseudomonadati > Bacteroidota > Bacteroidia > Bacteroidales > Bacteroidaceae > Bacteroides > Bacteroides sp. OM08-11. Next base: position 78,122 of record NZ_QSTJ01000008.1, read on the forward strand.
CCGAAATTCAGTAACATAAGCTCACGGTCTTGCAACGAAGCCGCATCATCCAAGTGCAATCGGGGATAACCGGCAAAAAGATTGGAAGAAACCACCATACGATTATCACGTATAGTAGAAGCCATACGAGTAAGCATCTCCTCATCTGAACTCCCATAACGGAACACTCTGAAGAAATCGGGCTCTACCCAAAGAAGATGGACATTCACCGATAGGGTATCCAGTCCCAGATTGAGACCGTTACTGCCGTCATTATAAGGAAAACAATTTTGTGAAAGTGCCACAGCTTCCACACCGGGACGATGTCTCAACCGTTCGGCAAGTTCCACAAGATGTCGCATATCATCGTCTGTAGTCAAATCCGGATTATAGGCAACAGACTTGGGAGTAAGTTTATTGACTGTTATATTATAACAATGTTCCGTGTCAAACCCCATCGGGGCATTATAAACACGGAAAGTAACCAAAGTCCAATCTACAATGTACCACAACACTACAAACACCAACAGCAATTCCGTAAAAAGAAACAGACTGGAACGCCATTCATTCTTGATTTGAATCAGCATATTTTTCATACGTTATTCTCCCTTCTGATTAATTGCATCCACTATATTCATCCTGGAAGCTCTCCATGCCGGAATACCGGCTGAAAGTAAATTCATCAGCATACAGAAGCCAAAAGCTGCCAGAAAGGCCCATGGCGAAAGCAACATACCGGGTGTCAATGAAGTATCTCCACTTAAATAAGCATTAGCACTATTGCCAAAAAGAAAACCGTTCAGTAAGAAAGTGGCACCATAACTCAAAGCCAATCCAAGTATCCCGGCCAACAACGAAAGCAACAGATTTTCAAAAAACACCTGTCTCACCAATTCACCACCCGTAGCGCCGAACGCTTTACGTACCCCGATTTCGCTCATACGCTTTCGCATCCGCGAGAGTGTCATTGAAGAAAGATTGATGGCAGGTACCAGCAACAAAATGGTAATGACAAGCACATAACGCAAGACAGTTCCTTTCACATCCGGTAAATGATCCCATTTGCGATATAGATTGGCAAACACCGCATCAGGCTGGTCACGATAAAAAACTTCCGCATCAGACAAACCGGAATTATAGGCAAGACGTAACCGTTCCGCCTCTTCACGAATAGCCGGAAAATCGGCAGATGAGTGTGCCAAAATAACGGTTTTCATCTGTCCCATCGTATTTTCCCACCAGGCAAAGCCGGCAGCGTCTGTAGAATTATAAGGTACCCACACTTGTCCATATGCTGAAGTAGCAAGCATGGAGACATCTGCCACAACCCCCGAAATCCTATAATCCACATGATTTAATTGCAATATCTGCCCTGCTACTTCCGTAGTACCGAATAATTGACGTGCCACAACAGCCGAAATAACGGCACATGGTATCCCGGCATCACTGTCTGCTTTGCTAAAACCTTTTCCACTCAAAAAACGGAAACGAAAAATATACCAAAACTGCTCATCCGTCTGTACCATATCTGCCGTAAACTTCGCTCCGGCAGGCAACGACACACGTACTTTTTCCGGTAAAGATATAAGTGTGACAGCTTCTGCCGTAGAAAGTTGCTTGAAACATCCCTTACCCGTCTGTACAGACATATGACCATAAGCCCCACTGTCAGTTCCTTTCTGTCTCACTGCCATTGTAGAGACATAAAGCGAACGCGATCGGTTCACTTCCGGTTCACAATCCACCATACGTACCTGTAAAGTGATGACAAGCACCATAATCATGCAAATAGCAAGGGCTGTACCTATCACGGAGACCCAAGTGACAATCGGATTTTCACGCAAGTGGTAAAAAGCTTGTTGAAAGTAAAGTCTTATCATTATAAGAATAATATTAGTGTCTATTCGTCATGTAAAGCCTCGGCAGGTTGTACCTTCATCGCTTTTCGTGCAGGAATGCCAATACCGATGGTAATCATCAGAGCAATAAGAACAAAGGTGATAACTGCGCACAGCAATAAACGTCCCCATTCTAAAGTTGTACCATTGCGCCAGGAATTCAGTTCCAAGCTTGCCAGATTATAATCAATAACCAGAGCCAGTGGAGTAACTAATACCAACAAAAGCCACCCTTCGCACAAAAGACGTTTGAAAATGCTGATATCCGTAGCTCCATGGGCTTTATGGAGCGCTATCTCTGACCGGCGTTGCTGTGTGCGAAACCAGAACGTCCCCAGCAAACCGAGAAAAATATTCAGTAACAAAAATCCCATACCCGTCATATAGTTACGCAATCCATTCTTCCAGCTACGTTGAAAATCATCGCGGATCTCAGTAAATGAACGAACCTCGGCTATGAATATGTTGCCCACACGATATAGTCTTTCACTGTCAGCCTTCAGACGTTCAATAAAATCATGATCCTGATCAGCACGCACACGCACACACCATTCCTTACTATAATCCATCCATGTAGAAGGCATTTTATAAAGCATACGGTATGAGTAACGAGCCTGCTGATAGTCACTATAGCGTACATTCTGTATGGCAGCAGCCAACTTCACCGTATTGGTCGTATCCCCAAAGAGGTTAAACCGTTTTCCTACCAATGAGGTCAACGGAACATTATACTTTCTGAAAAGATTATCCGAAGCAAGAAACTGGTCATCTTTTTCCAACATGACAGCTAACTGTTCGGGAGTCTCACCACGCGTACCTCGATAACGGAATACCCGGACGAAGTCTGGTGTCACAAGAGATCGAATAGTCCAATTGGGTGACCGTAACGTATCATATTGTACCTCTGCTGTACTATTACTCCCATTGTAAGGATAGGAATTCTGCGAAAGACTCACAGCCTCCACGTCCGGACGGTGTTTCAAACGATCTAGCATTTCCTGTATATCCTCCTGTTGTTCTTCGACAGACTGGTTGGGTATATAGTCAGGACTTTTATCAGTAAGCCGTCCCATATTGATAAGGTAACAATGCTCAATGTCGAAACCTCTCGGCTCCATAGCGGTGGCTGCCTGCGTATAAATGTAGTCAACAATATACCACATCACCACACTAACGACCAATAACTCTAAGGCCAGCCATGTATTACTACGCCACTCGTTCTTTATCTGTGTAAAAAGTTTCTTTGTCATCTTACTTATTTCAACATATTAACATTCTATTTTTGAAGTTTTCCTCCCAAAGCATCTACTATTCCCACTCTTGAAGCTTTCCATGCAGGCATCCCACTACTCAATAAATTCAATATAAAACAGAAAAGCAATGCCCATCCAAAAGTAGAAACATGCAACAAAATGGATGTATCGATAAGAGGTACATTCACGGCCTTGCTAAATCCTTCGGCAAAAAGTACAGACTCACCCAGATAAGCAAATATCACACTCAACAATAATCCCAATACACCGGCAAAAAAAGTCACTACCATATTTTCGGCTACAATCTGTCCCATTATCTCTCTGCGTGTACTACCGAAAGCTCTTCTTATTCCTATTTCACTGACACGTTGCCGCAAGCGGCTCTGAGTCATGCTACTCAGATTTATAGCCGGAACAATAAGCAAGATAACGAAAATAACAAGCCGTTGGCAACGTGCCGCATGCACATCCGGCTCTACATTAGCACCGATTACAAGTGCATTTTTTTCCTGATCATAAGGACGGTTACGATAAACCAGCTCATAACCTTGCTCACCGATAAGCGTATTATATTCCTGTTGTCGACGCTCAACTTCTTCACGGATAGCAGGAAAATCATTTCGGTCTCGAGCCAGGATAATACAACTGGCCATTCCCATATGATCGCTCCACACATCATCCTTGAAATTGGTAGAAGTAAAAGGGATCCATACCTGTCCATAAGCTGTAGTAGCAAGGGTGGAAACGTCCTTCACTACACCACATACCCGATAGGGAGCATGATTCAACAAGAATTCACGACCGACAGACTCCGTAATTCCAAAAAGATGGCGCGATACACTCTCTGTAATAACAGCTACTGGTATGCCAGCATCAAATGTTGCTTTGTCATACGGCTTACCTTCTATAAAAGAGAAATCAAATATCCGCCAGAATATATCATCCGTTTGCAACATATCTACTCCTGTTGACGGTTGTCCCGGCAAGCTGACCGGTGTAGTTTCTGTCTGACATGCATAAATAGAAATTGCTTCAGGAGTTTTCAATGACTGAAAACACTCTTGGGCTGTGCGGACACTCATCGGACCATTACTCGTAGCGTCTCCCCATTCTTTATTAGAAATACTCATCCACTTAACGTGCAAAAAACGATCACGGTTACTCTCTGGAGCAAACGGGACTACCTGCACTTGCTGTATCATTACTACCAGCATAATGAGGAAGATGGCAAGTGCCGTACCTGCGATACTGACGACACTGATCAACGGTTGCTGACGAAGCTGTGCCCATGCCTGGGTAAAGTATTGTTTAATCATTCTTCAGTTTACGGTTTATTATTTACAATCAAGATGACGGCATTTTTAGTCACTGACCGACTTTTAAATTGCGGGTATTTACACTACCAATACCACTTTTCGAGATATCAGTTATTCCGGCAGTGCCGCTCAGTTTTACACTGCCCACACCTTCCACACTGGCACGTAAACGGTCACAATCCACATGTATATCCGCATCGCCAACTCCTTCCAAAGTGATGGTAAGCGACTTACATGTCAAATCTTTCACATTAAGGTTTCCTACACCTTCTATGGCAAACTTCACATCCTCCAACTTCAACGGAGTTTTACAATTAAAAGAACCTACACCGGTAAATTCCACCTTTTTCAAATCGGGAGCAGACAAATAAATAGTCACACCGTATTTCTTGCTACGGTTCTCCTTCTTATTTTTAAATCCAATGACCAAACAGCCATTGTTTACAGAAGAAGAAATGTTTTTCACATATTCTTCCTTACCTTCTATTTTTAAAGAATAAGTATCACTCTGTATAAAGTGTACGGTTGCCACGGAAGTCATATTGATAGATGAAAACGCTTCTACCTTACGAACCTCACTCACCTCAGAATTCTTGTCATTGGCAGCATAAACAGTGTTCGCAATAGCGGCAAATAAAAAAGTCAAAGTTATTAATAAAGTCTTCATATTAATCTGTTTTTTAGTTTGAATACAAGATAATTATTCTATTTGACGTCCGTCAAAGAAACGAACAGTGCGACTGGTTTGTCTGGCTTGTTCTTCATTATGAGTTACCATCACAATAGTACGTCCGTCTTCCTTATTCAGTTGATGCAAGAGTTCCATTACTTCAGCACCCATCTTGGAATCCAAATTACCGGTGGGTTCGTCGGCAAGGATTATTTCGGGATTGCCGATAATGGCACGGGCAATGGCAACACGCTGGCACTGACCACCGGAAAGCTGTGTAGGCATGTGGCGCATACGGTGGCTCAAACCCACTTTCTGTAATACCTCTTCTGCTAAATGGCGACGTTCTTTTGCAGATACTTTTCTATATAATAAAGGTAATTCTACATTATCCAGCACATTCAGCGAATTAATCAAATGGAAAGACTGAAACACAAATCCTAACTTCTGATTACGGAAAGCAGCCAGTTCTTTATCCTTCATTCCATCTACTTTAACACCGGCAATCTCAATGGTTCCACTTGAGGGTGCATCCAGCAACCCCATAATATTCAACAAGGTTGATTTACCGCAACCTGACGGTCCCATAATACTAAGGAATTCCCCCTTATTCACTTCAAGGTTCACATTTTCCAATGCAACAGTCTCAATCTCATTAGTACGATAAATCTTGTTGATTTCAGTTAACTTAATCATAATGGTAAGTATTTAATTATTATTCTATTTCCAATTATTCATCCCTCAGTGCATCCGTAGGTGTTATACGACTAATACTACGTGCAGGAATATAGATACCGATCAATACTACTACAAGCAATATCAGCAGAATAATGAGTGACACGATAACGAAATGCGACGCAAAATCAGACACCCAGTACGTTTTCACTTCTCTCATCCAATTCATCCCCTCATCCAATCCTTCTTTTATGGCATATTGCAGATAAAGTAGAAAACTGATAAATGAAGCGAATACAGTCAGTACCACTCCCTCACCCATCAATAAGCGCATCACATAGCCGGGAGTAGCACCGAAAGAAAGCATCACTCCCACTTCTTCACACCGCGTCCGCGTCTGTAACCAAAAGGTTCCGATAACTCCAAGACAAAGATTGACAAGAAAAAAGATTGCCATCGCCAAGTTACGCCGATAAATGGGAGTGGAAGATCCCGCCTCTGTTTCCCTGATAATGTCGTCGTATGATTGTATACTACGGGCAAAAAGATTACCCGCACGCAGTTCCTTCACCATCCATGGACGAAAATCGTGAAGAAAGCGTTCCATACTGACACCTTCGCGCAAACGCACCAGAATACGAGCATATTCGGGAATATCTTCTATATCCACAACAAGTAATGGACTAAAATAGACTGGCGACGGTCGCCAGTCACTATAAGCTTTAAAAGTTCCTACAGTACCGATGACAGGCAGATAAGTAGTATCTTGGTTATGATACCGTACACAACGTTTACCCTCTACATTCACTGTACCAAAAATATTTTGTGCCGTATTCTCACTGAGTACAATGTCATTCTGTGTATAATCATAATCGGAAAGTTGTTCAAGACTCCTCCCCTTACCGGGACAGAAACCATAAGTCTCGAAAAAATTTGTATGAGGCAGAAAATTCATAAACATAACAGGATGTTTCAAGGTATCCCCCTCGGCAATGAGTTCGTTATTACCGTTACCCTCTGAATTAGGATAACAGAAACCTAATACGGGAGTGGTAAGTTCCACACCTTCAAAATCGCACACCCGCCGCACCATATTCAAATAGCCGTTCATCATCATAACAGAATCCTGAACCTGTTCATCATAGCCAGGTGCTTGCGGTTGCAAAGCACCCAAAGAAATAAGGCAGAGACGATCGGCATCATATCCCATAGGAATATGACGGTCATGCGTCAATACAATCACCGGATCCAAAATAACCCAACTAATGACGCCCACTATTATCAGTTCGGCAAGTAACCAACCATTACGACGACGACGCGCCCAAAGATTTTTCAATATCAGTTTCAACATAATACAAATTATTGCTTTTCGCTCAACGAATGTACAATCGGTTTACGTAATGAATACCAAGCAGGTATTAATGCAGACAACATATTCAGCAAAATGCACAGCACCAAGGTTAGCACGAATACCAGTGGAGCAAACAACATCTCACCGGATACATGTACATTTATACCTTCGGGTACCATATCGGGCCACTTGTCGAGCATTGTGAATACCCAATCACGTCCTATATAGAGCAATAACCAAGCCAACAACAATCCCAATATTCCCCCCAAAAGCGTCAATAACAGATTTTCCCACATCACTTGCGAAAGCAATGAACCACGTCCTGCTCCAAAGGATTTACGAACTCCCATTTCTGCCAGTCGCCCTTCCATACGACTGGAAATCATGCCGCTCAAGTTCAGTGCAGGCACTAACAACAGTACCAACAGGACAAGCAAAAAATAACGTATGGTGGCTCCTGCATCAAACTCTTCACCGGCAGAAGACTGGAAAACACTGACCAAATGCGAAGTGGGTTGGTTCCAAAATTCTACCGACCACTCATCTTTATACATCAAATTCGTTTTGCGGACAATCTCGGTTATTTCCTTTCTCAAATCATCGGCTTGCGCATCATCTTTCACCATAAAAGTGACAGAGAAAGCTCCTAAATAATCCATATCGTATTTGGGTTCCCGATAGCCGGGAAATACACTGTAAGGAACATACAATTGTGAGTAAGATTGAGAAGTCAGATAACTTGCCTCCTCCACCACACCACAAACCCGATAGTTCACATAATTCAGACTCAACCTACGTCCCACTACTCCTTCCACAGTACCAAAAATCCGACGAGAGAGTCCATCGGTAATGACAGCAGTATGTATCCCGCTTGTCAGATCGGCTACAGTAAAAGGCTTTCCTTCAAGGAAATGAAACTGATAGATATGAAAGAAAGCGGGATCAGTCAATCTTACATCTACTTGAAAGTCCCCACTATGATCATCGGGCTGGATGTAGCTATTTTTTCTCATATCACATTGTAACTGTGCAGATACATAAAGGACATTCTTAAGAGAATAAAACCAGTCTTGCAATGCTTTGTAGGACACAGCCCACTGAACGACATTTTTATTCCCTGCCACATTCTTCTCAAAACGGGCAGTAGTAAGATAAAGTGTCTTCATCCGGTTCGTCTCAGGATAGACAGGGGCTATCTTGACATAGTATACCACCGCCATAATCACAGTCATGGCAATAGCAAGCCCCGTACCCGCAATGTAGAGACTACTAAAAAGTTTATTCTGCTTCAACAGCATCCAAGCCTGTTTCAAGTAGACTTTTATCATTTCAACTTCAGTTTATTCTTGTTCTTATAACTACTCATATCACTTACTACCACTTCATCACCAGGTTGTAAACCGCTAATTACTTCCACAAACTCAAAATTGCTGTCACCCAACTGGACTTTACGTTTCACGATTTCTTTATCAGAGTCACGAACAAAAAGTTCATACTCTCCACGCCCCACATAATAAGAAGCATTGGTAATCCGCATTACATCTTCTTTCACGGCATTCATCACATACACATCCGTTTTCAAACCAGAACGGAGACGGCGGTTATTATCCTCATTCAGTTGTACGGTAAAAGAGATTACACCATTCTTGGAAAGCGGTGTCACGCTGCTTACCGAGCCTTCCAGTTTCTCGCTACCAATCTTCACGATAGCCTTGCCACCGGCAGCTACGCGATCACCGTAAGTATCGGCAATTTCGCCTTCTACCTTGAAATGACTCAGGTCGGAGATAACGGCAATCTGAGAACCTTCGGGAACTTGTGCACCGATTTGATTATTAATATAAGTAAGGATAGCTTTCCGGGGAGAACGAACCTGCGCATCGTCTAATGTCCGTTTTGTTTCTGCCAAACTTTTTCTAAAGATACTGAATTCCAACTCTTGTACCTGATACTCCGCTTCCAACACTTCTTTCTCATTGGCATATTGTTGTTTCAACTGTTCGTACTCCAATTCAGCTACATTATAACTGAGTTCTGCCTGGCGAACCTTATCGGTTGTTCCGGACCCGAGACTATCCAAATATTGTTCATTACGTAGCTCTACCTTTTTCCTGTTCAGTTGCATGGCAGATACTTTAATTTTCATTTGGAGGTCATTCAGTTTGGTCATATTGTCAAGCTTAAGCTGCTTCAATTTATAACTACGCATCTGTTCTTCATCCAACATTTTCTTATAATCGGTTTCGGCACTCTGCAAATCCAGTTTCAAGATAGGAGTTCCGATATCTACACTGTCTCCACCTTTCTTATAAACCTCCAAAATACGAGTATTAATCGGTGAGTTCATAATTTCCTCGAACGCAGGAACCACTTTCCCAGAAGCACTGACACTGACTTCAATCGTACCTTTATCTACTTTTGAGAAAACAAGATCTTTTTCTTTCACTCCTGTACGCATCAATGAAATGAGCACACTGATCACTACTACACCAGCTATACTCATACCACCATAACGAATGATTTTCTTATTGCGTTCTTTATTACGCACTTCTTTTGGAATTTCTCTATCCATACGATTATTTACAATTTAATTATATACAATGTACGATTATAGTTATTTGTCTTCAAAAAAATAGTTTCTTCTATATTAATACTAAATCCGTGCCAAAAGTGTAAGTATCTGAAAAATAAAGAATAGGCCAAAAAGAAGGGTGTCCGATATCGGACACCCTGTACATTTTCGGATATTTTCTGATAATTACATTATTTTCCTATAGAAATGGGCATTCATCGCAACCTCAACCTATCACCCACCTCAGGTACATATTCTGAATCCTTACGATTCATCTTATACAGATTTTTCAAACGAATACCGTATTTCTGTGAAATAGTATGCATAGAGTCGCCATCCTTTACAACGTAAACCGTATATGGCTTGGCAGCTTTCTTACGTTTACCTTTCAGATAAATGACATCACCCGCTTCTAACGTATAATCTTTTTGCAAATCATTATATTTCACTAACTTACGCCAACTAATATCAAATTCTTTACCCAAAAGCTGAAAAGTATCTCCATCGCGGGCAACAATATAAGCTATATCGTTGGCTATATAAACCTGGTGCGGATGAGCAAGCCAAGGTTTCTTTTTCAGTTCCTTTTCCCAATTACGCGCCTCGCGTTTACTTCCACCTTTACTGTCATATTTATATAACTCATAATCTTCAATAATCGTAATCAAACGATTTGCATACGAAGGATCTGTAGCATATCCCGCCTTCTTCAACCCGCGTGCCCAACCTTTATAGTCTGTAATCTTCAAATCAAACAAAAAAGCATATCGTGCACCGCGTTTCAGGAATATGGAATGATCTTCGTATGACTCCTTCGGATGACGATAGGCACGAAAACATTCCTGACGCCGGTCATCATCATGGCGTACTGTTCGACCTTTCCAATTACCGCCACACTTAATGCCAAAATGATTATTACTCTTCCGGGCAAGTTCACTATAACCGGCACCACTCTCCAGTAACCCTTGAGCCAAAGTAATACTAGCAGGTATCTTATGTTGTTGCATCTGTTCCACAGCGAGAGGAGCGTATATCTTGATGTATTCATTGTAACGTGCGTTTCTGCGTTGTGCCTGTGCAGCCACAGAAACAAAAAGAAGTGCAAAAATAGCAGCCAGTCTGAAAATATGTTTCATGCTTCGATTATTGAGTTCGGCACAAAAGTCCGCAAAAGAATTGAAAAATCCAATCTCTTTCCTATCTTTGTAACATTAATTACAATATAATCTCCTACGCCATGCAAGACTTGAATATTCGCATTGACCTAAAAATATACGAGTTGAACGAATTAAGTTCTTCCGACCGCGAACTGGTAGATATTGCCTGTGAAGCAACTCAGCGAAGCTATGCTCCCTATTCCCATTTCTCGGTAGGTGCGGCGGCACGTTTGTCAAATGGAATAATTGTCAGTGGTACCAATCAGGAAAATGCCGCATACCCCTCCGGACTTTGTGCCGAACGAACTACTCTATTTTATGCCAATTCGCAGTATCCCGATCAGGCAGTGACGGTACTTGCCATAGCTGCACGTAACGAACGGGGAGAGTTTCTGGAAAATCCCATTCCTCCCTGTGGTGCATGTAGGCAAGTAATGCTCGAAACCGAAAAACGCTTTAAGCAACCCATGCGTATATTACTTTTTGGTAAAAAGGGTATCTATGAACTGAAAAATGTAGGAGCATTGTTGCCACTTTCATTTGATGCTTCTGCCATGGAATAAAAAATTATTTCAATCTTTGCGCCCGCTAACTAAAAAAAATCGATGAGAATATCTAAGTAAAGACGGCACATTTCGGTAAACATCATTTATACATGCTTTTTCATATAGAACGCCGGGAATCCCCAAATATCGATGTTTAGCCATTACTGTGTGTATCCTCACAGTTACGATACGAAACTGTACCGGCATGATACTCATCATTTCTCATGACCGGGATTTTCAAAAAGAAATCGGCACAAACAGGGAAATTTTATTAGAACCGTAAAATTGGTAAAAACATCTGTAATGTATATACAGGGATTTTTAATCAAACAGCGTACATTTGCAATGTAAAATCTGATAACGCACTAAAAGAACAAAAATTATGACTAAGAAAGTATTAATCCTCTCTTCAAGTCCCCGCCGTGGTGGAAACTCCGACACTTTGTGTGATGAATTTATGCGCGGTGCTCAAGAAGCCGGTAACCAGGTAGAGAAAATATTCCTGAAAGACAAAAACATCAACTATTGTACAGGGTGTAGCGTTTGCAGTATGTATGGCAAACCATGTCCGCAAAAGGATGATGCCAACGAAATAGTAGAGAAAATGATTGCCGCTGATGTCATCGTCATGGCAACTCCTGTTTATTTCTATACCATGAGTGCACAGATGAAGACTTTAATAGATCGTTGCTGCGCCCGTTATCTGGAAATAAAAGATAAAGAGTTTTATTTCATCGTAGCGGCAGCAGAAAACAGCATACCGCTGATGGAACGTACCGTTGATGGTTTCCGTGGTTTTCTCGACTGTCTGGAAGAGCCGAAAGAATGTGGTGTAATCTACGGTGTAGGTGCATGGCACGTAGGTGAAATCAATGACAAGCCTTCTATGAAAGAAGCTTTCGTGATGGGTAAGAACGTATAAGTAAATATCCATAGAATTCATGTTACGTACTATCAGAATAATTATTGCCACTGTACTTTTTGCTCTTATCACGATGTTGTTCCTCGACTTCACAGGAACTCTGCATACGTGGTTCGGATGGCTGGCAAAAATACAATTTTTACCTGCCGCATTGGCGTTGAACATTGGTGTGATACTTTTTCTCATTACACTGACATTGGTATGTGGACGTATCTATTGCTCTGTAATCTGCCCGCTCGGTGTGTATCAGGATATAGTCTCTTGGATTTCCAGTAAACGAAAGAAAAACCGTTTCCGTTATTCATCGGCATTATCGTGGTTGCGCTACAGTATATTGGTAATATTCATACTGGCCATCATCGGAGGTATCAACTCTTTTGTGGTATTGTTAGCACCCTACAGTGCATACGGACGTATCGTTTCCAATCTGTTCGCTCCAGTATACCAATGGATCAACAATGGATTGGCATACCTGGCCGAACGCACTGATAGTTACGCTTTCTACGAAACGGATGTATGGATGAAAAGTCTTCCTACTCTTGTCATTGCGGCTGTAACGTTGATCGTACTTATCCTGTTGGCTGCACGTGGAGGACGCACCTATTGTAACACTGTTTGTCCTATAGGTACTGTTCTCGGTTTTCTATCTAAATATTCGCTTCTCAAACCAGTTATAGATACCACGAAGTGCAACGGTTGCGGACTTTGCGCCCGCAACTGTAAAGCTTCGTGCATCAATGCCAAGACCCATGAAATAGACTATAGTCGATGTGTGGCCTGTATGGATTGTATCAATAAATGCAGACAAGGTGCCATTACCTATACACATAGAAAGACAAACGTTTCTATCCAAACGTCAATGAAGGAAGAAGTTTCCTCCACATCTATCAACGAAACTCGCCGGGCTTTTTTATCTGCAACAGCCATATTTGCCACCGCTACGGCAATGAAGGCACAAGAGAAAAAAGTGGACGGCGGACTGGCTGTCATCGAAGAAAAGAAAAAACCTGCACGTGCCGTAGCCATCACTCCTCCGGGATCATTGAGTGCCCGTAACTTCACTTCACATTGTACCGCTTGCCAGCTTTGCGTGTCCATATGTCCCAATCAGGTATTACGCCCTTCTTCCGATTTGACGAAGTTGATGCAGCCTGAAATATCATACGAACGTGGATATTGCCGTCCTGAATGTACCAAATGTTCGGAAGTATGTCCGGCGGGGGCTATATTACCGATTACCCAAGCCGATAAATCGGCCATCCAGATAGGTCATGCCGTATGGATAAAAGAAAACTGTATTTGCATGACCGATGATGTAGATTGTGGAAACTGTGCTCGTCATTGTCCTGTCGGCGCCATACAAATGGTATCTTCTGATCCGAAAAACGATGAAGCCCGTAAAATACCGGTTATCAATACCGAGCGATGCATAGGCTGTGGAGCGTGTGAGAACTTATGTCCGTCACGCCCGTTCAGTGCTATTTATGTGGAAGGACATGGAAGACATAGGATGGTATAAATAATTATTATATATGGAGAAAAACAAAAAAAGTAAGATAACCCGTCGTGATTTCTTCAAACTTACCGGAGCGGGGGTAATGGCATCTGCCGCCGCATTGTATGGCTGTTCGCATAAGAAAGAAAATACTGATAGTGAAACGGCTGCATTAGGCGAAATCCCTACTGATAAAATGGTGTATCGCACCAATCCCACTACAGGTGACCGTATATCTTTATTAGGCTATGGTTGTATGCGTTGGCCTACTCGTAAAAAAGCAGATGGAAGCGGAGACGAAATAGACCAGGAAGCTGTCAATGAACTGATAGATTATGCCATTGCCCATGGAGTAAACTATTTCGATACATCCCCAGCTTATGTGCAAGGCCTATCGGAACGTGCCACAGGCATTGCCTTGAAACGCCATCCGAGAGACAAATTCTTCCTCGCCACCAAACTATCAAATTTCAGCCCCACTACCCACAGCCGGGAAGAATCGCTTGCCATGTATCACCGTTCTTTCAATGAACTGCAAGTGAACTACATCGACTACCTTCTACTACACGGCATCGGCATGGGGGGTATGGAAGCCTTGCATAGCCGCTATCTGGATAACGGTATGCTTGATTTCCTATTGAAAGAACGGGAAGCAGGACGTATCCGCAATCTAGGCTTTTCCTATCATGGCGACATCGAAGTATTCGACTACCTCCTATCCCGACATGACGAACTGAAATGGGACTTCGTACAAATCCAGCTGAACTACGTAGACTGGAAACACGCCAAAGAAGTGAATGCCCGTAACACCGATGCCGAATATCTGTATGGTGAACTCGTAAAACGTGGCATCCCCGCCGTCATCATGGAACCTTTACTGGGTGGACGTCTTTCCAAACTGAACGACCACCTGATGGCACGTTTGAAGCAACGCCGTCCGCAAGACAGTGTCGCCTCTTGGGCTTTCCGTTTTGCAGGTACATTTTCCAATGTACTGACCGTATTAAGCGGCATGACCTATATGGAACATCTTCAGGATAATTTACGTACATTTTCGCCTCTCATCCCCTGTACGGAAGAAGAAATAGCTCTACTGGAAGATACTGCACAAATGATGCTGACCTACCCTACCGTACCATGTAACGATTGCAAATACTGTATGCCATGCCCTTATGGACTGGATATACCCGCTATTTTACTACACTACAACCGATGTATAAATGAAGGAAATGTACCTAAAAGCAGTCAGGATGAGAATTACCGGAAGGCACGTCGCGCATTCCTCATCGGCTATGACCGTAGCGTACCCAAACTTCGACAAGCAAGCCATTGTACAGGGTGTAACCAATGCAATCCTCATTGTCCGCAAGGTATCGATATCCCGAAGAAGTTACAGGAAATAGACCAATTTGTAGAAAAGCTCAAACAAGAGAGACTATAGTACAAAGAAAATAAAAAAAGACACCGTATTTTTAACGAAATAAACAGATAAGAAAATAACCGATATGAAGAAGAAATATGTATTTCTCCTCGCCATAACCAGCCTTTGGACTCTGGCAGGACTGGCACAAACCACCAAAGATAGCATCCAAATAACCAAAAGCCTGACCATAGATGAAGTGGTGGTGACCGGAACAAGGAACGAAACCGATATCCGGCATTTGCCAATGACAATTTCAGTAGTCGACCGCAAACTGTTGGAACAAAGCTATCAACCTTCTTTACTCCCCACCCTGACGGAACAAGTACCCGGACTTTTCACAACATCCCGGGGAATGATGGGATATGGTGTATCGACAGGTGCTGCAGGAGGTATGAGTCTGCGTGGCATAGGTGGTAGTCCGACTGCCGGCTTATTAGTATTGATTGACGGACATCCCCAATATATGGGGTTGATGGGACATCCTATTGCAGATGCTTATCAAACCATGATGACCGACCGTGTAGAAGTGCTGCGCGGACCGGCTTCCGTATTGTATGGTTCCAATGCAATGGGTGGCGTTATCAATATTGTTACCCGCCGGATGCAGGAAGATGGCGTAAAAACAAGTGCACAGATAGCATATGGTTCTTATAACACTCTACAGAGCGAGATTTCAAACCGGGTGAAAAAAGGACGTTTCAGCAGTATAGTTACCGGCTCTTACAACCGAACGAACGGTCATAGGGATGATATGGAGTTTGAGCAATACAGTGGTTACGCCAAATTGGGTTATGAATTTAACAATTTCTGGAAAGTATGGGGAGATGTGAACATCACTCAATTTAAAGCATCCAACCCCGGAGAAATCAGTAATCCGTACATTGACAACGACTCGCGCATCACACGTGGTATGACGTCTTTCGCCCTTGAAAACCACTATGAGCAAACTTCCGGAGCACTCAGTTTCTTCTATAACTGGGGACGTCATAAAATAAACGACGGCTATCATCCCGGAGGGACGCCACAAACCTTTCTTTTCAATTCCAAAGACCGGATGTTGGGTGTATCATGGTATCAGAGCGCGACATTCTTTTCCGGGAACCGCATAACCGTCGGTTTCGATTATCAGCATTTTGGTGGCGAGTCCTGGAACAGAGAAATTGTTACCGGTGAGCGTGTACCGGGTGTTGACAAGCAGATGGACGAATTTGCCGGTTACATCGATTTCCGGCAAGACCTCGGTAGTTGGCTTTCATTGGATGCCGGTATTCGTGTAGATCATCACTCTCATGTAGGTACGGAATGGATACCGCAAGGTGGTCTTTCTTTTCACTTGCCTAAGCAAGTCGAAGTGAAGGCAATGGTCAGTAAAGGTTTCCGCAACCCTACTATTCGTGAGATGTATATGTTTCCGCCACAAAACCCGGATTTAAAAGCGGAAAGTCTGATGAATTATGAATTATCCTTCTCACAACGATTATTGAACGGGAACTTGTACTACGGAGTTAATCTTTACTACATCAACGGAGACAACATGATCACAAGTCTCCCCGTAAATGGTAAACCACTGAATGTAAATACCGGTGAGATTGAAAACTGGGGAATTGAAACGAATGTGGGTTATCGTATTGATATCCATTGGCGGATAAATGCGAATTACAGTTGGCTGCACATGGAAAATCCAGTAGTTGCCGCTCCTGAGCACAAACTCTACGCAGGTGTAGATTTCACCCAAAGACGCTGGGGAGTATCAACCGGTTTGCAATACATCAAGGACCTGCATACTAATGTAGTCAAAAGTAAGGAAAAACAAGAAAGTTTTGTCCTTTGGGATCTTCGTGCCAATTACCGTCTATGCCGATACGCCGACATCTTTGTGAAAGGAGAAAACCTGTTGGCGCAACGATACGAAATAAACAATGGTTTCCCCATGCCCAAAGCAACTTTCATGGGCGGAGTGAATATCAATTTCTAATATCAAATAGTAAATTCCTTTTTTTCGGCGACTTGCACAATACTAATTCCACCGATGGCCCATTTTGGGTTAGCTGAATAACATATTAGTGGATATAGTTGTGCAAAGTCGCCTGTTTTTTTTAATCGACACATATATACAAAAAAATGGCCATTTTAAATAGATATCCGAATACCAACACATGAAAATCAGTAAAAATGGTATAAACTCCCCGCATATAGTTAAGTCCATTTTTACACAACGCGGTAACTTTGCAATATAAAAAAACAAATAAATTATGAAGAAGTTATTATTAATTTTCCTAATGCTACTGACAGTATTGTCTGTAGAAGCTTGTGGCGGTTCCAACAACGAGCCATATACACCCGAACAGCCCGGAACATCCGAACAACCGGACGAAGAAGGTAATGATAAACCCGATACTCCAGCACCCGGAGGTAAAGGGCGCTATTTAGTACTTTACAACTCACGTACGAGTAATACCGAACGTGTGGCAAAACGAATTCAAGCGGTACTCAATTGTGACATACTGGAAGTTGAACCGCAAATGCCTTACGAGAATGATTATAATTCCATGTTGAAACGTGCACAGGAAGAATTAGCTGCTATCCGACAAGGAAATTATCCGGCTGTTAAAA
Source organism: Bacteroides sp. OM08-11 (assembly GCF_003438665.1). Classification (NCBI taxonomy): domain Bacteria; kingdom Pseudomonadati; phylum Bacteroidota; class Bacteroidia; order Bacteroidales; family Bacteroidaceae; genus Bacteroides; species Bacteroides sp. OM08-11. The sequence continues at coordinate 95,991 of NZ_QSTJ01000008.1, forward strand.
CCTCAGTAGAGAATTTCGATGATTATGATATTGTCTTCATCGGCTATCCGATCTGGTACAGTAGTATAGCAACTCCGATGCAGACATTTCTGCATGAACATGCCTCGAAACTGGCAAGTAAACAAGTTGCTCTATTCGCGACAAGTGGAAGTAGCGGCATTTCAACCTCGGTCAGTGAAGTCCGCAAACTTTGCCCCTATGCGACAATAATCAACCAGACATTACTGTTGACTTCTTCGGATCTATCGCAAATGGACACCCACATTACCGAATGGCTCAACAAGATCGGAGTAAAACGGGAAGATCAGGAGTAACCCGGTGTCTCTTCATGGAACGGAAATATAACGAAAAAAAATACCTGTCAGTATGGGCAAACAACATTCTCGAGCCAAACGTCGTTTAACCCTGCAAACCAGATCAATAACTTTATCCAATAAATGAAACGATTATGAATAAATTTCTTTTATTTTCAGCACTCTGTATTTTAACACTCAATGTTATGGCACAAGAAAAAATTGTACAGACAGCAGGGCGTAACCAGTTAGGTACATTCGCCCCGAAATTTGCGGAACTCAACGATGATGTCCTCTTTGGCGAAGTATGGAACCGTACCGACAAACTTGGTCTCCGTGACCGAAGTTTAGTAACCATCACCTCCCTGATCAGCCAAGGTATCACGGACAGTTCTCTCATCCACCATCTTCAATCAGCAAAGAAGAATGGTATCACCCGCACAGAAATAGCCGAAATTATCACCCACATTAGCTTCTATGCCGGTTGGCCGAAAGCATGGGCAGCATTTAATCTTGCAAAAGACATATGGGCTGAAGACACGACCGGTGAGGATGCCAAAGCAACCTTCCAACGCGAAATGATTTTCCCCATCGGCGAACCTAATACTGCCTACGCACAGTACTTCATCGGTAACAGCTACCTCGCTCCTGTTTCACGTGAACAGGTGAACATATCCAATGTCACTTTTGAACCTCGCTGCCGCAATAATTGGCACATCCACCGTGCAACGAAAGGCGGCGGACAGATGCTTATCGGTGTAGCCGGTCGAGGATGGTATCAGGAAGAGGGCAAACCAGCGGTAGAAATCCTGCCCGGTACAGTCATCCATATCCCCGCCAATGTAAAACACTGGCATGGTGCAGCGGCAAACAGTTGGTTTGCCCATCTGGCCTTCGAAGTTTCCGGTGAAAATATTTCCAACGAGTGGCTTGAACCGGTAACTGAGGAAGAATATTATAAACTTAAATAGGCTTGATCAGATTATTAAAATAATACTATTATAAAACATATAAACTCCCAATAAAATAAATTAAGTCTCACAGAAAAACTGTGAGACTTAATTTTACATTTGTATCATAAGAAAAATAATCATTGATACCATTTTAGACAATAAAAGTAGTATCTTTGAACCATTGGAAACAACAAACTCAAATTTAGTCCGATAAAAGAATTGTTGTGATTTGCTTTCATTTTTTTATATTTGTGGCAAATGGAAAGGAAAATTCATATATCATCGATTGTGAACGGACTGCTTTGCTTGTTTTGTTTATTCAGCTTTACAAACTGCATGGACAGAAACAAAAGCAAGAAACAATCGGTTGATTTGCCACAAGAACTGTTCCGGGACGGAGATATCGTCTTCAGAAGAGGTACAGGCATTACAAGCAGGATTGTATTGGCGGCAGACCGGGAAGGCAGTTATTCGCACGTGGGCATTCTGAAAAAAGAAAACGGAAAATGGCATGTAATACATGCAGTCCCTGGAGAACCGGATTTCAAAGGTGATGCAGACAGGGTGAAAATGGAAACGATAGAACATTTTTTTGAGGCTGGAAAAGCCATAAGAGGTGCAGTGATGCGTGTATCGAAAGATTCAACCGTAGCATGTAAAGCAGCAAAAAACGCCTTGAACCTCTTTCTGAAACGTGTGCCGTTTGACCACAGTTACAACCTGAATGACACAACTGAAATGTATTGTACGGAGTTGATAGATTATGTATACCGTAAAGAAGGAGTAGACTTACCTGAGGGACGTATCAGCTCTATCAATATACCGGGGCTCCGTGGTGACTATTTATTGCCGAATGACATTGTACAGAGCAAACGTCTCTGTTTGATATACTATTTTTAAACACACATTATTCATTTAAAACAAAAGCGTATGAAAAAAGTATTGTATTTCAGCCTTGTGTTGACAGTCATGCTGGCAATGGTATCTTGTTCTTCCTCCACGAATTCTCCCGGAGCTGCAATGAAAGAATACAGCAAATACCTCCAAAAAGGTGATTATGTAAAGTTTGTAGATGGACTGGCATTCGATGACAAACAAACTCCCGAACAGATCAAAGAGCAAAAAGAAGGATTGGCTTCCATGATCAAAGAAAAAGGGATGAAAGAGTACGAAAAGAAAGGTGGAATTAAGGATATCGAAATTTTATCTGAAACAATCTCTGAAGATGGCAATACAGCTGTTGTAAAAACAAAAACGACTTTTGGAAACGGTGAAACGGAAGAAGGCGACCAAAAGATGGTGAAAAAAGATGGCAAGTGGCTGATGTCGTTGGGTAAATAAATAGACCTATGATATATAAAAAGCCGGACAGGAACGGAAAGAAAATGCTTTCAACCGTTGCTGTCCGGTTTTTAATTACATCATGTAACCTTCAATAGAAAATATTCTCAAAATAGTTCTATTGCCTACGGTATTCTTTGGGCGACAATCCGGTGTGATGTTTAAAGTACTTGCCAAAGAAAGACTGATTGGCAAAGTGGAGTTCATCGGCAATTTCCTGGATACTCAATTCGGAAGATTTGAGTAAAGCTTTTGCTTCAAGGATGACAAGACTATCAATCCATTCGCCGGCAGTCTTTCCACTCACCTCTTTTACTACCGTAGAAAGGTGTTTGGCAGTAAGGAACATTTTATCGGCATAGAATGATACGCTACGTTCATTCTTATAAGACTCGGTAATGGAACGGATAAAACGTTCGAACAAATCTTCCTTACGGCTTTTCGGTATGCGCTCCTGTACGACATGCCCCTGATAGATATTATAAATCTCATAAAAAAGAGCCATCAGCAATCCCTGTGTAATCTCTTTACGATAGGGATTGTCCTTCAGTTTCACTTTACTCCAAAGGAAAGAATGATATTCCCGGAAAGACTGCAGTTCTTCCGGACTAATAGACATACAAGGGCGCTCTTTTATCATAAAAAACATAGGAAACAATTGTTGCATGGTAGGTATCACCATATCCATAAAATCTCTGGACACGGCAATAAAACTACCGGAGAAATCTGTAGAACGTTCACCTTGCTGTACAATCTGCTCCGGCAGAATGACGGCAAGCATCCCCTCCTTCATTTCATATTCCTGCAAATTGATATTCATTCTACACCATCCCCGATTACAGACAGCCAAGCAGGCTACATTCAATCGGGTGGGATAAAGTGATAAAGGCATATCTTTTATATCATCAAAAATCGCGAAATCATTACCGATAAAGTCAATCTTCGGTAAATGATGTATTAATGATATATCTACATTGCGTATACTTTTTTGTTTGTCCATCAGCTTCTTCTTTTGACGACAAAAGTAGAATTATTCCTTGAATTATTGCTCATGTCTTCGCAAAATAAGAAAATATGAACATTTTTCTAGTTCATAATCTTAAATCCGATAAAGAAAGTCCTCGGCTGTGTGGGACCATAGAAATAACCTGCATCCCGAAATTCCCCTTTATCCAAATCTTTCTGGAAACTATTAAAAATATTTTGTACACCTATATTCAATTGAAACTTGATGTGATCGTGCAAAACGAACGTATAATTCAATTTCAGGTTCAGATCAAAGAATTGAGGAGTATGCTCCATATGGTCTTTCTCTACATATCCGGCATAATGAGGTACAATCATTTTACCCGTATAAGTACCGGATAGTGAAAAATCAAAGTTCTTTACCGGAGCGGATGAAAACGTAAAGTAACCATGATAGTCGGGAGTACGCGGCATACGTTTAGTTGTCAGGTCTTCGCCATCTACTTGTGTCCAGGCTTCTTCACGAGTATAACGACTACGCTGTGCCGTAAACCCCAACTGGAATTGTGCTTCCTTGCCATGCGCTATCTTAGCGTCGAGATTGGCACCGAATACACGGGCACCATTACCATTACGACGTTCTTTGATGACATCACCATTCTCATCCTTGCCTATATCCTCCAGCACAAATACATGGCGTAAGTCTGTATAGAAACCTTCCACCAGAAGATTTGCCTGCCAATGCCCCAAATGAGCAGTCCAGTCGATAGAACCGCTGTAACTATTGGAACGCTCTTCACGCAAATTATCCGACAGTTTGATTTGTACACCTTCACCCCCCACGGCAGTCACATGCAAATCTTCATCGTATGCCTGCGGGGCACGGAAACCGGTAGAATAGGTCAATCGTGCCTGAAAGTCTTCAGTAGGTTTATAAAGAAGATTGACACGAGGACTGAAAATCAATTTGTCAATCAGATTATGTTTATCCAGACGGGCGCCTACCAACATCGTCAGCACATTCATCTTCCATTCGTTCTGAACAAAGGCACTGGCAATGCGTACATCCTGCTCCATATCACGGTGATATCCCGTCATAACATCGTGCATGGAATTACTCTGATATTCCAAACCACCCGTGAAAGTAGCCGGAGCAAAAAAACAGTTATCCATATTACCAACATACATTCCCCCGGCTACCCAAGTGAGATCATCCGTCTTGCCGTATGCGTTTGCGTCCCTTTGAGCTCCATAATAACTGTTGCGGTCAGTGTGCTGGACAGAGCCATATACTGAGAGTTTATGTTTATATTCACGCCAAAACAGATCGTAACTTACCCCCCCGCTATTGATAATATGTTTGGTTTGTTCGGTGATATCGGTTTCATGTGGTTGAAGATCGAACTTATTACCGCCACGACGAAACTCATTGGTGGTATGATACTCCAGATTGATACGGCTGAATTGTGTAGGGCGATAGTAAGCACGGAAACCGAAAGTGTTCATATTCAACTTACCTAATTCGGAAAATCCGTCGCCATCACGATCGTAAGGATTACGGTTACGATAACTCTCATAGAGAGCGATACCGTAAGAATTATCCTTGGCTACCAAAGAAACGTTGCCCCCCATGTATTGTTCCCAAGACTTTCCATCCATATTAGAGAACATGCTCGATACCTGAAAAGAGTTATTAATAGGATCTTTAGTAATGATATTAATGGTTCCTCCTACCGCATTGGCACCGAAAAGAGCGGAACCTCCACCACGTACCACCTCTACACGTTCGATCATATTCACAGGAATTTGTTCCAAGCCATATACGCCACTCAATGCGCTGATAATAGGACGGCTGTTGATCAGGATTTGCGAGTACGGACCTTCCAGTCCATTGATACGTACTTGAGGAAAGCCACAGTTCTGGCAGTTGTTTTCCACACGAAGTCCCGACTGATAATTCAAAGTCTTGGCAAGGTCGGTAGAATTCACCATTTCAAAAAGTTTGGTACTCATCACATTCACTACTACCGGAGCAGCTTTACGGCTTACTTCATTACGATTAGCTGATACGACCACCTCATCCGTCATAAAACTTTCCTCTATCATCTGAAAATGTACCACAGCGGTATATTCTTTGGATACCTCTATCTCTTTTTCTTGCGTTTTATATCCCACTGCCGACACACGCAGTTTATACTTGCCCGGTGAAAGGTTCTTAAATTGAAATTGTCCTTCTTCATTGGATATCGTTCCCTGTCCTGTCCCTACAATCAAAATAGTGGCGTACGGTATATTTTCTTCACTTCCTTCCACAATGACGTGGCCTGAAATCATATTACCTTCCCTGATAGGATTTACGGCAATAGCTACGCCGGTGCTTACTACAGTAAGTACCAACGCCAATATAAATTGTTTCATGATTAGCGTATATAAAAAATTATCAATAAATATCTGTCACATACCAAATGCTGGTACGATAAATACCAAATAACGGTACAACAAATATCAAACGCTGGTACAGTACATACCAACAGTCGATATTACAAAATGCATTTAAAGAATGATAGAAGATGGAGGGGCACGAAGGGAAATCACCCTATATGCTTTACCTTTAACGGCAACGCTTCCAGATTCAACTCTAAGCACTGTCAACAAGGGACACATCGGATGCAACTGTTCGCAACAATCCGGCTCGGATGAGATAAAATGAGACAACAAGCCGATGACAAGAAGTGAAGCATCGGAATGCGAATGTTTATTATGAAAAGGATGCGAGTGGGTAACCAATACCCCATTTACGTAGTGGACATGAGTAAACGCCGTTATACTTGCCTGGTACGCTATGAAGAGTACAAGCAAGAATAAGGCGCCTATGATTTTTCTGAGTTGCTTCACGTCCCGATACCTATCTTTTTAATTTGAAGCGGCAAAGATAGTAATTATTTGTCAGTTTTACCAAACAGGTATTCATAATCACGTTTGGAAGCAGGCACTGTCCATTTTTCAGGAATGAATTTCCACTGACCTAAAGCATGGGGAGTAATCACTTTCCGCTGTTCGATATATTGCATCAGATAATAACGTAGATCTTTATCGGTAGAATTGATGATACGTCCTTTCAAGTCATCCTGTGAGATACCCGCTCCCTTGGTAAGAAGTTCTCCACCCCCATTACCACGATAAGAGTTCAGGGCAACCGTATAAATCTTATTCATATCGAACGGTTTACCATCTGCCATACTGATAATCGTTACTTTCTCCCCCGCCGGTTTCGTCACATCCACTGTATATATGATACCGGCAGCAGAATCAAAGTTAAAGCTAAAGTTCTTAAAAGAAGCACGATCAGCAGCACCCTCACGACGTTTTTCACGGAACAATAAGAGGTGATCATCCGCCGACTGCATACGATTTGTCCATAAATCATACGACATTTCCAAGGCATCATGAACTTCCTTACCCGAAAGTTTCATAGTATAGAGCATGTTCTCGTACTTATACAAATTGAACATGTCGTTCACAAAAACTTCACCTTCTTTTATCTCTGTATCAAATGACAAAGGTGCGGCCAATGAAATTTCAGCACCGCTGATTTCCAACTGTAACGTATGGATAAGATCGATGAAAGCAGAAGAGCCGAAATATGCAGGACGCGTGGAAATGGTTTCAGTGAACCGTCCTATTTTTTTGGAAACAAAATCCTGAATAGTACCATATTGAGGCGTAAAATGCTTCATAAAGTCTTCACTGATACCGTAATCCTTGGTGTCAGAGAGCCTTCCTTCTATCTTTTTATCCACGACTTTGCCGTTACGCAGTTTCAGAGTCACGTCAATATCACTTACAACAAGACCGTTACTGGCAGGATCTATCACCAACACAGAATCTCCTTCAACATTCACCACTTTCTTGCACTCGCGGGCATGATCGTGCCCCATCAATACGATATCAAATCCCGGCACATTCCGCGCAACGTCTATCGAGGCATTTTCACGATATTTACCTCCCATCAACAAGGCATCTTGTCCGGCATGGAACATACCGATTATCAAATCCGGCTTTTCTTTTTCGCGAATAGTTTTCATCCATTTACGGGCAGTATCTTCCATATCATCAAAACGAAGTCCTTGCCATAGGTTCTCTGACAACCATACGGGAATAGCAGGAGTAATCATCCCCAATACCACAATCTTCACACCATCACGTTCCATCACCTGATAAGGTTTAAAATGTGTATTTCCCGAAGCTGTTTCAATGATATTAGCTCCCAAAACCGGGAAGTGACAATCGCCCGCCCAACGGTCAAAAACAGTACGACCGGTCTCTACATCATGATTACCCATATTTCCGGCATCATAACCCATGAAGTTCATCATTTCGGCAGCCACATGAGGAGAAACCGTATCAATGTAGTTGTAATAGTAGGCCGTAGGTTGTCCTTGCAAAATATCACCATTATCCAACAATATCAGATTATCTTTATATACCTCTCTATTTTTCTGCACCAATGCGTACACGCGCGCCAAACTTCCAGTTGCTTCCCGTTGTAAAATAAAGTCATGGGGATAGAAATTTCCGTGTATATCACTCGTTTGTACAATCTTCAATTTTATTTCTTTCTCCTGAGTATTTACACAAGCGGTCAGGATAAAAAAACACAGAAAAAAAACACTTACTCTTTTCATTCTATCATGTATTTTATAAATCTAACGGATGAGTGAAAATAAATCTCGCTCCCTTAGTATAAGTAGAGTCTATCCAAATTTTTCCACCCCATTTTTGTACAGTCAACCGGCAAATTGATAAACCTAATCCCGTTCCCTGAGCATATTCATTTAGTTTCTCAAAACGCTCAAAAACCTGTTTTTGCTTTTCCAAAGGTATACCACAACCGGTATCTGATACAGAAAAGACAGCCATACCACAACCTTTATCCAATTTTAAATTCAAAGTGATGATGCCTTTTTCTGTAAACTTATCTGCATTTGAAAGAAGATTGATAACAACCTGCTGCAAACGCTGTATATCCGTACGCATTTCCAATATTTCCAGATCAGACTCAAATATCAGATGATTAGAAGATCTACGTGCCTGCACTACCGAAGCCAACGCTTGACGACAAACTTGCACAACATCGCACTTTTCCATTGAAAAGTTTACCCTACCTGCTTCAAGACGCGACACATCCAGAATGTCATTAATCAGCCGTAGCAGCAAATCCGAATTAGTTTTGATAATATCGAAATATCCCCTTTGCTCTTCCAAAGAAGTATCGCCGGCAGAGAGTACGTCTGAAAAACCGACAATAGCATTTAAAGGTGTACGTATCTCATGACTCATATTGGCAAGAAAAGCACTCTTCAACCGACTGGACTCTTCAGCTTTATCCTTAGCTTCTCGCAAAGCCCCTTCGGATACTTGCAACTCGTCCTTCAATTTCTTGGTGTGGTAATAGAAATAGAGCGAAACAAACAAGCCGGCAAGCAATATGACCAAAATAGAGAATACTCCCCAAATCTGGAATTTATACTGTTCATAAAATGATGGAGCCACATTCACTATCTTTACGGGTACAGACAAAAAAGAGATATCAAGTTTTCTCTCTTTGATAAGTTTGCCATCTACCAACGCTTCATTGGGAATGACCTCTATCAGATTATTTTCATCGTGGGGATTGGATAATAACTGTATGGCCTGACGTGCCATGCCTTTACCTAACGCTCTGTATATAGGGACAATTCCACCTACTGCCCAATATCCTATACCAATCGAAGTGATGGAAAAAACCGGCAGCCCGGGAGCCGCTTCCATCATGGCATAAGTAGCGTTCCGCATAAAATAGCCATCATTCATATCTACTCGCCACGTACCCAACAGTAGGGCTGTGTTAGCAGGCAGTGCGTGAAGTTTGTCACTGATTGTATAAATAGTATTTACACGCCCATCCAAAAGGATAAGATTCAAATCGGGAAAGTTCTTCATTTCTTCTATGACATGCGCCTGCAAAGTGACACCCCCATAACTGTTATCTGATATAAACGCGATATTCCGGGTAGCCGGATACATCTTTTTAATCATCCGGACATTGGCTTTAACGTCATAATCATACATAAAACCCGCTTTAATAGGCAAACCCTGAAAATCCTCAAAGAAGTCCAAAGACTCAGGCATCCATGTCTTCAAATCCACCCCTTGTTCCGGTAATTTTATTATGTTGCGGCTCGTCAACGACGTAAGTACAGGAATATTTCCACGGACGGACTCCTCCACCGATAGATAGGCAGCCCAAGCTTCCTGCCCTATAAGAACAATCAATACAGGTTCTTTATTGCCTTTATATTTCGATAATAATTCTGTCATTCTCCGTTTCCACAAAGTGGATTCTGAGAAACTTTTACAGTTCATATTCTCCAATACGACTCCATTTTTACCTCCCAGACGCTGAAATTCTTCTATAAAATCAGAAATATTACCCGAAGTTTGGCGCGCGTCCGGATTATAGGAACTGATAATCAATACAGGATGTTCACCCATCATGGAGAAAGCAGACAAGACGGGAAAACAAAGTGCCATAAGTATTGACAGAACTCGATGGAATATATGTTTTGATTGATTCATTCAACAACTTTGTAACTGGTACAAAGATATAATAAAACTTATAAAGATATAGAAAAAAGATACTTTTTCGTACATTTGCTCTCTATTATCAATATCATTTAATTGACATGACACAAATTTTTCACAACATAATATCTGCCACTCTTGGGATATCTGAAAAACAAATCGGGCAGACTTTACATTTGTTAAACGATGGAGCTACCATTCCATTTATCAGTCGTTACAGAAAAGAAGCAACAGGCGGATTGGATGAAGTACAGATTGAAGCCATCCAAACTCAGTATGAAAAACTGAATGAAATCGCTAAACGTAAAGAAACCATCATCAATACTATCCGGGAACAAGAAAAGATGACACCTGAGTTACAGAAACGTATCGATGAAACATGGGACAGTACTGTGCTCGAAGATATTTACTTGCCTTATAAGCCCAAACGCAAAACACGCGCGGAAGTCGCACGACAAAAAGGATTGGAACCGCTTGCCACTTTATTGATGTTACAGCGAGAGCCTCATCCGGAGAAGCGTGCTACCGATTTCGTCAAGGGTGATGTAAAAAATACAGATGACGCATTAAAAGGAGCACGCGATATCATCGCCGAACAAGTGAGTGAAAATGAGCGTGCAAGAAACACATTACGAAATATTTTCTCGCGCCAGGCAATATTAACAGCCAAAGTTGTAAAGGGTAAAGAGGAAGAAGGTAACAAATACCGGGACTACTTTGATTGTTCCGAATCATTAAAACGTTGCAGTTCCCATCGCCTACTCGCCATTCGGCGTGCAGAATCCGAAGGTATACTGAAGGTAAGTATCAGCCCGGATGATGATGAATGTTTGGAACGTCTGGAACGACAATTCGTGTTTAATCATAATACTTGTGGACAACAAGTGACCGAAGCTGTACAAGATGCTTACAAACGCCTGTTGAAACCTTCTATTGAGACAGAATTTGCAGCACTGAGTAAAGAACGTGCCGATGAAGAAGCCATACGTGTGTTCACAGAAAACCTGCGTCAACTACTACTTGCTTCACCACTGGGACAAAAACGAGTAATGGGCATCGATCCCGGTTTCCGTACCGGATGTAAGGTGGTATGTTTGGATGCCCAAGGAAATCTTTTGCACAATGAAAATATATATCCACATCCACCGGTGAACAAACCGAAAGAGGCCTTTTCAAAATTACAAAAGATGATAGAGGCTTACAAGATAGAAGCAATTGCCATCGGTAACGGAACTGCCAGCCGTGAAACGGAGGATTTCTTAAAACAACAGACATTCAATCTCAATATCCAGATTTTCATTGTAAGTGAACAAGGAGCATCCATTTATTCTGCGTCTAAAATAGCAAGGGATGAGTTTCCCGAGTATGATGTAACCGTACGCGGTGCGGTATCCATTGCCCGCAGACTGATGGATCCGTTGGCAGAACTCGTAAAAATAGAGCCTAAATCTATCGGAGTGGGACAATATCAGCATGATGTAGACCAAACTAAATTAAAAAGATCACTGGATCAAACAGTAGAAAACTGTGTAAACCAAGTAGGTGTAAACCTAAATACGGCCAGCAGTCATTTGTTGACCTATATATCCGGACTCGGTCCGCAACTGGCGCAAAACATCGTAAATTACCGAACTGAAAACGGAGCTTTTGCTTCCCGTAAGGAATTATTAAAAGTACCCCGTATGGGAGCAAAAGCATTTGAGCAATGTGCCGGTTTCTTACGTATTCCGGAAGCAAAAAACCCATTGGATAACACGGCTGTACATCCGGAAAGTTACTACATTGTAGAACAGATGGCGAAAGATTTAGGATGTACCGTAACAGAGTTGATTACCAACAAAGAATTACGACTGAAGATACAACCGGAACGATACCTTTCTCCCACCGTAGGTATGCCTACCCTGAAGGACATACTTCAGGAATTGGATAAACCCGGACGAGATCCTCGCGGTCCTATCAAGATATTTGAATTTGACAAGAATGTGCGTACCATCAATGACTTGCGTATCGGTATGGAACTTCCAGGTATTGTAGGCAATATTACCAACTTCGGTGCTTTTGTCGATATAGGCATCAAGGAAAATGGTCTGATACACCTCTCCCAACTTGCTCAAAGATACATATCAGACCCGAATGAAATAGTTTCCATTCATCAGCATGTCCGTGTAAAGGTGCTTAGTGTGGATCCTGACCGCAAGAGGATACAGTTGACGATGATTGGAGTGGAACAAGAAACTTTATAATAACCACTGTCCCAATTATCATAAGTATCGTGCAAATTATAGATCCTTCAAATCCGAAAGAACCACCATTCATTATATTGGCTTCGGGAAAATGCAGGGTCAGTAAGCTAGTACCAAATTTGTTGCCACTGACTTCATAACCTAATATTGGGCCTTGCAGCCAATTCCAGAACCAGTGTAAAGCAATAGGAAAACAAAGATTACGGGTATATAGATAGGATGCCCCTAAAAGAATTCCTGCCAACACAATGTTGAGGAACGGCAGAAAAGCAAAATTAGGGTTTGCGATGTGTATCAATGAAAAAAGGATGGAAGAAATGAGAAGTGCCCAAAACTTGTTCACACCTGCATCCAGCAAACGCCCCAAGACAAAACCGCGTAAAGCCAGTTCTTCTGTGATGCCTACCAAGAGAAAAAACATCAAAGTCATCAGCAAAGTAGATAGTTGAAAGGTTATTCCTGTTACCTCTACCACGCCTACAAGTAGAGAAAACCCAAAACCTATCATATAAAGTACAAAAGCGAACAAAGTTCCACCCAACCAATCTTTCCAACGTCCTTTCAAAGAAAGTCCTAAACCGGTAAGCGAGAGCCCACGAAACCGCAATACAATCCATGCTGCCAAAAACACACCGATCAGCATGATCGTTTCATTTATCATGAGAAAAGGAATGTTCTCCGCCATATCTGTACCCTTCAGTTTATCAAACAGGACTCCAAAAGGTATAGTGATAAACATCATTATAATAAATGCAAGCACTATAAACATGATAATATCTACTGCGGCAAGTCCTACACGTATCTTTTTAGTCATTGCTTCCATAAACAAAATCGGATATAATTGATTAATATCCGACAAAAATAACAATAAAAAGAAAAAACATTAGTAATTCTTTGCATATTCTCGCTATATTTGAAGCACTTAATTAATCTGAATTCAAAACATGAGCCTAAGAAAAATACTATTAGTCACTGTTGGAATGTATTTCATGCTGAATGTCTCCGCACAGAATTCCAAAAGATATTATGTAGCCAAACCGGGTACTTTAGTTGAAATGTTGACTGAAAATGAAGCCAACCAAATAACTCATCTTACACTGCAGGGTAAGCTGAATGCTATTGACTTCCGCCACTTAAGAGACAAATTCAAAAATTTGCAGATATTGGATATTTCTACCGCATCCATCAGTATGTATGCCGGAAAGAACGGCACGCATCCTGACCGTTTTTATGTTTATCCCGCCAACTGTATACCTTCGTATGCCTTCTGTACGCAAGTCAACGACAGTACATTCACAGGAAAGACATCGCTGACAAGAGTGATTATATCCGACAAGACTAAAAACATTGAAGATGGTGCATTCAAAGGTTGTACCAATTTGAAGATCTGCCAGATCCGAAAGAAAACTCCTCCCAATTTACTGCCCGAAGCATTGGCAGACAGCATAACAGCCATATTTGTACCACTAGGCAGTAGTGACTCTTATCGTCGTGGGAAAAGATGGGAAGCATTTGCATTCATCGAAGGAGAACCGATAAGTATTACTGTACAAATAGGGATGATGGGAAGCTTGGCAAGTGAACTTATTCAGAAAGGTATACAACCCAAAGATGTGAATTTTCTCACTGTGGAAGGTAAGATGGATGAAGCCGATTTCACTTTGATACGCAACTATATGCCCAATCTCGTTTCTATTGATTTATCGAAAAGTAATGCCACAATAATTCCCGACTATACTTTTACACAAAAGAAATATCTACTAAACATCTCCTTGCCTCATGCTTTGAAAAGTATCGGACAACGTGCCTTTAGCGGTTGTACCCGTTTATGCGGTACCATAATATTACCTTCCAGTGTAACAGCTATTGAATATGGAGCTTTCATGGGCTGTACCAACTTGCGTAAAGTACTTGCTACAGGAAACAAAATTACGACCCTTGGGGATAATATTTTCGGAGAAGAAGAAGATAAATTGATTTATAAACAATAATTCAAGCACGGACTACGCGGATTTTTTATTTAACCAATAATATCGCAGTCTGTACCCCCCGTAATCCGTGCCCCAAAATACATTATCTTACCGGAGCGCGAATGCCATCACGCCCCTAAGTTCATATTTATTCCCCGTACATCCGTGTTTTCAATTCCTTGATATGGTCGGAAGTGATATACTCATCATATTCCATCATCTTATCAATGATACCATTCGGTGTTAATTCAATGATACGGTTTGCTACAGTCTGAATAAATTCGTGGTCATGAGAGGAGAACAGAACATTCCCTTTATAAATCTTCAGATTATTATTGAAAGCCTGAATAGATTCCAAATCAAGATGATTGGTAGGTGTATCTAAAATCAGACAGTTGGCATTACGCAATTGCATACGTGCAATCATACAGCGCATTTTTTCACCTCCCGACAGCACACTGGCTTTTTTCAAGACCTCTTCACCAGAGAAAAGCATACGCCCAAGAAAACTCTTCATATACACTTCATTTCCTTCACCAAACTGACTCAACCAATCTACTAAATTCAAATCGGTATTGAAAAAGTCTGTATTATCCAATGGTAAATAAGCTGTGGTAATCGTAACACCCCAGTTGAAAGTTCCCGCATCCGGTTTTATGTTACCATTGATAATCTCAAACAAAGCAGTCATAGCACGTGGGTCATGTGAAAGAAATACAATTTTATCCCCTTTTTCAACGTTAAAGTTTACATCACGGAACAATACCGTACCATCTTCCAAGGTCTTCGTCAAACCCGACACTTCCAATATCTGATTACCCGGTTCACGCTCCGGTGTAAAGATAATGCCTGGATATTTACGGGAAGACGGTTTGATTTCTTCTATATTGAGTTTCTCCAGCATCTTCTTACGGCTGGTAGTCTGTTTACTTTTTGCTACGTTGGCACTGAAACGGCGAATAAACTCTTCCAACTCCTTCTTCTTCTCTTCAGCCTTGGCCTTCTGATTCTGCTGCTGACGAAGAGCCAACTGACTGGATTCGTACCAGAAGCTATAATTACCGGCAAAAAGATTGATTTTTCCATAGTCAATATCCACCGTATGTGTACAAACAGAATCGAGGAAGTGACGGTCGTGACTCACTACCAACACTGTATGCTCAAAATTAGAAAGATACTCTTCTAACCAGCTTACGGTATCCATGTCCAAGTCATTGGTAGGCTCATCCAGCAACAAGTTATCCGGGTTACCATACAAAGCCTGTGCCAACATGACACGCACTTTTTCTTTATTATTCAGTTCACCCATCAATACATAGTGCTTGTCTTCCTTAATACCCAATCCACTAAGAAGGGCAGCCGCATCACTTTCGGCATTCCATCCATCCAGTTCTGCAAACTTTTCTTCAAGCTCAGATACCTTCAAGCCGTCTTCATCGGTAAAATCTTCCTTCGCATATAACTCTTCACGCTGTTTCATAATGTCCCACAACACCGTGTGTCCCATCATTACAGTATCCATCACTGTAAAAGCATCCCACTTAAAGTGGTCTTGGCTCAAAACAGAAAGACGTTCACCCGGTCCTAACATAATAGACCCGGTAGTCGGATCTAAATCTCCCGAAATAGTCCGTAGGAAAGTCGATTTTCCGGCACCATTGGCACCAATAATTCCATAACAATTACCACTTGTAAACTTCAGGTTTACATCATTGAACAACACTCTTTTACCAAACTGTACCGAAACATTCGAGACTGTAATCATCTTTATATTTACGATTTAATTATGATTTACTATTTTGAAGTTGCAAAGATACGAAATAATACTCTAAATCAGGCTACAACAAGTTAACTTCTTGCATCAGATGAAGTTAACTAACTATACACAATGAAGTTAACTAACTGCATCTTATTCAGTTAACATTATACAAATGCGATATTAACTTCCTATTTATAGAATATTTCGCTGTCAATCTGACATAAAAGTACTACCTTTGCAACGTTTTCGACGAAAACAGTCTTTTTGGCAAAGTTTTTGCAGAAGAAGTGGTATCATATTAACTTAAACCCTTGACAACAATGAAAACAAAAACATTTTATAAGAATAATAAGCATAACAATATGAATTCTAAAGAAAAAGAAACCAACAAAGAAGAAGAATTGAAAGCTCAGGCTGTTCCCAATGAGGAAGAGACAATTGAAAAAGAAACTTCCGAAAAAGAAGAGACACCTTTGACCGAAGAAGAAAAGCTGAGTCAGGAGTTGGAAAAAGCCAATCAGGAAATTGAAGAACAGAAAGATAAATATCTGCGTTTGTCTGCTGAGTTTGACAACTATCGTAAACGTACAATGAAAGAAAAAGCTGAACTTATACTGAATGGCAGTGAAAAGAGTATCAGTAGTATTCTTCCTATCGTAGACGATTTTGAGCGTGCCATCAAAAACATGGAAACAGCTACTGACGTTGCTGCCGTAAAAGAAGGCGTTGAACTTATCTACAATAAGTTTATGAATGTATTGGGACAGAATGGTGTAAAGGTTATTGATACCAAAGAACTCCCTCTTGACACAGACTATCACGAAGCAATTGCCGTAATTCCGGCACCTGACGAAGCACTGAAAGGTAAAATTCTGGATTGCGTACAAACCGGTTACACGCTAAACGACAAAGTCATCCGCCACGCCAAAGTAGTGGTTGGAGAATAACATAAAAGTTATATGGAAAAAAGAGATTATTACGAAGTATTGGAAGTCGAAAAAACAGCATCGACAGAAGAAATAAAAAAAGCTTATCGTAAAAAAGCCATTCAATATCATCCGGATAAAAACCCGGGTGATAAAACGGCGGAAGAGAAGTTCAAAGAAGCGGCAGAAGCATACGATGTATTAAGTAATCCGGACAAACGTGCCCGTTACGACCAATTCGGCCATGCCGGACTGGGTGGCGCTGCCGGCAATGGAGGGCCGTTTGGTGGTTTCAGTGGCGGTATGTCCATGGATGACATTTTCTCCATGTTCGGTGACATTTTTGGCGGACACAGCAGTGGATTTGGCGGTTTCGGCGGATTTGGCGGTGGTAGTGCCCAACAACGCCGTTATCGTGGTTCGGATTTGCGGGTAAAGGTAAAACTGAACCTGAAAGAAATCTCTACCGGTGTTGAAAAGAAATTTAAACTGAAAAAATATGTTCCTTGCAACCATTGCCACGGAACAGGTGCCGAAGGTGACGGAGGTGCAGAAACTTGTCAGACTTGTAAAGGTAGTGGTACGGTTATACGTAATCAACAAACCATTCTCGGTACTATGCAGACACGTGCCACTTGCCCCACATGTGGTGGTGAAGGTAAAGTTATCAAGAATAAATGTAAGGAATGTGCCGGTGAAGGTATCGTTTACGGTGAAGAAGTAGTATCTGTAAAAATTCCCGCAGGCGTAGCAGAAGGTATGCAACTCTCCATGAATGGTAAAGGTAATGCCGGTAAACATAATGGTGTACCAGGCGATCTTCTGATACTCGTAGAGGAAGAAGCTGATAAAGAGTTAATCCGTGACGAAAATGACCTGATATACAACCTTCTCCTCAGTTTCCCAACAGCAGCTTTAGGTGGTGCAGTAGAAATCCCTACTATTGACGGCAAAGTGAAAGTAAAGATCGAATCGGGTACACAACCGGGTAAAGTTCTTCGCCTGCGTGGTAAAGGTTTACCCAATGTAAATGGATATGGGACCGGTGATTTATTGGTAAATATCAGTGTATATGTTCCTGAAACTCTAAACAGAGAAGAAAAGAAAGTTCTTGAAGAAATGGAAACATCGGATAATTTCAAACCGAATACATCAATTAAAGAAAAGATTTTCAAAAAGTTCAAGAGTTTATTCGATTAAAATAAATTCTACTATAAAATCGTCAAAAGCGGGATAATAATTATCCCGCTTTTGACGATTTTATAGTATTAATTTCCTATTTCTCCAATCGAATTCTAGTGATCTCCGGAGTACGTATGCCCGGTTTCAGTTCGCCATTAATATAGAACAAGTCTTTACCCCATACCACACATGCAGCGCCTGCTCGAGCTGTAGCGGGAATACATTCTATAGTTTGCCATTTCTCACGATGAGTATTATAGGCAAGTAAAAAACAATTAAAACGATACCATTCTACCGGATGTGATAAATAATCTGGAGCAGGTTTTCGAAGTGCTTGCAAGAAAATATCTTTATTCACCCCTCCCATACAAAGAATCAGACTATCTCCCCAAGCAACGGCAGTACCTCCTCCTAATGAAATCGTTTCTCCCTGCCTATTTACAGGAGCAGGCAAAGATGTCCATTTTCCTGAATTCGGCGAATACACATACCCATCCAGTGACAATGAAGCTGGAGAACCTCCCACCCCAACCGCAAAACCACCCCATAGATAAAAAGCCGGACGACCTGTTACATCAGTTTGCACTGCACACACCGGTTGTATACGGGGAAGACCGGGAAAATCCGGAAGTTTTTGCCAACCTTCTAAAAGTTTTTCCAAATTCAGACAATAAAAAACATTAGATGGTTTACCATCTTTATTACCTCCGGCAATATATACTGTATTACCTAAAATACAACCCGACATATTATCCAATGCACATGGTAAAGACGGCAATACTTCTATAAGCACTTTTTTATCATTCTCCATACTAATGCGATATACCGTATTCAATGTCCCTTCAGCATTCATACCTCCTACACAAACAATTCCATCCGAAGTAGAAACCGACACTCCATAAGCCACAGGTTGCGGAAATTCCCCTACCTTTCGCCAAAAGAACACAGAATCGTCCGAAAGTTCTGTAACATAGATATCCCGATAGAACTCTTTGCTTCCTCCATCCTTGGCGGATTTTTTTGGAAAGTTACATCCGCCGGCTATCAAAAGCCACCCATCTGTAACCCCTGCAAAACAGGCAGAAACCCCTTTCGCAAAATTCTTATCCTTTTCTGGAAAACCCTTCATAGCCTGTATATCCACTACATTTACATATGCAGAAATCGCTTCTGCACGGAAAGTAGAAGCAGGTAGTCCAGCAGCATTTACCAAATTCGCACGAGTAAACGGTTGCCACCCATAACGTACATAGCGCGGAGATTTTAAATTCTTACTATACACTTTCAGACAATTATTTTCCACCTCTGCAATAGCCGGTTCAAACAGTCCATCTATTTCGGCCACTTCAAATGTACGCAACGCTTTTCCATCAGCGCTATGCATTCCTTCCCCATAATCAAAAGAGACATATACTGCACCATTCCGGAACTCGGCACTACGGAACAAAGGCCCGGAGGGTACTATATGTTTCCAACCATACGTTTTGTTTAATGCCCAATAAGCCAATCGTTCCCCAATAGGTCGCTTGTCAGTAGGATGCACATTCAAAGAGTCTCCTTTATCACTGGACACCACCATCCCTGTATTCCGGATATCCTTCATCAAACGACGTTGGCTGTCACGAAACCAAGGCCATGACGGACGATCGATACTTGAAAGCTGTACATAATAAAAAGGCATCTCTGAATTCGACCAGTTTTTACGCCAACTTTCCACCAGAAGTTTAAAAAGTTTTTCGTGCACATCTTTATTATGCGCATTCGATTCTCCCTGATACCAAATGACTCCTTTCAACGGAAATTGCCTCAAAGGACGAATACCTGCCTCAAACAAATAACAAGGCTCATAAGGATGACGTTGCCGGTTATTTTCTGATTTCCGCACATTCAAAGCCGCTCTGCCACGTACCCAATCTTGGATAAAATCATTTTTTGTCCAATTCCTCAATATTGCAGGGAACCGATACTCCAGTGTATTACGGTCAATCCAAGCTTCTGCCGGTGAACCTCCAACAGCATTACAAATCAATCCGACAGGAACTTTCAAACTGTCCTGTAACATTTTACCAAAATAATAGGCTATAGCAGAAAAGTCTCTTGCGGATTGCGGAGAGACAGTTTCCCACTTTGTATCTTTATAGTATTGCAAACTATTCAACGAATCAAGTACGGTACTCTCCCATTCTACGGCATTCGTACGCCAACGCGCTTTCATATCAAACAATCGTATCCTACTATTAGTAGCTAACGGAATATCCTGTTTCCCGGAAATGGCTTCTTTCATCATAAATTCCATATTAGATTGTCCCGAACATAACCAAACTTCACCTGCCAATATATCCTTATATTGCAAGGTTGTTTTCTGACCATCCGTTATAGTCAATGTATAAGGTCCTCCTGCAGAAAGCGGCAACAAAGTTACTTCCCAATGTCCGTCACTACCCACTTTTACTGTTTGCTTTTGCTTAGCTATACTCACTGTCACCATTGCTCCGGCATTAGCCATACCTTGAATATGCAACGGAATATTACGTTGTAAAACCATACTATCCGTATAAAGCATGGACATCTGCAGTCCGCCAAAATCACCGGTTATCGCTGAATAAACTGTTTCCGCCAAAATTCTGGCTCCTGCCGGATTAGGATGCACTGCATCCGGAAACATAAAAGGATAAGGATATAATGGTTTCTCAAAGTCGATGAGTTGCACATCTGCAAACCGAGCTACAGTTTCGATGGCTTGCTGTATTTCCCCTCGCCAATCACGAGTACCGGATTCAAAACGCTGATGACGATCTGAAATGGGAGTCAGTCTAGCGATAAGAATTCTACATTGAGAGGACTTAGCCTTGAATGTATGTATCAAGTCCAAATAGTCTTTCACAAAACTATCCCTATAATTAGGCCAATTACGTGGATCTGTATCATTAATTCCCAAATGGATTACCACAATATCGGCAGTAAACTCTATAGCCTGTTGATATTCCTTTTGTAAAATATAAGGACGATGTCCTTTAGCCAACAAGGTAGTTCCTGATTTTCCAAAATTCGCTACTTCATAGCTATCTCCTAAAAGTTGTTGTAACCGTACAGGATAAGCTTGTGTATCACGGTCAGGCAGAGCTGCACCATATGTAATGCTATTTCCCACACAAGCTACTTTAATACGTTTCTGGGCATATCCACTGATTACACCCATCAACAACAAGAAAAGAATTATTATCTTTTTCATACATAAATCAATTTAATTTTTTCTCAGGAGAATAAATAAGTCCTTCCACAGCTTTTTTTCCATCCAAAGTGACAAACACCGTGGTAAACATCCATTTTACCAAACGGATTTCCGGCTGGGTAAACTTACCAACCGGAAGTTTCAAAAGTATCTTGTTCCACCCTTTATGGAGTTGTATGGATAGAGGTGGACGAACAACACAATTTTCATTTCCCAAAGGTACCTCAACATCTTTTACACGATGAGTCATGGTCCAGCCAGGTGGCAAAATCTCTTCATCATTTATCCATATCCGGCTTCCTTTATAGTCCCATTTACCCGGTAATGGCGGTAAATCAGCTTCGGAACGGCCATAATTTTGGAATTCAGCCCACAATCCGACAGTTTGATTTTTGGGAGAGTATACATAAGTATATGCATAAGCAGTATGATTTTCCTTAGGCTCTTTATAGAAAGCAGGAACAAACGTTCCCCACACATGGCGTAAATAAATACCGGCCCCCACTGCAAGATGTGTACTAAAATGCCGTCCTTTATATTGATAAACATTTTTCAATTCGCGTTCCGGTGGAAATGAAGCAGTTAAATCACCATTATTAGGGAAAGCATCCGTAATCTTCCACCATACATTTGTTTGTTTGACATAGCCAAACGGATACCCTTTGAATTTATGTTCTTTGTACCACAACATTCTTTCTTCAAAGTCACTAAACGAACGAAATATTTCATTACTTGTATCGGGAGGAAGGATTGTACCATTTTTATCAAAATATTCAGTACCTCCTCCCAACCACGCACGCTCGGCAATGGCAAGCATATTGGGATAAAAACCATTTTGTAAAATAATATCTTGTTCTTTATCTATATACCGATCGTTCCATACGGCTAAAATTGTTCCGGCAATATATTCACTTCCTTGTTCCACATTATAAATGCGGCTATTATAAAGTGCTATTATGTCCCCGAAAGTATCAAAATGATTCAAATAATGAAAACGAGAATCAATGGCAGGAATACCTTTCTGAGCTTTTCCACGAGCACTCCACAGATGCATCATATCAATTTCGCCTGGTCGATACTTCCACCCCGGATTCCAAGAAATGACTTTCTTTCCTTTGGTACGAATATACGACACCATTTCAGGAACAAATTCCGGGTTGGTAAATTTCACTTCATCAGTACCAATATGTAAATAAGGTACATCAAAAACTTCACAGACCTCATCCATCAATAACTTCAGAATTTTCATTCCTTCAGGGCTTTGCATATCATGCCGGAAAACACGAGTAAAGGCTGCGCTATGTCCCGGCATATCAAATTCCGGTATCAGTGTCATCCCATGTACTTTACAAAACGCGACAAGTTCTTTCGCTTCTTTTTGAGTATAATATTTGCCAGACATGCGGGTAGTATTCACACCATCATTCAACATTGGGAAAATCTTACTTTCCATTCGCCATGATTGATTTTCCGTGAGATGCCAATGAAAAACATTAATTTTAAACTGAGAAAGCATGGATATTTCACGTTTCAATTCCTCCATTGAAATATAAGTACGCCCCACATCATGCATAAAACCACGTACTCTGAAAGCAGGCCAATCTGTGATGATACATCCTTTAAAAACTGTTTTCTTAACTGAAACTTCTGCCAATTGCCTTAAAGTTTGCATAGCCCAATAAACCCCTTGACCCGTAACCGCTTCAATGGATATTTTCTTGGACATCACCTGCAAACGATAGGCTTCATTTTTATTTAAGGGAACTTCGTTCATTGAATCTACCAGATTTATTTCAATCATAGCAGTAGATTTATCATCTACAGTACCTCCATGTTCCTTAATAAAATTTTCCCACTCTTTCTGCAAAACAGGAGTAGACAGACGTGTTTTACCTAACACAAAAGAAGCCCCATTCGACACAAATCTCTGTGGTTGTGGTAACAAACGATTATCACCTGCATGTCCTTTTTGACAAATACATACAAGCAATAAACAGACAAACATGAGAATGATCTTTTTCATTACTCAACAATATAAGGTTTGATAATTTCCGCCCACTTCAAGTAGCCTTTTCCCAGTAAATGTAACCCATCATTAGTATACTCATTATTCATTTTACCGGTTTCCTTATCTAAAAAATGGCTATAAAGATCAATATAGGTGAGTTTTTTTCTCTCTGCCAACTCTTTCAGACCTCTGTTTATATCAGGAATGGCAGTAGCACGGGAAGTATGTCCATTGAACATTTTATAATAATCACTTACCGGTAATACACTCTGCAAATAGAGTTTTGTACGTGGGGAGTTTCTCGCAATCTTTTCTGCAATCATATCAATACGTTTTACAATAGTATCGACTGATACCCCACGGCTTACATCATTAATACCAATCAATAGAAATATCTTACTAGGCTTACCAGATAAAACAGCATCTAGCCTATCATAGACTCCCATAGTCGTATCACCGCTGATACCACGATTTTTTATATGGGGATTAGCAAATAATTCGTTCCATTCAGCACCATTAGTAATACTATTACCTAGAAATATAATATCTTCTGAAGAGACTGATAATACTTCAAACAACGTTGCACGCTGATAATAAAATGTTGAATATTTTTGCCCTTGGGCATTTATGTCCCACACAGTGCAACAAAAAAGAAATAACAGGAAAAGTTTTTTCATAATAACACTTTTAAGGTGAACAATGCAAATTTATTATTTATAGATTAAAGGGAGTTAATTTCAAATACAAAATTAACTCCCGGCATTACCTTTCTAAAAAACTAACCTGAAAACTAACCAAAGTCTAATTTTTATAGTAGTTCTGTACAAAGGATATAACTGCGTATCATCATACGGGGAACATGAAAAGGCCCCTTAAAAATATTGCCTTTAGCCGGTTGGGCAACGCTACCGTCACGATGCAAATAACCATACCATTCACCATACTCCTTATCGGGAAAATGAGAATAAGTCCAATCACTAATCTGTTTATGCATTTCAAGAAATTTCTCGTCTCCCGTAGCTTGATAAGCATAAAGAGCGGCGATTATAGTCTCGGTTTGTGGCCACCAGAACTTCATATCCTGAGAATAATCCTGGGAAGGCATGTTGCGACAGTCTCGAAAATTAATAATACCTCCATATTCTTTATCCCAACCCCACTCCCACGACCAATCGAGTATCCGAAGTGCCAGTTTGACTAATCTTTCATCCCAATTACGATATTTGGCCTCTTCCAGAATAAACCAAGAAGTTTCAATACAATGTCCCGGATTAATAATACGTCCATCGCATGTGTCTATGAATTCGCCATTCGGACCTACAGTCTCCAACAAAGCTTTAAACTCCGGATGAACAAAATATTTTTCAATAGCACTGATTGATTCTTCAATCTGCGCATCAAGTTCAGGATCACTAATCACCGCACGAATACGAGCAGCCGTATTAATCAAAATCATCGTGATGGAATGTCCGCGCATCTCTACAGTAGGCAAGTATTTGGGTTCTAAAAAACCTGGAGTAGAAAGGAAACGCCTGATACGCTTAAATAGCCCCAAAGCGTTTACTGCATAATTCTTATCACCGGTAGCCAAAGAATACTCCGCCATAGCTATAGCAGCAAAACATTCGGAAAAGACATAACGGCGCTTACGCAAAGGTTTTCCATCTTCTGTCACTTCAAAATACATGTGTCCATCTGTATCGGCACAATGTGCTTCAATGAAGTCGATACAACTTTTAGAAGCTGACAACCATTCCTGATTTTTCTCTATATTATTATAGGCATATGCTGCAATAAAGCCGAAACGCCCCTGAAACCATACAGACTTTGTAGTATCCATCAGACTACCGTCACGGTTCACACAAGTGTATACCCCTCCATGCTTACGGTCCAGTCCATTTTTCAACCAAAAAGGCATGATATCTGCAATAATATCATTTTTATAAGATGCAGCCCAAGTTCTTATATATTCAGTAACATTCATGGCTATATATATTTAGAATTTATTACAGCGATCAAAAAAATGAATAGATTCAAGTTCGGCTTTCATTTGTATTTCTTCCTCATCCGTCATATTTTGGAAAGGAGTACGATTCTTGCCTAAGTCAAGACCTATAAGTTTCATGATACGTTTTCCACCTACAATATTACCACGATAATGGCATATAATATTTATGACTTCTTGAGAAAAGTCCTGACGCTCACGGGCCGTTTCAATATCTCCCGCTTTCCATGCATCAATAATACCTACCAGTTCACGTCCATTATAATTGGTAGTTCCCCCAATACCCCCTTGTGCACCTCCCATTGCCAAACAAGGAAGAATGGTCTCATCCTGTCCATGTAACATATCGAATTTTCCATTCTTATATAAACGACACTGATTGTATTCATACATACTCTCGAAAGTGTATTTTATTCCTGCGAAGTTGGGTATACGACCATCAACAGCCTCCAACAACTTCACCATTGGCAAAAAAGCACCGTTGAAAGCCGGAATATGATAGTAATAAAAAGGTAATTCTGGAGCGCCATAAGCTATATCTTCAATATATTTTACCAGTTCTTCAATACGCCCGATTTTCGGAAAAGGAGGTGCCATAGCCCCAATCCCCCATGCACCGATTTTCTGTGCATGTCCAGCTAACATACGGCTCGACTTAACACAGCAACTACCTACATGTACAATAACTTTAAATCCTTTAGGAGCAACAGAAATCCAATGTTCTGCCAATTTCATTCTTTCTTCTTCAGTTAACATATAACCTTCTCCGGAAGAGCCATTGATAAATACTCCTTGCAAACCATTCTTCTGAAGCATATTAGCATAAGCTTCAATAGGTTCATAATTTACTTCACCATTCTCATAAAATGGAGTAAATGGCGCATCAATTAGTCCAATAATCTTTTCCATAATGTATTCTTTTAATTAATATATATCAAAATTATTCCATGTTATCCGTTTTGGGACGCAAAAAATATAATTGTAGCGCCAAAGCCAAAGCTACTACAACACTTAATAATGCAAATCCTTCTCCCAAACTACCGCCATCAGTCCATTTTCCCAATAGTTTTGTGACAGCAGCACCGGCAAACACTCCGGTCATATTCATTATCCCATAAGCCGTACCACGATATTTTGCAGCCACAAACTGACATAAAATAGGCATGTTATTAGCATCAAAGATACCAAAACCGATACCAAAAAGCAGTCCTGCCCCCACCACAGATACAAAACTATGTCCAAAACCTAACAATATCAAAGCAGGAATAGTCATTCCCAATCCGATCGCTCCGGTATATACACGTCCACGAAGATTTTTCTGCACCCAACGATCGGAAAGAATGCCACCAATAATCACTCCGATAAAAGAGGATAAGGCTATAGTAATAGTAGATATAGGACCAGCTTGTGCCATTGGAATATCCAGACTTTCTGCAAAAAGAGTCGGTAACCAATTCTTTGTCGCCCATCCCGGTAGACTGGGTGCCGCAAAATAAAATAGAATAATCCAAAAAGCCCAAGTAGAAAATAAAATACTCAGGCCACTAAATACAGATACTTTTTTCACACCCGAAACTTTTATCCTATCCTTTTCTATTACGATATGGGAAGGATTTTCATGTAATAACAATATCAGTATCAATGAATAAGCAATACCTGCAACTCCAAACCAATGAAATGTAGATTGCCAAGAAAACATCGCGGCAGCAGTTGCTCCAAAACCTCCGATAGCTTGTCCCACATATAATCCTGTCATATGCACACCAATAGCCAACGAACGGGATTTACCCTGATGCCAGTCGGCTATCAAAGATAGGGCAGAAGGAATGTAAAGGGCCTCACTAATCCCCATCACAGCACGGAGCCAATACAATTCATGGAAATTATCCGCATATCCCATCAGGAAAGTAACAGCAGACCATACAAAAAGACTCCCTACCACCAACCATTTCCGGCTAAAACGATCGGCAATCATACCGGCAACCGGACTCATAAAACCATATATCCAAAGGAAGATCGCCATTAAAGCACCAAAAGCCTCTGCTTTATCTAACTCAACTATATCTACTCGCATAGCTTCTTGCATAGTAGAAAGCATTTGCCGATCCATGTAATTAAGTAAAGCTACCACCCAGAGTAAACCTACCACTATCCAAGGATAAGTTTCTTTGTTTTTCATATTATTCAATTTTAAAGTTTTATATATTCATGATAAAGGCGTCACAAATATAGCAATATATTTATTTTTATACAATTATTTAATAAATATATTTATTAAAATAGGAGATATTACTAACTCTTCAACTAAAATCTTACCTTAGCTATAAGTTTACGTATCTTCCCTTTCCTATAAGAGGGGCATGAGTATCCTCAGGATAAGTAACTACAAATTGCTCCGGATGTAAAGTAATAAATATTATTGGAATGTCTGAATATAGAGCACAATCCGGATTAATATTATTAATAAACAGATTATCACTCAATATTTCAATCCGACCCAAATCCGAATGAAGTCCATTGTGAGTCTTGACATAGTCGGACAAAACTTTAAATAAAGGATGAAGTTTTTCTATCCGCCGTACATTTTTCAAGTTGGACATAATCATATTTATATACTTTAAATCAATAATTCTCTTTTTGAATTTAAAGAATACAACAAATTAATTTATCGCCCACAAATTAATAAATATCTTTATTATACATTTAAACTAAAAGAAAAAGAAAGTCATAATTTCTATAGTGAACTATAAATAAAAAAAGTGTCAAAAATGACTTTATACCATATATAAACTTCAGATATTAAATTAATTTAGTATCTTTGTATGAATACAACAGAAATATATAATTATGAAGCAACATCTTTTAAAAGAAATAGAACTGGGAAGTAAAAATGCATTATTAAAAAAACGCATCATAGAACATTACATATATAATGGCAGTTCTACTATTACAGATTTATCCAAAGAACTAGATCTAAGCGTACCCACTGTCACCAAATTCATCAGCGAGATGTGTGAAGATGGATATATCAATGATTATGGAAAATTAGAAACAAGTGGCGGAAGACATCCAAGTTTATATGGTCTCAATCCGGGATCAGGTTATTTTATAGGAGTGGATATCAAAAAATTTGCGATCAATATAGGGCTTATCAATTTTAAAGGAGATATGGTGGAACTCAAAATGAACATTCCGTATAAATTTGAGAATACCCCAGAAGCTATGGAAGAATTATGCAGATTGATAAATAACTTTATCAAAAAGGCAAGTGTCAATAAAGAAAAGATATTAAATATATGTATCAACATCTCTGGACGCGTAAATCCAGAATCGGGTTATAGTTTCAGCCAATTTAATTTTTCAGAACGTCCTTTAGCTGAAATATTAACAGAAAAAATAGGATATCCTGTATGTATTGATAATGATACACGAGCCATGACGTATGGAGAATATCTTCAAGGATGCGTTAAAGGAGAAAAGAATATCATTTTCGTGAATGCCAGTTGGGGACTGGGTATAGGAATTATCATAGATGGTAGAATATATACGGGAAAATCCGGATTTTCCGGAGAATTTGGGCATATCAATGTTTTTGACAACGAAATACTCTGCCATTGTGGGAAAAAGGGTTGCCTAGAGACTGAAGCCTCCGGTTCGGCTTTACACCGTATTTTAACAGAGCGTATAAAAAATGGAGAAGGTTCCATTTTATCCGACCGCATTGATATAAAAGAAACTCCACTTACTTTAGATGAAATCATTGCAGCGGTAAATAAAGAGGATTTACTATGTATAGAAATAGTAGAAGAAATTGGACAAAAATTAGGTAAACAAATTGCCGGATTAATCAATCTATTTAATCCAGAATTAGTAATTATAGGAGGAACCATGTCAACAACCGGAGATTACATCACTCAGCCCATAAAAACAGCTGTAAGAAAATACTCTCTCAACCTGGTAAATAAGGACTCCGTCATCATGGCATCCAAATTAAAAGATAAAGCTGGTGTTGTAGGTGCTTGCATGTTGGCACGTAGCCGAATGTTTGAAGGTTAAAGTTTCACTTCTAATATTTTATTCATGAAAACTTCCGCTCCTTTTACATCTGATGGAGCGGGAGCCCATGAAGCTATATCCTCTGGAGAAAGGGGGAAATAAGGCCCCTTCTTTATTTCAAAAATAACAGTCCCTGATTCCAAGGCGACTATATTATGCCACGTACCGGAAGGAATTTCTAAGCCATACTTTCCTTCTGACGGATTAAGAAGTGCTTTATCGGTAACGTTACCTAACTCATCATAAAAGAAAACCCACATGCTCCCCCTTAACAATAAATAAGTTTCCTCTTTATCCCTATGACGATGCGGAGGAAGATAAGTACCTGGCTCTAATGCATTCAACATACGATGAATGGGTTCTTCCATAGAAGTATGAAAATTATAATTCATACGCAAACGAGGATTTACCTTTGCCTGAGAGGTTACTTCATTGAGTAATTCTTCTGTTATAAGTTTCATTTTATTTCAACAATTGCACAAACTTAGCGGACAATTCAGACTTTTCAGCACAAATAGATATTTTTTTCCCTTCACTATCTACCAAAAAAGAAGCATTCTGTGATGCTATAAATGGAACTACATCTACTGTATCTTCTACAAAAAGACAACCTGAAAAAAGAGGCATAAATACTTCTCTGGTTCGTCCATTCCATTTCTTATATACGATTTGCATAGGACAAAATGCGGTATACCCTGCCGCATTTAAACGTTGCATTAACTTACGTTCTGACTTGAACGCTGCATGCACAGCACACCAGCGGTTCATATTATCATTAGTCATCATATTGTTGCTTGCTTTTTCCATCCTTTTAATAAATCTTTCACAAATAAAATCCACCCTACACTACCTACCCCTGCAAGGAAAATAAATCCTATTAAGATCATAACCTTATTAGGTTTAGCTGCACGCAAAGGTACTGTTGCCGGTTGTACAACTGTATATACCGGGGTAATCTCCTGCACCTTTGCTTTTGCCATCTGTAATTGTTGAGAAACTTGCGTATATACACTATATGCCAAATTCATCTCATTTTGCAAACGCTCTTGCTCAGCACGATAACTCAACAAAATAATATTTTGGTTAGCATCTACAAAAGTGGCATATTTTTTCTGAGCATCCGTATAACCATCCTTCGCTTCTTTGTAAAGTTTTTCGGTAAAAGCTAAGTCATGACGAGCTTTATTGGTTCGATAATTCGTTATATAGTTCTGTAAACAATGCATAACGGTATCTGTTAAAGAAGCAGAAATTAAAGGATCCTGCATAGTTACCGACAAAGTAGTAACTCCAGTTTTCTTATCAATAGAAACAGAAATACGTTTACTCAGTACTTCAGCAACCTTAGCTTCGTCTATCGTCAGTTTAAAAGGATCTGCCTTACCGACCTTTTCTTCCGGCTTGTCTTTAAACAAAGACAATGTCCAGCCTAAAGCTTTAAAGGGAGCAGACATCACTGCACCCCACCAAGGAGCACGTTGATATTTGTCTAAATAGGCATACAAAGTTGTATCAATTTCAGCTTTTTGATCTTTTACTTTTACATCAAACAACTCTAATAAAAAAGGTGTTGATTTAACAATATCAGGATAGAGTTCAGGAGATAAGGCATCTTCTCCAGAATTACTTCCCAAATTAATACCTGCCATAGCGGCTAAAGCCCCCATACTTCCTCCACCTGACCGAGTGGCACTTTCAGGTGCCAACATCACCTCAGTAGTATATTCTTTCGGTATACTAAATGCAACCACCAGACCTATTAAAACAGCAATACCACATGCTTTGAAAACCAATTTTCGTTCTACCCAAACTTTTTGGGCAAGTTCAATTAAATCAATCTCTTGTTCCTCCGGTTGTTGAGGAGTTATATTTTGCATTTTATCTTCGCTCATAGTCCTGTCTTACTTAAATAGGTTAACCATAGTAGCAATCATTGTAGCCAAAGAAGCTGCAGAAGTACCCATACCTATCATTTCAGCCGGACTTAACTTCTTGCTTGGATCCTTACTAGGAACAATAATCTCACACCCTGGCTCAATCGCCTTTTTATTACTGGAACGCAAGCGTGATACCGTACCATTCATATACACAACATAGGCCTTACGTTTCTTCGCACCAGAGCCATACCCTCCAGCTTGGTTGATATAATAACGAAGATCTTCACCTTCTTTAAACAATACCGTATTAGGATACATCACAGCACCGTTAATCTTAACGGTACTTACATATTCAGGAATAAGCAAAACGTCTCCTTCACGTAACACCATATCATAATCAGATTTAGGATTTGCCAATGCTTTATCTAAACTGATACCAACAGTATATGTATTATTAATATCTGTATCTACCAATTTCATTGATATAGAATCTGCACCTGTTTTAAACTTAGCCATACGTAACGCATCTTCTTTACGGCGTATTTCCTCCTCTGTCATTTTACGTATAAGACGCGCGCCTCTCACATAAGCATCAGAAGTAACACCACCTGCTTTAGCAACCAAATCACTCAAACGTTCATTTTTCTTTGACAAAGCGTAACTTCCTGTAAACAACGCTTCCCCCATAACAATTACATTCTTTTGCTTGCGATAAGCCGGACTTTTACGAATATAGACTTCATCAAATGGCTGCAAATAGAAATCTTCGCTACCAGCCCCCATAAGCAAACCGTCTTTCAAGTCGAAAGTAAAAATCTGTCCAACAGCATTATTATCGCTATCACTTTTAGGATTTTTGATACGGCGTGATACCTCTATCTTAGTTGTAGCAGCAGCTTCCAACAATCCACCAGATTGAAGCACCAAATCCTCAATAGTCATTTTATCAGAATAAAGATATGTACCGGGATTGCCAACCTCACCATGAATGGTAATTGTAGCCTCTTCCTGTAGATCATGGATACTAGGGATATATAATATATCATTTTTCTGCAAAGGAATATCTGCAACAGTCCCATTAAGCAACCCCCTCAAATCTATTTGAATTATTTCATGTGTTAAATCTTCGTTTTCCCGGTTTATTACAGCACGATTCAAAAAGGCATCACCCCGTATTCCCTCCGCTTTCTTTATTAATTCTTTTACAGTATTTACGTCACCATTCAACTGATATAGACCTGCTCGATAAACAGCACCTTTTACTTCTACACGATTTTCAAAACGTTCAAGAACAGAATCGACAGTCAAGACATCACCATCATCTACGCGGAATACGGAATAATCCATTTCATCCACATTGTATATCTGATGTTCTCGACCACTTTTACGCAACACCCGAATTGCTTTTTTATAGGCATCACCCGTAAAACCACCCGAATATTTTAATATAGTTCCTATCGTTTCAGTAGGTTTCATTTCATAAAACATAGGACGTTTAACCTTACCAAGTATTTGCACTAAAGATTGATAAGGATCTACGATTACTACATCACCATCCTGTAAACGAATATCATCTTTCATCTTACCTTTCATGATAAAATCATAGACATCCAAATCTGCAATGGCATTTCCATCACGCACCACCTTTATACTACGAAGACTACCGATTTTATTTACTCCTCCTGCACGATAAAGAGCATGAAAAACAGATGCAAAAGAGGATAAAGTATATGTACCGGGAGCAACTACTTCTCCCATTACATTCACTTGTATAGAACGGATTTCACCTAAAGTCAACTTAATTTGTGTATTAGGAGTATTACCAGTTACTCCTGCATATATTTTGGCAAACTCTTGTTTCAGATAATTATTAGCTTCCTTTACTGTCTTTCCATTCAAATAGACAGGACCTAAATTATCCACCAATACACTACCTTCCGGAGAAATAATTTCACGGATAGTTGTTTGAGACGCTCCCCAAACATCAATTATGACTTCATCACCAGGCCCTAAACGATAATTAACGGGTGTAGCCACATTAACATTCGGCTCAAAAGTCAAATTCTCATTCTCAAAAATATTATGGCCAAAAATCTGTGTCGTAGGATCTTTTTCTTCCTCCCAATAATCATATTCCTCATTCTGGTTGACAAACGGTAAATTTCCTCCCTCTATGGTTCTATTGTCATCAGTTATACCATCTTCCGTACGTTGTCTTAAAGGTTTTCTCAAACCTTTGATTTTGGAAACGTCCTGTTCATCACCGCTTAGCTTCTTATTACGCGTATTTTTATTCCTTTCGTCATAATTTTTCTGAGTACGCATACGAGATTGTGAAGTAGAGGTCTCATTTTGTATACTACCCGTCTTATTACTATACTTGGCTTGTATTCTTTGGATTTGTTCTTTTGTCACCCCTTTTCTCATCAACTCAGTAGTCATTTGCTGCTGTGTTTTTCCCGTCATTTGACCTTCCTTTACGAACTGGACAACTTGTTCGTCGGACATTTGCTGGGCAAATACCACTCCTGACACCGTAAACATCAACAAACATAAAAGTATAAATCTGCGCATAAGTAAGATATTTGATTAATCTTTTAGTAATCTAGTAACGTTTTTTTAATCGGCTACAAAGGTAATACATTATTTCATAATATACATTTATTTCATTGTGAAGTTTCGGAAAAAGAATTAATTCCTTTTCTTAATATCATCTGATTTTCCGTATAGCTATCACGAACCAAAGTAGTAATGCGAGCATACGTCTGTTTATAATTAGTATCTTCCAATTTACATTTCAGTACCATAGGATGAGTTGTCATTTCAGTACAAGAGTTCCAAGCATCATCCAATAAATACGTAGCTCCATCTTCTCCGATATTACATACTTCCAATAGTAGTTGGCACGCTTCCGACATAGCCATTAAACATTGAGGTTCAAAAGGATAAATTCTACCCAAACGAACAATCATCATTTTTCTATTTGTTTCAACCACATTTGATACCATCAAAGCTCTCGCACCGACTTCTGCTAGCCATTTAGTTTTATCAACTATCGTTTTATGATTTATTACCCCATTAGTAGATACAAGTACACACCGGTTTACATCATACTTTAAAGACAATTCTACTATATTCAAAGTACCTTCTATATTAGTCCGAATAGCCTCTGAAACAAAATCTTCCATCAACTGTATATTGTTATAAGCTGCCGCATGAAATACAAGTTGAGGATTAACTTCCCGAAAAATGGCTTCCAAGCGACTATGATTTGCCACATCAGCTACTTGTACTTTCACATCCAAGTTTTTCCAATTATCAGATAGTTCCAACTGAATGTCGTATAAAGGCGTTTCTGCCTGATCTATCAATATCAAGCGATATGGATTTAATGCCGCCAATTGACGAACAATCTCCCGTCCTACAGCACCGGCAGCGCCTGTTACAATGATTTTACGCCCCTCAATAAACGAAGCAATCTTTCGCATATCAACTTTAATCGGTTCCCGACGCAACCAATCTTCTATTTGAAGATTTTTTATCAAACCGTCATCAACACAATCACTCAATGGCGGTAAGGTCATCAAATGAATATTATGCGCCTGCATTTTCTCCATCATACCTGTTTTTTCCAGTTCTACTTCTTTGCCCGGAGAAATGATAATAGCCTGTACTTTCTTCTTTTCCAATCTATTTAAAAGATTCTCATCATTAGCATATACCTTACATCCCATGGACAATTTTCCAATCATATCGGGCTCATCTGAAATAAAACCACGCAAACGAAAATGATTATTGCGATTTACCCGTAACGCTTTGGCAACATTTACTCCTGTTCCATAAAATCCATAAATAAATATGTTTATACTATGGCGTGCATCAAAAGCTATGGTTTCGTAAAAAATCTTTATGGAAATACGTAAACATAACATAAAAGAAAAAGTAAAAATATATGCCATAAAAAGTATACTTCCCGGAAGTGTATTTTCCAAACCAAAAAGCCACCAACAGAAGTTTCCTAATCCTAATAGTCCAAAACTCAAAGTAAGACATATAAACACACGATAAATATCTATAAATGAAGAAAAGCGGATAATGCCAACATAAGTATGGAAAATCTGAAAAAATAAAGCACAGCATAAAACAGTAAGCACACTCATCCAACTGTATAAAGAAGTGTTATATGTAATCGACGATATTTCCCATTGTATGATGAATGCTAATAACATAGAAACCAATACGATTAGCAGGTCTATCAGTAAAACAATCCACTTGGATGCAATACGAGAAGAAAGATACTTATAGTATAGTCTTGAATTCATAATATAATATGAAACGTCTGTTTTGTTTTAGCTAAGTTACAAATATGCTTCTTTTCATTTGATTTTCCAATTATTTTAGGAGAAAATATTACAATATCCAAATATCACAATAATCATTAAGAAATAATCAAAAAAAATCAAACGATTATTTTTGCAAATTCAAATAAAGATGTACCTTTGCACCCCGTAAACAGAAGTCATTTGCCGCTATAGCTCAGTTGGTAGAGCAACGCATTCGTAACGCGTAGGTCGCCAGTTCAAGTCTGGCTAGCGGCTCTCAAGAAAGAGATGTAAAAGCATCTCTTTTTTTATGACCTTTTCTATATTCTTTATACCTTTGTCTCCTCCAATAAATAGAACAAGAATATGAGAAAGAAAAAAATAAGCATCCTTCTCGGAATATTTGCAATCTTATTATTTATTGCAATTATTTGTACCGGTACAGTTTATTATTATTTGTTTGCCCCACAATTTCATCCTCCCAAAACAACCTACATTTATATTGATCGCGACGATACGGTTGACTCTGTATATAATAAGGTGAAAATTCAAGGTCATCTAAAAAAAATTACAGGATTTAAATGGATGGTAAAATGGCGTGATTATCACAAGCATATTCATACGGGACGATATGTAGTTCGACCTGGAGAAAACGTTTATCACGTTTTCAGTCGTTTTTACAGAGGATATCAAGAGCCTATGAATCTCACTATTGGAAGTGTACGAACATTAGACAAATTGGCCCGTAATATAGGCAAGCAACTTATGATTGATTCTGTAGAGATTTCCAGGGCTATGAATGATTCTGTATTCCAACATAAAATTGGATACAATAAAGAAACTATGGCTTGTCTTTTTATCCCCGAGACCTATCAGGTATATTGGAACATGAGTGTAAATGATTTCTTTGAACGAATGCAAAAAGAGCATCAAAAATTCTGGAATTCAGAACGATTGAAAAAAGCCGAAGATATAAGTATGACCCCAGAAGAGGTTTGTACCCTGGCATCTATCGTCGAGGAAGAAACAAACAATAATTCTGAGAAACCAATGGTTGCAGGGCTTTACATCAATCGCCTTCATTCTGGAATGCCTCTACAAGCCGATCCTACCATCAAATTTGCCCTACAAGATTTCAGCCTACGCCGCATCACAAATTCCCATTTGAGTATAAATTCACCATATAATACCTATCGTAATCCTGGTTTACCCCCCGGACCGATACGCATTCCCTCTCCCATAGGGATAGATGCCGTATTAAATTACGCAAAACATGATTATATATATATGTGCGCTAAAGAAGATTTTTCTGGTACTCATAATTTCGCCTCCAATTATGTAGAGCACATGAGAAATGCAAGAAAATATTGGAAAGCATTGAACGAAAGAAAGATTTTCAAGTAATATTACGATAAAATAAAAGCAAAAGGCTATATTTGCGACTATTATTAAAACCGTGACTAACACTTAAACAATAAGAAATGAGCAAGCAACTCTTACTTGGCGATGAAGCCATTGCACAAGCTGCATTAGATGCCGGACTTTCCGGTGTATATGCCTAT
Organism: Bacteroides sp. OM08-11; assembly: GCF_003438665.1. NCBI lineage: Bacteria > Pseudomonadati > Bacteroidota > Bacteroidia > Bacteroidales > Bacteroidaceae > Bacteroides > Bacteroides sp. OM08-11. The sequence continues at coordinate 133,310 of NZ_QSTJ01000008.1, forward strand.
CCCGGTACTCCTTCTACGGAAATTACCGAATATATTCAAATGGCACCGATTACTATTGAAAAAGGCATCCATAATCGTTGGTGTTCCAACGAAAAGACAGCTATGGAAACTGCACTAGGTATGTCTTTTGCCGGAAAACGTTCACTGGTCTGTATGAAACATGTAGGTATGAACGTCGCAGCCGACTGTTTTATAAACTCCGCCATCACTGGTATAAAAGGCGGACTGATTGTTATTGCAGCTGACGACCCCAGCATGCACTCTTCACAAAACGAACAAGATAGCCGTTTTTACGGTGATTTCGCACTTATACCTATGTATGAACCAAGTAACCAACAGGAAGCATACGACATGGTTTATAATGGCTTTGCATTCTCGGAACAAATGGGTGAGCCACTGTTAATGCGTATGGTTACACGCTTGGCACACTCCCGTTCCGGTGTTGAACGTAAGGAACAACAGCCACAAAATGAAATCTCTTTCAGCGAAGACCCACGTCAGTTTATACTGCTTCCCGGTAATGCGCGTAAACGCTATAAAATACTGTTGCAACGTCAGGAGGAATTCATTAAAGCATCAGAAAGCTCTCCATATAACAAGTATATGGATGGTCCTAATAAGAAATTAGGTATAATTGCTTGTGGCATCGGCTATAATTACCTGATGGAAAATTATCCTAAGGGATGTGAATATCCAGTACTCAAAATCGGGCAATATCCTCTTCCTAAAAAACAGTTGATGCAACTTGTAAATACCTGTGATGAAATTTTGGTCTTGGAAGATGGTCAACCATTTGTTGAGAAACAATTGAAAGGTTATCTTGGTATTGGTATCAAAGTAAAAGGTCGACTGGATGGAACATTGTCACAAGACGGTGAATTAAATCCTGACAGTGTTGCACGTGCTGTAGGTAAAGAAAATAAAGCTGAATTCAGTACGCCTTCTTTAGTAGAAATGCGCCCGCCTGCGTTGTGTGAAGGGTGTGGACATCGTGATATGTATACAGTATTGACAGAAGTATTAAAAGAAGAATACCCGACCCATAAAGTGTTTAGTGATATAGGTTGTTATACATTAGGGGCTAACGCACCATTCAACGCTATTAATTCTTGTGTAGATATGGGAGCTTCCATCACAATGGCAAAAGGGGCTTCTGACGCAGGCGTATACCCATCTGTATCTGTTATAGGCGACTCTACATTCACTCATTCCGGAATGACCGGTTTACTGGACTGTGTAAACGAGAACACCAACGTAACAATTGTTATTTCAGACAATGAAACCACTGCCATGACTGGTGGACAAGATTCTGCAGGAACCGGACGTTTGGAGGCTATTTGCGCAGGAATCGGTGTCGCACCGGAGCATATACGCGTCGTAGTTCCTTTGAAAAAGAACTATGATGAGATGAAACAGATTATCCGCGAAGAGATTGAATACCATGGTGTATCTGTTATCATCCCTCGTAGAGAATGTATTCAAACCCTAGCACGTAAAAAACGAAACAAGTAAAACTATGAAAAAAGATATCATACTTTCAGGTGTGGGTGGACAAGGTATCCTCTCCATCGCTACTGTAATCGGTCAGGCTGCTCTTAAAAACGGCTTATATATGAAACAAGCCGAGGTACACGGCATGAGCCAACGAGGTGGTGATGTACAATCCAACCTTCGTATCAGCGATCAACCTATTGCTTCAGACCTCATTCCTACAGGAAAATGCGATCTCATAATTTCATTAGAGCCAATGGAAGCTCTACGTTATCTTCCCTACCTGAACCATGAAGGATGGCTGGTAACCAATGAAGTCCCTTTTATCAACATACCTCACTATCCAACAGAAAAAGATATAAAAATGGAACTTGAAAAACTACCTCACAAAATCATATTGAATGTAAATGAAGTAGCTAAAGAAGTGGGATCCCCACGGGTTGCCAATATTGTATTGTTAGGTGCAACCATTCCATTTTTAGGTATAGACTATACTAAGATACAAGATAGTATTCGGGATATATTCCAACGTAAAGGAGAAGCTATTGTGGAATTAAATCTCAAAGCATTGGCAGCAGGTAAGGAAATTGCAGAAAATCTGATGTAAACTCTAAATTTCAAAAGACCATGAATGACAAATACTGGGAAGAAGAGATAGAAACCATGCCACGTGAAGAGTTGCGTAAACTACAACTCCAACGGTTGAAAAAAACAATTAATATTGCATCAAATTCCCCATATTATAAAAAAGTTTTTCAAGAAAACGGTATAACAGCAGAGGATATTCAATCAATAGAAGATATCCGTAAAATTCCATTTACTACCAAAGCTGATATGCGTGCCTGTTATCCTTTCGGTTTAGTATCCGGTAATATGCGTGAAGACGGAGTCCGTATTCATTCATCCAGTGGTACTACGGGCACTCCAACCGTTATTGTCCACTCCCAGCACGATTTGAATTCATGGGCTAATTTAGTAGCACGCTGTCTTTATATGGTAGGTATACGTAAGACCGACGTTTTCCAAAACAGTTCGGGTTATGGTATGTTTACAGGAGGGCTAGGTTTCCAATACGGTGCAGAACGTCTGGGTGCATTGACAGTTCCTGCTGCCGCAGGTAATAGTAAACGACAAATAAAGTTCATTACAGACTTCCAAACAACAGCCTTGCATGCCATTCCTAGCTATGCTATCCGTTTGGCTGAAGTATTTCAGGAAGAAGGCATTGACCCCGTCTGTACCAGCCTCAAGACACTTGTAATTGGAGCAGAACCTCATACAGACGAACAACGTCGAAAAATTGAACGAATGTTAGGAGTAAAAGCCTATAATAGTTTCGGCATGACCGAAATGAACGGTCCTGGTGTCGCGTTTGAATGTACTGAGCAAAATGGGATGCACTTTTGGGAAGATTGTTATCTAGTAGAGATTATTGATCCAGAGACTGGAGAACCGGTTCCTGAAGGTGAAATTGGAGAATTAGTCTTGACAACTCTTGATCGTGAGATGATGCCCTTAATACGTTATCGTACTCGTGATTTAACTCGTATATTACCGGGTAAATGTCCATGTGGTCGTACACATATACGTATTGACCGTATTAAAGGACGGAGTGATGATATGTTCATTATTAAGGGAGTCAACATCTTCCCTATGCAAGTTGAGAAAGTATTGGTGCAATTTCCTGAGTTGGGTAGTAATTATCTCATCACATTGGAAACAGTCAATAACCAAGATGAAATGATCGTAGAGGTAGAACTCAGTGATTTATCTACTGATAACTATATTGAATTAGAAAAAATACGTAAAGAAATTACCCGTCAATTAAAAGATGAAATACTAGTCACGCCTAAGCTAAAGCTTGTAAAAAAAGGTTCTTTACCGCAAAGTGAAGGAAAAGCTATCAGAGTAAGAGATTTACGGGACAATAAATAAAAAGTCCATATAATATAGATGCACATACGTGCATAGATATAAATAAGTACGCAGTTAAAAATATAAATACTTGCGTACTTATCCTTGGGATTTACAAATGCTTCAAAACAATAGGAAAAGAAAAAGGAACGGTAGTCGCAAGATTACCGTTCCTTTTTATAGAAAGCCGCACCGATGATGTGATGAAACTCCGTATGACATGATTTGAGTGCCCGTCCTCTTTGTAATCCACCGACTCAAGAGTTACCCCGAAGGGCGTGGCCCGCCATTGAGAAGCGAAGCTTGTCTCGGTATTTCATTAAAATTGATGAGTTTCCCGATCCAATCAATGCGGCTATATTTTTCTAAAACAAAGATAACAAGTTTATATGAAAGAAACAAGAGAAAATAGAAATTTGTTTTCTCGACAGTACCGTTTTCACAATTCCTCATCTTCTTTATAAACAAAAAGTGCTGACTACCCTATTGTAATCAGCACTTTGTAATTTTATTATCAAACAGTTATGCTGCTTTTGCTTTAGCAACAATAGCTTTGAAGGCCTCCGGATGGTTCATAGCTAAATCGGCCAACACTTTACGATTGATTTCGATACCAGCCTTGTGCAAAGCACCCATCAATTTAGAATATGACATACCTTCCAAACGTGCAGCAGCATTAATACGTTGAATCCACAAAGCACGGAAGTTTCTTTTCTTATTCTTACGGTCACGGAACGCATAAGTCAAACCTTTCTCCCAAGTATTCTTGGCAACGGTCCAAACGTTCTTTCTTGCACCAAAGTAACCTCTGGTTAATTTCAAAATTTTCTTTCTTCTTGCTCTAGAAGCAACATGATTTACTGATCTTGGCATAGTTTTACTTGTTTTTGAATGTTAGCGCCGTTACTCCACGCAGCGGACTTAAAGCTAATGCATTCGGTTAATAACTTTAATAATACTTCGTACGCTTTTGATTACTTCATAGCTAAGAGTTCCTTAACCTGACTTACATTCGTTATATCAACGATTGTAGAGTAACACAGATTTCTCTTTTGCTTTTTAGTTTTCTTAGTCAGAATATGACTATGAAAAGCGTGCTTTCTTTTGATTTTACCTGTTCCGGTAAGAGTAAATCTTTTTTTAGAACCGGAGTTAGTCTTCATCTTTGGCATCTTACTAATTTTTAAATTATTTAATTATATGGCAACGCACTATACCTGTGGCGTTACTCATTTTTTTATTATTCGTCTTTTGATTCAGTAGAAACATTTTTAGAGGTCTCTACCGATTTCGATACAACCACTTTCTTAGGAGCTCCTTTCTTTGGAGAAAGTTGAATAGTCATTCTTTTCCCCTCTAAAATAGGCATCTGATCTACCTTAGCATATTCTTCCAAGTCATTTGCAAAACGCAAAAGCAACACTTCACCTTGTTCCTTAAACAAAATAGAACGACCTTTAAAAAATACGTATGCTTTTACCTTATCACCATCTTCCAAAAATCCCTTTGCATGCTTCAGCTTGAAATTATAGTCATGATCATCAGTCTGAGGCCCAAAACGAATTTCCTTCACATTGACCTTAACCTGTTTTGCTTTTTGCTCCTTCTGACGCTTCTTTAACTGATAAAGAAATTTAGAGTAATCAATAATACGACAAACAGGGGGCTGTGCATTTGGAGAAATCTCCACAAGATCCGCTTCGTGTTCTTCTGCCAGCTTCAATGCCTGAACTATAGGATACACTTTTGGTTCTACTTCATCGCCCACAATGCGGACTTCCTTGGCGCGGATTTGCTCATTAATCCGATATTGCGCCTTCATGCTGTCATTCTTCATTAAATAACCTTTACTTCCAGTTTGTTTCTTGTTTATTACTACCAAATTTATTTTTTGCATTAAGTAAAAGCGAACTTTAGAACATCAATTATATGCTATGCTTTTACAATTGGGCGCAAAGTTACCATTTATTTATCATATTTTGAACTTCTTCGTTCATTTTTTTAGCAAATTCTTCAAAATTCATGGTTCCTTTATCACCTTCACCCTGCTTACGGACAGAAACTTCTCTATTTTCAGCTTCTTTTTCACCCACAACCAACATGTAAGGAATACGTTTCATTTCGTTATCACGTATTTTACGTCCGATCTTCTCGTTACGTTCATCTACAATAGCACGAATATCGTATTTCTTCAAATATTGTTTTACTTCCTGAGCGTAATCGTTGAATTTCTCACTGATAGGCAAAATAGCGACCTGATCAGGGGTCAACCACAACGGGAATTTACCGGCAGTATGTTCAATCAGTACAGCAACAAAACGTTCCATTGATCCAAACGGTGCACGATGAATCATTACCGGACGATGTTTCTGATTATCTGCTCCTGTATATTCCAATTGGAAACGTTCTGGTAAATTATAATCCACCTGAATGGTACCTAACTGCCAACGACGTCCAATAGCATCTTTTACCATAAAATCCAGTTTAGGACCATAAAAAGCCGCTTCACCATATTCTATCTTGGCTTTCAGTCCTTTTTCTTCACACGCTTCAATGATAGCTTGTTCCGCCTTTTCCCAATTCTCATCGCTACCAATATATTTTTCACGGTTTACCTTATCACGCAGAGAAATCTGAGCTTCAAAATTCGTAAAATTCATGGATTTGAATACGATAGAAATAATATCCATAACACGAAGGAATTCATCTTTCACCTGATCGGGACGACAGAAGATATGAGCATCATCCTGTGTAAAACTACGCACACGAGTCAATCCATGCAACTCACCACTCTGTTCATAACGGCAAACCGTACCGAATTCAGCCAAGCGCAAAGGCAAATCCTTGTAAGAACGAGGTGAGTTTTTATAAATCATACAGTGATGAGGGCAATTCATCGGTTTTAGGAAGTACTCTTCTCCCTCTTCCGGAGTATGAATAGGTTGGAATGAATCTTTACCATATTTTGCATAATGCCCGGATGTAATATACAACAATTTATTACCAATTGGTGGAGTTATAACCTCTTGATAATCATAACGAGCCTGAATACGACGCAAAAACTCCTGCAAACGCAAGCGCAATGCTGCACCCTTCGGTAACCACATCGGCAATCCCTTACCCACCGTATCGGAGAACATGAACAAATCCATTTCTTTACCAATCTTACGATGGTCTCGTTTCTTTGCCTCCTCCAGTAATACCAGATATTCATCCAACATTTTCTTTTTCGGGAAAGTGATACCATAGATACGAGTCATCATCTTACGATCTTCCTGACCACGCCAATAAGCTCCCGCTACCGAAGTCAACTTGATGGCTTTAATAGGAGCAGTAGTCTGCAAGTGCGGGCCACGACACAAATCTGTGAACGCACCTTGCGTATAAGTTGTGATATGACCATCTTCCAATTCAGAAATCAGCTCACATTTATAAGTTTCTCCACGATCACCGAACATCTTCATAGCATCCGCTTTTGTAATATCTTTTCTTACAACAGCTTCTTTCTTTGCCACAAGTTCAGCCATTTTCTTCTCGATAACAGGCAGATCGGCCTCTTTAATAGCAGTCTCACCCGGATCTACATCATAGTAGAAGCCGTTTTCAATAGCAGGTCCAATACCAAACTGAATACCCGGATACAACTCTTGCAATGCTTCGGCCAACAAGTGAGCGCTTGTATGCCAAAACGCATGTTTCCCTTGTTCATCTTCCCACTTATAGAGAACCACTTCTGCGTTTTCATTAATGGGGCGCCCCAAATCATAAATTTCTCCATTTACGCCACAAGCCAGCACATCCTGTGCTAGGCGCGAACTGATACTTTCTGCTATTTGCAGTCCCGTTACTCCTTCGTTATATTCACGAACAGAGCCGTCTGGAAATGTTATCTTTATCATAATATTACGTATAATTCAAATTTCAAAACGCAAAAATAACGAATTCTTTATTGATATTCTATTTTTTAGAAAAAAAATGTTATCACTGCATATTTGTAAATCTCTTGATAATGTTATAAGCTGAAACAATACCCAATTCGCCAGCCTTACTCAAGTCAGAAATACCCTGTTTGTTATTACCTAGGAAGATATGAGTCAGGCCACGGTTAAAATAAGCCTCGGCAAAATCCGGATTCAAAGCAATCGCCTTATCATAATCTGCTAAAGCAGCACGATAATCTTTCAGCATAGACAACACATTACCACGGTTATAATAACCATAAACAAAATCAGGAGCCAATTGGATGACATGATCCAAATCATTTTTCACAATATCATAATCTATGGCGGTAACTTCCACTGTTTTAGCCTCTGGTGTTCCCGACACAGCCCCCTCATTCATAGTGGATTCTGCCTTCTTATATTCCAACTGTTTACAACGAACCAAAGCTCTCATAAAATAAGCCGGGAAGAAAGTATCATCCAGCAGAATACTCTGTGTAAAGTCATCAATAGAACTTGCAAAATCCTGTACTAAATAGAAATCCAACCCACGCATAAAACGTTTCTTCGCATTTTTATCGTCTGCTACGATATCCGATGTATGAGTATCTATCAGTGCAAAATGGAAACGTACTTGTTCTTCAGTCAATGGAGCCTCCATGTTCGTGATACGCAAAGACTTTGGAAACAACTTCAAATGATTCAACTCATCAATGTATTTATGATAGTGTATCACACGTTTTACATCACTCAACTTTTCATAATAAGTTAGCGCATACATTGGTTCAAGTTTTATCGTCACATTCTTATCCTGCACACGTCCACGATAATCACTTGTATAACGCTGATCAGCTTCCGAATCATCCGCAATCACAATTTTACGGTAATTCTCCATATTCTTATCAGATTTCTTACGTGTCTTTTCATTATCCGTTCCACCCTCTCCCGAATTATTATCCGCCATATCTTTTTCACCACCGGATGAAACACCGTTACGCCTGTCAATCTGCATTTTCATAACCTTGAATTCATCCTGTTCGGCACCTTTACGATCACCTACCTTCTTTCTTGCTTCGGCACGCTGATAATAACCAGCCATGAAATTAGGATATTCATCAATCACTTTAGAGTAATCACTGATAGCCCCTCTGTAATCACCCGTTTGTGCACGCAGCAAACCACGATTAAAGGTAGCCATCATATTATCCGGCTCCATTTTCAACACGAAATCAAAATCCTCTATCGCCCTATTATCATCTCCCACTTGGGCACGCAACAAACCACGATTATAATGTCCCAGGAAATTATTCGGATCGATATCTAATGCCAGATCATAATCACTCATGGCACCTCTCAAATTATTTTGATGAAAACGCGCCAAAGCACGGTTGATATAATTCCCCGCATTCTTGGCACTCAAATGGATAGCTTGATCTAAATCACCTTCAGCATCTTTATATTTACCCTGTTGAAGACGAACAATAGCTCGTGCAGCCCATCCGTCCGGATCATAACGATCCATATCGATGGCCTTTTCAAAGTCATTTAAAGCCTGTATAGTATCATTTTGTTTCAAGTTGACTTCACCACGCATCAGATAAGCACGCGTATATCGGGGAGCAATAGTCAAAAATTTCCCCAAATCCTTTTTTGCCGAATCATAGTCTTCTTTTTGCATGTGGCAAAGGGTAAGATTATGCCAAAGTACCACATTTTCAGGATCATATTTCAATGCAGTTTTATAATCCTCTATCGCCCCATCAAATTTATTCTGACGGATACGCGCCAATCCTCTAATCTGATAAGCTCCTACTACAAAAGGATTTCTTTGGATCGCCAAATCACAGTCAGCTTCCGCTCCCTGGAAATCATCCAGATTGATCTTCGCCAGTCCACGAAAGAAATAAGGCTCATATAAATAAGGTTTCGCATTAATAACCTGATTAAAATATTGGATAGAAAGCACGTAGTCTTCAAAATACAATGCGTTTCGAGCGATAGTCATCACCCGTTCCGTATTGATTTGCGCATACAACAACGTGGGTAACAGCAAAATAGCCGTTAATATTTTTTTTATCATCTTGTCTTATAAATACTTGTAAACGAAACAAAAGTAACGTTTATTCGTTTACATATCAGGATATACCGAAGACTTTTTATATTTTTTGAGCCTTTTATACCTTATTATATGGTTTACTTATTTTACGGTCTTCACCTTATAGGTACAATGCGCCTTCCCCTTCAACATCGCGTTCAGCTTTCCTTTTATCATCTGTTTACGCAAGGGGGACAGATGGTCTATAAACATTTTCCCATCCAAATGGTCAAATTCGTGTTGCATGACACGAGCCAGGTATCCCTCAACAATTTCATCATGCTCCACCAAATCTTCATCCAAATATTTCACACGTATTTTATTACCTCTTTTCACAGCCTCATGAATACCAGGCAGACTCAGGCATCCTTCCTCCATGGAAACCTCTTCACCAGACACCTCCAAAATATGCGCATTAATATATGCCTTACGAAAATCTTTATATTCAGGATAATCATCCGACAACACATCCAGATCAACAGTTACCACACGAATTGGTAAACCAATTTGCGGAGCAGCAAGTCCCACACCATCAGCATTACTCATCGTTTCGAACATATTCTGGATTAACTCTTTCAAATTAGGATAATCAGGCGTTATATCTTCCGCCACTTTTCTCAATACGGGTTGTCCGTATACATAAATAGGTAAAATCATCTTATCAATTACAAATTACTAATTACATTCACTATACTACTATAAGGAGGAAAAACGTTTATTCTCCAGATATGTTTGCAAAATAATTGTCGCACTGATTTCATCCACCAAAGCTTTATTTTGCCGGGCTTTTTTCTTCAACCCGGCTTCCAACATAGTACGATGAGCCAGAACAGAAGTAAAACGTTCGTCTACGTACTCCACAGGCATATCCGGCAACTTTTTCTTCAAAGAACGGACAAATGGCTCTATATTCTTCATATTTTCAGAAGCTTCGTTGTTCATCTGTTTGGGAAGCCCCACTAAAATCCGTTCTACCGATTCCTTAGCCACATAATCAAGGATAAAAGCAAGAAGCTCATGAGTAGGTACAGTTGTCAAACCATTGGCAATCATCTGTAGCGTATCACTAACGGCTATCCCTGTTCGCTTCCTACCGTAATCTATAGCTATTATCCTGCTCATTATAGGATACAAAATTACGATTAATATATCAACTTTACATTATCAATCCAAAGAGAATTACCCGGAGAACCGATATATGCTCCTCCATGGCTGGAAGTAAACTGCAACAATAAATGTGTAGGAACATCATCAGCTGTTCCCCATGCCACTTCTTTCACCGGCACACTTTCCCCTTTACTATTCACAGCATAACGTTCTTCCACCTGAAGACGCATCATGTGAGGCTTATATGCAGGATCTCCCGTAATATCACCATACATGATAGAATAAGTAGCATTATTACGCCAATTATCCATAGTAGTATAATAGCGAACTACCATTGTCCCCACACGTTTCGCATAGATATTACCATCCTTATCTTCCCAACGCTGCTGTAAGAACAAATTTACTTCCGGGAAATCCTTACCTTCCACATCAGTTATTTTACTGAAACCGGTAGCACGAAGACGTTTTTCGCGATCGGACATTTTCACTTTATAATCAAATTGGATAGCAACAGGTTTCTTTGTGAAAGGAATGCCGGAATTCAACATCTTCTGCGGGTTTTTGGTACCTTTAATCGGTTCGTGTACCTCACCCAAAAACATAGAACCGGCAGCCAATACTGTAATATCAACCAATCCAAACACCTTAACACTCTCCATGCGAGTATCCATACGTGCGCAAAAACCATCTCCACGCTTTTCCGGGAATACGGACGTATTAGTTTTGGTAATACCTGCCACACGTGCCATAACATTGGAAGTTGCCCACGGAGAACCACCCATATTTTTATATACCTTATTCTCAGTGATAGTGGCAGTAGGTCCGATAGCATAAACATTCTTAGTAGCGCCACCAATTATTCCGGATTCTTTAATCTGACGATCCACCCACTGATCCATGTTTCCAAAAGGAATCATTTCTACTTTCTGCTGTGCCAATACTGCCCCACCACAAAATATAACGGACAACAAAGCCAACGTACGAAGTTTCTTACAAATCATCATATACTCTCCTCAATCTATCAATTAAAGTTCATATTTCCATTGATCCAATGCAAAGTTCCAATTATCCTGAACAAGTTGCACCGTACGATCATCGTACTTATATTTATTCTTTTTATAACCTTTTTTGCCTCCTACATACTTCTCTATATCTGCACAAGCCTCCGTAAATCCCGGTATAGAAAGCGTTTCATAAATATGTTCGGTCATTCCCATTGCATCAGCTTCAAAATCTTCGAACTTCACTTCTATCAGATTACCTTTTGGAATACTTACTTTATCGGCTTCATACTTATGATAAAGCTTGGCGTAAATAGACAAAATATTTTTTTCCAACTCCTCAGAACTGATATTCTGAAGCTTCAACGGCTGAATGGTATTCGTAAAAAAGCTGCGAGTACTTTCAAACACCGTATAAGGATTACGCATCAGATAAATGAATTTGGCATTGGGAAACATTTTTACCAATTCTTTCACCCGCCCCGTATGAGGAGGGTTTTTACTCAAGAACTGAGTTCCATGCGTATTCCACAAAGAAATTTTGATCAGTTTGACAAAAGTTTCCTCAAAAACCTTCAACTCATCTTCTGTTATATCATCAAACAGCAAATATTTGTCCGCATACTCTTGTTGGTATTTGGGCAAAAACCAGAAGTTATAATAAGTATAAGGCATCATGTTAGCCAAGGCAAACTCTTCTTCTTGAGGAAGGTCTACGGCAAGCTCCATATTATCCGTAGGGCGTTTGTCCGGCATTAACCAACTCATATTCTTCTTGAAAAAAGGTTGTCCCCACATCATTAAATGAGGGAACACTGTCTGATATGTTGTATTGTAACCGAAATGCTTATCGCAAGAAAACACATTATGAACAAAAGTCGTTCCGCTACGCCAATGTCCAAGTATAAAAACAGGATCATATTCCAGCGGTTTATCTGCTAACAGTTTTTCATAGCGTTTGTTCTGTAAAGGAGCCAACGTAGAAAGTAAACGGCATACAACTTTTGTCAAACGATACTTACCTTTATAAGCAGCCTCTATCTCACGCCCCTTCGTAATAGCATTGAATGTTTTCCAGTCAGCACCGACCAGCGTGTTTATCGGAAGCTTGTTAAATTCGAGTAACCCCATTTCTAATCTTTAGTTTTTAATTATCACTTTGATGCCTTGATGTTCCAGTTCCTTCACAGCTTTTTCAATTGCCTCATAATGTTCAGGTTCAATACCCAGTTTAGGCAAGTCCAGCACAGGCAAATCTTCAGCCAAGTGCATATCCTTGTCCTCCACCTTATCGATTATCATACCCACCGCACTGGTATTATTGGTAATCGGATCAATCAGGATAAACGAGCCACATGCCTTATTTTTCTGATACGGATCAAAAAACAATTCTTTGGCAGTAGTAAGAACTACACGGGCAATTTGATTCAATTGCATAGGAAGAGTATCCTTTGTCAATTTACCGTTTTCAATGGAAAGATGCTCCATTGTGTTGACATCCACTTTATATTTAATATTGTCAATGCGCGTACGGCTTACATTCGTTGTCTGTTTAATAAAGAACGATTTATTAATATCCATCGGTTCCTCATCCATCCACACCACCATTGCTTCAAAGTTACGATCCATCAAAGGCAGGTTGCCCGGATGTACCAACATTTCCCCACGCGACACATCTATCTCATCTTCCAAAGTCAACGTAACAGACTGCGGAGGAAAAGCATAATCCAACTCACCATCGTATGTTACAATACTCTTCACACGCGATTTCTTACCCGAAGGCAAAGCCATAACCTCATCTCCCTTACGGACAACCCCCGAAGCAACCTTACCACAGAAACCACGGAAATCAAGGTTAGGACGTAAAACATATTGCACCGGAAAACGGAAATCCGCCAGATTATGATCATTATCGATATGTACGGTTTCCAAGAAATCCAACAAAGAAGTGCCTTTATACCAAGGAGTGCGGTCAGACTTCTCTACTACGTTATCTCCATCAAGTGCGGAAAGAGGAATACAAGTCACTTCCGGAATACCCAACGGAGCAATAAACTGTTTGTACTCTCCTACAATTTCATTAAAACGCTCTTCCGAAAAATCCACCAGATCCATCTTATTGACAGCAAGTACCACATGTTTAATTCCCAGCAGAGATACGAGAAATGTATGGCGGCGTGTCTGCGTAATAACCCCCGTACGGGCATCTACCAAAATGATTGCCAGATTAGCAGTAGAACCACCTGTAATCATGTTACGGGTATATTGTTCATGCCCCGGAGTATCAGCTATAATGAACTTGCGATTATTCGTTGAGAAATAACGGTATGCCACGTCAATCGTGATACCCTGCTCACGTTCAGCTTTCAAGCCATCCAGTAGCAAGGCATAGTCAATATGGTCTCCGGCATTTCCAACACGCTTACTGTCACGCTCCAAGGCATCCAATTGGTCTTCATATAATTTTTTACTATCGAACAACAATCGCCCGATAAGAGTGGACTTTCCATCGTCTACCGAACCTGCCGTGAGAAATCTTAATAAGTCCTTCTGTTCGTCCTTATCAAGAAAAGCCTTTATATCTAATTTATTATCCATTTTCTTAATTACAAATTACTAATTACAGATTTTAGAAATAGCCTTCGCGTTTCTTTTGCTCCATGCTAGCCTCCTGGTCAAAGTCAATCACACGGGTAGTACGCTCACTTTTGGTGGTAGTCATCATTTCCTCCACAATCTTCTCGATAGTATCCGCCTCACTCTCCACGGCACCGGTCAGCGGCCAGCATCCCAAAGTACGGAAACGAACCATACGCATTTCTATTTTATCCCGATATTGTTCCGGTAAACGCTCATCATCCGCCATAATCAGGTTTCCGTCTATCTCCACACATGGACGCTCCTTGGCAAAATACAATGGCACAATAGGAATATTCTCCAAACGAATATATTGCCATATATCCAATTCAGTCCAGTTGCTCAGCGGAAATACACGGATACTCTCTCCTTTGTGTACACGCGCATTATATATATCCCACAATTCCGGCCGTTGGTTTTTCGGATCCCATTGATGGAATTTATCCCTGAAAGAAAAAATACGTTCCTTGGCACGCGATTTCTCCTCATCACGACGTGCACCGCCAAAAGCCGCATCAAATTTATATTTATCAAGAGAATGAAGCAAAGCTTGCGTTTTCATCAAGTCGGTATGTACCTTGCTACCATGAGTAAAAGGACCTACACCGGCATGAAAAGCTTCCATATTACTTTCCACAATCAAATTCCAGCCATATTTCTTGGCATACTCATCGCGGAACTGGATCATTTCCTTGAATTTCCATTTAGAATCGATATGCATCAACGGAAAAGGTACTTTGCCCGGAGCAAACGCCTTCTCAGCCAAACGTACCATAACCGAAGAATCCTTACCGATACTGTATAGCATCACCGGATTCTCAAATTCCGCAGCCACCTCACGGATAATATGTATGGACTCTGCTTCGAGTTCCTGCAAGTGGCTAAGTTTATACTCTTCTTTCATTATATATTATTCTTCTGAATTTTCGGTAAAATAAGTTCCAACAGTTTATTGACAGATTCTTCCAAACTGAGCACAGACGTATCCAGCATCAAAGCCGGATGCGCAGGAGCCTCAAACGGCGCGGAAATACCCGTAAAGTTTTTAATCTCCCCCTTACGGGCTTTAGCATAAAGTCCTTTCACATCACGACGTTCACACTCTTCGATGGGCGTACTGACGTAAATCTCCAGAAAATCATCTTGTCCTATAATATTTGCCGCCATTTCACGTATATCACTATTAGGGCTGATAAATGCAGCAATAGTAATGACACCGGTATCTATGAATAGTTTGGAAACCTCAGCGATACGACGGATATTTTCCACACGGTCAGCTTCTGTAAATCCCAGGTTATTATTAATTCCACTACGAATATTATCTCCGTCAAGGATACGGCACAACAATCCACGTTTATGTAATTCCCGTTCTAAGGCAATAGCTATCGTACTTTTACCGGAACCACTCAAGCCTGTAAACCATATCATCACACTGCGCTGTTTCAGTAATGTCTCTTTATCCTCCCGTGTCAGCATCCGATCGAAAATCGGATATATATTATTGTTGTCTGTCATATATTCTATAACTTAATTAAAAAGGCCATATTAATGGAATGAGAAAAATAGAAATCAAGAATGTTATTATATTCAACGGTAAACCGATACGTACAAAATCTGTAAACTTATAATTACCGATACCTTGTACAATCAAATTCGTCTGATAACCGATAGGTGTGGAGAAACTAGCTGAAGCCGCCATACAAATTACCACAAAGAACGGCATCGGGCTCACTCCCAACTGTGCCGAAATAGAAAGCGCCAGAGGAAAAGCAAGTGCCGCCGCAGCATTATTCGTTATCAGCTCGGTAAACAGATTAGTTATAATAAATACCGCTGCCAACAACACCTGAGGACCGTAATGTTCTGTCAAGCCAATAATATAACTCGCAACTATATCTGCCACTCCCGAATTCACCATTGCTTTACTGATGGCAAAAGCACAAGCAATTGTAATCAAAATATCCCAAGAAATATATTTCGTATATTTACGGGCAGGGAAGATCTTTGTCCATGCCATAATAATAGTCGTAACAGACACAAAGAAAAACATATCCAATTTCATATCCGGAAATGCTTCTTTCACAACAGGCAACTCACCCACAGTAGCTCCCGTAATCATCAAGATCAATAAAATCAATGCAAACCACCGTTTTCCCTTACTTGCTACCGGTTCCGTATCTTTTCCATTAGCAATCATTACAAAGATAGAAGATTCCCCCCATGTCTGTATAAACGAGTCATCAGCCATCACTACCAACGTATCACCATCACGAAAATATTCATTTTCAAGATTTTGAGTATAAGTCTGACCATTACGTTTTATCTCCTTCACTTCAGCTCCATAATGGCGTTTAAAATTAAACGCCCCGATTTTCTTATTGATACCCGGGAAACGAGGTCCAAGTACGGCCTCCACACGATGCAAGTCACCTTGTTCCTCCGGCTCATCATCCGGCTTCACCGCGTCCTTACGCACATCCGGCAGTAATTTGGAAGAAAACAAAAATATATAAACGATACCTGCTATTGCAATGAATATTCCAACCTTTCCCAACTCAAACATCGTAAATCCTTCATATCCCGCTTCCATAATCATACCATGTACCACCAGATTGGTAGAAGTACCGATCAGAGTACAGATACCTCCCAAAATCGTAACGTATGAAAGAGGAATCAAGAATTTAGTAGCAGGCAACTTTACCGATTCTGCCCACCGTTTGATAATAGGAGCAAAAATTACGACAACCGGAGTATTGTTCAAAAAAGCGGAAATAAAAGAAATCACGGGTAACATTCTGAGCTGCGCTTTAAACACTGTAGTTTTACCTTGTGGAAGTAATTTCTTGATAACTTGCCCCAATGCCCCGGATTGCCGGATACCTTCACTGACAAGAAACAGCATAGCCACAGTTATCATTCCTTTATTACTAAATCCTTCCAGCATCTCCTTCGGTGTCAAAATCCCTGCACACAAGAACACTACTACTACCGAAAAAAGTACCATACCCGGACGCATCTTGTCCAGAACCAAGGCTACCACCATGCCCAACAGGGCTAAAAGCACAAATGTAATCTCAAACGTCATACGGATCGTTTTTTAGTTTTCACACGTCTGGGCTCCACTACAAACCAAGGATTCAGCAAATCTTCCTTATTATATTGTAAAGGCTCTTCCTTCCCCACCTGATAAATTTCCATACCGGCAGCCCGCGCTATAGCATGTCCTGCAGCCGTATCCCACTCCATTGTAGGAGCAAAACGCGGATACACATCTGCTTTTCCTTCTGCCACCAGACAAATCTTTATAGAACTTCCACTGGAAATTAATTCTACATCCGGATGATGACACTTCATCTCCTCTATGTAAACTTCCGTTTCCGGTGAAAGATGCGAACGGGAAGCAACAATCACAAACTTGTCGTGTTCATCCTTATCCGGCAAACGGACAGCCGATGCCATCAACTCATCCAACGTAGTCTCTGCACGCATCGTAATGCCGGATAATTTATAAGCTCCAATTTCTTCATCTGCAAAATAAAGTTCTTTTTTCACCGGAAGATAAATTACTCCCATCACAGGTACCGAGTCATGTACCAAAGCGATATTAACTGTAAACTCCCCATTTCTTTTGATAAACTCCTTTGTTCCGTCCAGAGGATCTACAATCCACAAAGTTTCCCATTCATGACGTTCCACAAATGGTAAATGTTTACCTTCCTCGCTTAATACAGGGTAAGGGGTATGCTGCAAAATCTTTGTTATCGCCTCATGTGCTTTTTTATCGGCAATAGTCAAAGGGGAATTATCCGCCTTTTTTTCTATCTTAAAATCAGATGCCGGATCGTCGTAAATGGAAATAATGTCTTTTCCGGCGCACAAAGCCGCATCAATTGCATCGAGTATATATTGTCGTCCCATACTATATCCAAATATAAAATGCAAAATTAAAAACTTTTTTATCGCAAAAAGTTTCCACTTCCGGTTTTATAACTTCTTTTAAACGAAAAAGATAAATTTTATAAGTACTTTTCACAATCGCTGAAATACATGTTCCATAAACATTTCCAGCAAGTTAAGAGAAAGGCAGTAACTTCCCAGTTACTGCCCTATCCTGAAAGGAGGAAAATACCCCTTTCTTATGAATTACCAAAAAGAATTCAATTAATTAATGCGGTACAGCAACCAAGCCCCTTGGAAATCCTGACGATTAGGATACTTTGCCTTAAAAGCATCGCGGGCACTTGCAGCAGAAGCTCTGTCTGCATATGTACTTACGATAACCCGGTACATGGCAGCATCCGCATTGAATGCGATGACAGCATTATAACCTTCTTTATCCAAGAAGTTTTTCAGGTTTTCAGCATTAGCTTTCACACCAAAGCTACCACACACCACACTGTAGTCTTTCAGACCATCAGCACCGGATACCACTGTAACTTTCTCCTGTCGTACCACGCCTACCGGAGCACTTTCCACTACCTTGGCCTCTACCGGGGCAGTCACTACAGGAGCCACCTCCTCTACCGGAGCAGTAGTCTGAGGTTCTGCCAACTCTTGTTGTTTTGCCTTTTCGTATGCCTTCTTGTATGCGCTTTCACTCGATTTACAAGAAGAGAATGCCAGTACGATACATACTCCCATTCCCAATACTGCTAATTTTTTCATTTTTTCTATCATTTTTTGTTAGTAAAATCTATGTCTATTCTAAATCCATCAATATTTACGGAAAACATATTTAACGCCCTGGTAGTTCAACCGCATCTTCTTGTTGGTCAATTCCTCCACCTTGAATGTCCGTTCCCCCTCTTCTCCCCAATTAAAGAATTTCTTATAACCTGCGGAGTTTATCAGATTACTGTGAGCCTCTTCATTTCCGGCACTGTTATCCGGCCACAATATAATGGATATCTCATCCTCTTTCAATTTATAATATCCATAATAAGCTTCATAATTACCATATTCATTCATACAATATGCCAGAAAACTCCCCTTCTGAAATCCATAGAATATGCTGTCCACTCTCTGCACTGTTCCATCGGGATATTGACATTCACGCAATTGCCATTTACCTACCCAATCCGAACCGCCATCATTCATACAAGAAACACATCCCAGCAGCACACACACCAAAATCAGAAGTATTTTCCCGCCCAACAATTTCTTCATAGTCCACTTTTTTAATTAAAAGACAAAAGTACGCCTAAGCTCTTATCTAATCCCTCCAAATGCTGTTAAATATAATTAAAAGGAACGAATAATAAAGACAAAAAGAGATTTAGCCAGAAGGCTTTCGTACCTTTGTCAAATATAAAACAGGGCGTGAGGCCCATTTAATTAATTACATGACATTTGAAAATTTGAAATTGATAGAGCCGATATTAAGAGCTCTTCAAGAAGAGGGGTATTCCACCCCCACTCCGATACAGGAGAAATCCATTCCCATATTACTTCAAGGAAAAGACTTATTAGGATGTGCCCAAACCGGAACCGGAAAAACTGCGGCATTCTCCATTCCCATCCTGCAAAAGTTATATAAGACAGATAACCGTCAAGGAATAAAGGCATTGATACTGACTCCTACCCGCGAATTAGCGATACAAATCGGAGAGTCATTCGAAGCATACGGCAAATATACCGGACTACGTCACGCCGTCATATTCGGCGGTGTAGGGCAAAAACCGCAAACCGATGAGCTCAAGCGAGGCATACAGATACTGATTGCAACTCCGGGGCGCCTGCAAGACTTGGTCAACCAGGGTTTCATCAACTTAAAGACACTCGACTTCTTCGTACTCGACGAAGCAGACCGCATGCTGGATATGGGTTTCATCCATGACATCCGCCGCATCCTGAAGTTACTCCCACCGCGCAGGCAAACCCTTTTCTTTTCAGCCACCATGCCGCCCGAAATAGAAAAGCTGGCCAAGTCCATGCTGACCGCTCCGGAAAAAGTGGAAGTAACTCCTGTATCTTCTACCGTCGATACCATATCGCAATCCATCTATTTTGTAGAAAAGAAAGAAAAGAAAGACTTGTTGTTATATCTACTCAAGGATCCGGCAATAGAATCAGTCCTGATATTTACCCGTACCAAATATGGAGCGGACAAGCTTGCACGTATTCTCAATAAAGCAGGTATAGGCGCCGAAGCCATCCATGGCAATAAATCACAAAACGCACGCCAACGTGCATTGACCGGTTTCAAAAGTCATACTCTCCGTGTATTGATAGCGACGGACATTGCGGCCCGTGGCATTGACGTAGACCAACTGTCTCACGTCATCAACTACGAACTGCCCAATATTCCGGAAACATACGTTCATCGCATCGGACGTACCGGACGTGCCGGACACAACGGAGTAGCTATTTCATTCTGCGAATCAGAAGAACTCCCATACCTGAAAGACATTCAGAAATTGATAGGTAAAACCATTCCGATCGTAAAAGAACATCCGTTCATCACCTCCACCGGAACCAAAGCCCAAGAAACAAAGACAGAAGAGCTCAAAGTTAAAGCCAAAGAAAATAAAGTATATAGAGGTAGCCGCGCAAACGGTGATTTCTGGAGAAGGAAAAAGCAAACCCGACAAAATAAGCCTCAAAAGCAAGCCTGATTGTCACTTTTCATGATAGACAACTCTAAAAAGCAAGTTTTTTTGAACAAACTTTCAAAATATTTTGTTAGCTTTGTCATATAAACCTAATAAAAAGAAAGGAGTATTATCATGAAAGGATTAAATGTTTTAGCAGCTTTTTTGGGTGGTGCCGCAGTAGGTGCAGCTATTGGTATTTTATTTGCCCCTGAAAAGGGTGAAGATACCCGTCATAAGATTGCAGAAATTCTCCGTAAAAAAGGTATCAAACTGAACCGGAATGAAATGGAAAACCTGGTCGACGAGATTGCCGCAGAAATCAAAGGTGAAGCAGCCGAATAAAAAACTACATTTCAAAAAACAGAGCCATTATGTTTGCAGACGACAAAAGTATAGAGAATATCCAGCAATTATTTATTGAGTTTAAAAAGTATCTGGAACTCCAGAAGAAATACACTCAACTGGAAGTCACTGAAAAGCTGACAATCTTGCTTTCTACATTGATACTCGTACTTCTTGTCGTCATTCTCGGCATGGTGGCCCTGTTTTACTTATCTTTCACCCTCGCCTACATATTAGATCCTATCGTAGGTGGATTGATGGTAAGTTTCGCCCTGATCAGTTGTTTCCATATCTTGTTGATTATCCTAATCGTTGTATTCCGTAAAAAGATTATCATCAACCCGATGACAAAATTCATCGCAGGACTATTCATTGATAATAACAAAGATTAAAAAATCACGAATATGAATGATACTTCCAATACAGACCTCATCACTTTAGAGAGCCTCCAGAAACAAAAAGCGGAAGCACGGGAAGAATTGCGTGCTCAAAAGAAGATAATGAACGATACCGCCAGGAACCTGTTCGCCCCACTTGCTCCTGCGGCAGACAGAGGCACTGCAATCATGCGGGCCTTCAACACAGGCATGGCAGTATTCGATGGAGTTATGCTGGGAATGAAGTTGATGAAGAAAATAAGAAATTCATTCCGGTAACAAAAAAGAGGCTGAATTCTACATTTACACATAGACTCCAGCCCCTTCCCTATAAGAAGTCCTCCTTTTTTAGACAGCCATCACCTGACCACCTATTACACCTGCAATAGCACTCGCTACAGCAATGATTACCTTCAAAATCTTATCCCAAACTGATACTCGTATACTCATGGCATTTCATTTTTAATTGTTTATCGCTAATTCGATGTAAACACATCCCCCTATCCTAACGGATTTTCATTCTGATCCTCACCGGAACCTCCACCAGGATTACCGCCATCACCGGAGTCATCCTTTGAATCGTCCGGTACGGTTCCCCTATATTTCTCAAATTCAACACCCTGCAACAATGCACGGGTAGTACCCATAGCAGCCGGACGGGTATATTCCGGAGTAAACTGGCAACGCAAAGCAGTCACCTGATTAGGGTTCACATCCTCCTCCTTCTCCACACCCTTACCACGTGTGCGGGCTTTCATCGTAAAAGTCCCAAGGCCATTCAACCGCACCGTACGGCTGTTCAACAAATGCATCCTCATTGCAGACATCAGGTTACGGATCACATTCTGAACGTCACCCGGAGTCAACGAAGACTTCTCAGCTATATTCTCAGCCAGCAATTGCGTATCCACCGTTTTTCCCACTTTCTTCAAACTCAAGTGCCAGGTCTTCACACCCGCTTTGGTCGCAATCTGCGACTGTCTTCCATAATAAAATAAAGGCATAATCTTTCTCCTTCACATTTTTAATTAAACTACTTTTTCAATTCTCGTTTCGTTGATCAACGATGCAAAGGTGAGAAGATAGAAGGGCATAAACAAAGAAAACAGCCCAAAGAAGGCTGTTTTCTGAGAATGATTTATAAGTAATTTATTTACTATGAGTTATGAGAACACACACATAAACAAATTCACAAGAAATTCTATTTAGCCAAAAAATCATCAGGAGTATAAACTGGAATTTCCGACATCCTATAATCTTTTGTGTTTCTAGTGACAATACAATCAACATTAGCAGAAAAAGCTGTATAATATTGCACAGCATCTTCAAAATCCGAAAAATCAGACTTTATTGCATTTGCAATATCCTCCTCATCTGTAGAAACGACTGTCATTAAAGAACGAAGTTTTTCCAATAAATCTAAAAGCCGTCTATGTTCACATTGCCTATGCAAAACATAATAAATAGTAGTAAATGACAACGCAGCCACACACAACTCAACATCGGATGTCTCACTTAGATAGAATATTTGCTTGGCTTTCCCACCAAAGGGTTCTCTATTAGATAAATAATCAATTACAATATTTGTATCAAGGAATACCTTCATATCTATAAATATTTCGTTCTAACGGTATCCTCTAATTCCTTTTTATAATCAAAATCAGCAGGTAGATGAACTGCACCACACAATTGATCTATAACAAAACGTCTTGATACGTTCTCTTTTTTAGCAGACAAGTGATTACCCAATACGAGGTTCCATCCCATCTTTTTTACTAACTCTTTAAAAAAAGCGACATCTGACGATGGAACCTCCACAGAAATTCTCTGTGCCACAGCTTCCTGCTTATTATATGCCATCATTGGTTCATTCGCCAACTGTTCAGGAATATCTTGCTTTTTATAAGGCTTCACTTTACTCATAACTTTCTATTATTATACAAAGGAAGCTATTTTGATTGAGAAATACAAATCATCAACAAGCTTTCTTCTATAAATAAAAAATGCCGAAATCATATAGAGATAGTTACGGATTTTCTTTGGCGTTCAATCTATTATCATTATTATGCATTTAATAAGTTCGTAGTACTATTTCAAATGCTTCCGCATAATTCACCCCCCATTGACTACCCCTGACTGCAGCCAATCCATAGATATATTCAGCAGAACGTGGATGCGGATAAGGACGCATCACACCTCTGTACATAGACAATGCTTTTATTTTAGCATCAATCCCCTCTTTTTCCACTTCTACATAACAATTTGGACGAAACAAATTCATAGCACTGTTAATGGCCCATTCCGAACATGACGGAACTTCCATATACCAAAACTCCTTGATACGTCTAACCTCCGGTCTGCGCTGGAATAGGCGAATTGCCTCCTGACATGCCATTGAAGTCTGTAAGTGGTCGTTGTTTGTATCAGCAGGATGATGTGTGATTACTACATCCGGTTCGCTCTCCTTGATGGCAGACTCAATGAACTGTACCAGTTTCAGGTGAGACACTGTGTTCATTTCGATATTCGGGAAAGTTCCCTCATAAATCCTGTTCACCCCAAGAAACTTATTCGATGCATTCGTATCATCCTCAAGTTCATTGTCCTCCGGACGGAATGCACGTGCCTTTGCCTCTGTACACATAATGCACACATCAATAATATCGCCATTATGCGACCATTTCCACATCGAAGCACCTGCTCCAAGAGTTTCATCGTCAGGGTGAGCAACTACAAGTAAGTATTTCATAAGATTTTAGTTTTAGTATTAAATAAAAATTCATCAAATCATGCAATTTGTGATCAACACGAATCACACTGTCTTCGAATACTCCACCAACTTATCATGCATCCACTGTGGATACTTGCCACAGGCCGTATAAGTAATGGCAAGAACAGTCCAGATGATAAGCTTGATGTCACCAAAAAACGAAGCATGTTTTACATAATACACATCAAGCTTCAGCCGGATAGGCAACACCTTCTCATTGTACTCATCCTCATTCGGGAATTGGTCACCATAGATGTAATCCCAAAGGCTCGACTGACTTGTAAGTCCACATGGAACAGTAGAAGCAATGACATTCGCACCACCGCGAGTAATCTCCACCTGATCCACAGCAGCCGGACGGGGACCGACTATCGACATCGTACCATTCAAAATGTTGATTAACTGAGGTAGTTCATCTATTTTCAGTCTCCTCATCACCTTTCCCCACCAAAAAATACGGTCCTGATCAGGGCGTAAAGAAACCTCACTCGCTCCACGTGCCACACGCATTGAGCGAAACTTCCACATTTTGAACTTCTTATTATCCTTACCTACCCGATTGGCAAAATAGAATAACGTTCCCGGGTCACTAATCTCTGTAAAAATGATGGAAAGAAACCAAATCGGAGATGTACCGATGATACCCAAAAGTGCACAGATAAAATCAAAAAGACGTTTAATTAACTTATACATGGCTATTTTTACTGTAAACATTAAAGTAATCCATAGAGCATCTGCCACTCCTGAGCGGTAGGAACACATGTGAAAGCAAATCTCGATTACCTATCTCAACCTGTATCAATTCAAAAAACAACCGCATTCGCTTATTTCATCTTCTTCCTTGGTTCAATACCCTTCAGACTTTCCTCAAATCCCACAATCTGGTACTCAAAATCGTACTTCGACATGGTAGGATCATAATATGATGAGGCAAACATTTTGTTTACAGGCTTGAGAAACTTAGCAGCAATCCATACACAAGGATTGAATAGTTTACTAATCCAAACCTTATGGTTATACTTTTCGGAAAAATATCGGATTACGTCTACAGTATCCACGAGCTCCTTGTTTTGAGGATAGAATGTTCCTTCACACAGGTTCAACATAATCTGTTTCACAAACTCGCAGAGATTATCGATGTAGAGCATGGAACGCTTATTATGCCAAGCTGGGAAAATAGGAGTCTTTTGAGCTAGCCAAACAAGACGAGGGAAATTTCCCTTTCCATTTGGACCATAAATCATGCAAGGGCGAAGATTCGCCACTCTGAACGAGTCACATGCCAGCTCGTTCAAACCTTTTTCTGCCTGAAGTTTTGAGTCACCATAAAAATCGTTAGGCTTGGGTTCTGTCTGCAATGTCACCACATGATCCATTAAGTCCTTGCTCGACTGATACACAATCTTTGAAGACATAAACACAAACTGCTTTACACCACATTCCTTTGCATGCCTAGCAATCTCTACAGTCAGATCTCTATTAACCTTATAGTACAATGGTGCCATCTCTGGCTTAGGATCAACATGAGCGATACCAGCAACATGAAATACTACATCATACAGACTGAAATCCACTTGTTTCCAAGCATCATTCATCGTATCTACAGTATCCACGTGAAACTGCTTAGGTGTTTTCATTAACCATTTCTCCACAGATACACCAATATAACTATTGGCACCCGTTATCAATACTCGTATCATAATATTTGTCCATTTTCAACCTTATGTGAAACCTTACACATTGGGATAAGCACCTCATCCCATTTACTGTCATAGTACATTTCATCTACTTGTTCAATACCCATCTGCTTCAGGCACTTTACCTTCTCATGATAGAATGGATGGCGGTCAATTCCCAAGATTCGTCCATTAGACACCTTGAATGTTGTACACACTAACTCTACCTTCATACCCTCAAAGACAGTCTCCAAAAAATACATAGATGAAGCAGAAAGCACTATCACTCGATCATCATTATCAATATATTCCTGAACCTTTGCAAATAATGGATTCAGCGGGAAGCGTTTTGCCTGTTCTCTGCTCACATTAGCAAACTCCTTCAAATCGGAATGGAATAGCAGCTTCAACATCTGTTCCTTCTCAAACTTTACAGAAGTTATCTTCAGTTTAGCAAGTATCTTCAGTAGATAGTAATAGATACGATAAACCTTCCGCCAGCCGGACATCTGCTCGTTGAATAACTCTTTCATACTATCCTTATACGAGAGCGTACCGTCGAAATCAAAAACAACAATCCTCATATTAGTGTCTGAAGAATCGTTTGATATTCTTTATATTGAACAAGTTTGACAAGTTGAACAGAATCGCTGACCATCTGCTAGCGTACGACCAATTTATGAAACACGTATTCTCAAAGTTCCAAAAACCTTTGATACACCCTAACTTCTTAATATAGTTCAACACATCCACAGGGAAAAGCCATCGAATATATGTCTCCTCTGTTCGATAGTTGAACAAAGGGTTCTGATTCATGCAAAGGCGCACATAGTTTGAGAGCAGATTTCTACCGCTGAACTCAGACAACATAATACTACCCCAAACACGAGGGTTTGCCTCAATCACTTTGTATTTTCCAGTCCGCTCATCCAATAGGAACTCCAACATCACCAGCCCATTCCATCCAGCCTTATCCAAGATCTTCTTACCTTCGGCAATCAGTGGCAGATTGATACGTAGCTTTGATAAAACAGTTACGCCACCAGTAGGAGGAGAGGTTCGAATCCTTTGATGGCTATAAGCATCTATCATCTCTCCATTATGATACAAATAGAAAGTACCTTGCACATCATGACCATTTGGAATAAGTTCTTGCACAAGATAAGGCTTTTTACTTACCTCTTCCCGAATAGAGTCAGTATAGTCTTCCCATTTGTAAAGTCTATACTGCCCTTCGCTTCCAGAACCCACACAAGGTTTCAGTAATACAGGAAACTGTTCAGGTTTTAGGTTGTCAATCTCCTCTACCTTATAATGAATAGGAGCACTCAATTTGTTTTCTGAACAGAAATCATTCAAAACTTTCTTATCTCGGAACTGATGATACACCTCCACTTTAGGCAGAATATACACATAATTTTTCTGACCATATTTCTCTACGAACTTATAGAAGTGTGCTATCGTCTTCTCCTCTACAGGAACAAACACTATCTGATTATCGTTGTATTTATCTGCTATCGCACAAAAATCTTCCACACAAAGAACTACATCATCAGTCCTCAACATTTCGGCCTTCCCCCTGAAGATACGCTCCAAGTGCCGTTTTATAGACATAGTTCCTTCCGTATTACCACATATCATCGGCACATCAGGAAACGTATAGGTTAATATGGAAATAATGTCGAACGCCTTTCTAGTTTCGGCATTAGAGACTAGTATTCTATACATTAAGCATTCTTTCCGCTTTCTTTTCTACGCTTTATTTCTTCACGTTTTAATACAGGTATCACCTTCAGGAAGTTCCAACACCTACGCCATTGTTTTTGGGGCTCTTCAAAGAGTCTAATCAACCATATGAAACGTACGGTACCAATCTTAACTTTTGGTTCATTTAAAATTCCGGCATAATAGTTGAATGCCGCACCAATACCGAACATGACTCCCTGCTGCAAGAAAGGGAGTAACTTGCTCATGAAGATTTCCTGTTTAGGTGCACCCAAACTAACCCAGATAATATCAGGTTTCTCTTCGTTTATTTTTTGGGCAATTAATTCATAATCAAATTCATCAACTGACACAAAAGGCAACGGGTGATAAAGTAGCATTGAGTTATCCTTTCCATGCTCTTTCATTTTTTCCCTAATTAGTTTATAAGTCTCTTTCGTATTTCCAATGAGTATCTGCTTATAAGGCTTTTCTATGTATTCTGTAAAAACCGCTGGTCCATTAAATGCCGTATATTGTGTCCCATAAATATCATTGCACATTTTGGCAATATAACCTCCGTCACATGTATTGACTAATGCTCCACATACAATTTCTCTATACCATGGCTTCAGGTGTGTTTGTGAAAGTACATTACCATCAACCACACAAACATATCCCACCTTCTTATCAACAATTGCTTTATTAATTTCGTCTCGGAACTTGTCGTGATCAAATTCTAAGTGAATATTAAATATGTTCATATAACTTTGTCATATTGAATGAATATGGTAAACACTAGTTCTTACCATACTTTTTCTTCCAATAAGGAAAAAATGATGCTCCTTCTCCCTTTAGCCACTCAATCGTTTCTTTGACATTATCGGAAAGATTTTCATTTCTGACGCCAAACAAGTCAATTGTCTTATTTGTTGTGTCATACCAGTCCTCCATCATATTATTGAAACGAATAGAATACATTGGAAACTTGATACCGAGGGTTCCAAGTATATCTCCCAAAATAGCCACACCCCTCATGATCCATGTAGGAATATAATGTAGTTTAGATCCTCTAAGTTGCTTCACCCATTCCTCAAGCCATAATCTAGAATCAATAGGTAAGTCTCCCAAATAATAAGTTTGTTCATTAACTATATTTAGGTCTGCATTTATGATACCATCAATCTGATGGGTAAGATTTTTCACATAGGCATAAGTACGGACTGCAGGTTGCTTTATTGGATGAACATAAAGTCCCTTAGCTAACACTTTCCATAATTCATTAGGATATCTCATGTGCCAAGGTCCCCACACATTTGCAGGGCGAACAATAGTCCAGGCACATTGAAGATTAGAATGGCGAGTATCCTCTTCCATTATTTTTTTACTCAAACCATACGTTGTATGAGGAATATACTCATCATCCTTCGAAGGAAAAGGTATTGTAAGACTTTTATAAACATATTGAGTAGATGTCATTATCAGATGTCTCACACATGAATACTTTTTAACAATATCAATAATATTCTTGGAACCTTGTGTGTTTTCCGAATAGTCTTTTATATCAGTACTTAATGTATCTGTTCTAGCAGCCAAATGAATAACTACCGTTGGATGATACTTGCTAAAGGCCGACTCAAGATCAGCCATATTTACAATGTTTCCCTTCACCCAATAGTTTATCTGGTCTTTCTTAATAGGCTCTGCCTTATCCAAGCTAATAAAATCGTAACCCTTTTTCATAAAAAGGTCTATAAGATTAGTCCCAATAAAACCAGAACCTCCTGTGATAAAGATTCGATCTTCTTTAGTTATCATAATATAGTAATCTATTTAATTGAGAATAAAATTTTTCTTGAGATGTTATAAATACACCCTGGCATGCAATAAATAATAAAATACACCAACATCTTGCGTATATATCCCTTCTGATATGCGGCAAAATATTTACAATATGGTCTATATTTTCTTTTATCAGTAGAAGCACTCATTAGGATATAGCAGAAAAGCACAAACTTGTTATATTTTTCATTCCATACATGCAATCCATCATCAAATAACCCTTCTTTTTCCAAGTCTTTTGACATATTCGGCAAGCCAAGTAATGCATATATAGGCCAATCTTTTCCCCATGCACGTTTTGCTACTTTACGTTGTATACACAAAGGGAATTCCTCATACATTATATCCTTGCCCTTATTACCATAATAAAGGATTCCCATGAACTCGAACCCGTAATGCGAACTTGTATCAAATGATAAGCCTCTCTTCCAAACATCACGAGAACAAAGCATAGCCGACATAAATGTAGCACCCCAAAAATTGTCAGTAATAAATTGAGTTGAATATGTATATCGCTTGCATATGCCGTCGTAGCGATTTTCGTAGAGTGTTAATCCTTTTATTGAACAACCATCCTCATAGCCAACTATCCTATTAAAATAATACAATTCAATGTCCGGATTTGACTCGATTCTGTGAACAAGGTAACTAACTAGAAAAGGTGCTGGAATGTCGTCATCGCCCCACAAAATAAAATATTTTCCTTTGGAAAAATCTACCGTACGTTTGAAACTATCACCTAACGAGACTCTGTTGTCACATTCTTTGTATCGTATGAAATCGTACTGTAACACAAATTCCTTCATCACATCCGAAGTGTTGTCGTTACAAGCATTACTACATACAACCAATTCAACCTTTTCACTATTTATAGCAATTTGATCTATAAAATTTTCTATCGTAAATTTCAAAATGTCTGCGCGATTTAGTGTTGGAATCGCTATCGAAAGTAATTTTGATCTCATTTTTAGTATAAATCAATTGTGTCGGTTATTTTAATAGATGCCTCGAAACCAGTAAGCATCTTTAATTTCTTACCATCAAGAGCTAGATACTTCATACCAACATCTGCACGCTGAACGCTACCGAAACAACCTTCAGGAACTTGCTTACCCATTGCTTGGTGAATCAGAGTAACAATTTCTTTGACGGTAAGAGTCTCCTTACCCTCAATGTTATAGAGACCTGAAGGTAGGTCTTTCTCAAATGCCATTGCAAGCAAACGAGGAACGTCGTTCACGTGTACATATTGACGTGTCTGTTCGCCTGCAGTAAAGTGGAGTTCTTCACCATTACGGATAGCATTGATAACGTAAGGAATCAAACGCTTAGGATTCTCACCTGCTCCATAGATTGTAGGAATGTAGAAATGCCAGTGCTTGAATCCATGCTTATAGGAAGCAACGAACTTACTCAGCATACGCTTGCTAACGGTATAGTCATTAGAAGTAGGACAGAGTGATGTAAGAACGTCCTCTTCAGTAAAGAAGCGTTCTTCCTTGGTCTCACCCATTTCAAATACACTACCAAAAGTAACAAAGATTCCTTTATAATCAAGTTCCTTGAGTTTATTGCAGATGTTTACTGGGGTAGTAACATTCAGATTGTAAATCAAATTGAAGTCTTCTTGGAGATTGGCTTGAATACCAGCACCAATCGCATAAATGACAATATCAGAATCCATCAATCCTGAACAATCCATTTCTGTGTCCATCAGATTCATCTTATAGAAATTGTCATACTTATGTCTTACAGGTGTATCCAGTCCGTACATATCAAGAGCCCAATGCTCCTTATTTGCGTACTTTGCTATAGCTGTTGAGAGAAAACCATTGGTTCCCATTATTGAAATTTTCATATCTTATCCAATAAACTTATTAATCTCCTCCACACAGAGGTCGTACACATTTTCTGTTGTATATCGCTTGTACCAA
Organism: Bacteroides sp. OM08-11; assembly: GCF_003438665.1. Classification (NCBI taxonomy): domain Bacteria; kingdom Pseudomonadati; phylum Bacteroidota; class Bacteroidia; order Bacteroidales; family Bacteroidaceae; genus Bacteroides; species Bacteroides sp. OM08-11. Next base: position 164,734 of record NZ_QSTJ01000008.1, read on the forward strand.
TCAGAGGTCAGTACAGCAGTCTGTTTTGCATTGAGACGTGGATACCATCCGAGGCGAGTCTTAGCCTTATTTATATTCAGCATCAGGAGACTCGCCTCATGGAGTTCGTCAGGATCCGATACATCCTTGAGCTCTCCAAAGCCAAAGTTCTCAATAATGGCAGATGCTACATCCCACACAGTCAGCACACTCTCTTGCTCAGGGCCAAAGTTCCAACCTTCACAATACTCAGTAGGGTTGTCCCACATCTTCTGAGACAGCAGCATATAACCTGAGAGAGGTTCCAGAACGTGTTCCCAAGGACGAACAGCCTTAGGCGAACGGATATCAATAATCTTGGTGGTTTCGAGTGCACGAATACAATCAGGAATGATACGGTCCTTTGCCCAATCACCACCACCGATTACATTACCTGCACGAGCAGACGCGAGAGAAACTGTATGCTTCTTACCGTAGCTCTCTGGATTAAAGAACGAACGACGCCAGCTCTGGATAGCTACCTCACAAGCGCCCTTCGAAGAAGAGTATGGGTCATAACCTCCAAATGAGTCTGTTTCTACATACCCCTCCAACTGCTCGCAGTTGTCATAACACTTGTCAGTTGTTATCATCACACCTGTTTTTACACTCTTAGTGGCACGAATTGCCTCCATTATGTGAATAGTGCCCATCACGTTCACTTCATAGGTCTCCACAGGAATCTCGTACGAGAGACGAACGAGTGGTTGAGCTGCAAGATGAAAAACGATCTCAGGCTGATTTTTAGCAAAGATATGCTTCATCATCTCGCCATCTCGAATATCGGCACGAATGTCAGCCTCAATCTTGTTACCGATACCAGAGAGCACGAAGTTATCTCGCTCTGAATATGGATCGAGACCCACACCTACTACTTTAGCTCCAAGTTCGTGGAGCCAAATACAAAGCCAAGAACCTTTGAAACCTGTGTGACCTGTTACAAGTACTTTCTTACCTTTAAAGAAACCATTATATATATCAATCATAATTCTATTTTTTTTCGATTGTGTATGCTATTGTATCTTTGGGATCATAGAGTTTGTCTGTATAAGCTAAAAGAATGAAATCCTTGTCGCCATTGTTTACAACCATATGAACTACATTATTAGGAATAAATACAGTTATAGCCTTCTCAAACGACATCTCAATATCCTTACGCTCATGTGTTTCCAAATCTTCTAATTTGAGAACAGCGCTACCGTCAATGATAGTGAACCACTCCACAGCTTCAGGATGATAGTGCCCCCCCCTTTCTTGCCCTGGTTTTCCCATGGTAAGATACACTTCCCCAGTATGTGAAGGAATACCCTCCTCAGTTCCAGTGATTACCTTCAAGAACCAACCTCTATCATCACTAATTAATCGACGTTGGATGATACGTACTTTATCAATTTGAGCCATAGTCTTAGATATTTCCTGTTACTTTACGAGCTTCAATAGAAGGAATCTGACGTTCCCACCGCTTCCAAGGCGCCTTATCTTGAGCTAAGAGATTCTCTAACATATTCTTCTCGCGGATATTATCCATACACTGCCAAAAGCCTTCGTGAATGTATGACATCAGCTCACCCATGTTTGCCAGTTCTACAAGAGTAGTTTTCTCAAACACGCAAGTATCACCATCGAGTAGGTCGAACACCTGAGGGTCAAGCACCATATAACCAGCATTGATAGGAGATCTATCGCTTACATTCTTCTCGCGGAACGAGCGAACCGAATTGTTTTCACTTATATCTAGAACCCCCTTGTCTTGTTCCATCTTTACAGCAGTAAGGGTAGCTAGTTTACCATGTTTTTTGTGAAACTCAATAAGTTTGTCTATCTCCACATCGCACACACCATCACCATACGTCATCAAAAAAGGTTCATTACCTACGTATTTCTGAATACGCTTAATACGGCCACCAGTCATTGTGTTATAACCTGTATCCACTACAGTTACCCTCCAAGGCTCTATATTGGTCTGGTGAACAGCCATCACGTTTTTACCATTGGTATAATCAAAAGTAACGTCAGAGTTATGGAGGAAGTAGTTAGCGAACCACTCCTTGATATACTCCTGCTTGTAACCAGCGCAAATGATAAACTCGGTATGGCCATAGTAGGCATACTCTTTCATAATGTGCCAAAGAATAGGCATGCCACCTATTTCAATCATTGGTTTTGGTTTAAACTGAGATTCCTCAGAAATGCGAGAACCGAAGCCACCGGCGAGAAGAACTACTTTCATATCTTGTATTGATTAAAACAAACTTTAATTAGGGTTTACTGAATTATAATTTTCTACAGTTTGCAAAATCACATGAAACTTCAAAATCCAACATTTTTTCTATTCATATAGATTTTTTACCATCAAACTTCTCGGAAAAACAGAAGTAACACTTCTTATAGTTCCTCAAATGGAGCATTAAATTATAAGATTTCCAACTGTGGTAGTCAATAAAAATGTAGCCATTTACGATACTGGTTCCAATCTTTCCACCAAACTCAACCTTAACGGACATGTGGTTGGAATATGCTGAGTATGCGGTTGTTGCATTGATGGACTCCGCTCATAAACATATTCTTTTGCTGACGATACATCTTGAGAAGCGTGATGAACAGCTTCTAGTCATAGGGGTTAAGGGTGGTAAACAATGGTTTCAACAGGAATTCACTCATATCATTGAAATATATTCACCAAGGTGTTTGCGCATCGTCGCAAACAAGGTTGGATTGAATACAGGGCGAGATGTGAATTCCTGAAGATCAAGCATGTAGTTACCTATAAGAATACTCATAGATAACCTGAATCGTTTCACGATCAGAAAGGTTCATCTTATGCTTTACAAGCAAGACATCTATGATTATCCGAGTGATCTTTACCTGCACCTCCATATCTGTTATTAAGACGGCTGTTGTAAATCTATTAAATCTTATCCCAAAATAGCAAATTGCCCAACTTTACCTTACATTACTCAGCAGACCTTAATTAAATGGTCCACGATTTACATCATAGACAGTACTTTTCTTAGGAATAATTCTACAAGGAATTCCAACTGCAATAGAATTATCGGGCACATCGCACATAACAACTGCATTTGCACCAACAGTAACATTGTTACCAATCTTTATGTTGCCTAGTACCTTTGCACCTGCTCCTAGTGTACAATTATCTCCAATAATTACTTGATCAAAATACGAATTCTTAACACCTATTGTTACTCCTTGGTGTATAGAAAAATTCTTTCCAATAATTGTTATTGGATTAATGACGATACCTCCAAAATGGTATATCCTCAATCCTGATCCAATTTGTGCACCACGAGGAATACTCACTCCCATAAAAATAGAAAAGAAAGCATATAAAGGAACGATGACTAAATTAAGCAGGAACTTTAATGGCAGTAACCACTTAGGCATCAATCTGATTCCACGAGCAGTTCTGTATAGCAACACTATAATGAATGAAGGTTCATTCCATTCGAAACGATTGTAAACAGGATTTACATAACGTTTTAAATCTTCTATCAATGTCATATTTATGATTTTTTTAATTGCTTTGTAGACTCTATATAATCTTCAAAAATAATTATTGTAATCAAACAGAACAGATTTATGAAGGCAAATATTCCATTGTCTGTAATAGTAACTACTAATAAATAATAAAACAATATCATGGCACCTCTTCGTTTTTTATTGACTTGGACAAGTAATACATAAAATAGTCCACCAATGATTACGAGACCTATCAAACCAAATTCGCCAAGGAACAATACCAATGTTGCATCAGTAGTACTTGATTCATCTTTATATGAATAACCCTCATAACCCTTTGTATAAAAATAACCAGCACCAATAATTGGATTATCAGGCAAATCACAAAGGACGCTGTACGATAATGCAAATGTAGTATGCTGAATCAAATACGTATTATCCAAAAGGATACTTATCAATGTAGCCTGACGCTCAGTCGCAGATGCAGCTTCTTGAGTATATGATACACTTGAATTAGATATATACTTTTTTGTCGCATCAAAAGCAAAAAAGCATACTAAACACCCAGCGATTATGTAGATGACGCTTTTTTTTTTCACTTTTTTTTCTTTAAAATAAAATAGCAAAGTATATGCCAGTGGAATAGTAATAGCAATTAATGGTGTACGAACTCCCGATATAAAGGTCAAGAAAACAACACCTATCATCGAAAATAAAGTGGGTATGGATAACTTATTACGACTTTTGTATTCTATATATATAACTAAGATTGCAAGACAAATAAGGAACTCAATATACGTATTATTACCAAGGAATGTTCCTCCAATTACATGTTCGATATTAGCTAAATCAGCATTTTCAAAGGAGCACTTATAATTCAATAAAGGGATTCTAATTTGTAATAAACCCAAAAGAACCTCGAAAAAATAACCATAGCGCAAAAGTTTGTACAATGATTTTATGTCAGGCTGTCTTGTCGTCAGAAGAGCGGCACCAGAAATGATCAGGAAACATTCAAGACCATACTTTAGATATAACATGAATGGAACGGGTCTGATGGCTATGAGGAAAAAAACATACACTAACGCTACACAAAAGAGTATTGCAATTTTTCGCTGGTGTATAATGTACCTAGACCGATTTATAACTAAGGTATCCAACATCGCCAAATAAGCAAGTTTAGTTGCCCACGATAAAATCTGCCAATAAGCTTCATCTGTCATTGGTACTACAAATGCATATATTGAAGGACAAAATGCTATCCAAAAAAAGAGGAAGTGAAAGAGATATTTTCCTCGATCTTTGTAATAAAGAAAGCAACCTATTAGAAACAACAATATACTGTATATTAGAGACATGTTGTTAGAATTTCTTTAAAACGTATTCGTAATTGCTCAAAATTATTAATTCCAAAATTATATAGCGCAAAATTATCTGTATTATAGTCACACTCCTCTGCCCTCCCAATAAAAGCATCCCAATCTAAGGATTTCGAAATCGAAGGATGGTTAGTAATGATTATATTGCTGGTACTATTATCAAAATTATAAATTTCTTTTGGATCTTCGCTACATATGACTACAATACGTTTGTTATAACGAAGGCCGATATAAAGTGCATCTTCAGAAAATGAAACAATCGTTTTGGCCGATTTAACGTCATCTGTTAAAGTTGTTCCGTTTGAAACTGTTGCACCACCAATAAAAGGCGACAAGTATGTTTCATCATCAATTCTCGAAGCTGGTCTATATCTAACCAATACTTTGTGACGTAAGAAATCAAATCCCTTGAGAAATATAGTTTGGAGCATCTTATTCTCAGCACTGTATGTATCAGTCATAAGGAACAGAATGTCAAAAGAAGATTCTACTTTATCTATATTTGATTTATCTATAAATGATTGTAATGGTGCTCCAAGATACTCTATTCTCGATTTATACTTATTGTTTTGATCTATTATATCTTTTTCGCGAGGAGAACAACACAAGGAAATATCACAACACGGATTACAATAAGCCGGTTGATATGTAAAGAACGATCCATGCTGTAGGTGAATAGTCTTATCTTGAGGTCTCTGTTTATGAATAACATCATTAAATGTTATATACTTTAGTTCAAAACAAAAATCCATCAACCATATCTTAGAAGTCTGAGATGTAACCATTCTCTTAAGCAAACGAGTCATTGATTGTCTGTACAGAACAGAAACAATTACTATTCCAGGCAACTTACACGTATTACTATTAAAATAATGATCCAATTCTTTTGAACATTTACGTAACTGGTGCGAGTCGGCTAACATCTTAACAGCTAAATCAATGGTATCACTTAATCGAAAACAATCCAAATATACTGACTCATTTCGTGAATTATAGTAGTCAATTTGCTTCTGAAGCGATTGAAAATGAAAGTGAGGATGATAACAAATGTCGATGTCCATATCACATAAATCTCTCAGCCTCTTCATTCTCATAACATTATCAGCAAAAGGCAATGCAATAATACCAGAATCAAAAGAAGTATTGGCTAATGCAATCGATTTCTTAATCTTTTGTGTCTTGATTACAGACAAGAAGGCTCCACCCAAGATGATGAATACTTTTAGGAAGTAAGACGATACTCGAGACCACTTTGAAGTAACAAAAGTAAGAGTATCCATCACTCTATATTCATAAACTATACGATCTACATAAGAAAATAAATATTTCTCATCCAAATGAAAGTACTTTTCATTCAATCTGTACTTATCTATTAATGACCTTACAAAGATGTAATCTTTGTCGTTCTTCATATAATTATTCTGTTATTGTTAAATTCTTGTATAATTCTTTTTGAGCTATATACCTTATCATAATCAATATCACTCCTTGTGATATACAGTATACAAGACAGGTAAGATATATTGAATACCTAGTAAGCCATAAAGATAATAAAAAGTGAAAAATCGATGATCCAAATGTGATATACATTATCTGTTTAGTTTTCTTATAGAAAAACAGGTAATTTGTATATAACAGGTACTGGCAGAAAAAATATGTATAAACTGCCAATATTGGGAAATATGGCATCGCGTCTGCATAATTGGGTAGTATTAATGGTATCGTTGGCATACAGACAACAACTACAATAAGTGACGCAACCAAATACACTATGGATAACTTCTTACGTTGAGAGCTAATGATTCGTTTTTTTTCTTCAGTAGAAAAACTATTATCTCCAAGTACTTTATAAATTTCTATACTATTAGTTTGGTTAAAGCCTAGTCCAATTGTCATAATTATATTGGCAAGATTCATTGCAAAAGAGAACAAACCCACCTCTTCGATACTAAAGTTTGCATTGATTATATATCTGTCAAGTCCCTGTCGTATGAAAGCCACTGCGTTATGTGGGATTAACGGTATCCCGTACAAAAGAATCATCTTAGTATAAGCCCAATCGAATCGTTCAATTAGCTTTCTTAAATACAATAGTCCTATAAAACCAAACAATGAAAAGCATATAACTTGTGCATAAATTCGACCTTCCCAACCGAGCAAACAGTACTTTACTAAAATGATTGATAAAACAAAATTAAGTATTGCATTACCACAACTAAAGATACCATACATTTTTATCTTTTCTTGTAGTCTGAAAAGGTCGAGATTAAGGTTGGTATATAAAGTAAAGAAAGCAATTAGTAACAGCAACCACAACATATTTAATGGCAAATTAAGTAATAAACTACTTTCTTTGCCAAATACGATTAGGATAAGCGCTACTACAGAGCAAAAGACAATCGATAACCAAAATATTGCTGTTGATGATTTTGTTAATCCTTCTTTTCCATCTCTGAAGAATGCAACAGAAAAGTAACCCTCTGAAGACATAGCAACAAAGTAGCCAACCACCATCGCAACTGTTGAAAACAATCCAAGGTAGCCATACTCTGCAGGTGCAATAAAGTTTGCCAATATCAGCAAGAGGAGAAATACCAATCCTTTATTGATAAATGAGAACAGAGAGAATAAAGTTCCTTTGAGGAGTGATTTGTTGAGCAATAGTTTATTGTTTTCTTTAATTATTATAAACCAATAATTAGAAGTTATTGATAATCGTTTCATAAATGCATGTGTGCGACCTGTCGTACGACTCAGCATAATATACTACATACACCTTTTGATTGTGGACAATAATGCCAGGATAACCTATGTTTCCGTATTCCCCTAATGCAAAGTAATTCAAGATAGGTACCACCTTATCTGCCTGTTTATCGTACAAGAATGTTGACATACCATACATACTTCTTCCTGTAATGTATATATTACCATCTTTCGTGAAAGACTCTGGAGACTCTATCATCGTATCAAGTTCCTTAACCTCCCAACTAATAAAAGGCGCACGTGATCTCGCAACGAATGCTTTACTTTTAGGAGTATCATTTCTGATAAAGCAATAAAGGTTCTCTCCATCAAATTCTAAGCTGGTTTCATTGCCTGCTTGTGGAATTAATGATATTAACGAAAAATGGACACCATCTTTTGACTTCATCAAAACAGGCAATTCTTTTTCTTTATACGCGACTCCATAGTATGATTCTTTATGTTTCGAAATTTTCCAAAGCCAAAAGGGAGAGTAATCTCCCATATCAACAGATTTATTACTATATATATACAATCTTCCATCGTTTTCATGAAGTACAAAAACACCTGTTTTTTTATCAGGTTCGGGTGTAAAGTAACTATACCTACCATAGTACACATGGAGCGTATCTCCAGTTGGATCAACACAGAAACATGGATCTCTCAAATCCCATTTGTCATCTTTGAGTTCAATCTCTTTATACCAGTTTTCACAATCATCAGAACTTAGTATGACAATATATCCATTTTTGCTGTAATCATGATATGGTGCATGATCTTCTCCCTGACGAAAGGCTGTATAGAATTTATCCTTAAATTGTACTATATCACAAAAAGCCACATATTTAGGAGAATCCTCATATATTATAGTAAATGCAGGAAACAAGCTTGTACTGACACAAGGTACATCGCCTTCATGGCTGCAAGAGTAGAGTAATAGTATAGCAAAGAAAACTATACGCTTAATAAACCATTGTATCATGATTGCTAATCCTTTCTTACTTTTGTATATACTCCAACTTCATTCTCTCGCCCTTCTCCAAATCACGATTAACTTTCTTACCTAAACAGTCGTTGAGGTATTTGGGATGAAGACCATATCCTGGACGAACGGAACGGACATTCAATTCGGTAATGATATCACCAGTCTTCATGTCTTCTGCTACATAGAGTGAGCGGGAGAACTGGCGGCCTTTGATCTGGGAAGGATCAGTTGGGTAGTCAACAACACCCAGAGCCTTCTCTACATTACGGATACTAGTAACCATTGCCTTAAACTCTTCAACAGTCATTGAGAAAGCTGCATCCGGACCTCCAATGGCTCGATCAAGGATGAAGTGCTTCTCGACCATTTCGGCTCCAAGAGCTACTGCTGCAAGAGGCACATCAGAGCCCATAGTGTGGTCAGAGAGGCCTACTTTAACATCAAAACGTTCCTTCATATCAAGCATAGTGCGAAGGTTAACATTCTCCATTGGAGCCGGATAAGCTGATACACAACGAAGGAGAGTAATATCGTGATTGCCTGCTTCGTGACAAACTTTGATAGCAAGCCCAATGTCCTCCATCGTGGCTACTCCGGTAGATATAACCATTGGCTTACCTTTACTTGCAGCATAACGGATGAGATTGACATCGGTTATCTCGAAACTTGCAATTTTCATAATAGGATTACCACACTCCTCAAGAAAGTCAACGGCTGTATTGTCGAATGGTGTAGAGAAACAAACAAGTCCGCATTTCTTTGCCTCGTCGAAGATAGCCTTATGCCACTCCCATGGGGTGTAGGCTTGCTTATAGAGATCATAATACGTAGTGTCGTCCCAAAGGGTTCCGCCATCCACTATAAAGTCTTTCTTTTTGCAATCAAGCGTAAGTGTATCTGCTGTATAAGTTTGAATCTTTACAGCATCTACGCCAGCTTCAGCAATGGCCCTAACAGAAGTCAGTGCGGTCTCGAGTTTATGTCCGTGATTTGCTGATAGTTCAGCTACAATAAATGTCTTACCCATATTATATTGTTTTTAATATCTGCCCTTCTTTAATTGTACCTACGTATTCATAATCTTCCAAGACGATGGCACCATTCTGTGTTTTGACGATAGGCTTGCTATCTATTACAGCAAGGGCACTAACAATGTTTATAACTTTATCGCGAAGCCTCTGTAACACTATGTATCCAAGATTTCCTGATACACACAAGTAATAAGTGTAGTTCTGTATAATAATTGTCTTTCAGATTACTGCAGAACGCTTATTGCCTATTATACATTAAGAGTTTTTGGATTTACCTCATAGTAATTATACTCAGAATCACTCTCATACAGCCTAAACCCGAGTTTTAGATTTAGGCGATTGTTGCGTTCGTTGAATTTCTTTACTTTTTCGATAATTCGTTGCAGTAATCCTTGTTTGAAAAGATAGTCTATAAACTCATATTTCATCAGAGTACCATAGCCGTGTCCTTGTTCAGAAGGGAAAATATATTGGCCGGACTCTGCAGTTTTTTCAATACCGCTATTTATAACACACTGATTACCAATTAGTTTACCCCCTATAATTTCATAAACACCATAGTAAGCCTTTTCGCTATTCTGCAACAGCGAAGTGACAAACTTCTGATGCCCTTCAAACGGAAACGGTTCGGGATTGTCCATATACATTCTAATCCCAGGATCATTACGCATCTGCCAAATAGTTTTGTGCTCACTATCAGACAAGAGTGTATAACTCTTGAAACAAAAATGTTCCGTATGTATGATTGATGGATAAGCCATACTATAGTTGTTTGAATATCTCAATATATTTTGAGACGATATTTGTGAAAGCCACTTGTACATACAATGAACTTTCAGAAAGTTGGTCTATGATACTAGAATGAATATTCTCTGCTATATTGCCCAATCCCAAAATAAAACCATTGCGGCTCCATTCATCGTGATAAGGCTGTTGGTTACTTACAAAGAAACCTGCTGCAACCTTACAGCGGCAGGCTAACGCTTCAATACAGACAGAACTTGATGGCAAAATAGCGTATTGCGCTTTACACATAACGTCAGCCATCTCCTCGGCGGTCAAGTTCTTCTCAATAGTTGCCTTTGGGTAATTCTTGAGGTTTTCTATATACTTATAAGCATCACCAATGACAACAGTGATACTGTCAACACGAGGATCATCATGGATTGCCTGCAATGCTTTTTCCGTCAAGTTAAGATAATCTGTTCCTCCAAATGAAATAAACCAACTATTGGGATTTTTAACGGTACTTGAAGCTTGGATAAAAGGTTTGCGAAGTAGAGCATAGTCGAGACCAAGGCAGAGGCGTGTATATGGTTCTATATCAAATAGTTTCTTATCTGTCAAGCCGTGGTTGATTACTACATCTGCATAATAATGCTTGTCGTGCATATCATCAATACAAACAAGTTTACATCCTTTCTCCTTGATCTGTTTCTGGTACTCTGAGGTATAAAAATAGTTATCAAGTACAACGAATTCTTCGCCTTTAAGACAGTCTATGAATTCTTCAAACTTGCTATCGTCGGATGGTAAAGCTACGAGAGGACATACTTCCTCAGCCTCCCTCTGCTGATATTCAGAGGGAGACTGAGTGAAGAATGTACAATCAAAATCGTCTCGGAGCATGTCAGCAAGTGCAAGGGTACGGATGAAATGTCCGTAACCTATCTGTGCGCCTGCGTCTGCCCGAAAGAAGATTTTCCGTCTAGTCATTTGGACTTAGTTAAGTCGCTTAAAACCGGCTTGACATACAGGGCCTTCAAGAGCCTCCATTACATTTTTGCCATCTTCAAAGTCGCGAATATCTGCAAAAACAGGATCAAGAGCCTCGAAATAGCCATCGAGTATTTCCTGCGTATGAGCAAGTGAAGTGTACATGAGCGTTCCTGCAAGGTAACCCTTCTTAAGCATCTCCTGGGTCACATAAGTCTTGTATGCAAGAGCATTAGGAGAGTCGAATGTGTAACCGGCAAGTGCAGGAATACCCCATTGGTTTATCTTCAAACCATACTTGTCAGCTAGTGTCTGCCAACGTTTCTTATTCTGAAGCCCCTTTGCGGTTATCTGTTCCCAAGACTTTTCCTTCTCCATTACATCGAGTGCTGCAAGTGCTGCGGTAGGTCCAATACGGTCGGTCCAGAAGGTAGAACTAATCCAAGAACCTTGAGCTGCATCCATTATTTCTTTCTTTCCAAGAACTGCAGCAATAACGTATCCGTTACCCATAGTCTTAGAATAGATGGTCATATCTGGATAAATACCATATTTCTTGTGGAGTCCACCAAATGTCTCTCGGAAACCTGAAGTACACTCATCGAAAATGAGTATTACCCCATATTTGTTGCAAAGATTGCGAATATGTTCAAGATAGCCCTCAGCAGGACCGAAATTACGGCAAACCTCCATCTTGACAGCTGCAAGATCAGGCGTATTGCGGATTATTTTCTCAATCTCTTCAAAGTCGTTATAGTGGAAAGGAATAGATGAACCACGGAGTCCCTTAGGAACGCCTGCTGTAGGAATACCAGGGAGAAGGTGTCCCGCAAGAGCATCGTTCTCGCCAAGGTTTACAGATACATACCAGTCGTGCCAACCGTGGTAGCCACAGATTGCCACCTTATCCTTACCAGTATAGGCACGTGCAATACGTACACACATAGAGTTGGCTTCGCCACCACCACGGGTGTATCGTACACCACCAGCCCATGGATTCATCTTGATGAGTCGTTCTGCAAGATAAACTTCTTCAGGACAGTTGAAAGTGGTAAGGTTACCGTCACGAACAACCTTCATCACAGCTTCATCAACCTCCTCACGAGCATATCCAAGTGTATTGGTACCCACACCCATAAGACCGCAGTCGATATACTCACGGCCGTCAAGATCCCATACGCGGCATCCCTTTGACTTGCTATAATATGCCGGCCAATTCTCGGGCAATAACTGCTCAGGTCTTTTTGATAACAACGATGTTCCTCCGGGGATCAACGTTTTTGCTTTTTTGTAAAGCTCTTGTCCTTTACCCATTGTATTGAATATTTATTTGTTAATTACAGAATCGTTTGCAATTGATTTGGCGTAGCCCTCATTGTTCGAGAACCTGCTATTGATTGCATAGACTTCCTTATGTTCAAGGAGGTAGTCAATATAAGTCTTCCAGTCCTTGTCTATACCGAGATTCTCAATAAGAGTCTTTATTACCTCAAAATCTTCTGGCTCATCTATAGTAATACGATAGTCATCTGCATTGAAATTGCCAGCCGGATTCGGATAATTATAGGTCTTGAAAATGTTACCTCCGTTAGCAGTTCCGTTCTTCCAGATATAAGGAGTGACGTGCTCGCGCTCAGATTTCAAATCAGCCTCTTTATACGCCTTCTCAATAGCAGAAAATTTCATAACTTCCGTATCGAGACCATCAGGGAAACTTTTTGCATCAGTATGCACATAATCATATTCTGGATGTTCGAGTGCGAATGCAACTACGGCATCAATAATATTTGGATCAATCAAAGGACAGTCTGAAGTAAGCCTAATCACATAATCAGGCTTTTCTGATACTGTCGTTCCGTAAAAACGTGAAAGTACATCGTCAACAGAACCTTTGAAGTAATCAACACCAATCTTGTTGGCAACCTCCACAATGTATTTAGAGCCTTCTTCGTCAGTGGTGGCAATCTTGAGTTTGCTAACCGTTTTTGACTGAAGGATGCGTTTGAGATGAATTTCGAGAAGCGTCTGTCCGTTCACCTCCTTAAGGATCTTTGCAGGTAGACGGGTAGACCCATAACGTGCCTGGGTAATAGCTAAAATTTTCATATTATTTCCAATTAATTGGTTTTAATAATTCTGTATTTTCAACCTTTATATCAAGATTAATTTCTACATCCTTTACAGAAGCAAAATTCTGAAGAAGCTGTTCTTTGTTGTCCACTCCTATCAATACGCCATCTATATATGGATTATGGAGGTTGTAGTTAAGAGCAAGGTCTCCTACAGAGATACCTTTGCTTGCCGCATATTCATCGAGCTGAATGAGATACTTCTTGAGCGGTTGAAGTTTCTCAGGAAGTGTTTCCCTATCCTTGAAGAAAAGTCCCTGGAGGAAGGTACTGCGGACATGTATCTCCACATCCATTTCCTTAAGTTGCTTGAAGTATGGTTCAAACTGACGGTCGAAGATATTATAGGGTACCTGAATGAGCGAGAAAGGAATGCCATCGTTGAGAATCAAATCAAGTTCCCAAGGCTCATAGAGAGAGAAACCAATGCGATCTACCTTACCTTCTTTCTGAAGCTGAACGAAGTCATTCCAGACGGACTTGTCTTCGCAATAGACTTCAAAATGATGAAGAAGATACCCATAAAAGTGATTTGTACCAAGAAGCTTCAAAGAATTGTTGAAAGTCTCGGCAACCGACTTATCGCACTTGGGATACTTACTGACAATCTTGAAAGATTCGCCAGCTTCTACATTACCCAGGACTTCTTCTGCATTGCCATAGGCCGAGGAAGTATCCAAAATCAAGATACCTCCCGCCTTGGCATTGTTTAGTATATCTGATACTTGTTTTATTGAAGGACGACCAGCGGAATTTATTCCGTATTGGAGTCCAAACTGAACGGTACCGAGGACAAGTTTACTTGAAATACTCATTTACTTGCAAATAAACTTTTTAACCTTACTGATTACATACTGCTGCTGCTCTTCCGTGAGAGTTGGGAACATAGGCAAAGCAAGGCAATGCTTGTAATAGTCCTCAACGACTGGCAGGTCACCCTCCTTGTTGCCAAACTGCCTGTAGTACGGCATGAGATTAAGTGGATAATAGAGTACCTGCGCGAAGATATTGTTCTCACGAAGAAAGTTATAGAGACCGAGGCGGTCTTCCACCTGAATGACATAGAGGTGATAAGCATGATAAATATCAGAAGCCTCGTATGGAGTCTTGATTCCTGGGATGTTTGCGAATGCCTTATTGTACTTACTGACAAGTTCACGACGGATTTCTACATTTTTGCGTGCACGCTTGAGTTGTGAGGTTCCGAGAGCAGCCTGAATATCAGTGATACGATAGTTGTATCCGAGTTCCTGCATTTCGTAGTACCAAAGACCATCTTCGCGCTGGAGCTTATCTGCATCGTGGGTAATACCATGAGTACGATAGAGAGCCATCTTCTTGTAGTATTCCTTGTTCTGGGTACAAGCCATACCGCCCTCACCGGTAGTGATATGCTTAACTGGATGGAAAGAAAAGACAGTTATGTCGGAATATTTACCACATCCGCAATATACCTTCTCGCCAGTAGAGTCAATAAAGTATGCTCCAGGAGCATGACAAGCATCTTCGAGTATCCACATGCCGTATTCATCAGCTACCTTACGGTACTCCTCCATATTGTGAGGATAACCGGCAAAATCCACGAGTACCATACCTTTGTAAGTACCCTTAGGAACAGCAGAAAGAGTCTCCTTAAGCTTATTGATATCAAGGAGATAAGTCTCATGATCGATATCAACGAACTTAACATTGCCGCCACAAAAGCGGATGCAGTTGGCAGAAGAAGCAAAGGTCATAGGAGTGCAGATGACATTATCACCCTCCTTAATGCCCAATGCCATGGCAGCAATGTGAAGAGCAGCAGTAGCATTGCAAACTGCTACAGAATACTTTGCGTTTACATATTCACAGAAAGCCTGTTCAAACTCTGGAATTTTAGGTCCACAGGTCAAGTAGTCAGACTTAAGTGTCTCTACTACTGCCTGTATATCTTCGTCAGAGATATACTGACGACCGTATGAGATTGGCAATTTCATTGTTTCTCCTCCTCTGATTACTTAGCCTCAAAATTTGGATCTACGTACTTCTTGATGTTCTCTCGCATGGTCTCAGGAGTTTCCCACTCATCGTTGATGTCAGAACTGTAGTGAAATCCAAAAGGAACCATCTTGGCATGGTGATGCTTGAGGTAGTCCTCTCGAGCCCAACAATAAGATACTGAAGGAAGGATTGCATAGTAACGACCGAGGTCAATTGTATCAAGAGCATCGGTTACAGTAATCATCTCCTCATGAAGCTTTTCTCCTGGACGGATACCTACTTCAACCTGTTTCATATTTGGAGCAATGGCAGTAGCAACATCGCAGATCTTATAAGAAGGAATCTTAGGTATGAAGATTTCACCACCAAGGTGGTTTTTGAGAGCGAACATAACAAGAGCTACACCATCTTCAAGGGAGATATTGAAACGAGTCATGCGCATATCGGTGATAGGCAAGAACTCAGCACCTTCATCACGCTTCTTGATGAAGAATGGAATAACAGAGCCACGAGAACCCATTACGTTTCCATAACGAACTACAGAGAAACGAATATTCTTGCTGCCCTTAATGTTATTGGCTGCTGTGAAGAGCTTATCAGAAGTGAGTTTGGTTGCGCCATAAAGGTTGATAGGAGCACAAGCCTTGTCTGTAGAGAGTGCCACAACATCCTTTACTCCTTGAATCATAGCCGCATCAATCACGTTCATTGCACCATGGACGTTGGTCTTGATACACTCCTCCGGGTTGTACTCTGCGGTATCTACCTGCTTGATAGCAGCCGCATGGATGATAACGTCAACACCCTCGCAAGCACGAATGAGACGATCCTTATCACGTACATCACCTATAAAATAACGAAGCTGAGGGAAATCCTTCTCCGACCAAATCTGCTTCATGTTGAATTGCTTCAGTTCGCCACGAGAGTAGATAATAATCTTCTTCACATCAGGATAATCACGAAGGATAACCTCTACAAACTTCTTACCGAATGAGCCTGAGCCACCGGTGATTAATACGACTTTACCGTTTAGCATAATTAATGATCTATATCAATTTATTAAATTTTTAATTGTAATTCTCGGAAGTATAGTTTTGTCAAAATATTAATTTGTAAACTGTCAACTTAGTTATTCTTGAGCACATGATAATATCAAAGTATAAGCATTAGCTCCACCTGTGCGTTCTCTTATTCATTGTACATGCTTACTTCACAATACCTTTCTCTAAATATTCAGCGAGATTCGTACGTACCTCAGATGCTACTGTATCGGCCTTGACTTTCTGCATGTCGTGTGTTACCATAATACGCACGAGATCCTCGAATGAGGTGGACTGTGGATTCCAACCAAGCTCTATCTTTGCTTTGCTTGGGTCACCCCACAGATTTACTACGTCCGTTGGACGATAGAAATCTTCGGATACCTTGACGAGAGTTTTACCGATGAGTCTAGCAGGTCCTGCTACGCAAACGCCTGTTTCGTTGATACCTTCTCCGTGGAACTCCAAAGTAATTCCTGCATAGTGAAATGCGAGTCCGGTAAACTCACGTACGCTATGTTGCACTCCAGTGGCGATGACAAAATCTTCGGGAATATCGTGTTGAAGAATGAGCCACATACACTCTACATAGTCTTTGGCATAACCCCAGTCTCGAAGGGAGTCAAGATTACCGAGGTAGAGACAATCCTGCTTACCCTGGGCAATACGCGCCGCTGCAAGGGTGATCTTACGGGTTACGAAGGTCTCGCCACGACGTTCAGATTCGTGATTAAAAAGGATACCTGAACAGCAGAACATGTTGTATGCTTCACGATACTCCTTGATAATCCAATAGCCGTAGAGCTTGGCCACTGCGTATGGACTGTAAGGATGAAAGGGGGTATTCTCGTTCTGAGGAACTTCCTCTACCTTACCATAAAGCTCAGAAGTCGATGCCTGATAAATTTTGCAAGTCCTCTCCAAATGGTTAGTGCGTACGGCCTCAAGGATGCGGAGGACACCTACGGCGTCAACATCAGCTGTGAATTCCGGTGCATCAAAGCTGACCTGTACGTGACTCTGAGCTGCTAGATTGTATATTTCGGTAGGCTGCACCTTGCCGACAAGTTTAACGAGTGACATGGAGTCACTCATGTCAGCATAATGAAGGTGGAAATTAGGAGTGCCTTCGAGATGTGCAATACGCTCACGGAAATCGACTGAACTGCGACGGATGATACCATGTACCTCGTAACCCTTCTCAAGAAGGAACTCGGAGAGGTAGCTACCATCCTGACCGGTAACACCGGTAATTAATGCTATATTTTTACTTTCCATAACTATGACTAATTTCTGTTATTTTAGACAGTGTTGACACCATTATCTTAAAATGTAAAGCGTGTGTTCTTTACGCCTTTTAGAAAAGAAGCTTTGCTACCCTACAATACCTCGAGAATATCACAGATAAAATGATGTACTCACAAGCATAGTGAAAAAGGAATTTTTCTTCCAAAAGAAGACTTGTTTGTTATTTTTCCTATTCGTCAACATATTCCCATGGATAAGGATTATCCACCACATTCTCAAACTCCTCGATGGCCTCCTGCTGTTC
>NZ_QSTJ01000009.1:0-178479 GCF_003438665.1 Bacteroides sp. OM08-11
TTTTACATACAAGGCTAAAAAAGTGTTTTTTATACGAACGTTTAAAAAACACCTTATCCATCTATTATATAAGTAGTTGATTATATCTTGCGACATTCGGTAAATATTATTGTGCATTCGCATGAGTAGTGGACAGTCTACCCCACACATACCGATTTATATGCATTTCAGCTTCCATGATTCTTTATAAGAGTACATAATTTGTATCTAAATTCCTTAGATGAGAATTGGTAATGGAAATCTTGAGAAAGGGAGATAAAAAAAGCAGTTATAACAATTATAACTGCTTTTTTTATGGAGCGGAAAACGGGACTCGAACCCGCGACCCTCAGCTTGGGAAGCTGATGCTCTACCAACTGAGCTACTTCCGCAAATTCTGTTTCCAATGACACTTGAAAACGGCGATAAAGATAATGAAATATTTCAAAAATAAACAAGAGATATTCGATTTATTTCCTATCTTTTTAACTACATTTCTTACCACTAACAATAAAAAGGAATGTAATCTCTTCAGTGAAATTAGTAAAATATTCTGCTAAAGTTTGTAATCCCCTACTCTTTTTAACATACTTGTCATGTGAATCGTTACACCATCTATAATGGTTTTATGTCTGTCCGGGAGATTATCAATGGCGGAACAGGAGGTCATACGATAGTTCTGAAAAGAAATAATTGATATTATGAAAATTATAAGTAGTAGTGAATAAGTTTGTCCTGACTTAGAACTTTATACAATGGCTGTCTGTGACAGATAACCTTGTTGTTTGTTTTGTTTGTGGTATCCTATTCTTATACCTGGCGAGGTAAAGAATAGGATCTTTTGATTTTAACTATCGGAAGAATTTACAGAGAAACACTATCGGATAAAAAAGATTTCTTTATCTTTGTCATGCTTAAATTAAAGTAGATAAGTGCAAATCACAAAGGATAAATTTATAAAAAACTGGTTTTCAGTACGCGATATATAATCATGTACATTTGCTTCTCGTAAACTTCAGAAAAATCAATGGGACGAATTATACTTGTTACCGGTGGCGCCCGTTCGGGTAAGAGCAGTTATGCAGAGAAACTGGCACTCAGCCTCTCTCCTAACCCTGTCTATCTTGCTACGGCACGTATATGGGATGAGGAGTTCAGGAAAAGGGTGTTACGGCATCAGGAAAGACGGGGACCGGAATGGACGAATATAGAAGAGGAAAAAGAATTGAGTCATCATTCGTTGTCAGGAAGGACGATATTGATAGATTGTGTAACCCTTTGGTGTACCAATTTTTTCTTCGACTTAAATGCCGACACAGACTTGGCGCTGGTTGCAGTTAAAGAAGAGTTTAATCGTTTCACTGCGCAAGATTCCACATTTATCTTTGTTACCAATGAAATAGGTATGGGAGGCACATCGGATAATGAAATACAACGGAAATTTACGGATATGCAAGGTTGGATGAATCAATACATAGCTGCACGAGCTGATGAGGTTGTTTTGATGGTATCCGGTATTCCAGTGAAAATCAAGAGTTGAGAAGCTAAGAGAAACAAAGAAGTAATTTTAATCATAATAATGTAATGAAAGCATTTCATATTATCCGCCCTGACGAAACCATCCGCCCGGCATTGATAGACAAAATCGACAACCTCACCAAACCAAAAGGCTCTTTGGGAACTTTGGAAGAACTGGCTCTACAAATCGGATTGATACAACAAACACTGACACCAAGCTTGCAGTATCCGCAAAACATTATTTTTGCCGCTGATCATGGTATTGTGGAAGAAGGAGTCAGCCTCTCGCCTAAAGAAATCACCTGGCAGCAGATCAGCAATTTTCTTCATGGAGGTGCCGGAGTAAACTTCCTTTGCAGGCAGCATGGATTTACTTTGAAGATTGTTGATGCAGGAGTTGACTACGACCTACCTTATGAGAAAGGAATTATCAATATGAAAGTGCGTAAGGGTACGCGGAGTTATCTGCACGAAGCTGCTATGACAGAAAATGAAATGGAACTCTGTCTGGAACGCGGATCGGAAGTAGTACGCCGTTGTTATGGCGAAGGCAGTAATGTACTCAGCTTTGGCGAAATGGGTATCGGTAATACCTCCTCCTCTTCCTTATGGATGACCTGTTTCACCGATATACCACTGAAACAATGTGTAGGTGCCGGTAGTGGATTAAATAATGAAGGGATACGTCATAAATATGAAGTGTTGCAACAATCATTAGATAATTATAAAGGGGATGGATCTCCTTATGACATTATCCGTTATTTTGGTGGTTTGGAGATGGTAATGGCAGTGGGTGCCATGCTACAGGCTGCTGAATTAAAGATGGTTATTTTAGTGGATGGATTTATCATGACAAATTGTATTCTCGCTGCCAGCAAATTGTATCCCGAAGTTTTGAATTATGCGATCTTTGGGCATTGTGGAGATGAGACCGGACATAAATTGGTACTTGATGAAATAGGAGTTAAACCGTTATTAAACTTAGGATTAAGGCTTGGAGAAGGAACCGGAGCCATTTGCGCTTATCCGATAGTGGAGTCGGCCGTGCGGATGATTAATGAAATGGATAATTTTGCTCATGCTTCCATTACGAAATATTTCTGAATATGAACAATGTCTTAGCAGCATTTATCTTTCTTACCCGATTACCTTTTTGGAAGATCAAGGAGGTACCGGCGGAATGTTTCAAACACGTAGTGCCCTACTGGTCGTTGGTAGGTTGGTTGACTGGAGGAATCATGGCAGGTGTATTATGGTTGACGGGACAGGTTATGCCTCTATCTTTTGCGTGGATTTTCGCCATCATCGCCCGTTTACTTATTACGGGTTGCCTACATGAAGATGGATTGGCTGATTTTCTGGACGGTTTTGGAGGCGGTACTACCCGTGAACGTACGCTTGCCATTATGAAAGATTCCCATATAGGGAGTTATGGGGTTATCGGGCTGATTTTCTATTTTCTATTGCTGTTCCAATTGCATACTCTCCCTTTAATCGAGCTGTGTATTCTTGTTTTTTGTGGTGATTGCTGGTCGAAATTCTGTGCATCTCAGTTAGTCAATTATCTGCCATACGCCCGAAAGGAAGAAGACAGTAAAGCTAAAGTGGTGTACAACCGCATGAGTTGGGGAGAATTGTCAATAGCTTTTATCTGTGGAGCAATCCCTTTCATAGCGTTCCTGCCGATAAGGTTGTGGCCTGCTACTCTATTTCCGTTATTGACTTTTGTCCTGTTGTGCTTATTGATGAAACGCCGTCTGCAAGGTTATACCGGTGATTGTTGCGGAGCTACGTTTTTGCTATGCGAACTATCATTCTATTTGGGATGTTTTGGATTAAGTATAAGATATTAGTAATTTATGGAAGTCATATTTATTCGTCATACTTCTGTTGATGTCGCTCCCGGCGTATGTTACGGGCAAACGGATGTACCTTTAAAACCGACATTTGAGGAAGAAGCCGCTGTGACGGCAGAAAATTTAAAAGTATATATACCTTTCGATTATGTATATACCAGTCCGCTGACACGATGTGTACGCCTTGCCACTTATTGCGGTTATCCGGATGCGGAACGTGACAAACGGCTCATGGAAATAAACTTCGGTTCGTGGGAGATGAAATCCTTTGAACTAAATGACGACCCACGCCTGCAAGAATGGTATGCCGATTATCTGAATGTAGCAGCTACCGGTGGCGAATCGTTCGCTATGCAATACGAACGCGTCAGTCGGTTTCTGGACGAGTTAAAAAAGAAACCATACCATCGTGTGGCTATCTTTGCGCATGGTGGAGTGTTGATATGTGCGCAAATTTACGCCGGCATTATTAAGCCCGAGGAAGCATTCAGTGCACTGACACCCTATGGTGGCATTATTAAGATTGATTTATAAAGGGATGGATGACATCTTTCAGACAGACAAAGATTTAGTTAAAATAACAGGGAGGGTAGAAAGAAAGATACCAAGGTGGTGATAATTATTACAGATACCACCATTAACCACTCGGTACAACGATTGATATGTACCGCGATTTTCATATCTTCTGTTGTCAACGGACGTTCATTACTACCTATATAGGGTTTCCATACCTTCTCTCCAAAATAATTGTGAGGGCCTCCGAAACGACAATTCAAAATTCCGGCAAGTGCCGCTTCGGGATAACCGGAGTTTGGGCTGGCATGCTGGTTACCATACTTACCGACAAAGACAAGCAGAGACAGTCGTTTGGATGCTATTATCATGAGAAAAGCAGTCAATCGGGCAGGGATATAGTTGGCAACATCATCCAATCGGGCGGCAAAACAGCCGAAACGGTGATAACGTTCATTTTTATAACCAATCATAGAATCGAGGGTGTTTATCATTTTATAGGCAAGCATACCCGGAACTCCCAGCAGCATATACCAGAACAAAGGAGCTATAACACCGTCATTTAGGTTCTCGGCTAATGTCTCGAGAGCGGCAGTACGCACCTCCTGTGCCGATAGCTCCGATGTATCACGTCCTACAATACGGGATACCTGTTTTCTACCCGCCTCCAGCGAACGGTCTACAGCTCTGAATACATTGCGGACTTCACGTATCAACGTAGTACCTGCCAGACAATAAAATATGAGAAGGATCTGCGCGGCCAACAATAGTCCCGGAGAATAAAGAGAAGCCCAATGTAACAGATAGGCTGTCAGGATAAAGACACCTACCACCAACATCAATGTCACAACAGCACCTTTCAGAAATCGTGCCTCGCCCTTGTTGAAACGATGTTCACAAAAAGAAATAGCCTTACCAAAAGCGACTACGGGATGGGGCAACCAAGAAGGATCACCCAACCAGTGATCGAGTATCCAAGCTGTAACCAACGGTAGATTTATGCTGAATGCAACACCCAAAATGATTAGAAAATTCTCCATAAATAGATTTATTTATTGTTCAAACCACTGACCGATAGCTTTTACCAAACGATCATTTTCTTCGGGTGTTTGGGTAGCTATACGGAAGAAGTGTTCATCCAAACCGTCGAAATTGGAAGCATCACGAATAAGGATACCTTGCTTTTCCGCCAGATAATCTTTCAGCGCGGCAGCTTTACCAAAACGGAGACGTATCAACATAAAATGAGTTTCTGTAGCCCACACTTCCAGTCCTCCGAGAGCTTCGAGAGCCGAACGTAAACGGGTTGTTTCCTGCAAATAGGCGGGGACATCCAACGGATTGGGGACATCGTGCTCCAGTAAATATAATCCAGCCTCAATGGCAAGTTGGTTGACAGACCAGGGCATACGATTGGTACGTAGGCGTGCCAGTAAGCCAGAGGAACCTGTGACGTATCCGAGCCGCAGACCGGGAACCGCATAACGTTTTGTCATGGAATGAAGTAACAGAACATTGGGAAACGCCGCTGCTTCTGCCGGAGCGAAAAGTGGACACAGAGTGAAATACTCGTAAGACTGGTCTATGACGAAACAAACTTGTGGATTATGTTTAATGAGTTCTATTAGAGACTCTTTATCAATCACAGTTCCAGTGGGATTGTTCGGATTACAGAGCCAAAGCATGCGCGTATCTTCCGGTAAAAGGTAGCGGTCTTTTGCCAAAGGAATCCGATAAATGGATGTCACTTTATGTCCATGCATACAACAAGCATCGGCATATTCACTGAAAGTTGGCTGTAAGATGGCGGTATTGGTTCCACGAAAGGTTTGGGCTATAAGGTAGATAGCTTCAGTTGCGCCATTCGTTACGCATACGGCATCGACGGGTAAATTATAACGGAAAGCAAGACGGGCTTCCAACGTATAAGGTTCCGGTTCAGGATAGTTACCGATTCCTCCTATTTGTTCGCACAAATGGGCTTTCAGAGGTGAAAGGTCTACTTTACTGTAAACATTGGAACTGAAATTCGCTGTTATGGGATAATTGTATTTATAGGAGTCGTCTCCGTGTCCTTCAATCATGGTTTTCTGTCAATATTTGGTAGATAAGCGGCATGTTCACGTGGATACGTACATGGTTGGCAAGCTTATCGTATTGTTCTTCTTTGAATTGATGATAATCAAATGATTTCGCTGCATCGGACAATTTATCGGAAAAAGGTTCGAGAAGGAAATCAATAAATGTAGGGTTATCGAGAATACCGTGAATATAGGTACCCATACAGGTGCGGTCTATAAAATAACCGTCGGTACAACCGTCTTCCAATATGTTCAATGGAGAAACGGAAACACCATTTATAGGAGAAGTAGTTCCCATATGGATTTCATAGCCGTTCATTAATGAAGAATTACCATGTGGTATCACTGTATTACAGTCTGATTTTGTATTAAGCCTGAACTTAACTTGTCTTGTAACCTTTTTCTCCGTCATACGCGTACTTACAGGTAACAGTCCGAGTCCGGGCAAACGGTCTATATCGCCTTCTACGTGGTCAGGGTCGAGTACTTCCTGCCCCATAAGTTGATAACCTCCGCAGATACCCATAACCGTGACACCTTCGCGATGAGCACGAATAATGGTCTGCGCCACCCCGTTGCGACGAAGTTCATAAAGATCGGCAAGCGTACTCTTACTGCCGGGCAGAATGATGATATCTGCTTTTATCAGTTCATCTGTATTGTTTGTATAAAAAAGATGTACACGCGGATCACGCTCCAGGACATTGAAATCGGTGAAATTACTGAGATGACGCAAAAGTACAACGGCTACATTTACCTTGCCACGTTTGGCCTGCATAGATTTAGTGGCAAGGGCTACAGAATCTTCTTCTTCAATAAATATATCTTTATAATAGGGAATAACACCTATCACAGGAATACCGCAAAGCTCCTCCAATATTTTTATACCCGACTCGAAAAGGCGGATATCTCCACGGAACTTATTGATAAGAATTCCCTTGATACGTTCGCGTTCGTGTGGACGAAGTAACATAACAGAACCATAGACACTGGCAAAAACTCCACCCCGGTCAATATCTCCTACCAAAATAACATCTGCTCCGGCATGAAGAGCCATCGGCAGGTTTACCAAATCGGAATCACGGAGATTGATTTCGGAAATACTACCGGCACCTTCCATCACAACCGGATTGTAAGTTCTGGAAAGGCGGTCATAAGCCGCACAAACTTCTCGGCGAAGCTCCTCGCGTCCTTCCTTGCGGAAATATTCGTAAGCATCACGGTTACCGATGGGGAGACCGTTAAGAACAACTTGTGAAGTATGGTCGGATTGGGGTTTCAGCAACAAGGGATTCATGTCGGTATGGCAAGGAATACCGGCAGCTTCAGCCTGTACGGCCTGAGCACGTCCTATCTCCAGTCCTTCGGGGGTAGCGTAAGAATTAAGCGCCATGTTTTGTGCCTTGAAAGGAGCCGGACAATAACCGTCTTGCTTGAATATACGGCAAAAAGCGGCAGCGATAATACTCTTGCCTACATCGCTACCCGTACCGGCAAACATGATGGGATGAAGTTTATTCATATCTTTTGTTTTTGCGACGACAAAGATAATAGTAAAAAGTATACAGATTGAACAATCACAGAAAAAGTGTGTTTGAAAGAGTATCATTCTAAACCTAAACGATAAACTTAACATATGAAACAAATTCTACTCATCGCCCTTTTGGGAACGAGTGTTTCTGTAACGGCACAAATACCGGATATGACCCCGGATGTCTACATTACAGAGCAAACTCTCTCCCTTAGCTTTGACGATGCTCTCCGCCAGATGCAACAAGGCAACCGGAGCCTGAAGATAGCAGATAAAGGCATAGAAACCGCCCGTGCAGAGCGAGACAAACTGAATGCTTTGTGGTATCCCAGCTTGCAGGGTACCGGAACTTTTGTGCATTTGTCCGAGAAATTGGAGGTGAAGCAACCGCTTTCACAATTTACTGATCCGGCAAAAGATTTTGTACATAATATTATACCGGATGACCGGTTCATAACGGGCATCCTGGATCAGATAGGTGCCCATACCCTTATCTTCCCTCTTGCTCCCCGTAATCTGACTTCTGTGGGATTGACTGCAGAATGGGTGGTGTTTTCCGGTGGTAAACGTATCCACGCCAGCAAAATAGGAAATACAATGATAGATATTGCCCGCGAAAATCGTGAACAAACGGATGCAACTCAACGTACCCTGTTAGCCGAGAGTTATTTCGGGTTGCGCCTTGCCCGGGAAGTGGTACAAGTGAGGCTGGATACTTACAACAGTCTGAAACGCCATTATGAAAATGCTTTGAAACTGGAAGCGGTAGGGATGATTGACAAAGCCGGAAGGCTTTTTGCCCAGGTAAATATGGACGAAGCGCAACGTGCATTAGAGGCATCGCAAAAAGAAGTTACGGTAGTACAGAGTGCTCTGCGCACACTGCTCAATTTGGAAGATACCAACAGTATACAACCTACTTCCCCACTCTTCATCAACGAGAATTTACCGGCTAAAGAGGAATTTATACAGGTCATGCGGACTGAAAATTATGTAGTAAACCAATTGCAACTACAATCGCATATCGCCAAACAACAACTTCGCATCAATCAAAGCGGATATATGCCCGATATAGCCGTGTTCGGCAAGCAGACACTCTATTCACACGGGATACAAAGTAACCTTGTACCCCGCACTATGGTAGGGATAGGTTTCACATGGAATTTGTTCGATGGCCTGGCACGTGAGAAGCGTATCCGCCAATCCAAATTGGCGCAACAGACACTTGCTTTGGGACAGGAAAAGGCAAAGGATGATTTGGGCATAGGTATAGACAAACTTTATTCCCAGTTACAAAAAGCGCAGGACAATGTACGTGCCCTGAATACGACCATTGAACTGAGCGAGGAATTGGTACGTATCCGCAAGAAATCTTTCGCCGAAGGTATGGCTACTTCTACAGAAGTGGTCGATGCGGAAACAATGCTGGCAACCGTACGTGTGGCTCGATTGGCAGCTTATTATGAATACGACGTGACACTGATGAACTTATTGGCAATCTGTGGTACGCCGGAACATTTTGAGAAATATTTAGTAAAAAATTAAACTAAACCAATATGGACATATCTAAAAGAAACATCAGTATTGCATTCATCATCATTTTGGTCATTACGGTACTTGTTTCCGTAATCGGCATGGTACTTATGAGCCGAGAACCATTGGTATTACAGGGACAAGTGGAAGCTACCGAAATACGTATCAGTGGAAAACTTCCGGGAAGGATAGATTCTTTCCTGGTACAGGAGGGAGACTGGGTGAAAGCCGGAGATACGCTTGTAGTCATTAACAGTCCCACTATCGAAGCCAAATATCGTCAGGTGAACGCATTGGAACAAGTTGCACAGGAGCAGAATAAAAAAATAGATGCAGGCACACGCCGACAAATCATTGCCACCGCACTACAATTCTGGAACAAGACTCAAAGTGACCTGACCCTTGCCAAAACAACCTATCAACGTATCCTCACATTATATAAAGACAGTGTGGTTACTTCACAGCGTAAAGACGAGGTAGAAGCTATGTATAAGGCTGCACAGGCGGCTGAACGCGTCGCATACGAACAATATCAGATGGCGGTGGATGGGGCACAAAGTGAAGACAAAGCCGCTGCCCGCAGTTTGGTCGATGCCGCTCGAAGTACGGTAGATGAGGTCTCTGCTCTATTGGTAGATTCTCGCCTGACAGCTCCCGAAGACGGACAGATAGCTACTATCTTCCCAAAACGGGGTGAGTTGGTGGCTCCCGGTACACCGATCATGAGTCTGGTGGTGATGAGCGATGCGCATGTCGTACTGAATATCCGTGAAGACCTGATGCCACAATTCAAAATGGGTGGCACATTCAAAGCGGATGTACCGGCTCTTGACCGGAAAGACATTGAGTTCCGTATTTACTATATCAGTCCGTTGGGCAGTTTCGCTACTTGGAAATCAACGAAGCAGACGGGAAGTTATGATATGCAGACTTTTGAAATACATGCACGTCCTACAGGAGATGTAGAAGGTTTACGTCCGGGGATGTCGATACTGCTGACTATGTAATCCGTAGCGAATAAACTTATACTTAATATGAAATCGATCTATAACGTCTCTCTCCGTGAGTGGCATCGCATGACTTCACGCCGTCTATATCTCGGTGTCTGCATTGCGTTACCCTTGTTTTGCCTGTTTTTCATGTCTACCATCTTTGGAAACGGACAGATGGAGAATATACCTATCGGTATTGTAGACCAGGACAATACGGCAACTTCACGGAATATATCACGACGTGTTTCCGCTGTACCTACATTCAGGGTGACGGAGCGTTTTACCGATGAAGCTACCGCCCGTCGGGCGTTGCAACGGAAAGAGATATACGGATATCTTGTCATTCCTCCCCAATTTGAACAGAAAGCGGTGACGGGAACAAATGCTACTCTTACTTATTATTATCACTATGCACTTCTTTCGGTTGGCAGCGAATTGATGGCTGCATTTGAGAATACACTTGCACCTGTGGCTCTTTCGCCCATTATTGTGCAGGCGGAAACATTGGGGGTAGGACAAAAACAGATACAAACTTTCTTGTTACCGGTAGAAGCCAGTACACATCCGCTTTACAACCCGGATATGGATTATTCCATCTACCTGAGTCAGCCGTTTTTCTTTGTATTGTTCCAAATACTCATTTTACTGGTAACAGTTTATGCCATCGGCAGTGAAATAAAATTCGGAACGGCACAAGAATGGTTAAAAACAAGTATTCCACGGGGAAAAGATTGTAGTAATTTGGATAATGCCAATATTCTTACGGCTGTTACAGGGAAGTTATTACCCTATACCATTCTGTTTTCAATTATCGGTATATTGGCTAACTATGTATTTTTCGGTCCTCTGCATATCCCTTTTCAAGGGAGTTTATGGTTAATAAATCTTGTTACAATCATTTTTATTATCGCCACACAGGCTTTAGCTGTCCTTATTTTCTCGGTATTTCCTAAAATAGCCTATATCATTAGTGTGGTTTCAATGGTGGGATCTTTAGGAGCGACATTATCCGGCGTTACATTCCCTGTTACGGCAATGTACAAACCTGTATATGCAGCGTCTTATCTATTTCCGGTGCGACATTTTACAGAAGCTGCACAGGCTATGATTTACTTTGATACCGGATTTGGATATTTCTGGCAATCGGTTGCCATCCTATTTGTGTTTCCGTTACTGACTTTGTTAATATTGCCGTTACTGAAATACTGGATAAAAAAAATATCGTTGAACCGTCATCTCGAACAAAGAGAAGAAGCCACTACCGTTTCTTTGAGAGAGAGCATTCGTCGTGAGTGGCGTGCTATCGCTACCAATCCGGCTATTCTACTGGTATTGGCAGGGGGAATATTTCTATACGGTTTACTATATAACTATATGTATGCACCCAATCTGGTACGTAAAGCTCCGGTTGCTGTGGTGGATCTCTCCCACTCTGCACTGAGTCGCGAATATATCCGTTGGTTGGATGCTACACCGCAAACTTCGGTCTATGCACAAACGCCCAACATTCTTGAGGCACGAAAATGGGTGAAACAAGGGGAAGTAGCCGGTATCCTTTATCTGCCTGCTGATTTTGAAGCGCGTGTAGGCAGGGGGGAAACATCCGTATTTGTACTCTATGCCGCAACGGATGCGTTCCTTAATTTCAAAGGATTGCAAGAATCCAGCACGCGGGTGATGCTTGCTGTTAATGATGCACATCGTATGGAAGGAACAGTATTTCTACCTCTACAGGGATTGTTGGCGGTGACTTCATCGGCACCTGTCAATGTATCGGGGACAGCATTATACAATTATACCGAGGGGTACGGATCTTATTTAATTCCAGCGGTGATGATTGTTATTATTTTCCAGACGATGTTAATGGTGATTGCAATGCTTACAGGGGAAGAAGCAGAAGAAAGAAGAAAACGAAAATTAGATGGATTACAATGTTTATCTGCTACCTCCTTCTACAAGGACTCCTCCTTTCAAGGAGAGAAGGGAGATAGTTTTACCTGGAAAAAAGCTTTGCAGATAGTTTCAGGAAGGACTTTCGTATACGTAATGTTGTATGTAGTCTTCTCTATGTTCTTATTGGGATTGTTGCCACATCTATTCAGCATTCCAAACATTGGTAGCGGATGGGATATTATCACTATGATGATACCTTTTCTGCTGGGTACGAGTTTCTTTGCGCTTGCAGTTTCACGCTGGTTCACAGATTCTGAAGCTCCCTTGCTGATGATAGCCTTTTTCTCTGTAGGCTATATTTTTCTTTCCGGAGTATCTTATCCGTTGGAACTGATGCCATGGTATTGGCAAGCAATACACTATCTTTTTCCCGTAGCTCCTGCCGTATTGGCTTTTGTGAAATTGAACTCAATGGGGGCAAGTCTGTCTGATATCTGGCCACAGATGTTGGTGTTATGGATTCAAGTGATAATATATGGAATATTGGCGGTTCGTACTACTCAATGGATACATAAAAAAGAAAAGGAAAGGGCATAAAAAAAGGCTATCTATCCCAGACAGCCAATCTTTTTGTTAACCTTAAATCTAATACTATGAAAAACACATTACAAATATACGGAGTTTCGGGATATCTCCAAAATATTAGGGCGTAATGGTCTATATTATAACATGGTTTAATAGGAATATTCCGTTGTTAACAATTTAATAATTAAAAGCTAAGAAAAAGTCACTATCTTCATGCCCGATTACAAATATAATGATTAAAACATACAGCAATGATTTGTACAATACTGGATACTGACCTCTATAAATTTACAACTTCATACGCCTATATAAAGTTGTTTCCTTATGCTATAGGAACTTTCAGTTTCAAAGATCGCGATGAGACTGCTTATACGAATGAATTTCTGCAAAGGCTCCATATAGCTGTGGATAACCTTGCAAAGATTTCATTGACTAATGAAGAACTGGAATATATGACCGGTCACTGTCGTTTTTTGCCCAAGGTATATTGGGAATGGTTGTCTTCTTTCCGTTTCCAACCGGATAAAATCAAAATAAATCTGGATGAAAACAGGCATCTGAACATGGAAATCACCGATTATCTCTATAAGGCAACGCTTTATGAAGTTCCGTTACTTGCTATCGTTTCAGAAATCAAGAACCAGTCGCTTGGAAACGTAGTGAATACAGATGAAATCATCAGTAAATTGTCTGAGAAAGTAATACTCTCCAATAAACATCAACTTTCTTTCTCTGAGTTTGGTACACGGAGACGTTTTTCTTTCGATGTACAAGATAAAGTTATCGGTTATCTGAGGAAGACTTCGACATATTGTACAGGAACCTCCAATTGCTATTTTGCAATGAAATATGATATGAAACCGATGGGTACACATCCGCATGAATGGTTTATGTTTCATGGAGCACAGTTCGGATATAAGCACGCTAATTATATGGCATTGGAAAACTGGGTGAATGTGTACGACGGTGATTTGGGAATTGCACTATCCGACACTTATACATCCGGTATCTTCCTGAATAACCTGAGCCGTAAACAGGCCAAACTGTTTGATGGCGTACGATGTGACTCGGGAGATGAATTTGACTTTACCGATAAACTGATTACCCGTTATCGGGAGCTGGGTATCGATTCTACTACCAAAACCATTGTATTCAGTAATGCGTTGGATTTTGAAAAGGCGCTTGATATACAGATACATTGCAGGGGAAGGATACGCTGTGCTTTTGGTATCGGTACCAACCTAACGAATGATACGGGCTTCAAGCCTTCCAATATCGTGATGAAGTTGACCCAATGTAAGATGAATATCAACCAAGAATGGCGTGAATGCGTGAAACTCTCTGATGATGTAGGAAAATACATAGGAAGTGAGAAAGAAGTACGCGCATGCCTATATGACTTACACCTGAAGTAAATATTATTTCAGTTTACGTTTATAAGCAAATTCCTGCCACTTTTCTTCCGGCCAATCCTGTCGCTGCATTTCCATACGTGCCATGACAAAGAACAAATCGGAAAGGCGGTTGATGAAACATAGGATATCTTCATTGACCGGGTCTTGACGATTAAGCGTCCACAACCGACGTTCTGCACGGCGGACTACAGTACGGGCAAATTGCAATTGGGCGGAAACGGGAGTACCGCCGGGTAAAAGGAAATAACCATGGTCTTGCAATTCAATCATCATTGCGTCCATTTCTTTC
Organism: Bacteroides sp. OM08-11; assembly: GCF_003438665.1. Classification (NCBI taxonomy): domain Bacteria; kingdom Pseudomonadati; phylum Bacteroidota; class Bacteroidia; order Bacteroidales; family Bacteroidaceae; genus Bacteroides; species Bacteroides sp. OM08-11. Next base: position 14,186 of record NZ_QSTJ01000009.1, read on the forward strand.
TCACAACGTAGGGTTAGCTTGGCTACGGTAAGCACATTCGGATTTATTTTATCACCCGGTGTTGCCACATGGCTCATTACAACCATCAGTTCTTTCTGTATGGTATGTAATAATTCTTGCCATACATCATCGACGGGTAACATGGAGCGTATAATACCAATAACCGCATTCAGCTCATCGAGACAACCGTTTGCTTCAATACGGATATCGTCTTTGGGCACACGTGCACCACCATGTATTCCGGTGGTTCCCTTATCTCCTGTTTTTGTATAAACCCTTTTCATCTTATCTCCTATATTTAATGCTATTTGCTTCTGCAAAGATAATTAATAACGCCGGTTTGATGTATATTCCACTCTATAAATATGATTGAAGAAGGATGCCCATTCATGTTCTCCTATACCGATTTGCATTCCATAAAAACGGGTATCCGCTTTCCGGTATTCTTGCATTTTCCGGATAAGTTCAGGGGTTGATAATGGAATTTTAAAGTCGCTTATCCACAGTATGTCTGCATTCATGTATTTGCGATGGGACTCAAGCAGACGGAAAGTGGTTTCCAGCATCCGGGTAGCATCCGTATCACCGCAAGATGTTTTTGAGAAAAACTCAAGCAGGCGTGCTCGTTCCTTTCGTATATCAATCGGATGGACTGAGACAGAGAATGCTATCAGAAAACAATCTCGTTTTTGCCGATCGGCAATCTCAACTAATTTCACCATCAGGGAATGAGCTATTTTTTCAGGTTTCCCTGCCATGCTGCCGGAGGTGTCCAGACAGACAACCATCGGTCCTTTCTGGCGAACCGGTTTAGTTACCAAACACCTGGCAGGTTGCATAATCTCCGATTTATAACGGAAAGTCTGGAGCTTACGGGTCAGATATTTATAGACAAACAGGTCTTCAAGATCATCGTCGGCGCAATGTGCCAATTCTACAGGTAACAATGCATTCAAATCATTCCCTACGGTCACACCTTGTATGTCACACTTGGAAGAATAGTCGAGCCTGTATACATCTCCTTCCACCACATTCATATGTTGTTTTCCGTCATCGTCGGCTATACGTCCCATCCGGTTGGCAACCCTCACTATTTCGGGATATTCCTTCTGGATATGGACAATTTTGCGTATACGCTCAAAATCAATCTTATTCCATAATCCGCTCATCAATCCCCAAGCTTGGAAGAATTCATCTTTTTCGATGTTATTCTGTTGGAGATATTCAGGAATATCATTAAGATTGGAACGTAACCTACGGTCTATGGCGTCTTTGTACCGGTCAATCTCCACTCCTTTCTGCTCCTGCATCTTGCGCTGGAAAACATCTTGCCAGTCATCCACCATCTTTTCCCAAATTTCATCATCGGCATATTTCCCTTCTGCACCAAACTGCCCTCGATAGAAACGTTGTTCAAAGCCTTGTTCCCGGTACTTATCGGACACTTGTTGAAGTAATGCCTGCCAACCCTCTTTCCGCTTCTGCACAGACCACTCTAACACAAGCTTCATGGTATTTTGTTCCGACTGGCTCTTTTGCAGGTTGTATTTCTCTTTCTCCAAGTTTTGCCAGACAAATTGAATAAGCGTATCATAAAAGATGCGGGCACAGATATCATCACTCAATACCTGCACTTTCACTACCGGATCATTCATTACGGATAACAGATAAGCATACAACGGTTCATCATCCGTATCCGCACATTCACCCGTTTCTATATATTTATCCAACACCTGTACGTAGAAAGCCGAATCGTACCTGCTGCTATTCATCTCCATATCGCAGTTTGCGTACATCTACACGCGCCCAAGCAATCTCTTTACGAACAGTAGCTACATAACGCGCCACTTCCTGTTTATCTTCTTCGGAGATGAAGATATTTTCCGAGAGTTCCTTGATAAGGTTATCCGTTTTTAATTGGGCTGTTTCGAGTTCAGACTCATAGTCACGTTCTGTAACAGAGACATTTCCGAAGTTCAGTTGTTGTTCCTCTCCTCTTTTCAGTCGTCTCATTGAAAAACGTACTCCGTTGATATAGATATTCCGGTCGTCTCTGAAAAGATTTATACGTTCCGCACCCTCTGTTTCCATCAATTTAGGATCAGAAAATGTACGGATAAGGGTACGCTTGGGGTTCAGAGGATCTGTATACATTACTCCAATGGCGGGTGCATCCTTAGGATTGTATTCTTTTAGATTTTTGTAGTCAACAATAAATATATAGGTGTTTCCGGTACCATGATTTTCCAGTTGGTAATAAAAATAATCCGTAATCTGTAAATCATCGTCTCGATGATCCCCGCCTTTACGAGCTTTATCCAACGCATCGCGTACACGGCTGACTTTTAAATCGGATTTCAGAGAACGGGAAATACAAGTTATTTCTCTTACGGAGAAAGCAAATAGGGCACGAATCAGTATTCTCCGAACATCTTCACATTCGTCGGGTTCATTCCACAAGCAATGGTAGATGGGTAGCATGTCTATCATGTCTACTTCTTCACGGTTATGTATGAAAGCTGATGTTTTCAGCAGCCTTACAATATTTTTCCAGCGACGGTCACTTACGTAAATAGTGCGATGTACTTCTGAGCCTTCTATCTCTACTTTCTCCAGATTTTTGCGGATAGTCGTGATACAAGATAAGACCTCTGGGGATATCGTAATCTGTTTTATTTTCTTCTGCCATTCATTATATTCTTCATTGGAAATTTGCCATCGGGAGGTAGTCTCTTCTTCATCACTGTCGTCCAGAAGCATTTGCCGGAATGACTCTTCCTGCTTGACGCAGGTAGAAACCACCCGAATTAGAAAGCGATCCCATAAAGCCTCCAGGCCTTCACCTTGAGTAGGTAATTCGTTACTTGCCGCAACAAGTAATTTTAAAGGAAGTTTCAATTCCATATCTCCGTTACGAAAGAGCTTTTCGTTAATTACCGTCAATAAAGTATTTTGAATGGCAGGACCAGCTTTCCATATTTCATCCAGGAAAACGACATCTGCCGTGGGCAGGTATCCGTCAATGGAACGTTCATATTTATCTGAGGATTTCAGACGGCTGATACTTACCGGACCGAAGATCTCATCGGGGGTGGAGAAACGTGACATCAGGTATTCAAAAGCCTTTGCATTGACAAAGGCTCTCTTCAATCTTCGTGCTACCATAGACTTTGCTACACCTGGAGGCCCCAGCAACAGTATACTTTCACCGGCCAGAGCTGCCAACAAAGATAGGCCTATTTCGGTTTCTTTTTCGTAAACTCCCCGGTTCATGTCTTCAAGGAGTAATTGTATGCGTTCTTTTATTTTCATTTAAACAATTCCATCAGATTAATTTCTCCCCAATATAGATGGGTATAACTAGCTATCACATTCTTATAACGGAAAACAGGGGTATCAACCGGTTGTTTTCGGGCATTGTATACCTGTACGATAGAATCGGGCACCGATTGTTCTTCTCCCCGGATAAACTGCGTATAATGGAACTCGTGTCCACGTAAGTTTAATCCATTATAATCAAACTGACGATAACCTAAACTAAGTTTCCGGTGTTGCTTTTGATTGGATATGGAAAAAGGAAATACCCGCGTCATCGGATAGTAGACATTACCTGCCTGCTGCAGTGTATCGAAACAGATGCCTTGTGAAAGATACATCATACCTCCACACTCTGCCAACACTCGTCCTCCTGCTTCTATATAATCACATATGGAAACAAGCGTCTGGGTTGCCTGAGAAAGCTTTTCCACATGTTTCTCGGGATAACCGCCTGGTAAATAAAGGAAATCGGTTTCAGCCGGAAGAGGGTGATTCTTTTCCGGATTATAATACGTAACCGTACCCATGTGATGCAGAATATCAAGATGTTCCGCATACAAAAAAGAAAAAGATTCTTCATTGCGGGCAACCGTGATATTGATTTTTTCAGATAATGGCACCCAAGGAACTTTACCACTTTTTCTGGATATTCCTGTGGAAAGCGGTAATGATGTAACTTGCAATAACAGTTCCCAATCAATGTATCGGTCTATCAAGTCAATCAGACTGGCAGTAGCTTCAGTTGTTTCCTGTTTGCTGAAATCCAATCCTAAATAACGTGAGTCTTGTTCTAACACACTCTCTTTAGGTAGATAGCCCAGACAAGTAATCTCCAAATCTTCACAAACTTCCCGGAGCATTTCATAATGCCGCGGAGAACCTACACAGTTGAAGATAACTCCTGCGATATGTATGTTCGGACGGAAATGAATGAAACCGGACAGAAGTGGTGCTATGGAATAAGCAACTGATTGGGCATTCACCACCAATACGACGGGTAAGTGCAACAACATTGCAATTTCTGCTGAAGAACCTTTATCCCGATCATATCCGTCGTACATTCCCATCATACCTTCCACCATACAAACGTCTGCATCCAATGCATAATAGGCATAGAGTTGGCGTACATGGTCGTGTGAGGCCATAAATGTATCCAAATTAATGGAAGAACGTCCACAAACAGCTGTATGATATTTGGTATCAATATAATCAGGACCACATTTAAAAGGTTGTACTTTCAATCTTTTTTTTGTAAATAAAGCCATCAGTCCGCGGCTGATGGTAGTCTTTCCACTACCGGAAGTAGGAGCTGCAATCAGAAATTGAGGAGTTGTAGCCATTTTATATATTTACGATTTATTCCCTAAGGTCATGACACGTTTTTCTTATCTTTAACACATAGGTACATTGACAAACTACGATATGTGATTGAAGTTAGACTTACATTTCATGTGCAAAGGTAAACATATCTCCGACAAAAGTTTTATCTTAGCTGCCAAAATAAAATAATTACTATGATAATTGACGAACTAAAAAAACTCTACATTACATATACCGGGCATGAACCGGAAACTATTGATGAACTTCCATCTTCCGGTTCTAACCGTCGCTATTTCCGTCTCACCGGCAACCTGATATTGATTGGTGTCAGTGGCGAATCTGTTGAAGAAAATCGTGCATTTCTTTATATGGCGGAACATTTTCGACAAAAAGGCATGCCCGTTCCACAAGTATATATCCGTTCCAATGATGATATCTATTATTTACAGGAAGACTTGGGTGACACATTACTCTTCAATGCTATAGAGAAAGGGCGTAAAACCAGTGTATTTGGTGAAGATGAAAAGCAGTTGTTGCGTAAGACTATCCGGTTATTGCCTGCGATACAATTTGCCGGAGCCGATGGAATGGATTTCTCTTATTGTTATCCGCAGGCCGAGTTTAACAGTCGTTCAATTTTATGGGATTTGAACTACTTTAAATATTGTTTTCTGAAAGCCACAGGTATGGACTTCCAGGAAGACCGTCTGGAAGATGATTTTCAAAAAATGTCCGATGTATTACTTCGCAATAGTTCGGCTACTTTTATGTACCGTGACTTCCAAAGCCGTAATGTCATGATCAAAAATGGCGAACCTTGGCTGATCGATTTTCAAGGAGGACGTAAAGGTCCCGTTTACTATGACGTAGCTTCATTTTTGTGGCAAGCCAAAGCAAATTACCCCGAGAGCCTACGCAAAGAATTGCTGAAGGAGTATATCGAAGCGTTACGTAAATATCAGTCTGTAGACGAAGTATATTTTTATGCGCAACTCCGTCATTTCATTTTATTCCGCACTATGCAAGTATTGGGGGCATATGGTTTTCGGGGGTACTTCGAGAAAAAGCCTCACTTTATTCAAAGTGTACCGTTTGCTATCGAAAATTTGCGTCAGTTGTTGCAGGAGCCCTATCCCGAATATCCATATCTTTGTAAAGTACTGCGCGAACTTACCGAATTAAAACAATTTACCGATGACCTGCAAAAACGTCGTTTAGTGGTGAAGGTTATCAGTTTTGCCTATAAGAAAGGTATTCCTGAAGACTCGTCCGGTAATGGTGGTGGATTTGTATTCGATTGTCGTGCCGTGAATAATCCCGGAAAGTACGAGCGATATAAGCCTTTTACCGGATTGGACGAACCGGTTGTTCGTTTTCTGGAAGATGATGGGGAAATCGCCACTTTCCTTGAACATGTGTATGCTTTGGTAGATGCATCTGTAAAACGCTATATGGAACGTGGTTTCACAAACCTATCTATCTGTTTTGGCTGTACCGGTGGGCAACACCGTTCTGTATATTCAGCACAACATTTGGCTGAACACTTAAATCAGAAGTTTGGGGTACAGGTAAACCTTATTCATAGGGAACAAAACATCGAACAGACATTTAAATCGAAACAATAGTATTAATGAAAGCCATGATTTTCGCCGCCGGTTTGGGTACCCGCTTACGCCCACTGACGGATAATATGCCCAAAGCACTCGTTCCGGTAGCTGGTAAACCCATGCTGGAACGAGTGATATTACGATTAAAAAAAGCCGGATTCGATGATATCACCATCAATATTCATCACTTTGGAGGGCAGATTGTCGAGTTCCTTCATGCCAATAATTCCTTCGGCTTAAACATCCATATCAGCGATGAACGCGATATGCTGCTTGATACTGGCGGCGGTGTCAAGAAAGCCTGTCCCTTTTTAGATGGTAACGAACCGTTTCTCGTTCATAATGCAGATATCCTGACTGATATAGATTTGACAACCTTCTATCGCCATCATCAGGACAGTAATGCAGAAGCAACTTTACTTGTCAGTGAAAGAAAAACATCCCGTTATCTCTTATTCGATGATAGTTATAACCTGCATGGATGGATAAATAAGTCTACCCAAGAAATAAAACCGGAGGGATTTAATTTCCACGAAGGAGATTATAAAGAATTAGCATTTGGCGGCATACATGTTATCTCTCCTTCCCTTTTCCGCTATATGAAAAATGAACAGTGGACAGGAAAATTTTCTATTATCCCATTTTACCTGTCCATCTGTCAACATATACCTATACAAGGTTATCCGCTCCAAGGTTTCCAATGGTTTGATATAGGAAAACCGGAAACATTGGCAAAAGCTGAAGAATACTATGCCAATGCTAATATCAATATCTGAGCAGTGAGTACCCGCAGGAACATTGCTAATGGATAAACTGTGGCATATCCCACAGCGGGTGCATCACAAGAAGTCAGATCTGAAGAATAAGCTAATGCAGGAGGATTGGTATTTGTACCTGACAATACTCCTATCAGAGTATAATAATTCAGTTTCCAGGCAAATCGCCCTATCAAACCTCCTATCAATAGAGGAACTACAGTAATTATAGCGCCATAAGCTATCCAAACATATCCTCCTTCATAAATAATGGTATCTACAAATCCTTTTCCTGCTCCTAAACCCACACAAGCCAAGAAGAGAGAGATACCTATTTCTCGTATCATCAAATTGGCACTCATTGTCGTATAGGTTATCAATTTGTATTGAGGACCGAAACGGCTGATAAGTATCGACACAATCAGCGGACCACCTGCCAAACCCAACTTAACAGGTTGAGGAATACCCGGAAACATAAAAGGAAGACTACCCAGAATACAGCCTAAAGCAATACCTAGAAAAATGGGTATTAAGTTCGGATGATTCAGTCGTTTCAACGAATTACCCAATATCTTTTCCGTATGACTAACGGCTAGCTCACTGCCTACAATAGTGACACGGTCACCCATTTGTAACTGAAGCTGAGGAGCAGCTACCAAATCGACACCAGAACGGTTTACCCGTGTTATATTGGCACCGAAATTATTACGTATCTTTAATTGTGCCAAAGACTTTCCATTCAATTCCGGCTTTGTAATCAGAATACGGCGAGATATTAAATTTTTATCTGATTGTTCCCATTCAACATTAATTTTTTTACCAAAAAAGGCTATAATAGCCTCTACATCAATTGGATTAGCAATAAACAAAATTTCATCTTGTACATGTAGTACAGTATCTGCATTTACCAATTCAGCCTTTCCATCTCCTTCGTGATGACGTATACGTGAGATAACGAATGCCCGGTTTAGTAATGGTTTGATATCTTTGATTTTCTTTCCTTCTACCGCTTCATTTCGTATTTGAACAGAAATGGGACGTACAGTCAATTCTTGTAAATGTCCCAGTCCACGGTCAGCTTCCATTTCTTCTTTTGCCGTATTAATGTGGAGAAGATATTTCAACGCGAGTAACGCTAAAATACATCCAATTACACCTAGCGGATAAGCTACTGCATAACCTAAAGCAATTTCAGGAGCATCTATCCCGTTCAAGTCGCTATTTGCTTGTTGGGCAGCGCCCAAACCGGGAGTATTGGTTACGGCACCGGAAAGAATGCCTACCATGGTAGTAATGGGAATACCTGTAAAGAAATGAAGTATAATGGTAATCAATACACTAACAAATACGACTAACACAGTCAGCATATTCAGAGTGAATCCACCTTTTTTAAAGGCGGAAAAGAAACCGGGTCCAACTTGCAAACCGATAGAATATACAAATAGTATTAAACCAAACTCCTTCAGAAAGTGAAGTAAATGTTCATCTAAATTAAGATTGAAATGTCCGAATATAATGCCTACAAATAATATCCAGGTAACCCCCAAAGAGATACCGGCAATCTTCACTTTCCCCAGCATGATACCGAAAGCAATGACTAGTGATAAGATAAGTACGGAGTGTGCCACTCCTCCACCCCATAGATGAGGATATCCTTCGAACAAATTTCTTAACAATTCCATAAAATCAGCATTTTATATGTTTTAATAATTAAAACTCAATAATATATCCCCGCAGAAATCACTTCTCCGGGGATACCATTCACACATTTTTTTAATAACTATTTATAAAGGCATGTTACCGTGTTTTTTCGGTGGGTTACTTTGGTTCTTATTATGAGCCATTTCTAATGCCTGCACCAATTTGTAACGGGTGTCACGCGGCATAATAATTTCATCAATAAAACCACGTTCAGCAGCACGATAAGGGTTAGAAAATTTTTCCTTATATTGCTCAATTATATCTTTTTTCTCTTCGGTAGAAGCTTTTCTATAAAGGATGTTTACAGCACCTTCAGCTCCCATTACAGCAATTTCTGCTTGTGGATAAGCTAGATTTACATCAGCACCAGTCGGTTTACTGGACATCACAATATACGCCCCTCCATACGCTTTGCGTGTAATCAACGTTATTTTTGGAACTGTCGCTTCTGCATAAGCATACACGATTTTTGCTCCGTGACGAATAATGCCATTATGCTCCTGCATTGTTCCCGGCAAAAATCCCGGTACATCCTCAAAGGTTATTAATGGAATATTGAAGCAATCACAAAAACGTATAAAACGGGCAACCTTATCAGATGCATCAATATCGAGTACTCCAGCCAGATACGCAGGCTGGTTGGCGACAATTCCTACTGAACGCCCGTTGAGACGGCCAAAGCCAATGACTACATTCTTGGCAAAATGGGGCATTACTTCAAAGAAATATTGATTATCCAATACCGGCTCTACGACATCCTTAATATCATAAGGCATATTTGGATCTTCCGGAATGACTGCTTGTAAAGCTTCTACCTGACGATGAATATCGTCCGTACAGGGTTTGAAAGGTGTATCTTCCATATTATTGGATGGCAAAAAACTTAGAAGTTCGCGAATACTCATCAAAGTTTCTTCTTCGTTATTACACATGAAATGAGTCACTCCACTCTTACTGCTATGTGTATAAGCACCACCCAATTCTTCTTTATCCACTTCCTCATGAGTTACGGCTTTCACTACATCTGGCCCTGTAATAAACATGTGACTTTGTTCTTTTACCATAAAAATAAAATCAGTCAATGCCGGAGAATAACAGGCTCCACCGGCACAAGGACCAAGAATTGCAGATATTTGGGGAATGACTCCTGATGCTATTGTGTTCTGATAGAAAATGGAAGCATATCCCGCAAGGCTATTTACACCTTCTTGAATACGCGCTCCTCCCGAATCATTCAATGCAATCACCGGAGCACCATTTTTTAGTGCCAGTTGTTGCACCTTGACTATCTTAGTCGCATTCATTTCACTCAATGAACCGCCGTGAGCTGTAAAATCGTAAGCATAAACAAACACAAGCCGACCATCTATTCTACCGTAACCACTCACCATACCGTCACCGGCTATTTGTTTTTTTTCCATACCAAAATCGGTACAACGATGATTTACAAATTTATCCAACTCATTGAAAGTCCCTTTATCCAGTAAAAAGTCAATGCGTTCACGTGCTGTCATACGACCGGAAATATGTTGCTTTTCTATTTTCTCTACCCCACCACCCAATGAGGCACGTTTATCCAGTTCTTCAAACTGTTTATATATATCTTCTCTATTCATGGTTATTCTTCTTTAATAAGCTCCAATTCTATCAAAACCTGATTGGCATTTACCGGTTCATCTTCGTTCACCAGTATATTTTTTACTACACAATCCGCACTCACTTTGTAGTTACTTTGCATCTTCATGGCTTCCAATACTACGACAATATCTCCCGCAACCAATTGGTCACCAACATTCACAGGAATACTTACGACTTTACCCGGCATGGGAGCTATAATCTTATTATCCTGTTTCTCATCCGCACCTTTTCTCATGCGCAGATACTTGGCTTGCGTATCTACAATATCTACATGATATGAACGGTTGAGCATACTTACATCATAACTCTTCCCTCCTTCTGCGCGCACTATTCCGGCATTGAACGAATTACCGTTGTGTAGAATAGAACAGCTTCCGTTTTCTGCCATTACAATATCTACATCATATGGTTTACCATCAATGGTTAACTGTACTTTATTTCCATTTTTACTGACCAGTGTAACATCTGCTGTCCGGTCTCCAATATGTATTTCCATTTTCTTATCAATCAATTAAATTCTCAGTACACCCTTCTGCAATCCGAATTCTCTCCAGCGACTAATAGGGCGTCCGTCTGGAAGTTGTCCCGACGTATTTTCTTCCAGATTAACCAGATAATCTATATAAGCGGCAATCATGGCAATATTTTCCAGTTCATTGTTAGTTGTATTAGTGCGAACCAACATGCGGGCATTTTTTCCAATAAACAAGGTATTATACTCGCCTTTCACAAAGTCCGGTACATACATGATACGTTTCAGATAAGCCAGATTTGTTTTCAATCCTGTTATCTTATATTCATACAACACGCGTCGCATACGTTCGATGGCATATTGGCGGGTTGTTGCCCACACTATCAATTTACCAATCATCGGATCATAATAGATAGGTATTTCGTACCCCTCGTACACATAACTATCTATACGAACTCCGATCCCGTTCGGTTCCGTCAGTTGTTTGATGATACCCGGTGAAGGCATGAAGTTATTTTCCGTATCCTCTGCACAGATGCGGCACTCTATCGCATGACCACGTTGAAATAAATCTTCTTGTTTAAGGTGTAAAGGTTCGTTATTAGCAATCCTGATTTGTTCTTTTACTAAATCTACGCCAACCACCTCTTCTGTAATAGGATGTTCTACCTGTAACCGGGTATTCATTTCAAGGAAATAGAAATTCCTGTTTTTATCCACTAAAAACTCAATGGTACCTGCACCGGAATAACTTACAGCTTTGGCCGCAGCAACAGCCTTTTCTCCCATCTCTTTTCGTAGATCTTCAGTGAGAAAAGGTGACGGACTTTCTTCCACAATTTTTTGATTGCGCCGCTGTACCGAGCACTCGCGATCGAAAAGATGAATTACATTCCCATGATTGTCGCCCAAAACCTGAAACTCGATGTGATGAGGTTCCTCTACAAACTTTTCCAGATAAACCGTATCATCACCGAAAGATGACATCGATTCGGAACGGGCTGTATTGTATGCTTCCACAACTTCATTTTCACTATGAATAAGCCGCATACCTTTGCCACCGCCTCCCATAGATGCCTTCAACATCACTGGATAACCTATCTTATTACAAACACGTATTGCTTCTTCAGCATTCTGTAAAGGTCGTTCTGTTCCGGGAACTACCGGTACCCCGGCGGCAATCATTCGTTTGCGGGCAGCGATCTTATCTCCCATAGCTTCCATCGTTTCAGCCGAAGGACCTATAAAAATAATACCTTCTTCCTTACAACGACGTGCAAAATCTGCATTTTCAGACAGAAAACCATATCCGGGATGGATGGCGTCTGCTTTACTGAGTTTAGCCACAGATATTACTTTCTCAATATTCAGATAACTATCTTTAGCTGTAGTTCCACCTATCGGATAGGCTTCGTCAGCGTAGGCTACATGATGTGACGTACGGTCGGCATCTGAAAAAACGGCTACGGCAAGCATTCCCATTTCTCGGCATGAACGCATAACACGCAAGGCAATCTCACCCCTGTTGGCTATCAGTACTTTTTTTATCATTTCGTTTTTGCTTAATATATTGGGGATTTTTTCCGCTTCTGTAAAATGCATCTTTTACTTCATCCAGACAGCGCGGACACAAACAGTCCAGATAATTCTCTTTTAAATACATACGTTGCTGTAAGTCCAGCTGTACCGTTGTACAATGACATTGCGTTATATTGTCGTGCATACACTGGAATGTTGCACCACAACGTAGACATACCTTTTTCATAGGCATCCCTTTTAAATTTTAATGTTAATCTAATCTTTCGGTCTGTCTTCCTAACCCACGAGCAAAGGCAACCTTTAATGAATGGCAGGTCTTCTGACTAACTCCTATCTTGAAACCTTCCCGATATATAAACACAATATCAGTGGTAAAAGTTCTTTTTCAAAATATTAAATAGAGCTTCACAGCAGCGGGACTGTTCGGGATTTACACCCGATTCCCTTTTAATTCGGATGACAGAATAGTTCATCCGAAGCCAATTCGGCGACAAAGATAAAGGAAAATCTAAATTAATTGAGAATAGATTTATAAAAGTCTTTTCTTTTATCACAGGTATTGGTTGTTTATTAGAGGGAGATTTTATGTTTGCCGTTTAAAACGGTATGTAATGTCATTGAAGATGCCATTATCAATGCGATATAGCCGTTGGTTGGTACGTTCAGACTTCAGACCGCCAAGGCTTTCAACATACGGACCTAATTTAATATACCGGAAATACTTTGTATCAAAACCGGCAGGTAACTCAGGTTTACCTGAATACCATCCGACTTTAATAGTAAATCGATTAGAAAGAAATAGAGCCAGTCGTTCCACTTCGGCAGGTTCGGCATCCCCACCCATAAAACAAACACAAGTGATAGAATTACCATACTTTTCAAGAAGTGCCGACAGACTCTCTTCCGTCAGTGACTCTCCAACATTCTTCATTAGATAAGCACTATGGCAACCCTTACATTTGTTGGGACAGTTGGAAATATTGATTGCCAACGTCACCTCATCCGGTATTTCTTGAAAAACGATATCATAATCAGTGTAGCGGAGCATAATATCTTCGTGCAGCCTCCTTTTGCCGTGGTTGTGAGAAATTACTTACGCGTTTCATATAACCTATTATACGAGTCAGATAATCAACATTATTACTATGGCACTTCGGACACTCTTTCAGGTATCTTTTATCTATATGCTGGCAATCGTTACAAATTGTATTCGGAATATTGAAAGTAAAGTAATTACATCCTTCACTTGCAGCCACACGAAGTAATTGCCTATATTGTTCCTTGCTCAAATGTTCCTCCAAATTCATGTGCAGTGCCGAGCCACCCGTCAAATGTTCTATATAACGACGACCATGCAGACGGAACTTATCTACGATATTCAGCGAAGTATCTTCCACAATGTAAAAATAGCTGTTATAACAATCACGGAATGTCTCGAAACCAGCTTCTTTATCCCATTTGGCATGTTTCACACCCACATTTTCAGCAGGAATCATTTCACAGTTGAATAACAAATCTTTTGTACGATATTTCTTATTATATTTTTCAATAATACTCAATATTTCCTGTACAAAAGCTTCATACTTGGGATTGTCATTAATATCTATACCCATAAATTGCGCAGCTTCCACCAAACCATTCACACCGATTGTCAAATATTGACGTCCCATATTGATATAACCGGCATCAAACAATGGAAGCATACCCTTGTTTTGTAGTTGTTTCAGGTTCTCATTGTAAGCTATCTGTACTTTATGAACAAGATCCACAACTTCTTCGAGAAAGAAATGGTAAATCAAACCGGATTTTACGGCATGTTGTATACAACGGTTCAAGTTTATCGTCAACACACTTTTTGAACCGGTAGATACACCACCTGCCCCCAAAGTATAACTAAATCCATTATCTTGAATTTCGTTACGCAAACGGCAGCAGCTGCTCAGAGAATCGGCATTATCACTCATATAGGTAAAGAACGAATGTCCTTCAGCATACATTTCTGCCGTGAAATCACCATACTCCTTATCCAATACATCTCCATCTTTTGTTAGTAGCGCCATGGTTTCTACCGGGAAGGTAAGTACTGTTTTAGTACGTTCCTTATTGAACCATTTCATAAATCGTTTCTGCAACCAACTTAATGAGCTCCAGTCAGGTTTACTACCGTCTGGAAATACAAAATGTTCAAAAAGGCTATTGAAATAATATTTATCATAATAAGCTACGTTCCAGAATACAGCCTGAAAATTCCGGGCACCCGTGGGCTGATTAATGGAATAGACCACTTGTTCGAAACAATCCGTAATTACTTTGTCTATTGTTCGTTGCCTGGTAGAGAGATCTACAACTTTATCAGCATGTTTATAATAATCTTTACCGAATTCTTTACCAACAAAATAATTCATATACATCAGAAACTCCGGTGTGGCACAAGCTCCGCTTAACATGCTGGATACGATAAACACCATATTGATAAAACCTCCACAGAAAGATTTCAAATTTGTAGGTGCCGTTGAATTACCACCGATCGACATAGTGCCACTTATCAGCCATGGATACATGGTGATACTTGCACAATAATTCGCCAGACTGGTTTCATCATTTTTATATATAAAGTGGTTATTCAGTAATTCAATATAACGGTCAGAGATTTCTTTGCCATACATATCCTTCAGGCGATCAGTCAGCAGGCGACGATTTAAACGAATAAAATTAGCTTTAGGCAACTCACCGATTAAAGTAGCCACATTCTTATTCTCGACATTGGCGTTGGCATCATACTTACTTCCTGTGGCAGGATTGGAAGCATCGCAATAGTCCAACAAAAAACGAAGTTTATCACGTACTTCCCGATCTTCCAAATGTTTCTGGCGGTATAACATAAACGATTTGGCAACAGCATAATAATGTTCTGCCATCAATGCTACTTCTACTTGATTCTGAATTTCTTCTACACTGGCTCCGTCATTGATACTCACACGACTAAGTATATTGGTAATGACATCCTGTGTAGCAAAACTACCTACTGATAAAAATGCCTTACTGATGGCATTTTTGATTTTGTCGAGTGAGAATGCTTCTTTCTTTCCATCTCTCTTGACGATAAAAGTCTCTGAATTAATCATATCTATAATTTAAGATTTAAAAATTATTTACGATAAATTCAAACAACAATGCGCAGAATACAAGTAATAAAATGAATCTTCAGCGGACTCGTTCTATAGCTTTTCACCCGAAAGCATTGAATGAATGATCAGTAAAATATGGCAGGTCTTCTGACTGACTTCTGTTGCAACGCCTTCCCGGTTATTTTTATGACCAGTGGCTATAGATAGGTTACAACATTCCTCCACATAAGGGAGACAAAGCTTACAGCTACGGGGATAGTTCCTGACTTTCACAGGATTCCCTTTTAATTCCTCGTCATGCTAAGATGATTTGGAAACCATTTTCATAGGACAAAGATAACAAGAAAATTTGCAATGCAATGAAAAGAAGAAGAAAAAATATTAATACCTTTTTTCTGTAAGATAAAATATTTTAGAGAACTTATTTTTGCTCAGATATAGTTTTTTAATAACTTTGCAACACTTTTTGGTTTCGTTCCTTTCTGAATAACACGAAAAGAACGGTGAAAAGGGAATCAGGTGTAAGTCCTGAACAGACCCGCTGCTGTAAGTCCTTTTAATTCTTTGAATATACTTTGCCACTGTCTGCTAATCAAGATGGGAAGGCGTTTCAAAGATGGACAAGTCAGAAGACCTGCCAAAAATAACATAGTTTTAACGCTTTCGGGGAATAAAGCAGTAAAACAATGAGTCTGGTAATTCTTTATCATTCATAAAGAAATCATTTCTCTTTGTCTATACTCTTTTCTTTTCGGAAGCAAGTCAATGAATATTATGTATAAACTAACGACTTGAAATGAAATTCTTCACATACATTTTGTTTTGCATAACCTGCATGTGCCAAGTGGCAACAATGGCTCAAAATAAAGTAGTTTTATCAGGAACAGTTACCGACAGGCACGGCATTCCTCTTCCACAAGTAACAATTGCTGTTGAAAACACTACTATTGGAACATATACGGATGATAATGGCCGATATTCGCTACCCGTTACACCAGGCAAATATACTCTTGTTGTATCTTTTATCGGTTACCAGACATCGAAACGTACCCTCAATCTCCAACAAGATAAAAAAGTGAATTTTATATTAGAAGAGAATTCTGTTGTGCTCAACTCTGTTGAGGTATATGGAAAGAGCCGGACACAGAAAGTAAAAGAAGGAGCTTTTGCTGTCAATGCCCTCGATATAAAACCAATCATTAATTCTCTGAATAACCTTAATGATTTAGTGAACCGGACAACAGGTGTCAAGGTAAGAGAAGAAGGTGGAGTCGGTTCCGATTTCGACATGTCCATTAACGGGATGTCCGGTAATTCTGTACGTTATTTTTTGGATGGAATTCCACTTGATACGAAAGGAAGCGGTGTTTCATTGTCAAACCTGCCGGTAAATATTATAGACCGAATTGAAATATACAAAGGTGTAGTACCGGCTAACCTAGGTACAGATGCACTAGGAGGAGCTATCAATATCATCACCAAACAGGAAAAGAAAAACTATTTGGACTTATCCTATGGCATTGGTTCATTTCATACACATAAGGCAGACTTGAACGCACAATTTATAGAGTCCAAGACTGGGTTGATTATCAAACCGACCTTCGGAGTGAATTATTCCAAGAACGACTATACGATGAAAGATGTTGAAGTATGGGATGAAGACAGCCGTAAATATGTATTAGTGGATCGCAAACGCTTTCATGACGATTATTTCTCATTGTTGGGACAAATAGAAGTTGGCTTTACCAATAAATCATGGGCGGATGCTTTCTTCATATCCGGTTCATATTCCAAAGTTAATAAAGAATTACAAACGGGGTCTGTTCAGAGCAAAGTTTATGGTATGGCGGAACGGAATACGAATGCTTGGAATATGTCTGCACGTTATCGAAAAGATGATTTCATAATAAAAAACTTACAATTGAATGCACTTTTTTCACAGACTTGGGATCATTCGTTAACGGTAGATACCGCATATCGACAATATGACTGGAATGGTGATTATATTCAAAGTTCACGAAGTGAAATTATGGGACGGGGGCGACTGATGCGCCATTACAAACGTCCACTAACCATTGTACGTACCAATTTGGACTATCATTTAAATGACCATCACAGTCTTAATCTTAATTATTTGTTAAATCGTACGGGAAACAACAGATATGATGAAATTGATGCCGATTTCGAATCTACTAATGACGTATTATCCAAACATGTATTAGGCTTATCATACAGTCAATCTTTCTTTAATGAAAAAATGGAGAATATATTCTTCATAAAGGACTACGTCAATCACTTGAACATTAGACAAAATGATTTACCTAGCATCACAGGCTCTGATATTGTAAAAGGTTCACAAACCAAAAATTATTGGGGATATGGAATAGGTTCACGTTTTTCCATATTAGATCCTTTTTCTATTAAATTTTCTTATGAACATAGCGTCCGTTTACCTATTGCCCGTGAATTACTGGGTAATGGAACTACTATATATGCCAACGTAACCTTAAAACCCGAGAGTAGTGATAATATCAATTTAGGTATTTTTGGAACTTGGCATCCAGTCGATGGACATACCATTTATTATGAAGCCAATGGTTTTATTCGTTCCGTAGACGATTATATCCAAGCTGTCGTATCACCTAAGGAAGATGGAACCATGCAATATGATAATGTTCCGGCTGTACACATCAAAGGAATAGAAGGAGAAATACAGTATAACTGGCAGAATAGGTTACAACTTTCCGGAAACATCAGTTATCAGGATGCACGAGATCAGAAAAAATATAAAACAGATGGAAAACCCTCTGCTACTTATAATAACCGTATACCCAATCGCCCTTGGTTCTTTAGTAATACAGAAATAAATTATACTTTTCACAATCTGCTACTTCCCCAAAGTAAATTCCGTATGGGATGTAGTTATCAATGGGTACATTGGTTCTACCTTTCGTGGGAAACCTATGGTGCCATAGAAAGTAAAGCACGTATCCCGGCACAGCACATTTGTAATGCCGCTTTAACCTACTCATGGAAACAAGATAAATATAATATTTCTGTGGAATGTACTAACTTCCTAAACAAGACGCTATACGATAATTATAAATTGCAAAAGCCCGGTCGGACACTCTTTGCTAAATTCAGACTTTTTATTCATTAATTTATCACATAATAATAATTAAAAATGAAAGATTTGAGATTTTTAGTCGGCATGTTAGTCATGATGATGACCATTACATTCAGTGCTTGTTCGGATGATGAAAATCCGGCACCTATTCCTGATCCTGATCCGTCGGAAAACAGTTATCATTTTGATATTTGGATTGCCGTGGACAAACACGGCGGCATGGGACGTGATGTAAAGACTTTAGTCAGAAGTGTATCTTCTTTGGAAGCAGATCAACCAATCATAGACTTTGTGGGCGAAGGTACGGAAGTAAACTCCAAACTGACACTGGAAAACATAATTAAAGGTGCATATTATTATCAAGTGCCTGTAAGCGGTGACCGTTTCGGTAAATACACTTTATCAGATAATCAAATTAATATTATTCAAGAACAGAAATTCAAGAATAATGGTAACACATATTCTCCTCGTAAATACACCCACGCTTGGATGCCGGATAATAAATTGATCATTATGGCTGCCAATGGAGATGGTACAGAGATTATTTATACCCTGCTCGATGCTTCCAGCATGGAAATCCTTAAAGAAGGTACATTGGATATTCAAGTGCCAACAGGCTCAGCGTCGTTTACGACCAGCGGAATTTTGACCTATCGCGAGAAAGATAACAAGCTGATCTACTTCTATTACGGAAAAGCTAAAAAAGGCGCTTTAAACTCTACTGCATCAAAAGTGTTTACTGCTGTAATCAATGCTTCCACAATGGCTGTGGAAAGTAATATGCAAACTACCAAAATAGACGAAATGGTAGGTAGTGCTTATGGGGAATTGTTACAGAAATGTGTAGCTTTTGACGAAAGTGGCAACCTCTATCTCGCCAGTCTGTCAAATGATGCAGATAAAGTGGAAAGATCTCACCTGTTAAAAATAAAAGCTGGAGAGAAAGATTTTGATCCCGACTACGATGGTTTCAAGACTGATGGCAAATTGCTTTCCATTGAATATTTAGGTAATAATAAAGTACTTGCTTATGCCCGTGAAGATGAACTTGGTACCAGTATAGACAGCTATAGCCATTATTATGCAATCATAGACCTGACAAATAAATCATATACACGTCTCAGTTATAACGGAACTGATCTGCCATACAGTAGCGGACGTTTCTCCCAACGTACTGCCATAGCTGGTGGTAAAGCCTATATTGGTGTCAATCCGAAAGACAGTAATCCCTGTATTTATATCTACGATATTGCAACCGGTACTGTAACTAAAGGCAGGGAAATTGCAGAAGGTTACTATTTTGAACAGATCCGTGTCTTGGAAGATGAACAATAATTTCCTTTTGATGTTCTTACAACTTTCTCTTTTTACAGTTTGTATGGTGAAAGAGGAAGTTTTATAACAGCCGCCTTCTCGCTAGACTTCATATTGGCGAGAAGGCGGTTCTGCTATCGATACACTTCGATATTACTGTATATGGAGCATAATAGTAGAAATACTGTATCCATGACAGGGTTAGTATTAAGTATCCATTATCTGCGGAAGAAAAAACGTTATAAAGGAAAATAGCCGTTTCTCAAACTTACTTCCATTCTGTGGAAAGTTTTGTTTTCATGTGAAGAATATGCCAAATAGAACGTATATTTGCATACCAATATAATGATATATGAAGCAACCTAAAATAATTGTTGCCGGACTTGGCCCGGGCAATAAAGAAGATATTACACCTGCCGTGCTTACGGCTTTGCAAGAAGCGGACGTAGTGGTAGGATATAAATATTATTTCCGGTTTGTAACTCCTTATCTCCGCCCTGAAACCGAATGTGTGGATACCGGTATGAAGCGGGAACGTGTCCGTGCAGAGCAAGCCTTTGAACTGGCAGAGCAAGGAAAAACGGTATGTGTCATCAGTTCCGGTGATGCGGGAATTTACGGTATGACGCCGCTTATTTATGAAATGAAACGGGAACGCAGCAGTGCTGTGGATATAGTTTCTTTGCCGGGTATCAGTGCTTTTCAGAAGGCAGCCGCTCTATTAGGGGCGCCGGTCGGTCACGACTTCTGTGTTATTTCACTTTCCGACTTGATGACTCCCTGGGAATGTATAGAGAGAAGAATTATCGCTGCTGCGACAGCCGATTTTGTAACTGCCGTATATAATCCCAAAAGCGAAGGCCGTTACTGGCAACTATATCGCCTGAAAGAATTATTCCTACAAGAAGGTCGTTCTCCTCAAACTCCGGTAGGCTATGTACGCCAAGCGGGACGACCAGAACAGGAAGTACACATCACGACTCTGGAAGCTTTCAACCCCGAAGATATTGATATGTTTACAGTGGTACTTATAGGTAACTCACAGTCATACGAATGGAATGGGATGCTAATTACACCACGAGGATATTATAAAGATAGGGGGCAAAACGCTAAAGATGATCTTCAGAAACCTAAACATCATCTTCAGGGAGCAAAACATCATCTTCAGGCCAATAAAGGCCAGGACATCATGATACGTAGTTTCCGTACCATCGAAAAAGAATTAAAGAATAAAAATATTCCTCTTGACCATAAATGGGCGCTTTTGCATGCTATACATACCACAGCCGATTTCGAAATGGAGAACTTACTTCACACGGATACCGGTGCCGTAGCTTCCCTTTATCAGGGTATTGCCGAAGGTCGTATCCGTACAATTATCACTGATGTGACAATGGTTGCCAGTGGTATCCGTAAGGGGGCTTTAGAGCGACTCGGTGTAGAGGTAAAATGCTATCTCGGTGATCCTCGTACGGTATCATTGGCTGCAGAGAAAGGTATTACACGTACTCAGGCTGGTATTCGCCTTGCGGTAGAAGAACACCCTGATGCTCTTTTTGTATTTGGTAATGCACCTACAGCATTAATGGAACTCTGTGATTTGATACGTAAAGAGAAAACGTATCCTGTCGGAATAATAGCTGCACCTGTAGGCTTTGTACATGTGCAGGAGTCCAAACACATGGTAAAACCATTTAAAGAAATACCGAAAATCATAGTGGAAGGGCGTAAAGGGGGAAGTAATCTTGCCGCAACATTGGTAAATGCCATACTTTGCTATAATGATGCGGAACAGTTACAGCCGGGAAGGGATGTCTGAAGTCCTGTTATAAAATAAGAGTATAATGGAGCAGAAGTTTATAATTATAGGGATGGATGATAATCCGGAACCTTTTTTCCCGCCGGAAGTAATAACATGCATACGGCAAGGAAAAATCTTCTCGGGTGGCATGCGACACAAGGAGAAGGTCAAAAAGTTGCTGCCGGAAAATAACGAATGGATTTCTATTACCGTACCTTTGGAATATGTGTTTCGTCAATATGAAAAAGTTTTTACCGAAACCGGTGAAACGATTATTGTATTTGCTTCCGGCGATCCGTTGTTCTTCGGTTTCGCAAATACGGTAAAGCGAGAATTCACAAATGCAAAAATACGTCTTTACCCCACATTCAACTCTTTACAGATATTAGCTCATCGACTGGTTTTATCTTATGATGATATGCGAACCGTGTCATTGACGGGTAGACCATGGCAAGAATTTGACCGTGCGCTGATGGAACGTGTGCCTAAAATAGGTATTCTCACCGATCGTAAACATACTCCTGCCACTATTGCCGCACGTATGTTGGAATATGGTTATGACTATTATATAATGTACGTAGGTGAACACCTCGGCAATGGTGAGAAAGAGTGTATCCGCCGTATAACTCCCGAAGATGCCGCCCAATGTACTTTTGAACATCCCAACTGTATAATATTATGTAGCCAGTCTATGCCAGCCGATGCAGTTACCTTACATCAACCAACACAATTCCTCGGTTTGGTTCATCCCCGTCCGTTCGGTATCCCAGATGAAAAATTCGAGCATCTTGATGGTCGTACCCGTATGATTACCAAAGCTCCGATCCGCTTGCTTACGTTGCAGGCGCTGGAACTGAACCGACGTCGTGTTTTGTGGGATATCGGTTTCTGTACCGGTTCTGTTTCCATAGAAGCAAGGTTACAGTTTCCACATCTCACTGTCATTGCATTTGAAATACGTCCCGAAGGCGAGAAACTGATGGATACCAATACCCGTCGTTTCGGGGTACCGGGTATTAAGGCGATTATCGGGGATTTCTTGGAGAAAGAAATAGATCAGCTCCCCCACCCCGATGCGGTCTTTATTGGCGGACATGGCGGACATCTGCAAGAAATGTTGATGCGGATTAAAAGTATATTGCAACCCGGAGGATGTGTTGTTTTCAACTCCGTGTCGGTGGAAAGTAAAAAAGCCTTTATCGAAGGTATCCAAATAGCAGGACTGGTACTTCAACCTTCTCTGCAGATTACTTTGAATGATTATAATCCTATCGAAATTATGAAAGCTACGCTTTCATAAAATATATATATCAATATATGAAAACAGCTATAATTCTCGTTTCTGAAGCCGGTTTGAATACAGCACAATTGCTGCTTAACGAACTGTCAGAATTAAAATCCGAGACAAAAATGAAAATAGAGATATTCACTCCCCGACATGAAGGTGGATGTACTCATATTGAATCCGCAACCTCTTTTACGTCAGAGAATTTCAATCGTTTTGACGCCTTTATCTTTATCGGTGCTATGGGTATTTGTGTACGTGCTATTGCTCCATGTGTGAAAAACAAATATACCGATCCTGCCGTGATATGCGTAGACAGTATAGGGAAACATGCCATTTCTGTTCTTTCAGGACATATCGGAGGAGCCAATGAGTTGACAATTCATGTTGCAAGCATACTGGGAGCCGAACCAGTGGTAACTACACAAAGTGACCTTACCGGGCTGTGGGCTCTTGATACTTTGGCGGAACGCTTCAACTGGTTTCCTGTCATCACTGCCGAATCTTCCGTACTTTTAATGGCTGAACTTGCCACCACTACCGAGGAAAAAGTAAGAGCCTGTATGAACGAACACATCAGCCTTTTTGTTGCCGGAAAACCTACGGCGCTACTGCTCACCATACGTGACAAGGGAACAGAGTGGATGGAAGCAAATCTCCCCCCCCATGTTCAAGTTTTCTACAATGCCAAAGATATTAAACCTTCACATTTCAAACTAATACTATGTGTATCTCCTCAAGCTCCCAATCTGAAGGAGATACCGATGATTTGCTATGTCCCCCGTGTTATTCATCTGGGCATCGGACTTGCACGGGAGGCAGGCCCCACCCGTAAAGTACAGAAAGCTATATTTAAAGATCTGGAACGCGAAGGTATCTTCCTTCCTGCCATTGCTTCCATTTCTACCATCGATGCCAAAAGTGAAGAACCGGTAGTGAAAGCGTTTAAAAAGAAATATCCGGTCTATTTCTATACTGCGGAAGATTTGGCAAAAATAGAAGTTCCTCATCCGAGCAAGACAGTGATGAAACACATGGGAACTCCGAGTGTCAGTGAGGCTGCAGCTCTTCTATCTTCGGGAAACGATCAGTTGCTGATGCCCAAAAAGAAAGGAGAAAATTATACCGTAGCGGCCGCTATTAATGTAAGTGTACTTCGCCGAGGGCATATTGAAATTGTCGGTGCCGGTCCGGGTGACCCTGACCTTATATCCGTACGTGGCCGTCAGATGCTTGAAAAAGCCGATCTTATCCTATATGCAGGTAGTCTGGTTCCCCGCGAACTGACATTATGTGCCAAACCGAGTGCTACTGTGCGTAGTTCCGCATCTATGAATTTGGAGGAACAGTTCGCTTTGATGAAAGAATTTTATGATAAGGGTAAGTTTATTGTACGATTACACACCGGGGATCCTTGTATTTATGGAGCCATACAAGAGCAGATGAATTACTTCGACCAATATGACATGAGTTATCATATCACCCCAGGAATATCTTCTTTCCAAGCAGCTGCTGCCGCATTGAAATCACAGTTCACTATTCCTGAGAAAGTACAAAGTATTATCCTGACTCGTGGCGAAGGCCGTACACCTATGCCTGAACGGGAAAAGCTTCACCTCATGGCACGTTCGCAAAGTACCATGTGCATTTTTCTCAGTGCAAGTATCGCAGATCAAGTACAAAGGGAACTTTTACAGGAGTATCCAGAAACAACCCCTATTGCTGTCTGTTACCATCTCACGTGGAAAGACGAACGTATTTTCCGTGGCGAGCTCAAAGACCTTGCCCAAATTATAGATAAAAATAAGTTGACGTTGACAACTATGATCGTGGTGGGTGAAGCGATTGGTAACCGGGAAGGCTTATCGCGGTTGTATGCAGATGAATTCAAGCATTTGTTCAGGAAATGAAGATACAGAATTTCAGGTACATTGGTGTCTAACTAAATAAAAAATTATGATACTGATATTAGGTGGAACTACCGAGGGGCGTGTAGCGGTTCAGACCCTTGAGGAAGCAGGAAAACCCTTTTACTATTCTACAAGGGGGGATGAACAGAAAGTACCTCTGCACAATGGTATCCGCCTGCAAGGGGCTATGGATGCCATTGATCTGAAAATGTTCTGCCAAGAAAAAGATATCCGGCTCTTAATTGACGCCGCCCATCCTTTCGCCGAACAACTTCACCGGACTGTGGAGGAAGTTGCCCCAATACTCCATATTCCCGTTATCCGGTATAATCGTATCTTCCCCGAACGGAATGAAAAAAACATCACATGGTGTGATAACTACGAAGATGCTATTCTAAATATAAAGAAAGCGGGTATTTTCACTTTGTTGGCACTTACCGGAGTACAAAGCATAAGTAAACTTAAGAGACTTTGGCAAGAAAATATATGTTGTTATTTCCGCATTCTCGACCGAGAAAGTTCACGCGAACTGGCCAGGCAACAAGGATATCCTAAAACACACCTGTATTATTATCACGCCGGAGAAGATGAGCGGCTTTTGATGCGACAGTTGCATCCGGAGGCTATTCTCATCAAAGAAAGTGGAGTATCCGGTGGTTTCATGGAAAAAGTAGAAGCTGCCCGTGAACTGGGTATTCAAATCTTTGCTTTACGTCGCCCCGCAATACCTGAAACATTCTTGTCTGTCAATGGTGAACATGGTCTCAGACGAATGATAGAAAAACTTCTTCCTGATTTTTATCCTCTGCACAGCGGACTGACAACCGGAACCTGTGCAACAGCTGCTGCCGTGGCAGCTACTTGGGATCTGTTTAATATATCTCAAAAACCACGTCCTAAGGAGTTTCCGGTGGTACTTCCTTGTGGAGAAACCATTATGGTACCCGTAGAGAAACAGGAACGACTGCCTCATACCAGCTTTATGAATGACAACTGGATGATGGAGACGGAAGCATACGTCATTAAAAATGCCGGGGATGATCCCGACATAACAGACGGTATGCAGATCAGGGCTAATGTAGCAGTCTCTTTTAAGAAGGACGTTCCTTCTCCCAAGAATACGGTAAACAAAAATGATTATAGTGTCATCGTATGCGGTGGCGAAGGGGTTGGCACTGTCACTATGGCTGGTCTAGGACTTGAGGTGGGTACATCTGCTATCAACGCCACGCCACGAAAGATGATTGAAGACAATGTGAAACGGTGTCTCAAACAATTGCACGTACTCAATGAGCCCAATCCTTTTGTTGTCACGATCTCTGTCCCTGGTGGAGAGGAAATTGCCAAACGAACTTTCAATCCCCGCTTGGGTGTAGAAGGAGGAATTTCAATCATCGGTACGTCGGGGATAGTTAAACCGTTCTCCTCTGAAGCATTCATTAACTCCATCCGCAAATCCATGGAGGTAGCACGTGCCACGAACAGTCCACGTTTTGTTATCAGTTCAGGAGCCAAAAGTGAACGTTTCATTAAAGCATATTATCCTGACCTGCCCAAACAGGCTTTTGTACACTATGGTAACTTCATCGGTGAAACTTTAAAGATTGCCGCCGAACTTGAATTATCATATGTCACTCTTGGAGTAATGATAGGTAAAGCTGTAAAATTAGCTGAAGGAAACCTGGATACTCACAGCAAAAAAGTAGTAATGAATAAGAATTTTATTCGGAAAATAGTCCGGCAAGCCGAATGTAAGGAAGAAACAATAGTCTCTATTGAACAAATGAACCTGGCCCGTGAATTGTGGGATATCATCCCTGCCGACAAGCTGAAAAGTTTCTGTAAACTATTGATTGAAAGTTGTCATCAATGTTGTGACCCGCTTCTGCCCAATGGAGAACTGACTATATTATTAATCACTGAAGACGGAAAGATATACACATGAGAAGAATTATTATTACCCTTTGTTTTGTATTAACAACTTTGGCAGGAATGGCACAGTCTCCTTTTTCTTTCCATGCCAAGGCAGGAATAGGTACTTCCAATTTTTGGGGTAAACATTCAAACAGTGAAACCAAGATGGCATATAAAGTAGGAGTCGGTGTCGAATATACGCTAAACAGAACCTGGGTAGTACAATCTGCGTTAGAATTTGTATCCATAGGAGGCAAGGATGAAATAGGTTATGTGGGAAATGCCAATATGAACGAATTATATCTTCAATTACCAGTTATGATGGCCGCCCGCCTTCACTTAGGTAAGGATTATCATATTTCACTAGGTTTCGGACCTTATATAGCTTGTGGTATAGGTGGAAAAACTTCCGGAGAAGTATTCAGAGAATATAGTGATAATGGCAACTATCATTTTAAGCTGGATACTTTTGGCAGCATGCAAAATCAGAATATGGGAAACATACGATTTGATACAGGTATTGTTATTGGTCTGATGTTTGAATATCATAAGTTTATGTTTGGCGCAGATGTACAGTTGGGACTGGTAAAAATCAACAAACAAATAAATCAGATGATAAATTCTACAGAAAATGGAGCTTTTCTACCTAAAAACTTTGCTTCGTTCTTTACATTGGGATACAAGTTCTTCTAGATATTACCGAACATATTCCCTTTCCTAATAATGAAAAAGAGAAGTTCCGTTAAAAGTCCAGAATTTCTCTTTTTCTTAATGGCAAGTGACTCCTACTTTTTGAGATGTTCATTAGCCAAAGTAGTTACCTTCTCTTTTGCTTGTTCCTCCAATTTCTGAAGAGCGTTATACACTTCGTTTTTCAACTTTTCAGCCTCAGAACTATGTGCTAAACGATAAGTTATTGCTCCAATGATTGAACCCAAGCCTAGTCCAATCCAAAAATGAGAATTTCGACATTCCATAATTAAGTTAGGTTTTAATAAGTTAATATTCAAGGAACCTGATAGATTCGCTCTATCAAGATTTAAATTGAAAACAGCGGACTTAACCATTAGTTCAATGAATAAGAAAGAAATTAACGACAATTTTATATTTACCAAATTATCTATCATTTCCATTCCTATCGCTTGTCTGAAAAATTCCATTCCGTTTCTTTTTGTTTCATTTCTGCCAAGATTCCACATGTCAAAGGTATGGCAAGGAAAAAAGTCAGTATATCGGAGGCTGCCTGACAAATTTCAACTCCTTTCAAGCCCCAACAATAAGGCAAGATAAATATTAATGGAATAAAAAACAGACCTTGACGGGCAGAAGAAAGGATTGTAGCACGTATAGGTTTACGAATGGTTTGCAACATCATGTTACTTACCACAATCCATGCACCCAAAGGATAGGTAATGAACTGCCAACGTAAAGCAGCCGCACCTGTTGCTATTACAGCAGGGTCACCTTTACGGAATACAGCAACAATTTCTTCAGCATACCCCATACCTGCCACAGCACATATCAATAAAAAGAAGAATCCCACTTTCACACAAAACCAGAAACCCTGACGAACTCGGGCATACAATGCCGCTCCATAGTTAAAACCACACACCGGCTGAAAACCTTGTCCAAAACCTATTAAGAAGGAATTAATGAACATGGAAATACGCGTTACGTATCATAAGATTTTTCTTTTCTTACCCTAAGAATACGGGAAATATGCCTATCCATACCTTATTCCCTTATCAAAACAGCTTTCAATAACTCCTCAATACTTTTCACTTTCACAGATCCTGTTTCCGGTAAATGTATAATAAAAGAACTGTCTCCTTTCAAATCCCCAGTTTCAATATATGCTTCCGATTCTATATGGCGGTTTGCCAGTATTCCGTTACGTTGCAATGCTTTTCGTACCATGGCATATTTTTGTCCATGCCCTACTAAACGTATCTGCGAAGTGTATTCATTATCTACTCTGAACAATCCTGTTTCCAAATCAAAGACAATACCTTTACGAGCAAAAAAACTACTCAGGCTACCACTTAATGAAAGATCTTCAGGAGTACCGATGGTGACTCCGTTCACCTTGTCCATCAGCCATATTTTATCGGCTATCTGTAAAGCGAGTTCCAAATCATGGGTGGAAAGGAAAATGGTTTTATTTGTCTGTCGGCTAAGATGGTGCAGTAGTTGCATAACCTCCACTTTACTAGGAAAATCAAGGAAAGCGGTGGGCTCATCCAGATAAATGACAGGCGTTTCCTGAGCAAGCGCCTTGGCTATCATTACTTTCTGACGTTCACCATCACTCAGAGTGTGAACCATACGGTACATCAAGTGCGAAATACCTACCAAAGCGACAGAACGTTCTACTATCTCCTTATCCTCACTGGAAAGAGTACCCCAGAAACCGGTATAAGGACTACGCCCCAGTCCAATCAATTCGTTAACAGTCATATTACGGATATCACATTTCTCCGTCAACACAACACTAATGACACGTGAAAGTTGTTTATCCGTATAATCACCAATTTCCTTTCCCTGAATATGTATTTCACCATCCAGTTTAGGTTGAAAAGCGGACAAGGTACGAAGTAAAGTAGATTTCCCCACTCCATTGGCACCCAACAAACAGGTCAGTTCTCCACTATTGATATCAGCAAAGATACCACTAGCCACTACTTTTACATCCCCTTTTCCCGAATAACCGATAGAAAGATTTTCAATATGTATTGTCTTTTTATTCAAAATCAACTTCTGAATTACAAATTACTCATTCAATTCATTTTTGCGTTTTCTGAACAGAACAGATGCCACTACGGGAGCACCAACCAAAGCTGTCACAGAATTAACGGGTAAAGCCCCCTCCAAACCAGGCATACGGGCTATAAGATTGCAAACTAAAGCCAAGGCAGCACCTACTAGCAAAGTAGCAGGCATCAATATCCGATGGTCGGACGTATGAAAGATGGCACGACACAGATGGGGTACTGCAAGACCGATAAACATAATTGGTCCGCAATAGGCAGTTACGATAGCTACCAATATACCCGAACAAGATATCACGAGCAAACGTGCCCGCTTAATGTTTAATCCCAGATTACGGGCATAGCCATCACCCAATAACAACAAATTCATGGTTTTTATCAGCAAGAAGGACAAAGGTAACAATACCGCCATGATACATATAAACAAAATCATTTGGTCGCCCGACACCCGTGCAAAGCTACCCAATCCCCAGATGACATATGCACGGATATCTTCTTCCACACTGAAATATTTTAGAACCCCAATAACCGCACTTGCCACATATCCTATCATTACTCCGATAATGAGCAACGTCACATTTCCTTTTACCTTCTGAGATACATAAACGATAAGCGCCATCACAGCCAACGCACCGATAATGGCTGCTATGGAAAGGGCAACATCTCCCATATATCCCAAACGGCTCAAAGCAACCCCACCCATCGCACCAGAAAGTAACACTACACATGCCACTCCCAAGCTGGCTCCGGAACTGATACCGAGTACCGACGGTCCTGCTAATGGATTACGAAATACCGTCTGCATTTGCAAGCCGCTGACTGAAAGTCCCGCCCCCGCTACCAATGCCGTCAATGCTTGTGGTACACGAGACTTCCAAATAATATTACTCCAGATAACTTCCTGATTACTCATCACATCGGGATTATAAGTCGTACCTTTTCCCCACAGTAATTCCCAAACTTTACTTAATGGAATATGTACGGAACCCAACAACAAATTCAGTAAAAAGAACAGAAAGATGGACACCAGCAATATCAACATCAGCAAAAAAGCAGGTCTTTTCATTATTTCAGGCGCTCGTAATAAGTAGGTTTATAATCAGGTAATAAATCAGGATGGAAAGCATGAATTAAATCTTCCAGTACCACTTCTGGTTGCATAGGCATACTTTCATAAAAGGGTTTCTCACGCATGTTACAATAAACAATTCCTTTCTCACGGAATGCACGGAAATCGGCATAGCGAGGATCGAGAGACTTTAGAACATCATATGTGAAAGTACCATCATAGCTATTGACAATACGCCAGAACTGGGCACCCTCCGCCTGACTGTATACCGTTTCAAAATCCAAAGTGACACCACCCGAACGAGGATCGTCTTTTAGAAAATAATCGGCACCCGCATCACGGAACAGTTCCGCAAGAAAACTCTTTCCACCCACTGCATACCAATTGCCACCACGTATTTCACCACTGAACACCACTGGACGTTTCTTCACATTGGCAGCCAGTTGTCTCAATTCGTTATATCGTTTTTCAATAATAGCAAATTTAGCATTAGCTTCCGCTTCCTGCCCGATGAACATACCCACAAATTTTATCCACTCAGCCTGTCCCAACGGAGTCATTTCTTTGTATCCCAAATGTGGAACTAAAGGAATACCTATCTCCCTCATCGCATCATATCCTCCTCTTTTGAAAGGAGAAATAAAAATGACATCAGGATTTACACTCATGATCACCTCATTATCAAAATTTCCCTCAATACCTATTTTAGCTGTCTTTCCCGATTTCAAGCGTTCGTTCATCTCCTTATTAAAAAGATGACGGGTACTGGTAATTCCCACCACATGTTCACAAGCATCCAAACGGATAAAGTTAGACAATTGTAAAGAAGTCATACAAATGACATGTTGTACCGGAGTTTCAATAACCGTATAATCTTCGGGAACACCGGCAGATTTTATTCCCCTCGGCACCAAAGCGTAATGAAACGTATTACTATTTTCTTTCTGCGGATCATGAATATCCACCAATTTGATGTTTTTCGGGAGATATTTCACAGTAAAACCCTTAGCGTATACGGGGGCGATGGCAGAAATAGAATCGGAAATCGAATATGAAGTAGCAGTAACCGAGTCTGAAGATGTTTGTTTTGATTTTGAGCTACAGGATGTCATACATAACATGCAAATAAAAGCTACGGCAATCATGGATATTCGGGTCATGGGTATCTGAGTTTCATAAAAATTTGAGCACAATATTCGTCAATTTTGGGGAGATACGCAAGTTCTCCCTCAATTAATTACTGGATATTGTGCCCAATTACCTATTTGTGATTAAAAACTCATCAAGTCATTTAATGCTTCGCTCATACTAGGATGGGTAAATATAAAGTCACGCAGGAAAGTGTATTTCTGTCCCGTCTTCATTGCCATTGCTATCAGGTTGATGACCTCACTTGAATCGGGACCAAATAGTGTACAACCCAATATCTTATCCGTATTGGCATCTATCACGACCTTAAATAGCCCATTAGTATCACCTAAAGTCCTTGCACGTGGAATAGCAGCAACAGGTAGTTTATTTATCTTTATATTCAGTCCCTTTCTATTCGCCTCTGTTTCACTCATTCCGATTCGTGAAAGTGGAGGGTCAATAAATACCGAGTAACTTATCGGATCACGATCGGATAAGTTACGTTCTCCTGCTCCAAACAAGTCTTCACGCAAGATACGATAATCATCCAAAGAAATATAAGTAAACTGTAAGCCCCCTTTCACATCACCTATAGCACGGATATTGGGATTACTAGTTTGCAAATGTTCGTTGACAATGATGGCACCCCGTTCATCCAATTCAACTCCGGCTACTTCCAAATTCAATCCGGCTGTGTTGGGACGCCGTCCCGTTGCCATCAAAATCGCGTCAGCTTCCAACCGATATTCATCACCTGTCACCGCATTCCGATAAACTACGGTAGAGCCTTCCACGGATTGTACGCGGGCGTTCAGACAGAATTCTATTCCTTTCTGCTCCAGTACACCCTGAACGCTGGTGGCAATGTCACGGTCTTCTCTTGAAATTAATTCAGAAGCCCCTTCCAATACCGTTACCTGTGAACCGAAAGATGCATACATAGATGCAAACTCCAGACCAATATAACCACCACCTACAATGACAAGACGAGCAGGTAATTCGGTCAGTTCCATAATAGAAGTACTCGTATAAACGTTCTTGTTATCTATTATTCCTTCAATGGGCGGAATAATAGTTTCGGCACCCGTATTGATAAAGATTTGTGGAGCCTGCAACTGTATGGTTTCATCGGCCATACATACCTCTACCACGTCAGGTCCTGCAAAAGAGCCGATGCCGGTATATACCGTTATATGTGGATGATCCGCCAGATTATGATAATTTTTCTGACGCAGAAAAGAAGTTACTTCTTCTTTCTGTGCGATAGCCCGGTTGTAATATGTCTGCTTTTCCTCCCAAGAAGCATGCTTATCTGCTAACTTTGCAGAGTGTACCAAAGCCTTTGTAGGGATACAACCAATATTGATACAGGTACCTCCATACATTTTATCCGAACGTTCTATCATGGCAACTGAACGATCCCGCTTTGCCAGTTCGGTAGCCAGTGTCTTACCTCCTTTACCAAATCCAATAATAATAGCATCATACTTTTTCATAACCTTATTTCTTTAATTGATTTAATACACTTTTTGCACTATCTGACAGTATAACAACCGCACCTGCAAGAATAGCTGTATCTTTAATGACCAGACGTCCTGCTCCTGTCAGCAATGGAAAACCATGTTCCCCACTTCCCAAATCGGGTACCCATACTTCGGGAGTGGTGACAAGGAAAGATAACGTTCCAACAGTCATTATAATGGTTAATATTGCTCCTGTCAATCCGATTTTCGGGAAAAAAAGACCCAGGAACGTAAGAATACCGATTGTTATAATGAGGATACCCAAACCATAAGAAAAGACATAGGTATTATTCTCGACATGCCATTGGTGTTTTGTTTCATTGAACTCACCTTCCTTCAACTTATACTCTTTATATTCAGGTACACTCTTTGAATAGAAGAAACTCATAAAAGGACTATTGGCAACGAAAGGTACAATACCTTCGGCTTCATAATTCCAAAATTTCAGGCTGCCTATCCATACAAAGATGACCAAGATTGACACACGAATTAAATTAATACCTAAT
Organism: Bacteroides sp. OM08-11; assembly: GCF_003438665.1. Classification (NCBI taxonomy): domain Bacteria; kingdom Pseudomonadati; phylum Bacteroidota; class Bacteroidia; order Bacteroidales; family Bacteroidaceae; genus Bacteroides; species Bacteroides sp. OM08-11. Next base: position 48,012 of record NZ_QSTJ01000009.1, read on the forward strand.
TTTTGGGTAGAAGCAGCAAACGTCAGGACAGCCACAAACAGGTTTTGCAATTTAGTTTTCATATTCAGTTGTTTTTAAATTAAATATTTCTGCAAATATCCCTGTTTTCGCCCATCCGCGAAATGGCAATTATTCCGTAACGGTTGGCAATTCTTCCCGTTGTACTCTTCTTCTGTATTCCGAGACACTTTCTCCCGTCATTTTCTTGAAAAAACGGCTGAATGCAGCAATATCTTCAAAACCTAGAATGATACTGATTTCCTTGATACTTTTTTTCGTATAAAGCAAAAGTCGCTTTGCCTCTGCTTCTATCCGTTCATGAATAACCCGTAAAGGTGAAGGCCGGTTACAAGTAGAGAACAAATTGGATAATGTCTTGGGCGAACGGCAAAGAATATCGGCATAGTCCTGTACCTGTTTTTTCTCTTTAAAATTCTGATCTACTAACACATAATACTGACGAATAATATCGAATGCTTTCCCTTTTTCTTTTCCTACCTGAAACTTTTGCCGGGCAATACGCGTACAAGTTATGATAAAACGTTTCAGAACTATACGTAACATTTCCTCTTGCAGATTATCATGTATAGCAGATTCTTGGCAGAAGATACGCACAATATCATACAAATTAGACGTTTCTTCTCTAGACAGCTTCAGTCTCATCACATTGGAAGAACCATAGAAGAGGAAACCGTTACACGACACTTCATTGTCATGTCCGAAGATACAATAAAAGTTACTATTGAATAAAAAAGTCAGATATTCACCCTCTATCTGTTTCACTTCCAAATGATGCAACGGGGTCAATGTCACGATTTCATCTTTCATCAGATACATAGGAATATGGTCAACTTCTACCATTAATGAACCACTCTGTACCCAAATAAACTTATATAAGGTTTTATCATGTTGCAAAGGTTTACGTTCATGGAATCGATGAGTCAGGACGATATTGCCATTCAAGCGGGTATTGAGTTGATAATCCATTAATATAGATGGTTTGGTACGTGAAAACAAAGATAAACAATATCTTGCTTAATACCGATTATTTCCCGACTTTTGCATCTAAATCTCCAAACTTTTAAGTTTTTCATTTTAAATCATAAGATTAATTTAAATCTATAAAATCAATGCATCCTGTCATATTCGTATCCCTTGGCCCGGGTGAACCGGAATTAATCACCCTGAAAGGATTGAAAGCCTTGCAAAACGCCGATTGTATTTTCTGCCCCGAGACTCGGATCCGGGATGGACGGACACTCTCACGAGCTGCCGATATCATGCGCCGACTGGATATTCCCATCGACTGCATCCATCGCTTTCCTCTTCCCATGAGTAAACAACGTGAAAAAGCATTAGCTGCCTATGACTGGGTTTATGAGGAAACGATCTTATTATGTAAAGAAGGGAAAAAAGTAGCAATCGTGGCCGAGGGAGACGCCGGTTTCTACTCATCAGTACACTATATTTTCGAGAAACTGCAAACTATCGGCATTCCTGTGGAACAGGTGGCCGGTATCCCCGCCTTTATTGCTTCCGGTGCACGAGGCGGACTGCACATTGCCAGCCAGGAAGAGCGTGTAACTATAATTCCAGGTATCACTACAACGGAAGAGATAGAAAAACTTATTCATGAAAAGAGCGTAATCGTCATTATGAAGTTATCACAATGTACTGATGAAGTCCATCGGTGTATTCGCATTCATCCCGAATACGGCTATCATTATTTTGAAAATGTGGGAACACCGGAAGAAAAGTATTCCAATGATATCAAACTGATTGGAAATCTTCACTTTCCTTATTTTTCATTACTTATCATCCAACAGAACGGATAATAAAATGGAATGCATACCTACTATGTATTAACATGTTGTATGTACCAATAGAATATCTCGTTTGGGTAGTGACGGTACCAGCTGTTGGTAGTTCCTGTATCATGTGTTGATACGGTAGGTATCACACACGGGTATATCTCCGATTTAATACAATTTCGCACATTGTTAAGAGTGTATTTCCCCAAAAAGACTTACCTTTGTCCCATCGTAAACTAAAAAAGATATGAACATGAAGAAACTCGCTTTTTATATGATGCTGTTGGTTATGAGTATCGGTTATGCCCATGCGCAAGGACAGGCAGACATCAAGTTTGAAAAAACCACGCACGACTTTGGGACTTTCCCTGAAGAAAAGCCGATAGTAAGTTACACGTTCAAGTTTACTAATGTCGGTGATGCGCCGTTGGTCATTCATCAGGCTGTAGCGTCCTGTGGATGTACTGTACCCGAATATACGCAAGAACCGGTATTGCCCGGAAAGACAGGGACTATAAAGATCACATACAACGGTACAGGTAAGTATCCCGGTCACTTCAAGAAGTCCATTACCCTGCGTACCAATGCCAAGACGGAAATGATGAGAATTTTTGTGGAAGGTAATATGACTCCCAAAGGTGGTAAATAAGCGTTTTTATTATACAGAAAAAAGGAGAATTTTTTAATTCTCCTTTTTTTTTGCTTTCTTTGAAGTCTATTAAAGAAATCATTATATAATAGACACATAACAAATAATAAACTTATAGGAAACTATGAAACAAGAAGAAGAGAAATTTACCGGCTTGCCGGAAAATGCATTCCGTGAATTGAAGCCGGGTGAAGTCTATAATCCTTTGATGGACTCCAACAAAAAGTATCCCGAAGTAAACTTATGGTCTGTATCATGGGGTATTGCGATGGCTATCCTTTTTTCGGCTGCCGCCGCTTATCTGGGATTGAAAGTAGGACAAGTATTCGAAGCTGCCATCCCCATCGCAATTATCGCTGTCGGTGTATCTGGTGCAGCCAAACGTAAAGGTGCTTTAGGCGAAAATGTTATTATCCAGTCTATCGGGGCAAGCTCTGGTGTAATTGTTGCAGGAGCTATTTTCACACTGCCCGCCTTGTATATTCTTCAGGAAAGTTATCCCAAAGAAATCACTGTCACTTTTACACAAGTATTTATCAGCTCTCTGCTGGGAGGTATACTGGGTATTCTCTTCCTTATTCCTTTCCGCAAATATTTTGTCAGCGACATGCACGGTAAATATCCTTTCCCTGAAGCTACGGCTACCACACAGGTACTTGTATCGGGAGAGAAAGGTGGAAGTCAGGCTAAACCGTTGCTGATGGCAGGTATCATAGGTGGTTTGTATGACTTTATTGTGGCTACCTTCGGTTGGTGGAACGAGAACTTTACCACCCGTGTTTGCGAATTTGGCGAAATGCTGGCAGAGAAAGCCAAATTAGTATTCAAAGTGAATACAGGTGCCGCTGTACTTGGTTTGGGCTATATCGTCGGACTAAAATACGCTTCTATCATCTGTGCCGGTTCTTTGGCCGTATGGTGGATAATCATCCCCAGTATGTCTATGATTTGGGGAGACAGTGTGTTGAACCAATGGAATCCGGAAATAGCCACCACCGTCGGTGCGATGGCTCCCGAAGATATATTTAAATACTATGCCAAGAGTATCGGTATCGGCGGTATCGCAATGGCGGGTATCATCGGTATCATCAAATCATGGAGTATCATCAAGAGTGCTGTAGGACTGGCTGCCAAAGAAATGGGTGGAAAGTCGAATAATGTTGAAGCAAGCGTAAAACGTACACAACGCGATATTTCTATGAAGATTATCGCTATTGGTTCTATCATTACCTTGTTGCTGGTGATGATGTTCTTCTATTTTGACGTGATGCAAGGTAATATCCTGCATACCGTAGTAGCTATCTTGCTGGTTGCCGGTATTGCTTTCCTGTTTACAACAGTAGCAGCCAATGCTATCGCCATCGTAGGTACAAATCCGGTTTCGGGAATGACACTGATGACCTTAATTTTGGCATCGGTAGTAATGGTAGCTGTCGGGCTGAAAGGGCCCGAGGGTATGGTTGCAGCATTGGTTATGGGGGGTGTGGTTTGTACGGCACTGTCTATGGCGGGTGGATTCATTACTGACTTGAAAATTGGTTACTGGCTGGGAAGTACGCCTGCCAAACAAGAAACATGGAAATTTCTCGGAACCATTGTTTCTGCAGCTACGGTAGGTGGAGTTATGATTATCCTGAATAAAACATATGGTTTTACTAGTGGACAACTGGCTGCTCCGCAAGCCAATGCGATGGCTGCCGTCATTGAACCATTGATGAATGGTGTAGGTGCGCCTTGGCTACTATATGGTATTGGCGCCGTGCTCGCTATCATACTGACCGTCTTTAAAATTCCGGCATTGGCATTTGCATTGGGTATGTTCATCCCATTAGAATTGAATGTACCATTGGTTGTTGGTGGTGCTGTAAACTGGTACGTTACTTCTCGTAGCAAAGATACCGCTGTCAACACCGCTCGTGGTGAAAAGGGAACATTACTCGCTTCCGGATTTATTGCCGGTGGAGCCCTGATGGGAGTAGTAAGTGCCGCCATGCGTTTCGGTGGTATCAATCTTACTGACCCGATGGAAATGGTGTTGAACAATTACAATGTCCCAATATGGCTAATTCGCTATGCCCAACAAATTAATGTATGGATGGGAAGTTCAGCTTCCGAACTACTTGCTCTCGGTGCATATGCCATATTGATATTCTTCTTTATTAAAGTTACAATGAAAACAAAATAAATAAGGACATCATGAAGAAGATTTTAATTATATCTTTTTTATTTATATCAACTATGTTATCTGCTCAAAAAACCGTTGAGTTACTACTATGGCCCAACGGAGCACCTAATACAAATGGCCTGACCGACCCAGAGGAAAATATGGAAGGCGGACGCGTAGCCAACGTTGTCAATCCTTCCATTACCGTATATCATCCAGAAAAACCGAACGGTATGGCTATTATCATGTGCCCCGGTGGCGGATATGCCCGTCTTGCCATGAACCACGAAGGTCATGATATGTCTTCTTGGTTCACTGCGCAAGGTATCACATACATCGTTTTGAAATACCGTATGCCGAATGGACATTACGAAGTTCCTCTATCTGATGCAGAACAAGCAATTCGCGTGGTGCGTGCAAAAGCCAAAGAATGGAAAATCAATCCTCATTGTGTGGGTATCATGGGAGCGTCTGCCGGAGGACATCTGGCAGCTTCACTTGCTACATTGTATAGTAGTGATGAAACTCGGCCGGATTTTCAGATTTTGTTCTATCCTGTCATTTCCATGTTGAAAGGGGTTACGCACGCCGGTTCCCGCCAGAACCTGATTGGTTTAAATCCTTCTGCCGAACTTGAGCAAAAGTACAGTCTCGAACGCCAAGTATCCGCCCGTTCTCCACAAGCATTCATCATGCTTTCTGCTGATGACGGTTCCGTACCACCTATAAATGGTATAGGCTATTTCCTAGCTTTGCGCGAACAAAAAGTACCTGCTAGTCTGCATGTCTATCCTATCGGGGGGCATGGTTGGGGATTTCGTGATAATTTTATGTATAAACGCCAATGGACTGGAGAACTGGAAAAGTGGTTGCGTGATGGATTGAATTTGTCGCTGAAAATGCCCAAGCGCCTATGATACCTCGCGCAGGCCTACGTATGCAACTGTCCGGTGCACTTACAACTTTGACGTATTACGGGCGCGGACCTAAAGAAAACTATCGTGACCGCCGCACTTCCCAATTCATTGACGAGTATACCACAGATATAAAGGATATGTATGAACCTTATGTAGGTCCACAGGAAAACAATCATCGCACGGATATTTATTGGTGTACTCTAACCCATAAATACAAAGATGGTTTGCTCTTCATCGATTTCCGTATGATGGGCATGGGTGGAGATAATAGCTGGGGAGCTATCGTACACGAGCCTTGCTTAATTCGTCCGGATAGAGAGAATGCCATTGAATATGGTTTACGATTGTTCCATTTGATAAGAAAACCGATTTCAGGAAGTTAATTCTTAAATATTAAACTGAAAATAATGGCTAAAGACCTGTTTAGCATATTCTGCTTTTTAGCAATCACATTGTCCGTCCCTGCGCAAGAGGCGGATAATGTGACGCTAAAATATGCATTGAAGTTCATCAATACTCCCTACGTGGCACATACGCTTGAGATAAACGACCAGGAACAACTTGTCATCAATCTGAAAGAGGTGGATTGTACTACCTTCGTAGAATATGTACTTGCCATGGCGCTTTCTTCGTCCAGCGATTGTTGCCAGCCGAATAATGTCACTTTTGCTCGTAACTTACAGAATATCCGTTATCGTGACGGTAAGATTAATGGGTATCCTTCTCGCCTTCACTATGTTGCAGATTGGGTAAATAATGGAGTAAAATACGGTTTTCTTGAAGATATAGCCGCTACCAACAGTCTCGATACAGTCACATTATCCCTTTCGTTTATGTCTTCTCATCCTGTTGCTTATAAGCAACTTGTCCATTCACCGGAAAATGTGGCTAAGATGAAAAAGATTGAACAGTCGCTTTCCGGACAAATTTTCCACTATCTCCCTAAAAATAAACTTCTTGACAATGGCTTTTCTTGGATAAAAAACGGTGATGTAATAGCTATCACTACTGATATTCCGGGACTTGACGTCGCTCATTTGGGATTTGCCTATTATGAAAAAGGAATATTAAAACTACTCCACGCTTCTTCCAGTAAAAAGAAAGTAGTTATTTCCAATGATCCATTAACGCAAATCTTGAAAAATAACAAGAAGTTTACCGGCATCAGAATCTTAAGATTGAAAAATAAATAATTGATAATAATACTACAATCCTAAAGGTAATCCGGTTATATACCAAAGGATAAACAGAGCAGTCCAGGCTAAAAGAATAGCCAAAGAATATCTCCATGTATACTTCAATAAAGAGCCGTAAGTAGACTGTTTGTCATATTGCTGCATATAAGTCAGTACCAATGGCATATAGAACATAAAAGGCGTAATGGCATTAGTTGCACTATCTCCTATGCGATAGGCACATTGCGTTACATCCGGAGAAATCCCCATACCGGCCAGTACCGGAACAAATATAAATGACATAAATGCCCATTTTGAAGTAGCAGATACCATTATCAGATTAATAAGAGCCGTAAACAAGATAAATAATATCAGTATCCACAAACTTCCTAAACGGAGGGAAGAAAGTAAATCCGCTCCTAAAATGGCAATACATTTATCTAAATGAGAATACTCAAAACAAGCGAACATTTGTGCAGCAAAAAAAGCGATGACAAAATAAACGCCCAATAGCTTCATCGGTTGGGTCAATCCCTCTATCACATCACCATCAGTACGATAACGTCCAGAAGCAAATCCATATACCATTCCCATTAGTCCGATGCCGAAAGAAAGTAAAAACAAGATTCCTACAATAAACGGGGAATGAATAAGCCCTCCATTCACTCCCCGTAAAATACCCCATGATGAAAAAGTAGCCCATAATATAAGCATTACATAAAGTAAACCTACAACAAAGGCACCCAGTATCGCCCTCCTCTCTTTACGCGAAAGCTGCTTGTAACCTAAGAAATTGACATTCTCCATATAATCCCCTAAAGCAGGCAACAGATTTTTACGAGTTATGTAATAAATAAGGAATATTAGTAAGAAAGTAGATACAAAAAGAAAATAATAATTACTCAAAGGACCTATTTTACCCAACGATACATTTGTCTGGTCGGCAGCCTCTTGAGTGGTAGTAGCAATTAGAGGGTCGAGTGTACTCAATAGAATATTGGCGCTATAACCGCAAGATACAGACACATATGCCGTAATGATACCTCCAATAGGATGCAATCCCACCGACAGGAACAAAGTTGCAGCAATAGGAATCAAAATAATATATCCTGCATCTCCTACTACATTGGACAATAATCCTAAGATAATTACACAGGTTACAATACGCCACGGATTTTGTCGTTGTTTCCGTACACTTTTACGGATACACGCATCAATAAAACCCGAATGTTGTGCCACCCCTATGCCGAACATTGCCACGATGACCAAGCCCAAAGGAGCAAACCCTGTGAAATTTGTCACAACATGCCGTAGTAACCAACGAATACCTTCAGGGCTTAATAAACTTTGTACGCGTATTTCTTCACCTGTCTGCGGCAGAGACACACTCAAACCATAGATATCGAATATCCATGATATGAAAATGACTACAAGCGTCAATAGCAGGAACATCGTCGCGGGATGTGGCATGTGCCATTTACTTTTCATCGGCTTCCGTTTAGTGAAACTATTCTTCGTCTGCTTCTAGGTTATCAATATCAAGAATACGCAATTCGAGAGCACGCACAACCAATCGAGTGGCATTCACCCCTATCCTGTCACCAGGAGAGAAGAGTCTGTTCACCAGGTCATTTTGACGCTTCTCCAAAGACTTCACTCCGAAAGGCATGCCTTTCAGACCGGCAATCATATCTTTTGTATACCCCAATGCCAAATGACGTAGGAAACGTTCGTCGTATTCGTCAATATCGTAACTGATAATGGCTTCCTGACGTTTTGAGTCATTGAGAACAGCTCTTCTGAAACGTTCTACAATTTTTTCCAATATCGGGTAATTAAAAACGAGTTTTTTACCATCCATTACAGCCTGTACATCTGTTTTAGTAAGCAATTCGCCCGTTTTTAAGATGATACCATCTGCACCGGCATCCAGCACATCTACCCACAATTTTTCATTCAGGATTTCTCCTGTGAAAATCAGTACATGTACATCCGGATAACGTTTAAAAATATTCCGGCATATATCTACACCGATAGTAGTAGATCCACCTAACCCTAAATCCAATAAAACAAGATCGGGAATACCTGCCTCCATCAATGTCCAGAATTCCTGCTCTGTCATAGCCGTGCCAATAACCTCTGCATCAGGAATTTCATGACGAAAAATTTCTTCCGTACCTTTCAATTCCAATTTCACATCTTCTACAATGATGACTTTGAACTTCTTTTCTTCCATTTATTTAACCTAATATCAATTACAAACTAACAACCACTAATTAAACATATCTAACGATTGGCAATCTCTTTCTTCGGTATAGTAAAGTAAACGGTAAATCCCCCCTCTTTTGCCGGTTCAGCATTGATACGACACCCGCGCCGTCCCGTAAACTCATCATGGTCACGAATAATCTGTTTACATATCAGATATTCCGTACCGCGCAATTCTCCTCTTTCACCGGCTGTCATACGAGTCAGATTTGGATAAAACAATTGATTTAGTTCCTCACGCGTCTTCTGTCTGCGTGTATCCGTAAAAAGAAAACGCACAAATTCACCATCTACTGCACAACGCAGATAAATATCTCCATCTAAAACAACAGACAATGTTTCTTCAATCAGGTTCTCTAATAAAAAACGCAACTGATTGACATCCCCTATCACAAGTCCCTCCACACTCTCCGTATGAAAATTAATATGTACCGGAAAATCCTTACTCATTTTACGGAAATATTTTTCGGTAGCAGTAACTAATTCGGAAACGACAATTACAGTACGGCGGAAAGTAACTTCTTCCAATTGTCGGGAAGCGCAACGGCTTAATAGAGTAAAAATACCTTTATAATATTCTATCAATTCGCCAATAGCCGATACTGTTTCCTGTTCTTCACTTTCACCAAGTTGGCCGGAACGGAGCTTACCTATCAGTTGCTTTATCTTATTCGGATAATAAATTGTTTCATGTTTAATGGTAGACAAGCAATTATCAAGTACCATATTTTGTACATGTAGCAAACTATCTTCCCAAGAAGCACGACGGGCTTCATCCTGGGCTACCTCTATATTCCGGCATTTCATTGCCAACTTGACCACAGCATTAAATACAACAATCGCCACATAACGTGTAATCAATTCCAATAGCAAATGATCCGTTTCCTGCCGAGTACCTTCTCTACGCTCCACACACAGCACACCAATGCATCTGCTCGTTCCCCCCACCTCTACTGTAAGAGGTAACGTCTGTACACTATTTTCAACCAGAAAATTTTCTTGTTCAAAACAACTTTGCATCAATTTCATCCATTCCGGTATCTCTTCCGATGGCTCCTCCGGAGGGTTAGAAACGTAATCCAAACGATGTGTCGCATCATTATATACTGCAATGCTCAAACGGTCTATACTCAACAATTCATTGACAGCATCAAATGCTGCATCCACTATCCGTTGCGGGATATTCCTTAGAGTATCTTCCTCTTGCAACAGTATTTCTTCTTTTTTCGGAACAGAGGTAACAGACACTGTAAATACTTGCTTGTTAATCTCCAATACCTGTTCCAGGTTCCAACGATTTACCAGACGCTTGCGGAAATACAAAATATAATATCCCAAAATCAAGGCGAAGAAAAGAACCGCAAACAGTAAAATACTTACCATTTTATTATTAGTGGAACGTTCCAGTTCGCGACAATACTCTTCCAAAGACTGATCTTCCCCCAATAATTTATACAAAGTAGTATATGCAGCATTATTATAACTATAGTTTTCCCACTGTTTTAAAGCAAGAAAAGCAACGGCCGCTTCGTTACGGATATCCAGTATCACATGGTAATCTGTATTAAACAACTCATTCCACCAGTCCAATTCGGCAGAAGTACCCGTTCCCGTCATAGTCATAAAACGTTTCGGAAGACAGGTATATTTCTTGTAATGTTCGTTCAGGCAAATCATGGCGGAATCTACATATTGCAATGCTATCTCGTACTCACCGTCCACATTACAACAATAAGCTTCATTGGCATAGTCTGAAGCATAATCCAACAAAATTTCATAGTCCTGCTGCAAAGCCAACGACAATGAATCGGGGACAAATTCTTCCGATGTGCTGTCGGCTGTTTGACTACAAGAAGTTACTCCCACCATCGACAAGAAAATTACTAGTATCATCAGAGTCTTACGAACTCCCTTGGGCAAACGAAAGTAAAAACGACTTCCTTTTCCCAAAGAACTTTCCACATTAAACAGGCACACCTTGAAAAGTTCATTCGTTTTACGATACTTTTCAATAATACCTTTACAGTTCATCAACCCGAAACCACTCCCCTTGCTCTTCATCAATTCCTCGCGGTCAGTAGCATCATTCATTCCGATGGCTTTTGAATCATATACTTTCTCACCGACTATATGTTTCACATCTTCCACCGACAAGCCACATCCATTATCTTCAACAGATATTTCTACATAGTCTTCTTTTTGAAGGGCATATATTTTCACAGTTCCTCTCTGCTGTGTATATTTACGTGCATTTTCAGCCAATGTATTGATCATGAAAAGTGTCAGTGCTTTGTCAGCCTTTACACAAGTATCGGTCGGTTCCACTTCCAAGCTGAGTTGTTTCATCTCGAAAGCCCGATTACCCTTCCGGAGCAACTCAAACAATTCTTTCAACTCAAAGGTTTCGATGTTGAGACTCAAGCTTCCTTGTTTCATCTTTATCCACAAAGCCAGAATATCATTATACTCATTAATAGTTGTCACCAATTCATCTATATATTGATATTTCTCTTTTTTAATGGTTTCTTCATTGATATAACCCATTCCGGTCAGTTTATGAACCTCGTTTATAATACGGTCGATGTACGGATGAATACCGTTAACTATGGCAAGACAGGCTTTCTTTACAAGATTTTGACGTTTATTTTCGGCAATATGTTTCTCATGGATGTACCGTTGCTTCTCCAACCTGCGCTGTTCTTCACCCAATGAAATGGACGTCATGCCATTATCAAGTGCCCATTGTATATAAGGAGTTATTACCCGTACCATTGCCCGTTCGTCTTTACTTAAACTTTGCGGAAGAACTAATTGGCCATTCTCGATACAAATATCCTTTGTACCAAACAAATATTCCATTTCCGGACGTACTGAAACCAGAATAGCATCCACTATCTCCTCTTCAGTCTGTGCATCTGCCGGAATGGAAGCTGTTATTTTCTGGCAGATATCAAGCATAGACTGTAAACGATGCAGATGTACTTTGTTTCTGATTTTAGAACGCTTATTGAAAATCCAGAAAAAGAGAAATACAAGAATAAATCCGGCTATTACAAAAAAAAGCATCAGATTTAGTTGCCCGGCTTCCTTCTCCAAAGCCAGAAATCTACTCTCCAACTCTTTATCTTGCCGGGTATCTTCCAAGATATCCAAATAAATATTACGGTTGTAATCAGAGTATTCTTTCATTTCCAACCCTGCATAGGTCACACTCAATTGTTCTCTGATTCGGGAAATCCATTCGGGAACAGTCTTCAATTTAAGCTGCATCCAAGCTTTCTCTGCACAAATTGTATCCCTACGACCATACGTTTTCAGCCAGTCCAGACTATCCTGACAATCATAAAAACGGCGATGATGATTGTTTACACATTCTAAAGCAAGAGTCAACGTATCGAGAGCTTCCTTGTAATTACCATGTGCGTTCAGGTACTTGCCGATGGAGACATAAGCACCAGCAATCTGGTATAAATCATTATACTGTCTGAATTTCTTCAAAGCCAGTTGTCCCAAACGCATGGGCAACAACGAATCTACCTGTTCTCCAAATTGTTTCAGCGCATGCGAACGCCTATTCTGGAAAAATTCATAATTCTCAGGCGAAGCCATCAGGTTAGCTAATCCCTGCACACTATTCCCTTCGAAATACAAATATCCTCGGCGAGATGCAATCTTCCACGTCGTATACAGTTGATCAAATTCATTCAGCCGTTGTTCATCCGGAGTGTCTCCATCACACAATGCGGCAGAACCTTTTATATAATGATAATACAATAACTGATTGGTGTCTGTGGCCAATTCTTCATGTTCGGGTACCTCATTTATTGATGCTAAAGCTTCAGAACGCTGTTGCAAATAATAATAGTATACAGCAGATACAATATAGAATTCCGAACGGGCATAAGTCAGCCGCATCTTCTCATGCCTGTCCACAAAAAGATTATTATCTTCGGCAATACGTTTCATACGACGCAAGGCACTGTTACGATAATCATAAAACTCCTTATTCAGTGCTGTACGTTGATAAACCTTCATCAAACCGATATCCGCAATAAGCAATTCCAGCTCATTCTTGGTCAAGTCATATACTTCCTTATGATATTTTTCCGCTTTTTCGAAATCCATGCGCATAAAAGCGCAAAATCCCAAATTATTACACGCTTCTGCTTTCCCCTGTTCGTAAATTCCTACCTCCTGATAGGCTTTTATTGCCGCATGGCAGGAAGAATCCAAATCTTTGTAACGATAAATATATGCTACTTGATTTAATGAATCCACCCGATGAACTTCTTTCGTAGGTGCAGTACCCATGCACGAAACAGTTACTGTCCCCATCAGGCACAGTAATCCTACTGACAACAATATAAATGAAAGCCGTTTCACAAAGCAAAGCTACAAATAAATCTGGGAAAGAAAAATATTTTTTCTACAATAAGTCTTGTGTTATGTAACGAGAAATTCATACCTTTGCATGCAAATTAACAAATAGGTAACATCTATTACAAAATGAGCGAAAAAGCACCCTTTATGGTATTCTCCGGAACAAATTCGAGATACCTTGCAGAGAAAATCTGTGCCAGCCTTGACTGTCCTCTAGGAAAGATGAATATCACCCACTTTGCCGATGGTGAATTTGCCGTTTCTTATGAAGAATCTATCCGTGGCGCAAATGTATTTCTGGTTCAGTCCACATTCCCTAATTCCGACAACTTAATGGAACTTTTGCTGATGGTTGACGCAGCAAAAAGAGCTTCGGCTAAAAGCATTATCGCTGTTATTCCGTATTTTGGTTGGGCACGTCAAGACAGAAAAGACAAACCTCGTGTTTCCATCGGTGCCAAGTTGGTAGCCGATCTGCTTTCAGTAGCAGGTATTGATCGTTTGATTACTATGGATCTACATGCCGACCAAATCCAAGGCTTCTTCGATATTCCGGTGGATCATCTTTATGCGTCAGCAGTCTTCCTCCCCTATATCGAATCTTTGAAATTAGAAGATCTGGTCATTGCAACACCTGATGTAGGCGGTTCAAAGCGTGCCAGTACATTCTCAAAATACCTTGGTGTACCATTGGTTTTGTGTAACAAAACACGTGAAAAAGCCAATGTAGTTGCTACTATGCAGATTATCGGTGACGTAAAAGGCAAGAACGTCGTTTTAGTTGACGATATCGTAGATACAGCCGGCACTATTACCAAAGCGGCCAATATCATGTTGGAAGCCGGAGCAGCCTCAGTCCGCGCCATTGCCAGCCACTGTGTGATGTCCGACCCCGCATCATTCCGCGTACAAGAATCCGGTTTGACGGAAATGGTGTTTACCGACAGTATTCCTTACTCCAAGAAATGCGCCAAAGTTAAACAATTGAGTATTGCCGACATGTTCGCTGAAACCATTAAGAGAGTGGTGAACAACGAATCTATCAGTTCACAATACATTATCTGATTAATGGAATAATGAAAAAGAGATTGTGTCTAGTTCAAAACGGGAGACACAACCTCTTTTTTATATGGTTATAACCATTAATAGTAATTCTCAATTATCCATCAATTAATTTCCAGCCTTCCCATCTTATAGTTCCCTTTCCGTATTACTTTTCCGTTTTTATCCGTTTCCACAAAAGGACCATCCTTTTTTCCTTGTTTGAAGAAACCTTCATAGCGGTTACCGTTCTTATCTTCCTGAATACCGCTACCCTCTTCCATTCCATTTACAAATCCACCTTTATATTTAGTACCGTCAGTCTGCTTCAAAACACCTTGCCCGTTGAATTTATTGTCCTTCCACTCGCCTTCGTACGAATCGCCTACATTCCATTTATACTTACCATATCCATTGCGCTGGTTGTCTTTCCATTCACCATCATATACGGCACCGTTGGCCCAGGTAAATATGCCACGTCCATCCTGCATACCATTCTTGAAGTTACCTACATATTTATCACCATTGACCAAATAGTAGATACCTTCGCCTGTACGCGTACCTTGCACGTAAGAACCCTCGTAACGGTCACCCGTATGGAAGAAATAAATACCTTTACCATGTTGGATATCTTCTTTCCAATCACCTACATATTTATCTCCATTGGCATATTCAAAAATCCCTTTCCCGTCACGGACATCATTTTTCCAATGACCGTCATATTTACAACCATCGTTCCATACCAACGTTCCGTCACCGTCTTTCTTGTCATTTTTCCAGGAACCCACATATTTGGAACCGTTCTTCCAAGTATATACACCTTGCCCTTCACGCTTGTCGTTCGCCCAGTCTCCCTCATAAATATCACCGTTATAATAGTACATCGTACCCTTTCCATGCTGGAAGTCCTGATACCACATGCCGTCATATCGGTTATTATTCATAAAATAATAAATACCCCGGCCGTGCTGTTGGTCTTGAAACCATTGCCCATCATATCTCTCGCCATCGGGAAAAGTATAAACGCCATATCCTTCACGCTTACCTTTTACATATTCTCCCTCGTACACATCCCCATTCTTGAAGACCGTTCTGCCTTTCCCATTGGGCTTACGACCTTTTATTTCGCCAGTGTACACCGAACCGTCCTTAAACGTATAAGTTCCGATTTTTATCTCCGACGAGAAAGTACTTTTTATTTTATCAAAGAAGCCACCTTTTTTCTCTTGGGCTGTGACACCACCCTGTGACAGGAATACCAGAATAAGTGCAGTATATAGATATTTCATTTTGGGTTACAAGTTTCTAAAATTAGGATTTGGACAAAGATACAATTTATCTGCTAAAATATTGGGAGACTTTCCGCTTTTTATGATATTTTTTTGCCGGATATGACTTCTTTTAAATTCTCTTTGCACATATGCTTTCCGGCAAGATCACGTATTTCTTCCGGCGTAACCTCCCGTATAGCATCCAATATATCGGTAAAATAGGTATCCTGAAGTTTTGAGACTTGTACGAATATCCACGAATCTGCCAAAGAAAAAGCCGACTCATAACTACGGCAGGTATCGCCAAGCATATAATTTTTCACCATGGTAAGTTCTTCATTGGAGACAAGTTCATTCTGTAGTCGGTCTATCTCGTGATAAACTTCACCGATAAGAGGTTCTACAAATTCATTGGTGGTTTCTGTATTCACCACCAACAACCCTTTTCCCGGATAAGGTATTATTCCTGCCGATATCCCATAAGTATATCCTTTCTCCTCACGAATATTCGACATCAGCCTGCTTCCGAAATAACCTCCGAATAAAGTTACCAGCACACGTGCTTTCAAATAATCAGGATGATTGCGCTCCATGGAAAGCATACCCATACAGACGGCGCTTTGCATGGCGTCAGAACGCTCCACAAATATACGTTTTTCATCAGAGGATAGCGGCATATAGTCTTTTTTATCCGGTTTACGCCCCCCCCTACCGAATGATTCGCTTCCAAAGAAATGTTCTACCCAACGGATACAGTCGTCATTCACTTTGCCGGAAAGATAAATACTACAATTCGCCGAATGATAATGGCGGTCATAAAATTCCCGCAAAACCGCAGAGTTTATACGATGATAATCTACCTCTTCCACCAAGCGTCCCGTAGGATGCTTTTCACCATACACAGCTTTCACCAATGCCCGATGAGCTAGAAAATCTACCTTAGAGGAGTTGACTAAGAATTGCTGGATATTATTATTGACAATCACATCCAATTCCTTTTCAGGAAAAACGGGTTCCTTTACAATGGTTTCCAATACATCCAGCGTTTGGGGCAGATATTTATTTAATGAATAAAGTGTGATATACGCATGCTCCGAGGCACTGGACAATTCTAGCCATGCTCCATAATAGTCCAATCGTTCGGCTATCTCCGAAGCACTAAAACGCAATGTGCCCTCACGTAACATGCGGTTGGTAAAAAATGCCTGCAACGGTTGCGACTGCTGCCAACGTCCTCCTTCCATCAGCAAGTCAATACGTACAACTTCATTTTCACCGCTATTGAGTACATTTAGCGATATGCCATTAGGCATAACGATCCGCAGAGGTACTTGCACGGCTAGTTGGTCTACATTCCTCACCTTAGGTTGAATCGTTCTGTCTGGAAGCATCATCCATTAATTCCTCCGATTATCGGCATTGCGATTTCAAAAACAATTCCGCATATTCCAAATCTTGTGGAGTATCTATACCAATAGTTTCCACTTCGGTAATGCCTACTTTGATGGTATATCCATTCTCCAGCCAACGTAGTTGCTCCAATGATTCTGCCAATTCAAGGACTGACTGAGGTAGTGAAGTTATTTCTTTCAGTACTTCCACACGGTAGGCATACAATCCTATATGCTTGTAATATGTATGATTCTTCAACCAGTTTTTTTTCTGCGCATTACGTTGATAAGGAATAATAGAACGGCTGAAGTAAAGGGCATTCATATTTCTATTCAGCACTACTTTAGGAGAATTTACATTCTCTAAAGCCTCGAAACCATTATCGACCGTGAAGGGTTTTACAAGTGTTGCGATTTGTGTAGTAGGATCATCAAAACAGGCTTTCACCGTCTCCAGTTGGGAAACCTGTATAAAGGGTTCATCCCCCTGAATGTTCACCACGATATCGAAATTTCCACCTATCTTTGTACATGCTTCATAACAACGATCCGTACCACTTTTATGATGTACGGAAGTCATGACAACTTTACCGCCAAAGGCTTTTACAGCAACTTCAATGCGTTCGTCATCAGTAGCCACATAGGCATCGTCCAGAATGCCCACTACCTGCTCATACACCCGTTGTATCACGGTTTTACCACCTAACATGGCTAATGGCTTGGCCGGAAAGCGCGTTGATGCGTAACGGGCAGGGATAATTCCTAAAAATTTCATTATAACAGTTGTTTCAATCCTCGTATTATATAATCTCGCTTCAAATCCTCCGGTTTATAAATTGTTTCATCACAAGACAAAAGATCAATATCCAACCGGACAATTTCTTGTAACTTCTCTTCAGGCTTTCTTCCGGCCTCACGCTCAATACTTTTCAAATGTGAAGAAACCTCTCCAACCTGTTTACTCGAAACGAAGCGCGCTATCTGATTGGAAAACAAAACCGACCTCCTGAAAAACAAAGGCTTCGTCTCTTCTTCTTTAGAAAAACGAATTCCCGGAAAAAGTTCGGATAACCTTTTACGTGCCAATGCCAGATTGTCTTTTCTCTGCTCATTACTTCCAATGCTGATAGTATAGACCATTTGAATGGATTAATTGACAATGCCGTTAATCAAATAAATCATCCAAACCCATGTCCGGAGTCGGCTCACTTTCTTCTTCTCCATTATCTTTGCACGGATCAAACCCCTCAGGCAACTTGAAAGTCTCTGTTTCATCATACCCCAAAGATTTGTCACCATATACTTTCACCATATATTTTGTCCAAATAGGAAGTGCCATGGAAGCACCCTGACCATGAAGCATTGTATCAAAATGGATATCGCGGTCTTCACCACCCACCCAACAACCGGATACCAGTGACGGGGTAAAACCCATAAACCAACCATCGGCGTTGAAGTTCGTCGTACCGGTCTTACCTCCCATATCGGTCTGTACACCCAAACGCCGGACACGTACACCTGTACCTTCATTAATCACAGCACGCAACATCACCAGCATCTTGTAAGCGCTGGATGCACTGATTACTTCCTGCATTTCCGGTGAAAAAGTAGCCAATACGTTTCCATCATTATCTTCAATCCGTGTCACAAATAACGGAGCTACCCGGATACCTTTATTGGGGAATGCCGTATAGGCACTCACCATTTCACCTACAGAGATTTCGCAAGGTCCGAGACTCAATGAAACGGAAGGTACAATTTCACGGTTTCGTACTCCAAATGTTTGTATCAGGCGTTTCAGATTATAAGGGTTCAGTTTGCTCATCAGATACGCAGTTATCCAGTTGTCCGAATTCGCCAGTCCCCACTTCACAGTAACCATTTCACCATAACGTTTCTTATTGGCATTACGCGGTGTCCATGGTTTACCGTTTTCATCAAACAAAGTATATTCCACATGACGTACCTCATCACACGGGGAGAAACCATTCTCCATCGCCAAAGTATAAAGGAAAGGCTTGACAGTAGAACCTACCTGGCGACGTCCCACCATAGCCATATCATACTGGAAATAATGATAATTCGGTCCGCCTACATACGCTTTTACATGTCCATTGCGCGGATCCATAGACATGAAGCCAGCACGTAAGAAAAATTTATAATAGCGTATGGAATCCATCGGAGTCATAATGGTATCCTTATCTCCTTGCCAACTGAATACGGACATTTCTTGAGGAGTATCGAACGCTCTCTTGATTTCTGCTTCCGATGCACCCGCATTCTTCATAATGCGGTAACGGTCGGACTGACGCATCGCACGCCCCAGAATTTCATCCACCTGTTGTTGTGTCAACCTGAATGTATAGGGTGCTTTTTTCGCACCCTTCTTTTCCTTGAAGAAATAACCTTGCAATTCTTTCAAATGTTCAGTCACTGCCTCTTCCGCATACTTTTGCATACGCGAGTCGATGGTAGTGTAAACTTTCAATCCATCCGTATACAAATTGTATTTGGTACCGTCTTTCTTGGTATTCTTTTCACACCATCCATATAACGGATTGTTTTCCCAATCGAGCGAATCTTCGTAATACTTCTGCATCTGCCAACCGCGATAATTACCCTTTTCCGGTTTTTTAGCGTTGAGTACTCCACGCAGATATTCGCGGAAATAAGTAGCGATTCCTTCTTTATGGTCTACACGATTATATTTCAGTTTCAATGGCAGAGCCTGTAAAGAATCACGTTCTTGCACCGTGATATAACCGGCTTTGCGCATCTGGTCGAGCACTACATTCCGACGTTTGCGGACACGCTCGTTATAGCGCACCGGATTGTAAAGAGAAGGATTCTTGCACATTCCTACCAAAGTAGCAGCTTCTTCTATTTTTAAATCCCTCGGTTCGCAACTAAAATAGGTGAATGCAGCTGTTTTTATGCCTACCGCATTGTTCAGGAAATCAAACTTATTAAGATACATAGTCAGGATTTCCTCTTTGGTGTAGTAACGCTCCAATTTAACAGCAATTACCCATTCGATAGGTTTCTGAAACAAACGTTCCATAATATTGTCAGCACTGGGCGAATAAAGTTGTTTTGATAACTGTTGAGTGATAGTACTACCTCCACCGGCATTTTTCTGCATCAATAATCCACGCTTTACAATTGCACGAAACAAAGCAATGGCATCAATACCTGAATGTTCGGTAAAACGAACATCTTCCGTTGCTATCAAAGCATTGATAATGTTGGGGGATAAATCCTGATATCCCACAAATACACGATTTTCCTCAGTATAAGAATAAGTACCCAATACTTTTCCATCTTCGGAAAACACTTCAGTTGCAAATTTATAATTAGGATTTTCCAGGTCTTCTACGGGAGGCATATAACCTATCCAGCCTTTCGCTATAGAAAAAAATATGATGATGCACACCAGTACAATAAATGCGATGAAAATCCAGAGTGCTGTAATGACTTTCTTTATCATGTTTGGTTCCAAATTCATTCAATAATGTGACAAAGGTACGGAAATATATTGGATAGGCCTATGACTTTCTACATCTTTTTCAATAGTTAAAAGATATTTGTTCATATTTTAATTCTATATTTTAGCCTTGAAAAGCATTGAAAATCCTCAAAAAAGATACTGAAAACAGCTACTTTTTATGTTAAAAGCGTTCCAAATTGTACATTCAACTCAAATACAACATGTTATATATCACAGATAATCAACAAAAAACTTTTTTCATCTTATTAAATATAATATAAATAATAATATCAGAAAAATAAATAAAGACAACACTAATGGTACTTTTTTGCTAATTACGCTTTATCAATTATATAATTTATACAATCGGGAAATTTATCTGCCAAACATATTTTTTGCTAAAAAACTTCCTCACAGATTTCCATTCCCCGTAGTTTTTCCATACCTTTACACTCTCGAAAAGTAAAACGAATATCAACAATATGGAAAACAGAAGTTTAGTTACCATTGCCGAATATAGTAAGGAAAAAATCCTCTACATGCTCGAAATGGCTAAAGAATTTGAAGCAAAGCCGAATCGTCACTTGCTCGATGAAAAAGTTGTCGCTACTCTATTTTTCGAGCCATCCACTCGTACCCGCTTAAGTTTTGAAACCGCCGCCAACCGTCTGGGAGCACGTGTCATCGGCTTTAGCGATCCAAAGGCAACCAGTTCATCCAAAGGAGAAACTTTAAAAGACACTATCAAGATGGTGAGTAACTATGCAGATATCATCGTAATGCGCCATTTTCTGGAAGGTGCAGCTCGCTATGCCAGTGAAGTTACTACCATTCCCATTGTCAATGCCGGAGACGGGGCTAACCAACATCCCTCACAGACAATGCTTGACCTCTACTCCATCTACAAAACACAGGGGACGCTGGAAAATCTAAATATCTTCCTGGTAGGTGATTTAAAATATGGCCGTACCGTGCACTCCCTATTAATGGCTATGCGTCATTTCAATCCAACTTTCCATTTCATAGCCCCCGATGAATTGAAAATGCCGGAAGAGTATAAAATTTACTGTCGTGAACATGATATCAAGTTCGTAGAGCATACGGATTTTACAGAAGAAATCATTGCGGATGCCGATATTCTTTACATGACCCGCGTACAACGCGAACGTTTTACTGACCTTATGGAATACGAACGGGTGAAGAACGTTTATATTCTGCGTAACAAAATGCTGGAGCACACCCGTCTCAATCTGCGTATTCTCCATCCCCTGCCTCGTGTCAACGAGATTGCTCTTGATGTAGACGACAACCCTAAAGCCTATTACTTTCAGCAGGCACAAAACGGACTTTATGCCCGTGAGGCAATCCTTTGCGATGTATTGGGCATCACGTTGGATGATGTGAAAAAAGATGCCTGTCGCTGAATAATACGCAGAGTATTTTTCAATCGTAAATCGTTAAATTGCTAAATAGTAAATATCAAGATGTCAAGCAAAAAAAAACAAGAATTACAGGTTGCCGCTTTAGAAAATGGCACTGTTATCGACCACATACCTTCTGAGAAACTTTTTACAGTAGTTTCACTGCTCGGATTAGAACACATGAGTAATAATATCACCATCGGCTTTAACCTCAAAAGCAAAAAGCTGGGTACAAAAGGTATCATAAAGATTGCCGACAAGTTCTTTTGTGACGAAGAAATCAATCGTATCGCTGTGGTTGCCCCTAATGTAAAACTGAACATTATCCGTGACTATGAAGTAGTAGAAAAACGGGAAGTGCGCCTACCTGATGAGTTGAAAGGTATTGTGAAATGCGCCAATCCGAAATGTATTACGAATAATGAGCCTATGGCAACGTTATTCCATGTAATAGACAAGGAAAATTGTGTTATCAGATGCCATTATTGTGAGAAAGAACAGATAAGAGAAAACATTAAATTAATGGATAATTGAAAAAAGGATATCTCAACAAATAATTATCAATTGTCAATCATTATTCAAGATATGAAAGAAGATTGGAAACCCGGTACAATGATATATCCGTTACCAGTTGTATTGGTAAGTTGCGGAAGTACACCGGAAGAACATAATATACTGACAATTGCATGGACGGGAACGATATGCACAAATCCACCCATGTGTTATATTTCCGTACGTCCCGAACGTTATTCTTACGATATTATTAAAAGAAACATGGAATTTGTTATCAATCTGACTACGAAAGAGATAGCACGTGCTACAGACTGGTGCGGTGTCCGTTCGGGCAAAGATTATAACAAATTCGAAGAAATGAATCTCACACCCGGTAAATGTACTGTGGTTAACGCTCCTCTCATAGAGGAATCACCGCTTTGTATTGAGTGTAGGGTAAAAGAAATCGTAGCCCTCGGTTCGCATGATATGTTCATTGCCGATGTAGTAAATGTACGTGTAGATACTGCCTATTTAAATTCTGAGACCGGAAAATTAGAGCTGGCGGAAGCAAATCCATTAGTATATGTACATGGTGGATATTATGATCTGGGAGATAAAATCGGAAAGTTTGGTTGGTCGGTCGAAAAGAAGAAGTAATGAAGATGAAGCGGGGAATGTTTATAATCAGTCTGTGTTTGTCTATCTTTTCTACCTCCATGCGAGGACAACAAATTACTATGTCCGGAACTCTCGAAGCCGAGATAGCCCACAAACAAGACCACCCCGTGAACTTTGGTATTAAAGGTGGATTTACTTCCTCTCTTTTTCTTGTTTCCGACCTAATTTTGAATGGCACTATCGTCAATGAAGTACAAAACAACTACAAAATCGGCTATTTCGGTTCGTTCTTCATGCGAATTAATTTTGGCCGCCATTTTCTACAGCCGGAAATTTCATACACTATTAACCGCTGTAATATTACATTCGAAAAACCCCAACCAGAAGATATGTCCGAAAACAACACGTCTGAAATGGCTTCTATAACTTCCTCCATTCATAGTTTCGAGGTTCCGGTTATTTATGGATACAATATTATCAAAGAAGGACCTTACAGCCTTGCAGTATTTGGCGGTCCAAAAATTCGTTATATTTGGGATAAGAAAAGTAAAGTGACATTTGAAAATTTCGACCAACAAAATATTAAAGAAGATTTATATCCTTTCAACCTGAGTTTTACTACCGGCGTGGCTGTAACCATCTCACGCATTTTTTTCGATTTCCGTTATGATATCGGTTTGCATAATATATCCAAACGTATCAGTTACCAAGCGGCAATTCAGGAAGGAGATAATAATGAAATAATTGTTCCCACCGATCAAATCCGTTTCCATCGACGTGACAATGTACTCAGTTTTTCGTTCGGCGTGTTCTTTTGATAGGAAAATTCTTCCTCTTCTTACAATTTATTCATTTATTTCCCCTAAATTTGTACGCTTAATAAGAGAATACAGATTTATCAAACTTATCTAATAAGCAATAATGAAAAGAGACGATTTAATTTTCGACATCATCGAGAAAGAACATCAACGTCAGCTCAAAGGTATTGAACTGATTGCATCAGAGAACTTCGTAAGTGACCAGGTTATGCAGGCAATGGGTTCCTGCCTCACCAACAAGTATGCCGAGGGTTATCCAGGCAAACGTTATTATGGTGGTTGTGAAGTGGTAGATCAAAGCGAACAAATTGCTATTGACCGTTTGAAGAAAATTTTTGAAGCAGAATGGGCTAATGTACAGCCTCACTCAGGAGCACAGGCGAATGCAGCCGTATTTCTCGCCGTTCTAAATCCAGGTGACAAGTTCATGGGATTGAACCTTGCACACGGCGGTCACCTCTCTCATGGTTCATTGGTGAATACTTCAGGTATCATCTATACCCCTTGCGAATATAATCTAAATAAAGAGACCGGACGTGTAGACTATGATCAGATGGAAGAAGTAGCATTGCGTGAAAAGCCTAAAATGATTATCGGTGGCGGTTCAGCCTATTCTCGCGAATGGGATTATAAACGTATGCGTGAAATTGCGGATAAAGTAGGCGCTATCCTAATGGTTGACATGGCACACCCTGCCGGACTAATTGCTGCCGGTGAATTGGATAACCCTGTAAAATATGCTCATATCGTAACCTCTACTACCCACAAGACCCTGCGCGGTCCTCGCGGTGGCGTTATCATGATGGGTAAGGACTTTCCTAATCCATGGGGCAAGAAAACTCCGAAAGGCGAAATTAAAATGATGTCCCAGTTACTCGATTCGGCTGTATTCCCCGGTATTCAAGGTGGCCCGTTAGAACATGTTATTGCTGCTAAAGCTGTTGCGTTTGGTGAAATTCTGCAACCGGAATGGAAAGAATATGCCAAACAAGTTAAAAAGAATGCTACTGTATTGGCACAGGCTTTGATAGACCGTGGTTTTACAATCGTTTCCGGCGGTACGGACAATCATTCCATGTTGGTTGACCTGCGTAGTAAATATCCTGATCTGACCGGTAAGGTTGCCGAAAAAGCACTGGTTTCTGCCGATATCACTGTAAATAAAAATATGGTTCCATTTGACAGCCGTTCTGCTTTCCAAACTTCGGGTATCCGTTTGGGTACTCCTGCTATTACGACTCGCGGGGCTAAGGAGGATTTGATGTTGGAAATTGCTGAAATGATTGAAACTGTTCTGTCTAACGTAGACAACGAACAAGTAATTGCTGGCATTCGTGCACGAGTAAACAAAACAATGGAAAAATATCCGTTATTTGCATATTAAATATTGTATTCCCATTAAGAAAAGCGTTCCGGTATATTTTACCGGAACGCTTTTCTTATATAATATTCTTTTTGTAATGGTATGTTTAACTCAATCCTTCTATATTACCATCAATAATATCAATACGTTCCGCTTGAGGTGACTTGGGCAAACCCGGCATACGAAGAATTTCTCCGGCAATGGCTACAATCATTTCAGCACCATTATTAATAACAATATCCTTGATATGAAACTCGAAGTTATTGACGGCACCATAGATTTTCGGATCGGCAGAGAAAGAATACTGGGTTTTAGCGATACAGATAGGATAATGGGCAATCCCCATTTCTTCAATGAGTTTCATCATCTTACGTGAGGCACTGCTATACGTCACTACACTGGCACCATAAAGATTGCACGCCACTTTTTCTATCTTACGTTGCACCGGATCATTTTCTTCATAAGTATAATGTAATGGAACAGAAGGATTTTTCTCAATGGTTTCCACTACCAGATTAGCCAAGTCTATGGCACCCTCTCCACCTTCGGCAAAAGCATTGTTAATGGCAAAACCAACCTTTAAATCTTCCTCACAATGACGGCGGATGGCTTCCAGTTCTTCATCCGTATCACTGGCAAAACGATTAAAAGCAACTATTATTGTCTGACCGAAAGAACGTAGGTTCCTTATGTGTTTGTCTAGATTACCGAAGCCCTCTTTCAATCCTTCCATATTGGGGTCTTTGATACGGTCGAGACTGACCCCTCCGTGCATCTTCAAACCTTGAGCAGTAGCTACAATGACTGTCAACTTGGGTTGCAAATCACTTTTACGGCACTTAATATTGTAGAATTTCTCAGCTCCCAAATCTGCGCCGAAACCAGCTTCCGTCACTACATAATCTCCAAACGTCATCGCCATTTTAGTAGCTAAAATAGAATTGCAACCATGTGCAATATTAGCGAATGGGCCACCATGAACAAAAGCAGCTGTTCCTTCGGTAGTCTGTACTAAATTAGGATGGATAGCATCTTTCAACAGTACCGTGATTGCTCCTGCCACCCCTAAATCTTTAACAGTAAATGGTTTACCATCATATCTAAAACCAAGAATAATGTTTTCAATACGTCTGCGAAGGTCTTCTGTATCTTTTGCCAGACACAAAATAGCCATAATCTCCGAGGCGGGAGTAATATCAAATCCCGATTCCTGAGTTACCCCGTTGGTACGTGGTCCAAGTCCTGTAACGATGCTACGCAAAGAACGGTCGTTTACGTCAAGCACCCGACACCAGATTATTTCCTTTAAACCGAAACCATCTGCTTGATGCTGGTAGATATAATTATCCAATAAGGCGGAAATCATATTATGGGCGGATGTAATAGCATGGAAATCTCCCGTAAAATGTAAGTTTATTTTCTCCATCGGA
This sequence comes from Bacteroides sp. OM08-11, assembly GCF_003438665.1. NCBI lineage: Bacteria > Pseudomonadati > Bacteroidota > Bacteroidia > Bacteroidales > Bacteroidaceae > Bacteroides > Bacteroides sp. OM08-11. The sequence goes on from NZ_QSTJ01000009.1 coordinate 74,711, forward strand.
AGTACCTGCGCATAACCGCCTCCGGCAGCTCCACCTTTCATTCCGAAACAAGGTCCCAAAGAGGGTTCACGCAATGCGACAATTGCTTTTTTCCCTATCTTATTCAACCCTAAAACCAAACCGATGGAAACGGTGGTCTTTCCGATACCTGCTTTTGTTGCCGTAATGGCGGTTACCAAGATAAGGTTACTTTGCTTTACCTTTTCCTCATCAATCAGATGCTCGGGTATTTTAGCGATATATCGTCCGTAATTCTCTACTTCGTCACGTGGAATACCTACTCCTTCAGCAACCTGTTTTATCTTTCTCAGCTCTATGCTGCGTGCTATCTCAATGTCCGATTTCATACAAGGTTTTTTCTTTAAATAACAACTTTGATTTTTGAAAGTTGCAAAAGTACAAAAAATCCCCTACTACTTCACCAGTTTTTCCAGTTTCTTCAACAAACTACCTTTTCCATAACCGGACCACATTTCAACCACCTCTCCCTCTGAAGACAAAAAGACATAACGAGGTATGGCGTCTGAGCTATATTTAGCATACAAACCATGATTACCCTTCAAGTCATTCAAATTCCACCAACTGATGTCATGGTGCCGTGAGGCTATTTCCCAATTGGTTTTATCATCAATGCTTACGCTTACTATTACCAGACAACCTTCGTATTTTTTACTGATTTCTTTCATTTCCGGTAACGCCATAAGACAAGGACCGCAACCACGACTCCAAAAATCTATCAACACTGGTTTTCCTTTAAAATCTGACAAACGATGCACATTCCCTTGTAAGTCAAACAAGTCACCGTCTGCCGCCTTTTCCTGTACAGTTACCGTCTTGGCAGGAAACAGGTATGCCTGGATATCCAACCCTTCCGGTGTCTGACGCTGTACCTCAGTCAGTCCGGCATACAATTCCTCCACTTCTTTGCGGTAAGGATAATCTTTTGTGTATTTCACTCCTATTGCCAGACTTTTCAGTTTATCCATCCAGATTTCTTCTATCGGTAATTGCTTCATACGGACTATTATATTGGAATCGATACGGATTTCTAAATCATTCTTTATTTTCTCCAAACTGTCACGCAAAGCAACAACCTTGGCCAACACTTCTTTATTTTCCGGTTTACGGGGATATTTGCGTCTGAACCGCATCTGTTCCATATAATTTTCTTGCATGAGATTCCATAAATCACGCGAATCATCTACAAAAAACTGCCATATCTTCTGTTGCGGCACTTCACTTTTCACTTGCCAAGTATAGATATTAATATCTTCGCCTATCAAACGGATATGTGAACCTGCCTTCGCCCATAAATGTAACCCCATGGTATACAGATTTCCGTCACGAATCTGTAACATCAAACGGTCGGTATCCGTACCCGAAAAAGGTACTTCAAAACGAAAACTGTCTCCTCGCAGAGTGTCCACAGCAATACTACTACCTACACTTCCTTCCATCCGGAATAAATTTAAACATACACCCTCCTTCACGTTTTTTACTTTCCCTTCAATAATAAAAGTGTCTTGCGCTTGTATCCCGCCACTTGATAACAAGAAAAGTATACAGCTAACCAATACTCTAAAATTCAGATTTTTCATATTTTCTTTTTAACAGTTATGTTCGTGTATATTAAATACAATATTAATAAAGATTATTTTCAATTACGAAATATCCGTAAATCATTTATTCTTATTTAACTACACAGAAGCAAAATAATTATCATAAGAAAAATACGGAACAATACCTTTCTACAGATATACAAGCATTCCCGATTACTTAAACCGTGACGTATCTACTCCCTCTCTTTGTTTCTCTTTATATCCACCAAATTTGTAAGTAATCGAAACTCCGAACTCACGAAAACATGAATAGTGATTAGTGACATTTTGTGTCTTGAAACGAATGTGCGGAGAAATTTGTGCGGATTCAAAGATATCGTTACAATAAAGATTTAAAATACCTTTTCCTTTGGCAAAACCGTAACGTAAGGTGGCATTCAGTCCCCCTGAAGTAGGTAAATCATATATCCCTTGAATAGCATCACTATGGACCATACCGATTATCTTCAGTTTCAAATCGGGCTTGGTAGCAAGAGTAATGGTATGAGTCATTTGGGCAATTCCATAACATTTCTTCCGATTAAAAGGAATATCCCAGAAATCATCATCCTTTTCGTGATGCCATACACCGATAAAAGTGATCCGTGAATTTAACCATTTATTTATATTAAATGGTATAGAAGCCTGTAAACCTGACTGTTGCTGAAAGTCAAAATTCAGGTATTTATAGATTTCCACAAGACATTGCGGTGATTGATATAATGTCTGAGTAGAATAGTCCTTAGTATGGTTGAACCATGTGCTAAAGATATATTTCCCCTTTAAAATATAAGTCATTTTAAGTTCATAACTCTGCGCCGGTTTCAAAAATGGATTACCGTGTATTTCTGAGTAACCACCACCGATATAGGATATGGCATCTTGCACAGCCCAGTAACCAGGATATTCTTTATCACTACTCAATCCTAATTGAAAAATATGCCCCGGTACAGGTATATAAGTCAAATTTATAGTAGGATATATATCCCACTGATTCCAAACCGCCGTCTTGTAATGTTCTACAGCTAAAGAAACATCCATTGACACCTTATTATTAAAACTTTTTTTGAAACCTGCATAAAGATTGAGAGTCTGTTCCCGTTTACGGGATTTCATACTACTACTCTGTTCATTGCTTTCTACATCATCATAATACTGATAACTATTATCAAGACTGGTAGTATAAACAATGCCATAATTCACCCCCAAATCCTGTTTCAAATTATGTTCTTGTGTCAAAAATACCTTCCAACGATTGATACGCTGACAATCTTTAGTAAAGAAATTGAGTTTTTCTTCCCACATTTGACTATAGAGCAATTGGCTTGATGGAGAATTGTAATAAGTCAATTCTACCCCAGTTTTCAGCCCGAAGGGTGTATGATAATCGATACGTCCATTATGTAACCAGTCGGTACTGTTACTGTGGGTTACGGACTGTTGTGTACCCATAATATTTGTCTTGTTGTGATAGGTATTATAATTTCCGTTATATACAAAACTCAACTGATGTTTTTTTGCAATATTGTAATCCGCCTCTACGCGAAAACTATGTGTATGCGAACGTCCACGGCTCACCTCATCATTATTTATGAGATGAATCGTGCCGTCCGACAATGTGTGCACAGCATCCTTGTTCGTCGTGCTGTAATTACGACCGTGTTTGTGTGAGTAAAGAAAATCTGCGGAGAATTTATTTTTATTGTAAAGGAGACTGGCACGTTCTTCAAAACGCTCGTAATACTTTTGAGTAGCCTTATTATATACTTCGCCTTGCCAGGAAGAAGACTCATCCGTGGTCTGCTTCAACCGAATATTGATAAGCGCACCACGTACCTGATAACAAGCAGGCGCATTGTACATTACTTCCGCCTTTTCAATGCGGCTTGCCGGAATATTTTTCAATAAAGTATACAGTTGTTCTGTAGTAAGTGTAGTTACCTTACCATCAATAATAACGGTAGTCCCCTGCCCTCCTAACTGGAGTATACCATTTATTTCGGTTACACCGGGAAGTTCTTTCACGGCATCATAAGCGTTATCTACAGGCATATCATGAAGAATTCTCGGCAAGTCATATACTAACTTACCCTGTTCGGCTTTCACTACAGGACGTTCACCGGTAATCATAATTTCCGGAAGACTCTGATAAAGACTATCCAACCGTGAATCAGTTGTTATAAGGCTGTCGGCACTGAGAATACGTTCTTTATCAATATTAGGATCATCGATCTTCTCTTGTGCAAATAAAACTGCACTTAATACACTAAATACCAAAGAAAGATAATAAATTCGTTTCATGTTCAATATGTTTTGAGAGTTTATTTACATTTCGATGGTACAAAGTACGGTAGAAATTGTGAAAGTCTGTGTTATCATGAACTTACCGAGTGTTATCTACTGTTATTGGAACTGTTATTTAGTCTTATCAGATGGTACAGTACATCGGATAACTCCTTATCTTTGCCCACATAAGTATTCAAAGAAAACAATGAAACTACCATTCAAATATATTGCCATACTTGTCATTATTTCATTGACAGGTATTTTTCTTTACCAGACATACTGGCTTACTGGCTTGTATCAGACAATGCGTAGCGATATGGAACAAAATATCGTGGAAGCCATGCGCATCAGTGATTATAATGAAATGATGTTCCGTGTAAATTCATTGAAAAAAGATGATAAAGACCATGGAGAAGTAAGTGTAGAAGCCGGTTATCACGATAATGGTCATTCTTTTGTCCGTAGTAGTGCCAGTATTACACGTCCAGGTGAACCAGACACGACAAGAATATTATATATCGACCGCCGTGAAAATACCCCAAAAGTGCAATGGATGGAACTGGACTCGGCACAACAGGAGATGAAACAAACTCTTAAAGATACCATTACGCCCAGTTCTGCTCTAAGAGCAAATGGCAGTTTAGACATGATATTACGAGATAAAAACACAATGCTGGAATTGGCAACCTATTTCCAGCGAGGATTGCACGCCGGACTTGATATTATCATGGAACCAGATATTATGATCTTTGATAGTTTGTTGACCATACAGTTGAAAGAGAAAGGTATTTCTCTTCCTCACCGGTTACTGCAAATCCATAAAGGAAGTACTCCCGATTCAACTTTTACATATATAGATACGTTAGCAATAACAGGAACTACAGGCTATATTCCCAGTCCGAAGGCAGTACTATACGATTATTCATTCGATCTAAACACTAACCAAAGTTATCGTCTTTGGATAGAACCGATTACCATGTTGGTATTACACCAAATGTTAGGAATTCTCACTACTTCATTCATTGTATTGATTATCCTTATTTTTGCTTTCTGGTATCTCATCCGTACTATTCTACGACAAAAGACACTGGAAGAGATGAAAAGTGATTTTACCAATAATATTACCCACGAATTGAAAACCCCTATTGCCGTTGCTTACGCTGCTAACGATGCTTTGCTCAATTTTAATCAAGCTAAAGAAAAAGCCAAACGAGATAAATACCTGAGAATTTGCCAGGAACAGTTACAACGACTCAGCGGACTTGTAGAACAAATATTATCTATGAGCATGGAACACAGAAAGACGTTCCGGCTTCATCCAGAAAATCTGAAAGTGCGAGAAGTTCTTGATAAACTCGTCGAACAACATAAGTTAAAAGCCGATAAACCTATAACAATTACTCTCAATGTAGAGCCGGAAGATTTGACTGTTACTGCCGATCGTACTCATTTTAGTAACATCCTTAGTAACTTGATAGACAACGCCATCAAATATTCGCATGAAAGGGCAAGAATAGATATTCACTGCCGGACGATACTTACTGATTCAGGCAAAAAAAACGAAATATCCGTCCATGACTATGGAATCGGAATTTCCATTGAGAAACAAAAACATGTATTCGACAAATTCTATCGAGTACCCACGGGTAATCTCCACAACGTAAAAGGGTATGGTCTAGGACTGTTTTATGTAAAGACCATGACTGAGAAACACGGTGGAAGTGTATCAATCAAAAGTGAATTGGGAAAAGGAAGTGTATTTACAATCATAATATAATTACCTATGTCAGACAAAATAAAAATACTTTTAGTAGAAGATGAAGAGACGCTTGCCATGATTATCAAAGATACATTAGAAGGACAGAATTTCATTATCCAGACTGCCAGTAACGGTGAAGAAGGTCTTCGTTTGTTTTTCGATTTACGTCCCGACGTATTGGTAGCAGATGTTATGATGCCCCGTATGGATGGCTTTGAAATGGTACGTCGCATCCGACAGACAGACAAACATACTCCCGTACTATTTCTCACGGCACGTTCCGCCATCAATGATGTGGTCGAAGGATTTGAACTCGGTGCTAACGATTACTTGAAAAAGCCCTTTGGTATGCAAGAACTCATTGTCCGTATCAAGGCATTGGTTGGTAAAGTCTTTTCATTTACCGAAACAATCCCAGAAGAAAAGACTGGCTTCGAAATAGGGAACTATCGTTTCAATTCTGTCACCCAAAAGCTCAACTACATCGGTACAGCTGTCTCTCCACATATTAATACGGAAATGGAACTCTCCTACCGTGAATCGGAAATATTGAAACGGCTTTGTGAAAATCAGAATCATGTTGTCAATACTCAGAATGTTTTGCTGGATCTCTGGGGAGATGACAGTTTTTTCAATTCACGTAGCTTACATGTTTTCATCACCAAGCTACGCCATAAATTGTCACAAGACAATAGCATACGTATCGTAAATGTACGGGTATAGGATATAAGTTGATTGTAAATAGTTAACGGTTTTATAATGATTTGCTTAATACTCCAAAATAATACAAAGAAATTTCAGGAAATTGGATGAAACAACTATCTTTGTTGAAATAGAATGAGCAAAAGATATGAAACGATTTCTTTTTAGTATAATCATATTGCTTGCAGGTTTTTCGTCAGTATTTGCACAAAATGAAATATCCGTAGATAGTTTGCATACTAATATATTCCCCAAAGGAGGTACTCAGGAAGAGACAGTTCTGCCTGAAGTAAAGAACTACGATGGATTTCTATTGGACATGAGCCTGATGAAGATGACACCTCCACAGTTACCTAAATTCACACTAGAAATACCTGATGCCAGTAAAGATTATAGTAGTATTTTTCGGTTAAATCCAAATACCGCTTATTCACAAGGATTTTCTAATAAATTTTCTTTAAGTAATTCCATAGTATACAGTATGAATCCTTTTGGGCTGACAGACTTTTGGTCTACTCCTGATAATCTGCAAATGGGTAGTTTCAAATTGAAAAACGGAATGCAGATTAACACTTATGGAGAATATAATAAAGACGGCTGGAGAGTCCCCAACCCTTCTGTATTGCCGTGGAAAAAGAATAACTTCAAAGGAGCATTCGAACTAAAATCCGCTAACGGTGCGTTCGGTTTCAGTATAGAGGTACGGCAAGGGAACAAAACACTATTCTAAACATTGTCACTTCAGGTATAATAAAGAAAAAGATAAGAATTTCAAGTTACATGATTATGAGAAAGAGAATATTGTTAATCGGAGCTAATGGTTTTACGGGACGACGGATATTAAATGATTTGTCACATAATCTTTCCTATCAGGTTACGGGTAGTTCCATGCATGATGACTGTTGCCCTGGTTCAGGAAACTATCATTATATACAAGCTGATATCTGTAATGTCCAGACTCTGAAAGAATTGTTCAAGGAAGTATACCCTGATACAGTAATCAATACTTCCGCTCTCTCTGTACCTGATTATTGCGAAACACACCATGAAGAAGCGGATGCAATCAACATTACCGCTGTAGCCAATCTTGCTAAATATTGCCATAAATATGGAAGTCGGCTCATCCATCTATCCACAGATTTTGTATTCAGCGGAAATGCCAACCGTCTTTATACAGAAGAAGACCTCCCTGCCCCTGTAAATTATTATGGTTATACTAAATGGGAAGGTGAAAAGCACATAGTTGCTCTTTGCCAAAATTATGCTATCGTACGCGTAGTCGTTGTGTATGGTGCCGCACTGCCGGGACAACACGGAAATATCTTACAACTGGTAGTTAATCGATTAAGAAGCAATATAGAAATCCATGTTGTTTCTGACCAATGGCGTACTCCAACTTTTGTAGGTGACATATCCTGGGGAGTAGAAAAATTGATATCTCATCCTCAAAGTGGTGTCTATCACCTTTGTGGAGGTGATTGCCTGACTATTTCTGAAATAGCATATCGTGTAGCCGATATACTGAATTTGGATCGTTCACTTATCATTCCCGTCACTACAAAGGATATGAAAGAAACAACACCTCGTCCCCGCTTTAGCGGACTGAGCATTGAAAAGGCGCGTAAAGAGTTGGGATATAAACCGCATACGTTGGAAGAAGGGATTAAGATAATGTTTGAATGAAAAACTTAGCTACGTTATACAAGCATGCCACATGGTAATTCTTAATTCTTCATATCTCCTTCCCTTTCCTTTCCCTCTCGGTAAACACGTACCATTTCAAGAATACTATCCCCGTACTTCTCTACCCCTTTCTTTCCAAAATAGGGAATACGGACGAGTGCCTTTTTGTCTGATGGTAAAAGATTACTTATGCCGAGAAGAGCTTTCTGCTGAATAACGATATAAACAGGTACCCCCAATCGGGTAGCTTCCGTATTTCTCCACACAATTAGTCGCCTGTATAGTTCCGGGTGCAAAAGATCCGAAGGTATCTCAATTGCAGTAGCCCGTTGCCTACTTTCACGAACTTTATTCTTTTGCCCTTTCTCTCCTTTCTTCTGGCTGTCCTTATCTGATAAAATTATTTCTTTACCTTTTGTTTTCTCTTTAACAGATGTATCATCAATCGAAAGTACCGCTTTCTGCTTCAAATACTCATTGACATGGAAACCATTCCGGATAACAAACTCCAACAAGTTTTCCTTCAGCAGATAAACATCCGTCAGTTCCTTATCCGCTTCTTTCAATTTCTTTTTCAAGTCTTTATTGTCTGTAACAAGTCCCCCCTTACTTATAATCATATTCAGCGGCTTCAATTGCTCCTTAAAGTATTGCGCTCCCAGATGAATACGCTCTTGTAGTGTTTTGTCCGAAGCATAATCATTCACAGCATCTATCAGCCGATTATATTGCAAACTGAATTTCTGGGCTACCTTAATCACTTTTACATGAAAACGTTCCACCTCCTCTTTATAGATTACCAACTGCTTCGGATAAAGCTTGTACAAATGCTCATCCACCAGTCTGACATATCGTTTTAAGGCCAATTCTAACGGCAAGAAATCGAACAAGCCGGATAATAATTCATGGAAATAAGCCTGTTGCAACGAATGGAACCGCTTCTCATCCGGTGTACTCCTGCGTGCAGTCTCAGTAAAAACATCGACTGCATGATCGCTGATAACGGTCTTTGTAGAGAGCGGGGCACTCAGCACCAGTCCTTCCAGAGTTTTGCAACGGCTCAATGCTACATAAGTTTGTCCATGTGCAAAAGATAAGCTGGCATCAATGATGGCACGTTCGAACGTTAAACCCTGACTCTTGTGTATTGTGATTGCCCATGCCAGTTTTAAAGGGAATTGCTGGAACGTGCCTTCGATATCTTCCGTAATCTCTTTAGTTTCCTCATCAAGCACATATTTGGCGTTCGTCCATTCTTCCTCTTGGAGCGAGAAAGTTTCACCACTATCCTTACTGCGTACCGCGATATTATCTGAAGACACTTCGGTCACTATCCCAATCATACCATTATAATAGCGATGCTCACCCGAAGAATCATTTTTTACAAACATCACCTGAGCACCTTTTTTCAATTCAAGTACCTCATCTGTAGGATAAGAATATTCAGGAAACTTTCCGTCAACTGTAGCACGAAAAGTATAAGTATGACCTGGTAACTGTTCCAACTCATAGTCGTTGATGCGCTGTGCCTGATAATTATGGGTAACAAGTCGGATATAACCTTCCTCTTTCCGAGGAACAAAACCCGCTATATAACGCCGATTCAATGTATCCAGTACTTGTACATCGCATCGGTTTTCACGAATACGGTTCAGTAATTCGAGAAAAGTCCCATCACTTTGCCGATAAACAGTTTTCAATTCGATGGTACAATATTCCGTTTGCCTTAATACCTGGCTAGAGAAGAAATAGGGAGTATCATAATAAGACTTCAACATCTGCCATTCCTCATCCTTCACTACAGGAGCCAACTGCTGGAGATCACCAATCATCAACAGTTGTACACCACCAAACGGTTTATGGTGGTCACGGAAACGACGAAGTATACCATCTACCGCATCCAGCAAATCAGCACGTACCATACTGATTTCATCAATCACAAGTAAGTCTATGCTGCGTATAATGTTAAGCTTTTCTTTACTAAAACGATAACGATAGGATACTTTGCTATTTGCACTGAACGAACTTTCGGGCACAAAAGGAGCAAATGGTAACTGAAAAAAAGAATGAATAGTTACACCACCCGCATTAATCGCCGCAATCCCTGTAGGTGCAAGGACTACCATCCGTTTAGGACTTTCACTTTTCAGTTTCCGTAGAAAGGTTGTTTTTCCGGTACCGGCCTTACCGGTCAAAAATAGATGAGTACCTGTGTTTTCTACAAATTGCCATGCAAGCGCTATTTCAGGGTTTTGATCCATTACTATCCAGATTATTTACAATTTGTAAAGGTAACACTTTTATCCAGATAAAAAAGAATATGCCGTAAGCAAAAAATTAGAAGATTATTATTGAAACACAAATAAACACAGATTTCCTCAGATTATAAAATGCACTATTTTAAAAATAAAATTCTTTACGAAAATCTGCATTTATTCGCATTTCAATGAACTCCCTGTATTATTTCAAGCTTCCCCCAATAATATCTAGCAACTCATTCGTGATAGCTTGCTGACGACTCTTATTATACTGCTTCGTCAAGTCCTGAATCAACTCATTCGCATTGTCCGTTGCCGTCTGCATGGCAAGTGTACGAGCAGCATGTTCAGAAGCGTTAGAGTCCAACAAAACCGTATAAAGTTTTTGACTTAACACCTTGGGAAGAAGACCAGCTATCAACTCAGGAACAGAAGGCTCTACAATATAGTCATTGTTGAAACTACGCATCTCCGAAACAGCTTCATTAGCTTCTTCTGTTACTTTTTTTAAGTCAATAGGCAGATATTCATCTCTTGTCAGTACTTGTGAACCCATAGATTTGAAATGATGATAAATCAGTTCCACCTTATCTACGCGTTTCTCTAAAAAATCATTCATCAGCGAACCGGCAAGTTCATAAGCCTGCACGTACGAAGGTTTATCCGCCATAATTTGATAACTACCTTGCGGCGTATATCCCATCTTTTTCACAGCATCTTCCACCTTCCTACCCACAGGATAAATCATGATATTCTCCTGCCCTAACGATTTATAATCATTCACCGTTTTTTCCAACATCTTCGCCACGTTGGAATTAAAAGCGCCACAGAGCGAAGTATTGGACGAAAACACGACTATCGCCACCTTAGTCACAGAACGAACATCAGTATAGGGTGACTCGAATGTAGCATCCGTACGCAGAAAATTCATCAGGATTTCGTTCAGCTTCCGTTGATAAGGTAGCATATTTTCAATCCGCCCCTGTGCTTTATGCAATTTGGCAGATGCCACCATCTTCATCGCCGACGTAATCTGACGTGTACTCTTGACGGAGTTAATTCTATTTTTTACCTCTTTCAGTGAAGCCATTTCTATTTATGATTTAATTATTTACGATTTACGATTGGAAATACTCTTTTTTATAAGACTTATTCACTCTTTACAACCAAAAGCAACCTCAATCATAAACCGGTCAATTGCAAATTATGAAAATTGTTTCGCCACCGTTTCCGCTGTTTCCTCAATTTTCTTGCAAACTTCATCATCAATCACCCCCATCTTCAATACATTGAGCACATCTTCACAATGATTAATCTCAAGATATTCCAAGAAGCTACGTTCAAATTCACTAACTTTATCTAAAGGAACATTCTTCAACAAACCATGCGTACCACAATAAAGAATAGCAATCTGTTTTTCTACAGGAATTGGACTATATTGAGCTTGCACCAATAAACGGGTATTTTTCTGTCCTTTATCGATAGTCAACGCTGTCACAGGGTCCATATCACCGCTAAATTTGGTAAATGCTTCCAGCTCACGATACTGTGCCTGGTCTATTTTCAATGTACCCGCCACCTTCTTCATTGCCTTAATCTGAGCATTACCACCTACACGGCTTACAGAGATACCTACATCAATAGCCGGACGATTACCCTGATTAAAGAGGTTTGTATCAAGGAATATCTGTCCGTCGGTAATAGAAATTACATTTGTGGGAATATACGCAGATACATCACCTGCCTGTGTCTCGATGATAGGCAATGCAGTCAACGAACCACCACCTTTTACTTTACCCTTCAGGCTTTCCGGCAAATCATTCATTTCACGAGCCACTTCTTCCTGATTAATAATCTTTGCTGCACGTTCAAGCAAACGAGAATGTAAGTAGAAGATATCACCCGGATAAGCTTCACGTCCCGAAGGACGACGTAAAATCAAAGATACTTCACGATAAGCTACTGCTTGTTTGGACAAATCATCATAAACCACCAGCGCATGGCGACCGGTATCACGAAAATATTCACCAATGGCAGCACCCGCAAACGGAGCATAATACTGCAAAGCGGCCGGATCACCAGCTGTAGCAGCTACAACAATTGTATAGTCCATAGCACCATATTCGCGCAACGTATTCACGATAGACGCCACCGTAGAACCTTTCTGCCCAATTGCAACATAAATACAATACACAGGATCTCCCACTTCAAAATTAGCACGCTGATTAATAATAGTATCAATAGCGATAGCAGTCTTCCCCGTCTGTCGGTCACCGATAATCAACTCACGTTGCCCACGCCCGATAGGAATCATGGCATCCACAGCTTTCAATCCCGTCTGCAACGGTTGATTTACCGGCTGGCGAAAAATAACTCCCGGCGCTTTCCGTTCCAACGGCATTTCACAAAGCTCACCACCTATCAGTCCCTTTCCGTCCAACGGTGCTCCCAGCGGATCGATAACACGTCCCAACATACCCTCACCTACCATGATAGAAGCAATACGTTTAGTACGTTTTACCACATACCCCTCTTTAATTTTATCCGTAGGTCCCAATAACACGGCACCTACATTGTCTTCCTCAAGATTCATTACAATGGCTTTAATACCGTTGTCGAATTCCAACAACTCGTTTGCTTCGGCATTGCGCAATCCATAGATACGAGCCACACCATCACTGACTTGCAGCACCGTACCGATTTCATCTAGTTGCACACGGGTATCAATCCCTTCCAACTGCTTACGGAGTATATCGGAAACTTCGCTTACTTTTATATTTCCAGACAACATTTTATTTACAATTTAATTATTTACGATTTACAATTGACATTACTCTTTTCTATCAGACCGATTCACTTTTTACAACCAAAACTTTAATTATAAATTGCAAATCTTCCAATCGTAAATCACACAATTCTTCTATTCTTATCAATGAACTGTTGTTTCACTTTTTTAAGCTGAGTAGCGATACTTGCATCCAGACGATAATCATTGATATCGAATACAAAACCACCTTCAATGGACGGATCTACTTCGGTTTGCAACTCCATTTCAGCATGCAGCAAATTAGAAGCACTATTTCTGATACGTTCCCAAACATCCCGGCTCACAGGCACAGCAGTTATCAACTTTGCTACACCAATATGCTTGTCATTGCGGTAAAGTTTCAGGAAGCTCAAAGCAATATACTGAAGAAAAGACTCGCGCTTGTTTTTCAACACCAAAGTAATGAAACGAATAAACTCACGTCCGGCAGGGGCATCCCCCACAGCAGCGGTACAAATGAGCGTAAACTTCTCTCGTATCGTTAAAATGGGATTATCCAATGCTTCACGCAGGTCAGGATGTTTTTCGAAGCTTCTCGTCAACATACGCATTTCAGCGTACATTATATCTTCTGTCCCCATACTCTTGACATACTCCATAAGTGCTTTTGCATATCGCATCGAAACAATTCCTATATCCACTTTTGTAATGTTTAATGATGAATGTTTAATTATTCTCCTTTGCTGTCAGCATTTCATCCAGCATCCGGTCAATCATTTCCATCTGCTCATGCTTCTCATCCAGATTTTTACGGATTACCTTCTCTGCAATATCTACTGAAAGCACTGCTACTTGACGACGAATGTCGCGGATAGCTTCTTCCTTCTCCTGCTGTATCTGTTTTTTCACATCATCCAGTTCCTTCTGCGCAGCGACTTCCGCCTGTTTACGCGCTTCGACGATAATCTTGTCACGCTCGTGCATCGCCTCCCGCAGAATACGTCCCTGCTCTTTGTTTGCAGCAGCAATCAATGCCTCACTCTGCTCTTTCAATTTGGAGAGTTGGGCATTTGCTTCGCGTGCCACCTCCATGGATTGGTCTATGTAGGTCTTACGACCTTCCACCATCTTAGTGATGACGGGGAAACCGTATTTTGCCAACACAACAAACACCACACCAAATGAGAGGAGCATCCAGAACAACAAACCACTATCGGGTAATAACAATGACATAATTTTATGTTATAAGAAGAATACTAACAAACAAACGACAACTGCCAGCAAAGCAACACCTTCAATCAAGGCAGCGGCAATGATCATGTTCATACGGATATCTCCAGACGCTTCCGGTTGACGGGCAATAGCTTCCATGGCAGAGCCACCGATTTTACCAATACCCACACCAGCACCAATTACAGCTAAACCAGCACCCAGTGCTGCTCCCAACTTACTAACTCCAACACCTGCCGCAGCAGCTTGTAATAATACAGATAGTAACATAACTTTCAGATTTTAAATGATTATTTTTATTAATGTTTATATTCTCAATTATCACTTCATAATTTTATCATCTCTCATCACCTTCGCTCCCGCCTTTTCCTGATGTTCTTCCTGCGCCAATCCGATGAATACAGCTGACAACATTGTGAACACATATGCCTGGATAAATGCGACCAACAGTTCCAATGCATTCATAAAAATATTGAACAACACTGAGGCAACTGTCAATGTACCGTTTAAAGCAGGTCCCATACTAGCGGAAATAAAGATTAAACACGTAAGCACCAACATCGCCATATGTCCCGCCAGCATATTGGCGAAAAGACGAATCATCAAAGCAAACGGCTTAGTAAATATTCCAAAGAACTCAATGAACGGCATCATGGGTATGGGCACTTTCAACCACCAAGGCACATCCGGCCAAAAAATATCTTTCCAATAGGTTTTCGTTCCGAAAATGTTTACGGCAAGGAAAGTACAAATAGCCAACACCATCGTGATAGCGATATTTCCCGTTACATTAGCACCACCCGGAAAGAATGGAACCAACCCCATCAAATTATTGATAAAAATAAAGAAAAATGCCGTCAACAAGTAGGGTGCAAACTTACGGTACTTAGGACCTACGCAACTCTTGATGATATCATCATTCACCATCATAATAAACATTTCCATAAATCCTACAAATCCACCGGGAGCTGCACTACCTTGCGGATGCTTACGATACCACTGAGCCACACTCAAGATGATGACAAGCAACAAAACACTATTGATAAGTAATGCCAACGTCACTTTTGTAATAGAAATATCTAAAGGTCTTACTTCATTTCCTACAGCATCATACTCCACCAGTTTTCCTTCATGCTTACTCCCCACAGGAGCCAGTGAAAAGCCTTCATAACTACCTCCATTTTCTTCAAGGCGTGAAGAAAGGAACACATGCCATCCCGAAGAACGACTATATAAAATCACAGGCAATGGAATAGTGATATGTGCTTTTCCCCAAGTCGTGATGTGCCACTCATATGAGTCACCGATATGTCCGAAAACAATTTCCTTCACGTCCACCGTATTTTCTTTTTCTTCGGCAGCCGTCACGTTATCATGCCGGGCAATGCTATCTAAGTCCGCTTTGAACTCTTCTATGGTAACAGGGATACTGTCAGCCCGCATCGGGACAGATAGTGACAATCCCAATGCCAACAGCACTCCAATCAGTATGTTACGCAATTGTTTCATTTTCTTTTTTCTTTTTCAATCTTCGGTTCGCTTCAAAGGTGAAGAAAAACCAGGTATCATAAGTCAAATATATCACATAATTCACGATAAACGTCAACAGAAATTCTTTAGCCTCCTTACGTACAATGATACAATAAATCAACATCACAATAATAGAGAGCAACATCCTCATGACCCGCATCAACAAGTAAATCTGTAACATCCGTTTCGGCATTCTATGGCGGCAATTCTCCACCATGCTAATCATAAATGCACCGAAAACAAAATAGTAAATTGGTATCAACGGATAACCACCAAAATAATGGTACGGAAAAATTGAAAAATATATCCATCCGCCTATCCCTCCTATCAATACCGTCAAAAGTGCTGTATGCAACAAATAATTCCGTTTTGTAATACTAATAATCACGTCTATCCGATTTTATTTATAAATCAAAATAAAAGAAAAAATCAATCGATACAAACAGAAACCTTGTTACTGCTCATTTCAATAAAACCGCCTTTGATATCCAGTGTATGTTCTTCGTCATCAGGTGTCAGATATACTAATCTGCCTGCTACCAACGACGAGACCACGGGTGCATGCTGTGGCAAGATAGTAAACGAACCTATCGTTCCAGGCAATGTAACACTGTTTACTTCACCATTAAAGATTTCCTTGTCAGGCGATATAACATTCAAATGCAATTCTTTCATTCTCTTATTTTTTTGCTTGTTCCAACAACTTCTTACCCTTCTCGATAGCTTCATCAATCGTTCCGACATTCAAGAAAGCCGGTTCAGGCAAATAGTCTACTTCACCATCAAGAATCATCTTAAATCCTTTGATAGTATCCTCTATGGAAACCATAGTACCAGGAACACCCGTAAACTGCTCAGCAACAGCAAACGGCTGCGACAGAAAACGCTGTACACGGCGTGCACGGTTTACCAACGTACGGTCTGCGTCCGAAAGTTCTTCCATACCAAGAATGGAGATAATATCTTGCAATTCCTTGTTACGTTGCAAAATTTGCTTTACACGCTGTGCTACTTCATAATGTTCCTGTCCCACAATATGCGGATCAAGAATACGAGAGGTAGATTCCAACGGATCTACAGCAGGGTAGATACCAAGTTCAGTAATCTTACGGCTCAACACCGTTGTAGCATCCAAATGCGTAAAGGTAGTAGCAGGTGCAGGGTCAGTTAAATCATCAGCAGGTACGTACACGGCTTGCACGGAAGTAATGGAACCGTTACGAGTAGAAGTAATACGTTCCTGCATGGCACCCATCTCTGTGGCTAGCGTAGGCTGATAACCTACTGCCGATGGCATACGTCCCAACAATGCTGAAACCTCAGAACCTGCCTGGGTGAAACGGAAAATATTATCAATAAAAAACAAGATATCGCGTGGACCATTATTATCCGCTCCCATATCACGGAAAGATTCGGCAACCGTCAAACCAGACAATGCTACCGACTGACGTGCACCAGGAGGTTCATTCATCTGTCCGAAGATCAAGGATACCTGAGATTTCGCCACTTCATTATAATCTACCTTAGACAAATCCCAGTTACCTTCTTCCATGCTCTTTTTGAATTCTTCACCATAACGAATAACACCAGATTCAATCATTTCCCTCAGCAGATCATTACCTTCACGAGTACGCTCTCCTACTCCGGCAAACACTGAAAAGCCATTCAATTTCTTGGCAATATTATTGATAAGCTCCTGAATAAGCACAGTTTTTCCTACACCAGCACCACCAAATAAGCCTATTTTACCTCCTTTGCTATAAGGCTCCAGCAAGTCAATAACCTTAATACCTGTATACAAAACTTCCTGTACAGTGGTTAAATCTTCGAATTTAGGAGGTTCACGATGAATAGGATAAGCACCAGCACGATCCAACTCTTTCATTCCATCTATAGAGTCACCTACTACGTTCATCAAGCGTCCTTTTATCTGTTCTCCTATCGGCATAGTGATAGGCCCCCCTAATGGATAAACCTTCATACCTCTTTGCAAACCATCCGTACTATCCATAGCTACAGTACGCACAGTATTTTCACCAATGTGCTGTTGTACTTCCACAATTAATCTTTTACCATGACTTCTTTTTATTTCCAGTGCGTCGTGAATACTCGGCAGCATCAATTCTGTCTCCGTACCTTCAAAATAGACGTCTACAACAGGCCCGATAACCTGTGAAATATGTCCGACAATCTGTGACATAAGCAATCTTTTTATATTCAGTTTTTCTTAATTATTATCAGGTAAAGTTGTGAGTTGTCGCGTAGTATCCTCAAATTAAGTTCAGCCCAGTCGCGTCGTTTCATCAAAACTCAATCTATGTTTATACGAATAACATTTACAGATGACTTTTGTTCATCCAAATGGTTACATAAACAACTTCGCAAATGTATAAACAAAACACGTCCTATTGTTCTCCTCTATAGCTTTTTTTCTATAAATTATACGATTTTGAACGATTAATATTACAATTAGAACAATTTGTTACAGAAAAGGTAACATTGGTTAACAGTTAGTAAGAGGTGGCTATTATCCAACCTCTTAAATAGATAACAAATAAAACAAAATAACAGATATCATTGTCTATATTATCTACTTCTACTCTACTATTTAATATGCTTGTCTGCATACTTTGTCATGTCAGGTATTTATAAAAAAATCACCATATAACAAACCTTATCATTATCTTTGTATTCCATAATCATATCACAAAATCTGAAATTAAAATGAAATACAAATCGTCTTCTCTACTATTGCTGTTCAGTCTCTGTACTGCTTGCGGAAACGGCAAGATACATTCCGGTACACAGACAGATATATTGTCTGATACTATTACTACATTTGTACTACCAGCTATTCCACCTATGTTGAATACTCCTGAACTTCGTGCAGATTATCTAGTACGCCATTACTGGGATCATGTGAATTTCGCAGATACAAACTACATACATCATCCAGAAATAACGGAACAAGCATGGGTAGACTATATTGACATACTGAAGATTGTTCCGGCAAAAAAGGCCGATACTGCTTTGAAAGAAGTATTTGTACAAGCTGAAAAAGAGAAGAAGTTTTATCTGTATATGACAGACTTAGCAAACAAGTACCTGTATGATCCCAATTCACCCATGCGGAATGAAGAATTATATATTTCTGTATTGGATGCAATGTTGGCTTCTCCTATCCTAAATAATACAGAGAAAATCCGTCCACAAGCCCGTCGGGAACTTGCACAGAAAAATCGCGTAGGTACTAAAGCTTTGAATTTCAGATATACTCTTGTATCAGGAAAGGAAGATAGCCTTTACGGAGTAAATGCTCTTTATACTCTATTATTCATTAACAATCCTGGATGCCACGCTTGTACCGAAACCATTGAAACCCTAAAACAAGCATCTGCCATTAACCAAGCCATTGCCCAGAAACAACTACAAATTCTTGCCATCTACCCAGATATAGATTTAGAGGAATGGCATAAGCATCTTTCCAACTTTCCTAAAGAGTGGATAAACGGATATGACAAAAAACAAGTGATAGAGACCCAACATCTTTATGACTTGAAAGCTATCCCGACTCTTTATCTATTGGATAAGAATAAAGTTGTAATACTGAAAGATGCAACGGTAATGGAAATTGATGATTTTTTAACCAGACAACAATTGAAACAGAATCCATTCATGATGGGCGAAAAAAAATAAGCCCTGTCTCGCGACAAGGCTTATTCACAACACAAACACAAAATAAAACACGACAAAACTACTATGCAATCTTACCTGTCTATGCCGGGGAGGCATACGTACCAATTACGGATATTCACATATACATAAACAGCTTCAGGCTGATTTGCACAATATAAACAAATGCGGGGATGCATTTGTTTATTTCTTATTTGTTAAAAAACACAAATTCAAAATTTACTTACTGAATACCTCTCTCACGAAGTTTCAACTGCCAATTCCATGCAGAACGTAAAGTATCTTCAATACCGACTTCTGCCTTCCACCCTAGCTCATTATTAGCCAGCTCGGGATCAGCCCACACCTTTACAATATCTCCGGCACGACGTCCTACAATCTGATAATTCAATTTCACACCTGTTGCTTTTTCAAAAGCATTAATCAATTCTAATACAGAAAGACCACGACCTGTACCAATATTGAATACTTCTACTTTTTCTTTTTGCTTCTTTTCAAGAATACGACGAATAGCCACGACATGTGCCTTTGCCAAATCAACTACATTGATGAAGTCGCGAATACAAGAACCATCAGGAGTATCGTAATCATCACCAAATACACTCAGTTTCTCACGAATACCGATAGCTGTTTGAGTGAGATAGGGTATCAAATTCTGTGGAACTCCGTTAGGCAACTCACCGAGTAATGCAGTAGGGTGTGCGCCAATCGGATTGAAATAACGCAACAAAATAGCATTGATAGGAGCACCAGAAGCAACGGTATCACGTACGATTTCTTCATTAATCTGCTTCGTATTACCGTAAGGAGATTCCGCTTTTTTAATAGGAGCTTTCTCTGTTACTGGAAGCTCATCAGGCTGACCATATACAGTACAGGAAGATGAAAATACGATACCTGTTACTCCATGCTTCGGCATCAACTCAAGCAAATTAATCAAAGAAACCAAGTTATTACGATAATAAAGCAATGGTTTTTGAACCGATTCACCTACAGCCTTGCTAGCAGCAAAATGGATAATTGCTTTAATACCTTTATATTTGGTAAACACAGCGTCAAGACCGGCAAAATCCAAACAATCCAACTTTTCAAATGCAGGACGGATACCCGATACTTTTTCAATGTTATCTACAACATCTGCGCTAGAGTTTGACAAATTATCAACAATAACAACTTCATAACCTGCGTTTTGAAGTTCTACTACAGTGTGTGAGCCAATATAACCGGTTCCACCAGTAACCAAAATCTTTTCTTTCATATAAATAGATAATTTAGCTTTATAGGTTATCTCTACGCCACAAATGTAAGGAAATAAATTCAGAATATACTCAATATAGAAGAAAAAATTAACTAAAAAGCGTAACTATATTACCGTGTGCGATAACTATGATTGTCCACTACAGAATATACAAAATCCTATAGAGATTTTTCTTTCACGGATACCATATAAAGAAAGAAACCTCTATAGGACTCTTATAAACTATAGTGAATTATTTCACCTTAAATTTTCACTACTCCCGAGAATCCCATAAATGCCATTGCCAGCAAACCTGCCGTAATCAAAGCGATAGGAGTTCCCTGCATACCCTTCGGAATACTGACAAGACTCATCTGTTCGCGCAAACCGGCAAACAATGTAAGTGCCAGACCAAACCCAAGAGCTGTAGAAAATGCATAAACCACACCTGTTAGCAAATCATAGTCTTTTTGAATAACAAGAATAGCAACACCAAGAATACAACAATTAGTTGTAATTAACGGCAAGAACACACCCAAAGCTTGGTATAAAGAAGGAGATACTTTCTTCAGGATGATTTCTACCATCTGTACCAATGCAGCAATCACCAGAATAAAAGTAATTGTCTGCAAATAACCTAAACCAAAAGCATCAAGTACATACTTCTGAATAAGGAATGTTACGATAGTAGCAATGGTGAGCACAAAAGCTACCGCAGCCGACATACCTAACGCTGTCTCTACTTTCTTGGATACGCCCAGAAACGGACAAATTCCCAAGAATTGCGACAATACGATGTTGTTTACAAAGATTGCCGAAATAAATATTAATATATATTCCATAATATCAATTACTAATTATGAATTACAAATTATGCTTTCTTGAAACTGTTGACCAGTGCAATGAGATATCCCAATGCGATAAATGCACCCGGTGCAAGGACAAACAACAACATACCATATTCTTCGGGAAGAAATGTTATGTTAAAGATTTTGCCTGTACCTAAAAACTCACGAACAGCTCCCAGCAATGTCAATGCGATAGTAAAGCCCAGTCCCATACCTAAACCATCAAAGAAGGAAGATACCGGATTGTTTTTGGCAGCGAATGCTTCGGCACGTCCCAATACGATACAGTTTACTACAATCAAGGGAATAAACAGCCCTAGAGTGGCATAAAGAGCAGGAACATATGCTTGCATAATCATTTGCAATAATGTTACGAAAGAAGCAATCACCACAATAAACGAAGGGATACGTACCATGTCAGGTATCAAATTCTTGATGGCTGAAATAACCACATTAGAGCAAATCAATACGAACATTGTCGCCAAGCCCATACCCATACCATTGACAGCAGAAGAGGTTGTACCCAACGTAGGACACATACCAAGCAGGAGCACAAACGTAGGATTTTCTTTGACAATCCCGTTCATCAATACTTTAAAATTATTCATATCTTCTACTCCTTTCTTATTTTACGCTGAGAGTATCTGCAACTTCAATTGTTGCAGTATCAGCAGGTTGTTCAACATTCTTCTGGGTAGCCCCGGTAGCACCATCAGCTGTATTCTGACCGGCATATGCGGCATATGCAATATTAACAGCATTCAGGAAAGCCCGAGATGTAATTGTAGAGGCTGTAATAGCATCTACTTTACCACCATCTTTACTTACAACCAATGGAGATTCACCCGGATTCAGCCCCGTAATATCCCCCTTGTTACCTTTCTTAAACCAATCAGCAGCTTTGGAACCAAGCCCCGGAGTTTCTGCATGTCCTAATAAGGAGTAGTCAATGATTTTACCTTCAGCATCAAAACCTACCAATACTTTCAGTTCACCACCGAATCCCATTGAAGTAGCTTCAACAGCAGCACCAATATACTGTCCTTCTTTTGTAGCAGGATATACGGCATATTCAACACCATTCACCTCTTGCATTTTCTTTTCAGCAATCGGGTCGTTATCAAAACCTGGTACCACTGCACTGACTGCATCACTCAATGTCTTTGCATTAGCCTGCGCAATAGGTTCCTTTGTCAGTTCATTAACATAAGCCAGTAATGCTACGGAAATAGCAGTAACCCCCGTAAGTACCAGCAACATATTCTTTAAGGATGATTCTAACTTTTTCATTTCTTCTTCGCTACCTCCCCAAAGCGTTTTGGTTTAAAATACGTGTTAATCAGCGGAGTGAACGCATTCATGATCAGAATAGCGAACGACATACCTTCGGGATATGCACCGAACAAACGGATTATCACCGTCAACAAACCGATGCAAACACCATAAATCAACATACCCTTATGGCTCATCGGTGAAGTGACATAGTCCGTAGCCATAAAAACGGCACCAAGCATCAGACCACCGGAAAGTAACTGCAATACCGGAGAAACATAGAGTTCGGGATTGACCAGATACATAATACCAGAGAAAATGAATACCGTAACCAGAATAGATACAGGGATATGCCAGGTTATGATTTTCTTCCATAACATATAAGCCAAACCCAGCAATAGAGCCAATGCACTGACTTCACCAAGACATCCGCCATTATTACCAATCAAAAGATCCAATGATGTAGGAAGATCACTCAATGAATACCCCGGAGCTCCACTGATAACCCCCTTCATAATGGCAAGAGGAGTAGCGGCCGTAGTAGCATCCGTATATGCAGTCAACTGACCGACGGCAGGCCAAGTCGTCATCTGCACCGGAAATGACAGCAACAGAAATACACGTCCTGCCAATGCTGGATTGAAAGGATTACAACCCAAACCACCGAATGACATCTTACCTACACCGATAGCAAACAAAGCACCAAGGATAATAATCCAAATAGGCAAATTAGAAGGTAAGTTGAATGCCAACAACACACCAGTAATGATGGCAGATCCGTCACAGATGGTTGTAGTTTGTTTTTTCATCAAAAATTTGCCAATAGCCCATTCAAAGAACAAGCAGGCAGCTACAGAAGTAGCTGTAACAATCAGTGCACCCAGTCCAAAAAAGTAAAGCGAAACGAGGAATGCCGGTATCAACGCAACGAGCACGCCGTACATATTCTTCTTCACGCTGTCTCCGCCATGAACGTGGGGCGAAAGGGATACGATTAATCTATTCATATTTCGTTATTTTTTAGCTTGACGTGCACGTATCATCGCCCCGACTTTACCTTTACCCAAACGGATGTAGTCCAACATCGGACGATTGGAAGGACAAGTGAACTGGCATGAACCACATTCAATACACGACATGATATCTTCTTTCTCTACTCTTTCAAAATCTCCATGAGCCGATACAGTGGCAAGCAAGTAAGGTTCCAAGCCCATCGGACAAGCACCTACACACTTAGCACAACGGATACAAGGCTGTATCTCTCCACGCTTGGCTTCCTTGTCATTCATAATCAGAATACCCGAACTGCCTTTAGCAGTAGGCACATCTGTATTAACCAAGGCTTTACCCATCATGGGACCGCCACCGATAATCTTACCCGTATCTTCGGGAAGCCCACCACAAGCATCAATCAGTTGCTGCATTGGCGTACCGATACGTGCCAGAAAATTGGATGGTTTAGCCAAGGACTTACCTGTTACGGTAATGACACGCTCAAACAATGGTTTATTCTTCTGAACGGCCTGATAAACAGCGAATGCCGTACCAACATTCTGAACTACAGCACCAGTAGAAATAGGCAATGCACCAGCAGCTACCTGGCGATTGATAACAGCATCAATCAATTGTTTTTCACCACCTTGTGGATATTGTACTTTCAAAGGAACGACCTCGATACCCGCATAACCGGCAGCTACTTTCGTCATCAATTGGATAGCATCAGGCTTATTATTTTCAATACCAATAAATGCCTTATTAACCTTTACAGACTTCATGAGAATAGATACACCTACCATAATTTCCTCGGCATGTTCTAACATCAGCTGGTGATCAGCAGTCAAATAAGGTTCGCACTCTACGGCATTGATGATAACACATTCTGCCTTGAATGCAGGAGGAGGACACAGTTTGACTTGTGTAGGGAAACAAGCTCCCCCCAAACCTACGATACCGGCATCAGCAATTTTTTTCACAATTTCCTCTGAAGAGAGGTTACACTCTTTTACCAGTGTGTCTGTACGGTCAATGCTTTCCTCCCACTCATCTCCCTCTACATCAATAAAAATAGCAGGTTTGGCATAGCCGCTGGCATCGACAATCGTGTCAATCTTTGCGACTTTTCCGCTGACAGATGAATGGATAACTGCTGATACGAAGCCACCGGGTTCGGCAATCTTTGTACCCACTTTCACAACATCGCCTTTAGCCACGATAGGCTTTGCAGGAGCACCGATGTGCTGTCCCAACAGGATTACAGCTTTAGCTGGAACCTCTGCTTTAATAATAGGCTGATGTGCTGAAAGTTTATTTTCCTGTGGATGAACTCCACCAATTGAAAATGTTTTCAACATACAATTCTGTATTTTTAATCGTTTATTTACTCATTAATATTATGCCTCTGCCTCCGGTACATTGGTAACAGAAACTTCAGAAGCTTCAATCACCTTAGGAGCGTCAGTTTTCGGTACTTCCACTTTTTTAGAGGTAACTACCGTAGCATCGCCTTCTACTTTTGGTTTACGTGGTGGAAAATTAAGCGCAACAATAGTACCTTGCGGACAAACCTCCTCACACTTACGACAAGATTTGCACTTACTCGGATCGATGTAAGCCAGATTATTTTCCAATGTAATAGCTTCGAAAGGACATACCTTCACACACTTACCGCAACCTATACAAGAAACGGTACAAGCCTTGCGTGCTACGGCCCCCTTATCTTTATTTACGCATTGTACATACACACGACGAGACTTCTTACCCTGAGGACGGATTTCAATAATATTTTTCGGACAAGCCTTAGCACAAGCTCCGCAGGCCGTACACTTCTCCTCGTCTACTTCAGGAAGTCCTGTTTCGGAATTCATATGGATAGCATCGAACTGACAAGCGGCCACACAGTCACCACAGCCCAAGCAACCAAAGCTACAGCCTGTTTCACCACCATAAAGAGAGGCTGCAATAGCACAACTCTTCGCTCCATCGTATTGATTAATACGTGGACGGTTGGCACAAGTCCCGTTACATCTCACTACCGCAACCATCGGTTCGGAAGCTGCAGCATCCAAACCCAGAATTTCAGCTACTTTTGTCATAACGGGCTGTCCACCCACCGGACAAAGTTTACCTTCCAGCGAACCGGCTTTTACACAAGCATCAGCAAATCCGCTACAACCCGGGTAACCACATCCACCGCAGTTTGCTTGGGGCAAAACTTCTGCCACCTGTGCAATTCGCGGATCTTCATACACGGCGAATTTCTTAGAAGCTACATAAAGAATAACCGCCGATACCAGCGCTATAGCCCCCAATGAAATCACTGCAATCAGAATTACATTCATAAATTAGTTGTTTATTAATTATTTATTTTATGTATTAGTTAGTTCATAGGTTTAATTGAAAAAGAGAACTTCTTCTTCAACCGCGATTTATTCAGCCACAATATATAATAATAAGGTATAAGAAGTACTAACGAGCAAAGTGCGGAAAGCAACTCGTCATTCCAAATAGCCATAAAGATGAAAAGAGAAAATATAACAATAAAAAAAGGTAATATGAATGCGTATAATACTGCCATTGCTCCCATAGAAAGTTCTCCTATAACCCATACCCGATCACCGGGTTGATAAACATAAACACCGGTATCGGTTATATCAATGAGTTTTTCTTTTGTATCGGCCGAACTGCAATGTCCCTTGACACTGCACGAAGCACATGCTGAAGTTTGAATGATCCTCACTTGAAGATGAGAACCGTTTATGTTTTCCACAATACCTTGATGTCTTATAGTATTCGCCATTTTGCAAAGTGTGCATTACAAATCGCGGCAAATTTACGCATTATTTGCGAACTGCAAGGGATAAGACGTCTTTTTCTGTGTACGTAAACATTCTTTTTCTATGTTTTTATACTTTTTCATCCTGTACAGGCTACAAAAAGACAAAAAACAGACGATCTGCTGAAATAAAAACAGACCGTCTGCCAAATTTATGTAGATGCTCCGTCTGTTCTGAACAGACCATCCACTTTTACCATTTATAATTAATACCAAAACTCAATAACTCTTTTACTTGGAAATAACTATCCCCTTCAGTCGGTTTAGCGCTATCATCAAAACGGGCATGCACATAGAGTTTAGTAGAAAGGTAGCGGTTTAAAACAAAATTTACGGTGTTTTCCCATTCAACACGTGTCCATTCATAACTGGTCTGGAAATCCAGTCGGGAATTCAAAACAATAGAAGGAATGATAGTCCATTTAATAGTAGATTGCACTTGAGAACCAAAATTATGCATTACAGATTTTCCTTCATCCAAACCAAACTTAACCTCATTAACCTCTTTATTACCAACATAGCGCATCATGTGGGTCAACGGAGCCATAAAGACAGACAAATTGAATTTTTTCTTATTCAATTTATAATCCATACCAATACTAGACGACCAGTCGGCCGGAGCAAAAA
Organism: Bacteroides sp. OM08-11; assembly: GCF_003438665.1. Taxonomy (NCBI): domain Bacteria; kingdom Pseudomonadati; phylum Bacteroidota; class Bacteroidia; order Bacteroidales; family Bacteroidaceae; genus Bacteroides; species Bacteroides sp. OM08-11. The sequence continues at coordinate 102,033 of NZ_QSTJ01000009.1, forward strand.
ATGCCGAGACAAGTTCTTCACTGTTAGCCTTGTATCCATGACAGAACTGAGTCTTAAATTCTGTAGAAATCGTATAGTACCACTTTGAAGCAGCCTGAATACCTATTTTACTGTAGATACGCAGTTGATCCGTATTAATCAGATAATCGTGATATTTATCTGAAGGAGTAGAGCCAAAACCTAATTTTGCATCCAAAGAATTTTCCCATTGAATTTTTTCACGGTCATTATAATTGGCATATAAGTGCAAATTTGCAAGCAAAGTAGTATTACTTTCACCACCTTTATACCAGTTATCCGATATATAATTTTGCGTAATTTGTAACGAACCACTTCCACCTGTTACCCACCAGTTGGGCTTATGTATTACAATTCCGGCTTCCTCTTTCACTCCTACTATTTCTTCCTTGGCAAAAAGCTTCGCTACAGAAGGTTTGGAAGATACCTCTTTTTCTATATTATCTTTGAAAACTTTAGCCTTTTTAATTTCATCTTCAGTCATCACTACAAAATCTGGATGATTGATATATGTGTCAAGCATAGTGCGGTCTACAATCTCATTCACTCTTTTCTTCGACACAAAACTCTGGGTATCGAACGGTAAAAGTTCATTTATTAATGCAGGAAGCGTATCTCTCTCCCCCTCGAAACTCCAATTTAGTTTTGAAAAACGTTCCATCGGAGAATGATAATAGGTAACAGGAATAAACATTTTGTAAAAATCAGGATTAGAAGGTATATATCGTTCAGGGGTAGCAGGATCATTCAAATAATCCAAAACCCCAAGATATTTCTCATACAATATTGAGACTGTGTCCATTCTGAACGTATCTTCATACGGTTTTAACTTCAATATCCAATATTGTTTCCAAATCCCCGACAATGTGTCAGTACCTGCTGTTGTTGTCTGCTTCGTTGTCTCGAGCACGGCTTTTGTCGAATTCTGGGCCATAACCGATGATGATAATAATACGGCAATACCCCATATAAAAAGGTGTCTATTCTTCATATATGTTTAATATATATATTCGGATACAAAATTAATTCAAAATGTTTAGATAACAAAAGACAAGAAGTGAAAGTTTAATAGCCCCCATCTAAACACACTAATTTCTTTTTTTATAATTGTTTTCACTAAACTGTTATGTACTTCCTCATTTTTTTCATAATTTTGCGCTTTAATTTTTAGAAAGAACATTTTAAAACAGTATAGCTGTGGGAGAAACAAAGTATATTTTCGTCACCGGTGGTGTTGCCTCCTCATTAGGTAAAGGTATTATTTCATCATCCATCGGTAAGTTATTGCAAGCAAGAGGTTATAAAGTAACCATTCAAAAGTTTGACCCGTATATCAATATCGACCCGGGCACATTGAACCCTTATGAACACGGAGAATGCTATGTAACGGTAGACGGTCACGAAGCCGATCTTGACTTGGGACACTATGAGCGTTTCCTAGGCATTCAGACTACTAAAGCAAATAACATCACTACGGGACGTATCTATAAGAGCGTTATTGATAAAGAGCGCCGGGGAGATTATTTAGGTAAGACAATCCAGGTTATCCCTCATATTACGGATGAAATTAAACGCAATGTGAAATTGCTGGGAAATAAATACAAATTTGATTTTGTTATCACCGAGATTGGTGGTACGGTAGGTGATATCGAATCCCTTCCGTATTTAGAAAGTATTCGCCAATTGAAGTGGGAGCTGGGTAAGGATGCTTTGTGCGTACATCTTACATATGTACCCTATCTCGCCGCTGCCGGTGAATTGAAAACCAAACCGACTCAACACTCCGTTAAGGAATTGCAAAGTGCCGGTATACAACCTGATGTGCTTGTACTTCGTACAGAACATGAATTAAGTACTAATCTGCGTAAGAAAGTTGCCCTGTTCTGCAATGTAGATGAAAATGCTGTTGTGCAGAGTATCGACGCACCGACTATCTATGAAGTACCTATCTTGATGCAGGCACAAGGACTTGATGAAACTATTCTAAGAAAAATGGGACTTCCCGTTGGCGATACTCCAGGACTTGGTCCATGGCGCAGTTTCCTGGAACGTCGTCACAAAGCAGAAAACACTGCACCGGTACATATCGCATTGGTAGGTAAATATGACTTACAGGATGCTTATAAGTCTATCCGTGAAGCTCTATCACAGGCAGGAACCTACAATGACCGTAAAGTATCGGTAGACTTTGTAAATAGTGAGAAACTGACGGATGAAAATGTAGCCGAAGCGTTAAAAGGTATGGCAGGTGTTCTTATCGGACCAGGATTCGGTGAGCGTGGCATTGCCGGTAAGTTTGTAGCTATAAAATACGCACGTACGCACGATATTCCTACATTTGGTATCTGTTTGGGTATGCAGTGCATCGCCATCGAGTTTGCTCGTAATGTATTAGGGTTAACAGATGCCAATTCCCGTGAAATGGACGAAAAGACGCCGCACAACGTTATCGATATCATGGAAGAACAGAAGTCCATCACCAATATGGGTGGAACCATGCGTTTAGGTGCATACGAATGTGTATTACAAGAAGGTAGCAAGGCATATGAAGCATATGGTACCGAACACATCCAGGAGCGTCATCGCCATCGCTATGAGTTCAATAATCAATATAAGGCCGAATATGAAACAGCCGGAATGAAATGTGTAGGTATCAATCCGGAATCAGATTTGGTAGAAATCGTAGAGATACCGAAATTGCAATGGTATGTAGGTACTCAGTTCCATCCAGAATACAGTAGTACGGTATTGCATCCACATCCGTTGTTCGTTGCTTTTGTGAAAGCCGCTATCGAAAACGAAAAGAAAAATAAGTAATTTCGTAACTTGAAATTTGTAATTAATAATTTGTAATTAACATAGAATGGATAAAAACACCATCACAGGTCTTGTTTTAATAGCTATTTTGTTAGTGGGATTCAGCTTCTTGAGTCGTCCGAGTAAGGAACAACTGGAAGCGCAACAACGGTACTATGACTCTATAGCTCTGGTGCAACAGCGTGAAGCCGACCTGAAAGCTAAAGCAGAAGCAGCCCTTGCCAATGAAAAGGAAACCGGAACTCTAGATTCAACTTCCCTTTTCTTTAACGCCCGTCAAGGGGCCGACTCATTGATTACTATCCAGAACAATCTGGTAGAACTGACAATTAGTAGTAAAGGTGGAAGTATTTACTCAGCTACTCTGAAGGAGTATATGGGACAGGATAAGCAAACACCTGTCATGCTGTTTAATGGTGACGATGTTTCCATGAATTTCCTTTTCTATAATAAAAAGGAAACCATACAAACTGACGAATATTATTTCACGGAAGTCAATCGTACAGACAGTACTGTAACTATGCGCCTGGCAGCAGACAGTGCAAGTTATATCGACTTTAAGTATGCTATGCATAGCGATACCTATCTGATAGATTTTACTATCGACGCCGTTGGTATGGAAAATAAACTTGCTAGTACCAAATACGTAGATATCGAGTGGTCACAACGTGCTCGACAGATAGAGAAAGGATATACCTACGAGAATCGTTTGGCTGAACTGACTTACAAAATTGCCGGGGATGAAACAGATTATTTATCTGCCAACAAGAATGACGAAAAAGAAGTTCCCGAACGTTTAGATTGGATTGCCTTCAAAAATCAGTTCTTCTCCTCTGTGTTTTTGGCGGATACGGATTTTGAAAAGGCGAAATTGAATTCAAAGATGGAAGTTCAAGGCAGTGGTTATATCAAAGATTATTCTGCCGAAATGAGTACAGCTTTTGACCCGACCGGTAAAACTCCGACTCAGTTATTCTTCTATTTCGGTCCTAACCACTACAAAACTCTGACTGCACTTGATAAAGGTCGTACTGAAAAGTGGGAACTGAATCGCCTGGTATACTTAGGATGGCCACTTATCCGTTGGATAAACAAGTGGTTTACTATCAATATTTTCGACTGGTTATCCAGTTGGGGATTGAGTATGGGTATCGTTTTGCTCTTGATGACATTAATTGTGAAGATTGTCGTATTCCCAGCAACTTGGAAAACTTATATGTCATCTGCTAAGATGCGTGTGCTAAAACCGAAAATTGACGAAATAGGTAAAAAGTATCCCAAACAAGAAGATGCTATGAAAAAACAACAGGAAGTTATGGGATTATATAGCCAGTATGGTGTCAGCCCAATGGGTGGTTGTTTACCTATGCTGATACAATTCCCTATCCTAATGGCATTGTTTATGTTCGTGCCGAGCGCTATCGAGCTCCGTCAACAGAGTTTCTTGTGGGCAGACGATCTTTCCACGTACGATGCTTTTATCAACTTCCCGTTCCATATTCCATTCTTGGGTAGTCACCTCAGTTTGTTTTGCGTACTGATGACAGTGACGAATATATTGAACACGAAGTACATGATGCAACAGCAAGATACAGGCGCTAATCCGCAAATGGCGGCTATGAAATGGATGTCATACCTGATGCCTATTATGTTCTTGTTCATATTGAACGACTATCCTTCGGGATTGAACTATTATTACTTCATTTCAACGTTAATCAGTGTGGTGACAACTCTTATACTACGTAAAACTACTAATGAAGAAAAACTTCTTGCCCAGCTTGAAGCCGGCAAGAAAGATCCAAAGAAGATGAAGAAAACCGGTTTTGCTGCTCGTCTGGAAGCTATGCAAAAACAACAGGAGCAAATGATGAAAGAAAAACAGAACAGGAAATAATCCCCCGTTCGAGATATTTTTCAGAGAAAGCCGGACAATGTAGATTGCCCGGCTTTGTTTTCCGATAGAAAGAAGGAAAAAATTATCATTTACCTTCAAATAATCAGATATCAAAAGAATAATAAATATGCAAACTAAATACACCTATAAAGAAATCTGGCTTATAGCCTATCCTATTCTTATCAGTCTGCTTATGGAGCAAATGATAGGTATGACCGATACAGCCTTTTTAGGACGTGTCGGTGAAATTGAATTAGGAGCTTCTGCCATCGCCGGCATTTTCTATATTGTAATGTTCATGGTGGCATTTGGATTCAGTATCGGAGCACAGATACTCATTGCCCGTCGTAATGGCGAGCAACAATATAAAGAAATAGGTAACCTGTTTTATCAAGGTGTTTACTTTCAGTTGGGAATGGCAGCAGTCATGTTCCTACTCTGTTACAGCCTTGCCCCTATGATATTGGTGCGTCTTGTATCATCCGAACATATCTATAACGCCGCCATCAGTTACCTTAACTGGCGTGTTTTTGGTTTCTTCTTCTCCTTTACGGCAGTAATGTTCCGTGCATTCTTCCTGGGAACGACACAAACCAAAACGCTTACGCTCAACTCCATTGTAATGGTATTGAGTAATATTATATTCAACTACATCTTGATATTCGGTAAATTCGGAATGCCGGCCCTCGGCATTGCCGGTGCAGCTATCGGTTCATCATTGGCTGAATTGGTATCGCTAATATTCTTTATCCTCTACACCCGTTTCCATATTGATATTCATAAATATGGACTGAACAAGATACCCGGACTTAACCGAAGCATATTGAAACGGATGCTCAATGTGTCTTTTTGGACAATGGTACAGAATTTCTTGTCTCTTTCCACCTGGTTTTTACTCTTCCTGTACGTGGAACATTTAGGCGAACGTTCCCTGGCAATCACCAATATTATCCGTAATGTATCGGGTATCCTATTTATGGTAATGATGGCGTTTGCTTCAACCTGTGGTTCACTGGTAAGTAACCTCATCGGCTCTGGAAACATAGACTGTGTACCTGGCACGATACGCCAGCATATACGCATAGCCTACGCCCTCGTACTGCCTCTGGCTATCTTTTTTACCCTATTTCCCAGGTTGATATTGAGTGTTTATACCGATATACCCGAGTTGCAGGAAGCTGCGATACCGTCGTTATGGGTACTCTGCTCCGCTTATTTATTCCTCGTACCTGCCAATGTCTATTTCCAGTCAGTATCAGGAACGGGAAATACGCGTACAGCGCTTGGATTGGAAATGATAACATTGGCAATATATACCTGTTATATCACCTATATCGTTGCTTATTTGAAACTAGACGTAGCTTTCGCTTGGACATCAGAGCACGTATATTCTATCGGAATTCTGATACTTTCTTATTTCTATATGAAGAAAGGGAAGTGGAGTCAGAAGAAGATTTGAATTTATTCCCTATCTTCGCTACCAAAACAAAATTTCAAACATATATGAAACAATCAAATCTATTACTTATGTCGGCAACAATCATGTTGGCATCCTGTGGTGGAACCAAAGACACAGGACAAAAAGATCAGGCACTCATCGGACAATCGGACATCAAGATCGAAGGCAAGCGCATGACTCCCGAAGCACTTTGGGCAATGGGACGTATCGGTGGTGTATCCGTATCGCCCGATGAGAAACAAATAGCCTATTCGGTGGCTTATTATAGCATACCGGAAAATAAAAGTAACAACGAACTGTTCATCATGAATGCCGATGGTAGCAGTAACACGCAAGTTACTCATGACAACTGGCAAGAAAGCCAACCCACCTGGATCAAAGAGGGCAAGAAGCTTGCTTTTCTCTGTAACGAGAGTGGTAGCAGCCAGGTGTGGGAAATGAACCCTGACGGCAGTGGCCGCAAACAACTCACTCAATATGATGGGGATATCGAAGGCTTTTCCTTCTCTCCCGACGGTAAGAAATTACTTTTCATCGCCCAAGTAAAGACTGTAAAAAGCACCGTCGACAAGCATCCAGACTTACCGAAGGCAACAGGTATCATCGTCACCGATCTGATGTACAAGCATTGGGACGAATGGGTGACTACTGCCCCTCACCCGTTTGTGGCGGACTTCGACGGTAACGGCATCAATAACGTAAAAGACATTCTTGAAGGCGAACCTTACGAAAGCCCGATGAAACCTTGGGGAGGTATCGAGCAGTTGGCATGGAGTCCTTCTTCCGACAAAGTGGCCTATACTTGCCGCAAGAAAACCGGATTGGCATACGCTGTCTCTACCAACTCCGATATCTATATCTACGATCTTACCACTCGAAAGACAAAAAACATCACCGAAGAAAATAAAGGTTATGACACTAATCCTCAGTACTCTCCCGACGGTAAATACATTGCTTGGCAGAGTATGGAACGCGATGGTTACGAAGCCGATTTGAACCGTCTGTTCATCATGAATCTCGAAACCGGTGAGAAACGTTTTGTAAGCCATGCATTCGAGTCAAACGTAGATAATTTCCTCTGGAACAAAGACTCTCAAAGTATCTATTTCATCGGAGTATGGCATGGTGAAACACAGATTTATAATATCAATCTGGTCGATAACGATAAATTGGTACAGCTTACCGATGGAATGTACGACTACGCTTCTCTTGCACTCTGTGGTGATAAAGTGATAGCCAAACGTCACTCCATGAGTATGGGCGACGAAATCTACGCCGTAAACAATGCACGTAGCGGCGAAACCATTGCCGAAGCCAAGCAGTTGACGTTTGAGAACAAACAGATTTACGACCAACTGGAAATGGGTAAGGTAGAAGCCCGCTGGATGAAGACCACCGATGGCAAACAAATGTTGACGTGGGTTATCTATCCGCCCCAATTCGACCCGAACAAGAAGTATCCTACCCTGCTCTTTTGCGAAGGCGGTCCTCAAAGTCCTGTCAGCCAGTTCTGGAGTTACCGTTGGAACTTCCAGATTATGGCAGCCAACGATTATATCATCGTAGCTCCCAACCGTCGCGGTCTTCCGGGCTTTGGTGTGGAATGGAACGAGGCTATCAGCGGTGATTATGGCGGCCAGTGTATGAGAGACTATTTCACTGCCATCGATGAAATGGCAAAAGAACCGTTTGTTGACAACGACCGTCTCGGTTGTGTAGGTGCCAGCTTCGGCGGTTTCTCTGTCTATTGGCTTGCCGGACATCACGACAAACGTTTCAAGGCGTTTATTGCCCATGACGGTATCTTCAACATGGAAATGCAATATCTGGAAACCGAAGAGAAATGGTTTGCCAATTGGGATATGGGTGGTGCATACTGGGAAAAGGACAATGCCACTGCTCAACGTACTTTTGCCAATTCTCCCCATAAGTTCGTTGATAAATGGGATACTCCTATCCTCTGCATCCACGGTGAGAAAGACTTCCGCATCCTTGCCAACCAAGCAATGGCAGCTTTCGATGCCGCCGTCATGCGTGGTGTTCCTGCCGAACTGCTCATCTATCCCGATGAAAACCACTGGGTGCTGAAACCACAGAATGGTATCCTCTGGCAACGTACTTTCTTTGAATGGCTGGATAAATGGCTGAAACCGGCTAAATAAATAAAGCCAAAGTATAAAAACAATCGTCCCCGGCACTTCATTGAAGAACCGGGGACGATTCGCTTTATTTATAAACCATTCGACTTATCAACGTAGAATACTCCGGAATGTCAGAAAGATTATCTTGAAATATTCCTTGATGGAACGGTTATCAATATACCTCATATTATACCGTATCTTATCAGGCATTATCTGCTCCTGATATGCTTTATCCGCATCTTCCGCCTGACCTAATATCCTGTTTTCATCCACATATTCTATCGAAGCGTAATCGGTGATACCCGGACGAACCGATAAAACTCTCCTCTGCTCATCCGTATACAAGTCTACATACTTACGAACTTCAGGACGAGGTCCTACCAAACTCATATCCCCTTTCAATACATTGAACAACTGAGGTAATTCATCCAGCTTATATTTTCTGATAAAATAACCGATACGTGTTATTCTGGGATCACGCCCACCCACAGTTATCAAACCCTGCCTGTCAGCCCCCACACGCATCGAACGGAATTTATAGACATAAAAGTCCTTTCCATAACGCCCCACACGCTGCTGACGATAGACACCACCCCCTTTACTTTCCAGACGGATAGAAATATACAGAATAAGAAAAACAGGAGAAAGCAGCAGAATTCCCAAAAGGGAAAATAGAACATCAAAGCAGCGAATCATTACTTAATACTTACAACCGACTGATAAGCCGCCATTACAGTCTTAATGATAAAATTCAACTTCTCATCGTCCAACTGGGGATAGATGGGCAAAGATATTTCACTCTTGAAATTCTCGTATGCCTGAGGATACCCATTGATATCATATCCCAAAGATTTAAAGAACGAGAGCATAGGCATCGGAATAAAATGCACATTCACGGCAACCTCGCTTTTAGCAATTTCATCAATCATCCGGTCGCGTTGTTCTTCCGTAAAGGCCTTGATGCGCAATGCATAAATATGGTAAGAGCTCTCTTTCTCCCCCTCTATCGAAGGAGGAACGATTGCCCAGTCACATTCCTTGAAAGCTTCCGTATAAGTATCGAATACTCTCTTACGTTCCTTCAGCAGCTTCGGATATTCCCGTATCTGGGCAAGTCCGATGGCAGCATTCACATCCGCCATATTTACCTTCATCCCCAATCCTACAATATCGTAACGCCAACCACCGGCCTTTGATTTAGAGAAAGCATCTTTTGTCTGGCAATTCAAACTCATCATCCGCAACTCCTTATAAAGTTCCGAATTATCAAAAGGCGCAGGCAGGTTCAAACAAATAGCTCCACCCTCGGCAGTCGTCACATTCTTCACCGCATGAAGTGAGAAGATAGCGACATCCGTCTCACAACCTGTACGTTGATTCTTACTATAATAAGCCCCCAACGAATGTGCGGCATCATTCATCACAAGAATACGTCCCAGTTTCTCCTGTACAGCACTTTCAGCTTTGAACATCTTCCGTATTTCAGGTTCATTCACCAGTTTCATAATCTTGTCATAATCGCAAGGAAAACCTGCTATATCCACCGGAATAATTGCCTTTGTTTGGGGAGTAATCGCCTTACGGATAGCATCTACAGATATATTGAAGTCCTTACCCGAGTCCACCATAACAGGCTTTGCACCCGCATGGAGCACAGCCAATGCCGTAGCACTATATGTGTAAGCCGGAACAATTACTTCATCATCCGCTTTCACTCCCAGCCAACGAAGCATCATAATGGCTCCCGAAGTCCAGGAATTCACACAAAGCACTTCTTTCGCACCTGAGAAAGATTTTATTTCTTCCTCTAAAGCTTTTACTTTAGGACCGGAAGTAATCCAGCCCGAACGTAATGAATCAACCACCTCATTGATGACAGTATCATCAATGTAAGGAGGAGAAAATGGTATTTTCATGATTAAAAAAAATATGTATTGATTAGGGCTATCCCGGGGAGGGATAGTCTATAAAAGAGAAATCAGGAAATAAATATATAATACTTCATCATAAAACACTAGGAAGCCTACTAAACGTATCTATCAAATTATATCCATCCCAAGTCAATGCAAAATTCGTAGTTTCACCTATGGGTACTATACGATCAAGACCTAAAAAGCGATTACGTCGAACAAAATCAACAAGTTCTTCCTTTTTAAAACCATAGTATCCAAGAGTTTGATATTTGACGGTAACAATTGATGCTATTTCGTCAATTGTCCCAATCGTTTTCTCTGAAAAATAGCCACAGGCGCAACGGAACTCTTCAATATTCTTTGGTAACTCGCTTAATTCTGTACGGAACACCAGATTATCAGGCATATCTTGCATCTTAACATTCATACATATAGCCTGACGATAGAAAGCTGTGAGCTTATCAACACTCATGACTGCCTGCAACTGATACTTGGATGAAACATAGTCATGAAAAATATTCCAAAAACGTTCTTTGGCTACTTCCAGACAATCTGCAGAAAGCCAAAAAATAGTATGGGGAGCAGAACAAGCATTCTGGTCAAACAGATATGTGTCATTATAAAATGCTTCTGCAAGTCTCTTCATTTCAACATCTGTAGCCGACATTATAGCTGTTGGATTTATAGCCGCAATAGAATATCTATCAGCAAAACAAACATCAAAAGAACGTGCAGGTAGTGCATTCTGACGAATTGTAGCTATAGTTGTATCCCCTCCCCAAATCACACGCACATTGGCAATAGATGAAAAGTATGCACTTGCATCTGAAGTTCGGTCGTAGCGTACCAAAACAATACGACTAGCAACTTCATCATATAACTCACTTTTCAGTATCTCATACAAATGTTTGATAATTAAATCTACCTGCGGGAATTGTTTTGAGCTCACACGAACAATATTGGTATTACCGGATAAAAGACCTGCTACCAATGAATAACCAAAATTAATAGGAACATTGGATGGTGCAATATGAAAGAGAAGCCCTCTCCCTAAACGCAATTCATCCTTACGAACGTATTCACTCATCAATTTTTGCAGATTTGCCTTTCTGCAGAAAAAAGCAAACGTAATTACATCCGGATACAGACGACTACTACGATCTTTGAGCAATGCTCCTGACAATATATTCAGAAACTCAATAACTTTATCTGAAAATGGTATATCCGGACGATATTCCAAAAACTTCTTCCAATCAATCTGAGCAGGATAAAGCAATGTAAAATTAGAATTTGGCAGCATAGGTATCACTACATCCGCGGATTTCCGCATTTTTAATTCGACCTTCTATTTTGAAATACTTACCTTTAAGTCCACACGGACAATCATCCTCACCTAAAATCATCCCTTCATCTTCGGTTAAAAGTACATGACCCGGATATGATTCTGGAAGTGTACTTACCACTTCAATCAGACCTTTCTCTCCAATTTCAGCCAATGAAAAATCAAAAGGCCTACGAATCAACACATCACTGAATATACTTGTATGCAGATGACCATACTTGCATTCCATATAAATACAACCGGTTTGTTCAACCATGCCGTAATAGTCATGTACATTATCAGGCAAGATTCCACACACCTCATTCAGACTATTCTTGTATTCTTCCGGAGAGACCTTCTCCGTTACAAGCTTCTTCCAACCGCCACCATGAATCAGGATTCCCTTACTCAAATCAGGCTTATATCCACTCTCAAGCAGCTTCTTATAAAAGTGCTGCCAAATCATAAACGTGAAACCGAACATAAAGATCGTTTCTCCTTTGTTAGCTTCGAGAAATTCTTTCATTCCCTCAACATCAAGTTCCATATCTTCGTTGAGTGCATATTGACGTTTGTTTCCGAACATGGAAAAACCAAGTATACCAGCACCACGGGCAGAGAACATATTGCGGTTTTTAACAACAGCTGTAGAATCAAGGATCAACATCGGAACACGCTTTGTTCCAAGGAAATGACTCACAATCTTTGTCAGACATTTCTGTTGTGCGCTACTGGTCTCACGGTCAAGAAAAATACGTGAGACTTGTTGACCTGTAGTCCCACTGGAAGTCATAGTTTTGACTACCTCGCTTTTCTCACACGAACGAAGTTCAAACTCTTTAAATAATCGTACCGGTAAATACGGCAACAGCTCATAGTCAGGCAGATTACTTATATCCAACCCACGAGCATCCACCATTCTACGATAAGCCTCACACTGATTATAATGCTTACGTGTAAGCTCACGCAAGCGTTCGTTCAAAAGTTGATGCTTCTGTCCTCTGTCCAGTGAATACGGAGCTATTTCAAGTATTTCATTTATGTTCATTATCATAGCATTTTCTGAAGCTCAGGATAATCTATTTTTCCATTTGTTTTAACAGGTATAGTATCAATCTTTTTTACAGTAAAAGCACGCGGATTAAAACCAGTCTTCTCTACGAGTAAAACCTTAATTTTCTCCTCAAGTCCATTTTCTGTCACAAAAACAGTAATCAAATCATCCACCCCTCCACAAGCGCAATTAGGAGTTATGGCTTTTACCAATTGCTCAATGGCATCAAGATTAGTCCGATTCCCCAAAATTTTCACGAAACGCTTCATGCGGCCGGTAATGTAGAAAAAACCATCTGCATCAAATTTGGCAATGTCACCTGTATGAAGTTCACCACAATTTTCATCACCTTTTCCAAGATCCATACGTTCTTCCGCATAACCCAAGCAAACATTCGCACCTTTATATACAAGTTCCCCTTCCACTTCCGGCTCTTTTATACTTTTGCCATTAGTATCCACTATACAAAGCTGCCCTCCTGGTATGGCAATGCCGATTGAAGCATTCTTCTCAATCGCCTTATCAAACGGCAGATAAGACATTCTTGGAGCTGCCTCTGTCTGCCCATACATCACAATGAATTCTTTATTATTCTGTTTGGCAAAATCTACATATTCTTTCACGTAAGTAGCATTCAATTTACCTCCTGCCTGAATCATTGTCTTCAATTCCGGTAATTCCATACGGAAAAAACGCAGTCGCTTCAACATTTCGTAAGTATAAGGTACACCTGCAATGGAAGTAGCTTTTTGTTCCTTGATGAAAGTCCAAAACTCACGTTGCATCACAGCTTTATCAGTAAGTAAAATGGTAGCTCCCTTAATTAAATGACTGTTAATGACCGACATGCCATAACTATAATACATTGGTAATGAAGTCACCGGACGCTCATCGGATGTAATTTTTAAATAATCTGCAATTGATTCTGCATTACTCTTAAGATTTTGTTCAGACAATCTCACCAATTTAGGAGAACCGGTACTCCCTGATGTCGTAAGACATAGAAGCAGATCCGGATTAATAGCTTTATCGGTCAAGGGCTCATCATAAGCCATCAACTGAAGAGAATACTCCTGATAAGTATATATACTCTTTCCACCGATTTCATTCGCACGAACCGATGGCATCCATATATACTCCGGCTGATAGATTCCAATGAGTCTTTGAACCAACTCTAAATCCTTACTACCATCCAAAAGTACCTGTGGAATATGTTTGTTCATGCAAGCCACATAACCGATAAAAGCACCAAGAAGATTCTCACAAAGCGTAAAAACAAACCCACCTTTATAATGAACGGCAAAGTTCTCCACTTCTTCCGCTACCTGTCCATAAGTCAACACCTCGTCACGGTCGGTAATGACAGCTGTATTATCTTTATATTTATCTAAATCGAACATCCAGTATATTATTATTCAATAATTCTTCATATAAGAAAGGATTACCATGTCCTGGAAAAATAGTCATATCACCCTTTAATTTTCTCTGTATCGTTGGTAAAGCCTTAATCAGATAGTCCTTATGGCTACTGTCCGGGAATCGGGTAATAATTGGTATATCCTTCAATAGTGAATCTCCTGTAAATGCATATTGATTATCAATCACTATCAAACTACTTCCTTTAGAATGTCCAGGAATATGATAAAACATAAGTTGATGTCCATGCCAATCCATCTGTAATTCTTTATTAAACGTAACATCTGTTTTATAGTTGCATGCAACATATTCATGCTTAAATAATTCCAGATTATTATCACCAGTAACCTTATCCCTTTCTCCAATAACAAATAAAAGTAATGTTGGTCTCAGGTATTTTGAGGAAACCATCCATTTTGCTCCAAATTCCTGACAAATTATTGTAGTCTCAAAATATTTCTGATACCAATATATTCCGGAAGTATGATCATGATGTTCGTGTGTAAGCAGTATGGTTATGTTTTGTATACCTTGCTTATTTAGCAACTCTGTTAATTCTTCATTTCTATGAGGATCAAAAATAATGGCTTCATTCTCACTAAAAATCACATACATATTAGAATTAACAAATTCATATACAGAACGATATATCTGCAATTCCCCTATGGGAAACATATCTAACATCTACTTCAACTCATTTAATATATCTTCTGCTACTTGTGATGCTGTCAATCGATTTTGTTCAAGCAAACAATCATAATCACCTGCCAGATCGAACACATCTGCGATACCCAAACGCAACAAACGAGTTTGTCTTAAGTGCTGTTCTGCAACAATCTCTGCGACGGATGCCCCAAGTCCTCCCATTTTATTATGCTCTTCTAAAGTCACAAGTAAACGTGTATCTTTTCCCTCCAAAACAACCTCCTTATCAATGGGCTTAATAGAATACATATCAACGACAGATACTTCTACCGATTGTTCTGACAATATTTCTGCTACCTTCAAGGCTGTTGCTACCATAGTTCCACACGCATAAATAGTAACATCTTTTCCTTCCGTCAAACGATTACTTTTACCGATTTCGAATTGAACATCATCTTTATATACTATTGGGCAGTTCAAGTTACCAGTCAATCGGATGTAGACTGGAAACTTGGATTTCAATGCTACATTAAATAATTTCACCGCAGAAGCAGCATCAGCAGGTGAAAGTATCTGCAAATTAGGAATAGCGCGCATCATCGATATATCCTCAATAGTATAATGAGTATTTCCTGCAAATCCTTGACTTAAACCAGCACCAGAACCAACAACTATTACCTTCTGAGACATGTATCCAAGATAATGACGAATTTGTTCACACCCTCTCATCGTCACAAAAGTTGCATATGTTGTAACTACAGGATGAAAACCTTCAGCAGCCATACCCGCAGCAATTCCTATCATGTTCTGTTCGGCAATACCAACATTAATAAATTGATCTGGATAAATTTTACAGTAACGATCCATTCCAGAAAGAGTTGCCAAGTCGGCTGTCATTAATAGAAACTTATCATCAGCCTTAGCAGCCTCAAGAACAGCCAAGCCAAAAATAGCGCCTCTCTGTCCCAACATGCTACATGTACGAGCCGTTATCCGTGTTATTTCAAACATTTTCCACCTCCTCTTTAGCTTGTATATATTGTTCTTTGGTCAAAGTGTGATGATGCCACTCTTTCTGACCCTCCATAAAACTTACACCTTTGCCTTTGATAGTATCTGCAATAACACAAATAGGTTTTTCACTTAACGTATTCAAGGCTTCAACCAGTACATCCGGATTATGACCATCTACAATACGTACCTCAAACCCAAAAGCCTTAAATTTTTCTCCAAGATCCATCTGATTCATCACCTCTGTTGTGAGTCCATCGTATTGCAGTTTATTTCTATCTATAATAACAATAAAGTTATTTAAACCATAACTAGCTGCAGACATTGCAGACTCCCAAATCAGACCTTCATCACATTCTCCATCACCAACAAGTGCAAATACACGCGATGAAAGCCCTTTCTTCTTACAAGCCAAAGCAAGCCCACCGGCAAAACTCATTCCCATACTAAGACTGCCACCAGAGAACTCTATACCTTTCTGAAGATTACGCATTGCATGTCCATGAAAATGAGAGCCATTTATCTCAAAGCTCTTGATGTCCTCATCAGAAAGAAAACCTGCCCATCTCAATGCGGAATAATATGAGAGCACGCAGTGCCCTTTGCTTATCACCAAACGATCACGATTCTCATTTTCTTTTTTATTTATGTCATAACGAAGCACCTTTCCGAAGAGGGCAGCAAATATCTCTACCGTTGACAATCCAGGGCCTAAGTGAGAACCATTCCGTCCACAGTCGTATGCCATCTGTAATGCAGACAAGCGAAGGTTCTTCGCCAATTCTTTTAATTCCATTTTATCTATTCTTAATCATTAATCGAAGATCAAACCCGCCACCATCAACTTTAACATTTTCTCCATTAATAAAACTGCTGTCATCACTTGCAAGAAACGCTATAGTTTTGGCAATCTCCTCTGGCCTACCCAATCGTCTCAAAGTAAGACCAGAATTGATTTTAGACATAGTTTTGTCTTCTATTTCTTGAGCCATTTTGGTGTCTGTGAGTCCTGGAGATACAGCATTGACTCGTATACCTACAGCACCCATCTCCCGAGCCAGTTTTTTGGTAGCACATACCAGTGCTGCTTTACTGGCTGCATATTCCAATTGGGAAGTATCTTCACAATCAGCTGCAACACTGGCAACATTAATGATACTTCCACTTCTTTGTCTTAACATTACTCTAGACACAAGTTGAATAGTCTCAAGTATACTAAAAAAGTTAACATCCATTACTTTTCTAATGTCAAGCATGTTTGTCATTGAAAAAAGTCTATCAGGACTAACTATACCAGCAGCATTTACCAAGATATCTATCGGTCGTTTCTCTTTAATAATTTCTTTAATTCCCGTTTTAATAGATTCCGATTCACTCAAATCTATATATACTCGCTTAATCCAAATATTATTCTGTTCTTGCAACAATTGTATTTGCTCCTCAAATTCGGTATCATCTCTATGAACTATCGCCCAACAATTAACCCTTTTTTGAGCAAATAATTGCAGTGTAGCGAAACCAATCCCACTACGTGCACCCGTAATTATTGCATTTTTACCTCGTAACATCAGAACTCTACATTATATTTCTTCAGTATCTCCTGCCCTCTTTCATAAGAAGAAAAATCAATGATATCATCTGTATCCATCATGATATCAAATGTATCCTCAATAGCTGCAATAAGTGTCATATGACCTACAGAATCCCAAAGTTCAGTCCCTTGATATTTTAAACCTGCAAGTTTGTCAACTGTTATTTGAAGATTCTCACAAAATACATTGTTATACTTTTCTAAATTTGTCATAATTATTAGTTTTATATGAAATAAATTAGTTATTATCTACCTGCTTTAAGAGCAATTCTAATCACAACCCTGTCACGACCATCAGGTAAAGTAAATTCATCAATAACTTCTGCCTTATTTACACGTTTATGAAAATCAAGAACACCTTTATTTCTTTTATCAACTTCCCCTATAAGTTCTTTTTCTCCAAGATGATAAAGAACCCGGTTCTTTATATTATCAACTTGAAAATTCTGAAGTCCAGCCTCTTCGCTCTTTAACCAGCACCAGTACTCACCTCTTACACCTTTTGTATCTATAAACTTAGGAGCATTGGGGGCATCACATAATGATTTATAACGTTGCCAAACACCTTTAATTAATGAAGGATGACATATTAATGCAAATGCTGCTGCAAATCCAAGTTTAAGTTTATGTTTCTTCAAATTATTTATCTGTGATTTAGCATCTTGACTAGCACTACTAAATCCCACTATTTTCCCATCCTCTTTTACTGCACATATTACTACCTCCCATGGGTCGTTGAGAATTATTTTATAATAAGTCTTTAAAAAGAACTTTCCTAGAGACAGAAATATGCCTTCTGTATACCGATCCCGTACATGCCAATGCACATCTGTAATTTGCTTGGCATCACTTGGTTTTGCTATTCTAAATCTAATATTGCTCATCATTTAAATGATTTAATTCTCAACTATCTTTATCACTTCTACCATTTTTTCTGCCAGATACTCATAATCAAATATTTTAGCTGTTTCCAAAGCCCGTTTACACATGACATTATATTCCTCGGCCGATAGTTCTAACAGAGAACGAATAGCTACTGCATAATCATTCTCATCTTTCATTTCATGAGCTATACCTATTTCATTATTGGTTATCGGACATTGAGGAAGATTGATGTTACAAACTATCGGACGACCACTAGCCATATATTGAAACATTTTGCTTGAACTGATTCCATATTTAGCAAATTCTGAAGAAATATAGTTCAGTATATTTAAATAGCTCTTTGAAAGTATAAATGGGACATACTTGGGATCTGTCCATTTTGCTTTGAACTTTACATTCGAAAGATTATGTTCCACACAATATTGAATCAGCGCATTACGATCATCACCATCACCATAAATCAAAAAGACAGTATCTTCCAGATCTTTCATTTTTTCAGCAGCACGTACCAACTGTCCTACATTATTCACCAGTCTGATACTCCCCAGATAAATAACCTTTTTCTTGTCAGATTTCAAATCTTCATCATCTATCGTATATTCAATCTTCCAGTTATCAAAATCTTTCAAGTCCACACCATTATTTATATAATAAATCTTTTTCATATCTACAGGACCTCCAGATTCTATATCCCATCCCTTTGCACGTATATAATCAAAACAACCGGTAAGTGAAAATACAGCAGCATCCGACTCTGTATAGTTTTTTTTGGCTCTATACCACAAATATTTCATGATTGGATTCTTTGCACTAATCAGCCCTAAATCCACAAAAATATCCGGCCACATATCCAATACCTCTTTCACATACTTAATACCATGTTTATGAGCAAAGTCAAGAACCGGATTTGAAATAAGCGCATCCGTTGTTGCCACTATCAAATCAGCTTTAGGTATTTTTTTCATCACCCTCACTAAATTATAATGGAACTGAATTTCACTCAATATACGTTTTATACCTGCCGTTCCCCGATAAGGCAAACTCCTAACATGTACAAAGTGCAAATCGTCATACTGACGCTCAATATATAATGAATCATCTTCTATAAGATCCAGATTCATATTATGCATAATACTACAACCAAAAATTGTCACATTATATCCACTTTGCTGGAGATAATGAGCAAATTTAATTGTCCGCAAGCGTGATTCATATTTGGGTGGCATAGCATACTTATTCACCAACCAAATATTTTTAATATGTTTTTTAGACATATATTTTTAATATACAAACTATTTGAATTTATTGATCAGTCCAACTACCCTTTTTACATCTTCCATCAGAATAGCAGGCCCAATTGGTAAACTTAATTCGTGATCTGCAATGTATTCTGTGATAGGAAAATATAAATCATTCCATTCTTTATAACACTCCTGTTTATGGGGAGCAATAGGATAATGGATAACAGTACCTACACCATTCTGTTCCAAATAGTCATGAAGTTCATCACGTTTTTCACAAAGTACAGGGAAGAGATGAAAAGCATTACTTTCATAAGGAAGTACATCAGGCATCAACACTAAAGGATTCTTTATATTTTCAATATAATATTTAGCAACTACTTTACGATGAGCATTGTCCTCTACTAGATATTTCAGTTTCACATCAAGTACCGCCGCCTGTACCTCGTCCAAACGGCTATTGCGACCTGTGTATTTAAAGACATATTTTTTCTGGCTACCGTAATTAGCTAAAGCACGGATTACCTTTGCCAATTTTTCGTCATTAGTAGTCACAGCACCACCATCACCAAGAGCACCGAGATTTTTACCCGGATAGAAACTATGACCAGCCGCATCACCAATATTTCCGGTCATACGACCATCACTGTAAAGACAACCATGACTTTGGGCACAATCTTCAACTAATTTCAAATGATATTTCTTACAAAGTTCACCGATCTTCTCTGTATAAGCGATACGGCCATAAAGGTGAACGATAGTAATTGCTTTAGTTCGGGGAGTGATTACCTCTTCTATCCTATCATCATCGATTTCAAGCGTATTCAATTTCGGTTCTACAAGAATCGGTTTTAAACCATTCTCTGTTATAGCAAGAATAGTTGCAATATAAGTGTTTGCAGGTACAATCACTTCATCTCCGGGCTGCATCACTCCCATTTCCAGATAGGCTCTGAAAATCCAAATTAAAGCATCTAGCCCATTAGCACAGCCAACGGTATATTTAGCTCCAATAAATTGGGAATAATTCTCCTCAAAACGCTCGTTCTCTTTGCCCTGGAGATACCAACCTCCATTAACAACACGATTTACAGCCTCATTTATCTCAGCCCCATGAAGGGCCGTTACATCTTTTAGTGAAAGGAATGGTATCATACTTTATCGTTCATCTACTTTTCTAAGAAATTTTGCAGGGTTACCGACCCATATTTCTCCGGCAGGCACACTTTTTGTAACCACGCTACCAGCACCAATCATGGAATTCTCACCAATAACTAGCCCGGGAAGGATAGTAGCCCCGGCACCAATGGAAGCCCCCTTACACACCTTTGTTTTAAGAAGCCTCCACTCTCCATTCTTTGATCTCGGATATATGTCATTAGTAAAAGTAGTATTGGCACCTACCATTACGCCATCCTCTAATTCAATACCGTCCCATATTTGTACTCCACATTTAACGGTGACATTATTGCCAATCACCACGTCATTCTCAATCAAGCAATGGGAACAGATATTACAGTTCTCTCCAATTTTAGCTCCGGGAAGCACTACGCAAAATTGCCAAATATTAGTAGACTCCGGTATGGCAGAATTATTACAGTCACTCAATGGATGTATCATCGTTTTATTCCTCTAAAGCTCAAAAATTCTTCATAATCCCGAATATAATCTTCCTGCAGATACACATCCGATGCCAAAACCATACAGACAGCTCCGGAAGAAAAATCATCCAAATCACGCCACATACCGGGTTTCACATACAAACCTTGGTATGGACGATTAAGAAAAAACGAACGTTTTACTTTGCCGTCATCAAGGGTAACACGAAATGATCCAGAAGCCGCAATCATCAGTTGACTCAAATCTCTATGGGCATGTGCACCGCGAGACTCACCACCCGGAACATCATACAAATAATAGACACGTTTCACATCGAAAGGCAAAGTATCCCCATTCTGTACTACAGAAAGATTTCCCTTTCGATCACTGTGGTGTCTATCCAGTTCAATTATAGAGCAATCAAATACGCTATATTTTTCCATTACTTTTTAATTTTAGGAATTCATCATAATTCCTGATATAATCATCCGGATCATAATTAGTTGAAGAAAATTCAAGGGCAAGAGAGTTTGTTGAGAAATTATTCATTTTTCGCCACAGCCCTTTAGGAATATAAAGACCATAGTAAGAACGATTGAGCGTAAAGGTCTTTCGTTTCTCACCGTCATCAACTATCACATCAAAACTACCGGAGAGTGCAATTATAAATTCCTTCGTGTTTTTGAAAGCGTGACCTCCACGTCCTTCTCCTCCTGGTACATCATAAATCCAATATGTTCTCTTGATTTCAAAAGGAATATGATTATTCTGTTCGGCAAATGATAGATTTCCTCTCGCATCCAAAAATTTAGGAAGTTCTATTGTTTTACAATCTTTGATCGACATTTTATAAATTCATATAAATCTGTTTGAGAACTCGTCCTACTTCTTCTCTGAAATTAATAATAAATGGAGAATTCCATTGTCGTGGATGCGTAAGAAGCTCCAAAACGGGTTCTCCACGTTTGATTGCAGCAATCGCTTGTTCCACAAAAGCCTCTCCCAGCACTTGATCCGCTAATCTACAAGTCAATGCATTCATATGCTCTTTATCATATGCCTCTCTTACTATTCCTGCTGACTCTTTTATTGCATTCGTCATCAGAATCGCATTCTGAACACCTAACTTAGTATTAACATAATCGCCATGAGAAGCAACAGTAAGACATGGTAGCCCTATCTCTTTACGGAAAGCCTTCAAGTTTTTTAAGAAAGTAATTTGAATCTCACTAAGATGTCCCAATACTTTCTCTCTATTTCTTATTCTATATTTATAGCAATATGTAGCAAGTTCTTCATAGTGATAAGATGGCTCACCTCCCCCATTTTGTATGTATTGCATTAATTGGAGATTTTTCGTACTCTTTCGAAAATAATATGTGCATCTAGCATTATATTTTTTCTCTATTGTGAACATCTTATATAGAGATACAAAATCCGGGGTATCAACATCACGACGAAGAATCAAATACTTTTTTAGGGGATCAAGACTTTCTCTGACTTCTTCGAATGAAAGAATTGTATGAAACTCATATCCTTCCTCTGCCGCTATCTTTATTATTTTTTCATATTCTTCAAACTTACTTGGACGTAAGAAATCATCATACAATCTTTTTTTATATTCATAATTTAGCAGTTTAATGATGCATTAATATACATCTCAGCTACCTTCTTATTTGTTAATTGCGTAGCTGTATCCATCGCATTCTTTGATATTCTATTCAATTCTTGAATGGAAAGATTTCGAATTTTATTTACAACCTTTACAAGTTCCTCTACGTTCTGGGATATACATAAAAAACCATTCTCACCGTCAACAATGACACCATCAATTCCTTGCCCTTTCGTTGCGACCGTAATACATCCTTTTGCCATAGCTTCTACATAGACCAATCCAAAAGCCTCATGCGCACTTACCATTATGAAACAATCCGACCGCCCTATAATTCTCTGTGCTTCATCCCTTGTTTTTTTCCCATGGAATGTAACCTTTTCCTTTATTCCTAAAGCTGATACAAGTTTTCTCAGATTAATTTCTTCAGAACCATTACCTACTATATCAAAATGAAATGTTTCCTTTCCATAACTCTTATTAAGAGCTTTTATGGTATCTTCTACCCGTTTCAGTTTGTATAGGCTACCTACAAAGGTAAAATTAGTCACACCATTTTTAAAGGTTTTCGACACCGGTTGTATGTATTTTTCAGGAATACCAGAATAGCATAAAAACTCATTTTTTTTAACTCCATATAAAGATTCAAACCTTTTCTTAAATGCAACAGATCTGAATCCCCAAACATCTACCGAATTCATATATTCCTTGTATCTATCACCATAAACTGTTTTAATATTGCTTCCATCACTATGGATAACCATTGTCGTCTTTACCTGTGGAAATCTTTCTTTAAACATGTATAAGAACTGCAACTGTGGAAGTACAAAATGGCCTACTACTACATCCGGAACAAAAGTATATTTGTTCAAATACTCACAAACCGCCCCAAAAGCTTTATTCATTTCTTTCTGCGAAAATATCCTATGGGGTATAAATTTGCGTAATGGAACAAATAAAACCGGTATGCCATCAACCGCATATTCTTGCAAAACAGTAGAAATATCTACATTGACTACACATCCTGTTTTGGCTTGAATTAATGAATTGAACGCTCTTCCGATCCAATAATATGGTTTTGGAAACAATGAATCAAAATGTATAACACGAACATCATATCCAAGTTGTATCCATTCACGAGTAAAATAATGGCAAACAGATGTTCCTCTATATTGAGGATTACCTGTCGGATATATATTCGAAATCAAAAGAATTTTCTTCATATTACAATCTTCCATCAACAAATTCTTTTGGAAGAATTCCTTTCACATCATACACTATACCAATTTCTTTCACTATAGACCTAACATCCAATGCAAGAAATTCTTTGTGAGCGACACCAAGGATAACCGCATCATATTTTTCTTTACTATTCAATTCATTGCTCACATCAATACCATACTCATGTTTCACAGCTTCAGTATTTGCCCATGGGTCATAAACTGTAATATTTCCAGTATATTCTTTCAAAGTATGATAAATATCCACAATCTTAGTATTACGAATATCAGGGCAATTTTCCTTGAAAGTAATACCTAAAAGAAGAATCTTGGCATCTTTCACCATAACTCCTTTTTTATTCATACATTTAATGGTCTGTTCAGCAACATATTCCCCCATACCATCATTCAAACGACGAGCAGCAAACATTATGCGAGGAAGTACACCATACACCTGTGCTTTCTGAATCAAATAATATGGATCTACAGAGATACAATGTCCCCCTACTAAACCAGGATTCAATTTTATGAAATTCCATTTTGACGCGGCAGCTTCAATCACATCATGTGTATCAATCCCCATTGCATTGAATATTTTGGCAAGTTCATTCATGAAAGCAATGTTCACATCACGTTGAGAATTTTCAATAATTTTACTTGCCTCTGCCACCTTAATGGAAGGTGCTTTATGGGTACCGTTCACAAGTACAGAATTGTAAACATCATCTACTATATCCGCTATTTCGGGAGTAGATCCAGATGTTACTTTCTTAATTTTTTCAACAGTATGCAGTTTATCCCCCGGATTTATCCGTTCAGGAGAATAACCCGCAAAAAAATCCAGATTAAATTTTAAGCCTGAGATTTTCTCTACGACTGGTAAACATTCTTCTTCAGTAACTCCAGGATAGACTGTTGATTCATATACAACAATATCACCTTTACTAATCACTTTACCGACTGTTTCACTTGCTTTCCAAAGGGGAGTTAAATCTGGACGATTATTCTCATCCACAGGAGTAGGTACTGCTACTACATAAAAATTACATTCCTTAATGTCATCTAAATTTGTAGTACACTTAAAACCGTGATTTTCGATAGCATCCTGAAGTAATTCATCAGAAACTTCAAACGTAGCATCATGACCACTCATTAATGCATTCACACGTTTTTGATTCATATCAAAACCTATAGTTTCATATCTTGTAGAAAAAAGACGAGCCAATGGCAGACCTACATAACCAAGACCTATTACACAAATTTTAATCCGCTGCATTTTAATATATATGATTAATTAATTTCGTTGTATTGAGACGCTCTCGATAATTGTTGCTTTATAACAAACTAAAAATATCATCATAAATAATATTCCAGAAGAAAGAATTGAAGTAGGAATAAATGCTGATATTAAGGTATTACAAAAAAGAAGAGAGATTAAACATATATACGTCTCATCAATACCTTTAGAACATGAGCTTACTAACTTTATATAAATAACTAAAATTATTGGAAGTATTACACATCCTACCATACCGAAATTCGCAAAAGCTTCACTAATCAACCCATTATTAGATCTAATACCTTCAACATTAGGATTAAAGTATTCCCCGACTGCAATATCGACACTTGTATCAGCATAAGGGGATTCAAATCCAAACCTCCTTAAAATACTATTCCGATAGAAATCAGGTTCAAATATGTTAAAAAAAGTATAATACTCATAATCCTGTCCTGATGGTATATAAAAAACTCTTAAAAAAAGTGGTGTAATTGCATATAGTATAGTTTCATTGAAAAAACTAAAACAGACAAATAATGCAATTGTCAAATAGATAAAAAATACTTTCTTATATTTTGCTTTATAATAATATTTTAAGAGAACTCCTGCAATTGTTGCAAAAATAATTGACTTAACACCAGCTATAGAAAAATCCAGATATACGATAAAAATAAAAATAAAGGCTAAAAGATACTTTTTTTTATCAATTAAGAGACAAAGGATTAAAGGACAAAGAGTCATAGAAGCTGCTAATATATAGCTAAATACCATAGGATAATTATTTTCTCTTTGTTCGAATCGGATATCATACACATCTATTAATGATGTATGTAAATGAAAGCCAGTATATCTTCCTGATACATAAATAACAGCACAAACAAATAGAATAATTATATATGATAAAGCCTTATTAAATACACTTTTATTTCTTCTTATATAGCTATTACTGAATAATTTAATATTAGGGAATATACTATATAACCCAAGAAATAAAATCCAAAAAATAAAATTTAAATAAATATACTCTAATTCATATTCAACTTTACCAATCATTATTGATAATGGAATAATTTTTAAGCACATTAAGAACAGTAAAATATATTGCCATAAAGTATCTGTAGTCTTAAATGATTTCAGATAAAAAGGTATCATAATTAAAAGGAATATCCAAGATAATATATATTGATACGAATCCGCATTATTCGTATAGCCTGAATATGAAAAAATAGGTACCACATAATCCACATAATATTTTTCATTAATTAAGCGATAAAGAATTATAATACACACTTGAATCCAATTAGGAATATTCCAGTTAGTTTTCATAATCAGCTAATATTTATCATTCAAATAGAAGAGAAACTTTACACAGAACATATAAACATTAGTATAATATCAAACAAAAATTAATGAATGTATCAGATATTTACAGATATTATCAACAATTCATTGTTTCATCTGCATTCCATTTACAAATTATACTTTCAATTATTTGTTACCAAGTGAATTTGAACTATCTTAAAATGAACGTCTTGTAAATAGCTCTTTTAAAATGTTCCCACAAAACATGATATATCTTTTTACTTTTAATATTCCCCCCCCCAATTGAATTTACATAATCAATAAACTCCTTAGCAATTTTATAATAAACTAATTTTGAATAGTGATTAATATTGTCAAAATAATCTGATTGAGATCTAACAATATCATTTACATTCAATAAATATATTGAATCCCTTTCTTTAAATAATTCTATTATTTTTTCATTAATCTCTCTATGATATATTTCTTTTCCAGAAAGAGCATAATATGGAGAAGTTTTTGTGTATTTATATGGTAATTCTGACAATAATAATATTACAAACTTTGTATTTGCATTTTTTTTTAATATTTTATCTATAATCAAAGAAAAATTAGTTGCAATCTCGTTTGCAGTATATGAATATTTATGAAACTCACTTCTAAATTTCTCCAACTGTTTATAATCAAAATTACAACGAGCCGTCATAACCCGTTTTTGATAATAATCGTTCCAATTTTTTGTATTGATGAGAGATTTATTATATAAACCAAATGGTAATAATATATTGCCATTTGAATAAACCCCTAATGTTGCATCCATTAAAGGAGATAAACATATAACATCATAATCTCCGCTAAATAGCGTAGTATTATAAGCCTCCTCAGATATGAAATTATATTTCTTTGAGATCTGTTCAAATTCTTCTTTCTTAATATTCGTAGAATTTATAATATTCACAGTGTGATTGTAAAAATCCACTTGGTTTCCCTTATCATCGCAAAAATTAAACTCTGTTGTTATATTACATCCTGAATTTTCAATATATGAAGCCATCACTTGTAAATCACAAGGACCTTTTAGCAATATCTTTAACCCTTTTTGCTCTTCACTCTCTTTCTCCTCTAAACTATCAACTAGAGTGATATAAGTTGGTTTTCCTAATTCTTTTGAAACATTACCAGAAACTGGACCAATTATATCCAAGCGAGGATAATTTAGATATGCATAGATATACTGCTCTATTCCCATTCCCATAGTTCTACATGAAAATACGAAATGCTCCAAAATACTATTATTTTCAGAGTAGAATCCAACTAAGCCATATTTTCCATAATTATCCTCAACAATAACAGCACCTGTTTCATTCTTTGGATTATTAATAAGATTAGTTACTTCAACGTTATCTATCCTCTTTTTTGTAAAATTCAATTGATTACTCCTAGCTATCAACTCAGTAATTCTTTCTACATATTGAAGAGGCTTTTTTATTATACAGATCTTAATTTCACTATGACTTAAAAAGTCATAGTTTGATGTGAAAGTTTGCTTATCTACACGTTTTTTTTCTAACACCTTATATTGATTTAATCTGCTCAATTCTCTATCATCCTTTCCTATATTATCAACGTTGTTATACAGATAAGAAATAGTATCAGGTGTAGCTACCAACAAAGAAGGACATACATATTCCGCTTCTCCTAAATTTGATAGATTATCATCTATAAATAAAACATTTTCCGGACGTAATGCCATATCTTTAATTGTTTGCTTAATACGCCCACCTTTAGATTCCCAATTAATTGAATTAAAAACAAAGTATTCTAAAATGCCCAATCTTCTCAGTTCATTTTCAGCAAGTTCACAATCATTTTTTGAGCATACAGAATTTACAATACCACGTTTAGAAAGTTTTTTAACTAAACTTATATTAGAATCAATAGGAATAATAGATGGGGCATTAACATTACTATCGGACAAAGTTCCTTTCCAGAATGTTTCATCCAAGTCCCATATTATTAGTTTAATTTTTGAAATATGATTTTTATTAAATTTCATTTCTGAGAATATTTAGTGACATAATTGTGTACAATATACTAGCTAATCCATCCGAGATACAAAATGCCAATACCCCTCCTAAAAAGCCATAATATGGAATCATTAGTACTGCTATAATTATAGATACTATTGCTGCTATACTATAAAATATAATATATATCTTATCCGCCCTATAAGAAACTAAAAACTGATTAAATACAGCTCCAATGGAACTCAATATTAAATAGACAGCACAAATCGGTAAAGCACTTGAAATCTCAAGGTATTCACTAGAGAACAAAGATTTAACAATCAAATCTGGACAAATAAACATTGGAATTACAAATGGCAACACAGATAATATCATTATAAAAATATATTTCTTTAGAAAACTCCTTTTTCGTTGCTTATCGTATCCTACCATACATATTTCGGCCATTTTAGGATTTCCAACCCTTGCCATTTGATTAAGGATAAATTTAGCAATGGTAAGAAGTTGTAAACAAGCAGCATACAATCCCACAGAAATTTCATTAGAAGATTGTTTCATTATCATTTGGATAATTGGCCCAAATGCACACCCCAGTACACAAACAACTGCAATTATAAATCCCGACTTATAAAAACGAAACAAATCCCTTATTTTAAATTGTTTAAATATATTAATATGTAATTGATGTATTACTTCCCAATATTGTATAACAACTACAATTATCCATGACAAAAACAGTATTATCGCAGCATTTCCAATAGATAATCTATTATTGATCAAAAGAATAACCCATACACCTACAATAAATAAGATTTTTTGTATTAGATAATAAATAGAATGCCAGCTTATTAAACGAAATGATTCATATACAGGTTGGAAATCCAATGAAATAAGGCACGGGGATAAAATTAATAAAATAGCAACAATGGATAATTGAATATCCATTTGATTATGAAATACAATAATAGTTGCTAAAAATAATATTAAATTAATAATTGAAATCCATACAGTATATGTAATAGTAATGTTTCTTTTATCAGGATACTGAACCAATTCACGAAGCATAGTTTTATGACGACCATAACGTACTATATTAGAACCGATCTCTCCAATTGCCAAATAGTATGAATAAATGCCAAATACTGCAGCCCCTAATATATTTGCCAACTTGATATTAGTAACTATTATTAGCAGACCTCCCAATGCATTGAATGCTAATAAACCTATAACATTCTGCATAGTACCCTGATGTGCTGAAAACTTACTATAAATATCTATCGTTGTAAAACGATCAAGTAGCTTCACTATAACATTGACAAATTCTTGCAAAAATCTATCTATAGCGTATAATACGATATTAGTACGTTTATTAATATACTTTCCACTGTTATCCATACCTCTTTTTACAAGAAATTTTAAAATTATTAGCCCATAACAGCTAATACACAAATACTATACTAATACTATTCTGCTACATAAATATAAAATTATAATCACAAAGACCTCAAAATATCCAGCACCCAATCAAATCTTTTATAATACTAACTAATTGTATAGATAATTGTATAAACAAGGAAATTGAATAAAAACTATTTATCTATTCAGTTATCCAAATATTTCAAGTTAACTTTAACACACTGTTAAAGTTAACTTCCTATCTGTAAGAAGTTAACATCGTAATCACAAGAAATTAACTTCCTGCAGACAGAAAAATCAATGTCTGTTTTTCACTTTAACATTGTTAAAATAGAGAAGATGTTTTTCATGATAATCCTATCGAAAGCTGTCGATAGCTCTATCAATACGCATAAATACCTATCGAAGCTCATCGATAGGCTGAATTCAAAATAACGTGATTTTATGTTTATTCAAAGGTTATCTCAGCAGTATTTTTATTCTTCCACTATATACTTATCCAGGTTCCTCGTTTCTTTACTGAAGTTCACTCCCACTTTTATAAGACGTTTTCCCTCCAGCGTATAAGGAATCAGATAACCCCTCTCATCGATTTGTTTCAAGGCTTCTTCGGCTGTACCGTTCAGTTTAAATTCAAAGGCATAAATGGCATTCTGAGTTTTCACGATTGCATCGGCACGACCACGCGCACTGCGGACTTCTGTTTCTACAAATTGTCCCATTAAAGTGAAAACTATATAAAAAACAGCTTGATAATGACGTTCGGTATTGTCACTCAAATCGTATGGCATACCGGCAAAGAAGACTTTCAAGCGCTCCATGAAGGCGTCTACATCACCGGAACGAAGTTCACGCATAAATTTAGCTATGAGGAAACCGGTTTCGTCATCAGTCACTTTGGTATAATATGGCACCAAGAAATTAAGGAAACCGTAGCGTACTTCATCATTGGGAAATTTCAATGTATAAAGATCCACTTCACGGTCATAGTACTTGATAGTCAGATAGCCGCTTTGATAAATCATGGGAAGAGGGTTATTTACCTCTATACGATATTCCGAAAATGCAGAAGCAGTTACTTCTACTCCATCTACTAATAAACGAAGATCATAATCACTCTGCTTAAGTAAATCAACCAGATAGGTAGGCGTACCTGTTTGAAACCAAAAATTGCCGAACTTCAGTTTTTGAAAAACATTTAAAAGACTGAATGGGTTAAAAAGTCCGACTGTTGTATCTTCACAAAAATGATAACCGTCATACTGTTTCTCCAGGCGATAAACGGTTTCTTCAAATGTCAGTCCTTCACTTTCACCTAAATGTTGTATCTCCGGAACAAAAGTACGAACCATCTCTTCTTTTGTAATACCGCACAAGGCTTTATATGCCCTGTCCATACTGATATCATTCAATTGGTTCAAATCGCTGAATATGCTGACTTGGGCAAATTTAGTTACTCCGGTCAGAAAAACGAAACGTAAATAACGGTCTGCGCTCTTCAATACGCCATAAAAAGCTTTCAGAATACGACGGTATTCATTCAACAAATCTTCATCCAGCAATGCCTGAAGTAAAGGTTTATCATATTCGTCAATCAATACTACAATTTGTTTGCCCGTCTGGATATATGCTTGTTCTATTATATAGGCAAAGCGCTCCTCAGGACTGCGATCCTGCTTTTCGGTACCGAATTTCAACTCCCATTTCTCCAAATATTGATTGAGCATGGCTATCAAATCAGCGGCAGTCTCATAGTTGCGGGCATTCAAATCAAGATGCAATACAGGATATCTTTCCCATTTAGTTTCCAGTTCTTCTATCGCAAGCCCTTGGAACAAGTCTTTACGCCCTTGAAAGTATGCTTCAAAGGTTGAAAGAAGCAGACTCTTGCCGAAACGGCGGGGACGACTTAAAAAATAAGGTTTACCAATATTTGCTATTTGATAAACCATAGCAGTCTTGTCTACATAAAGATAATGCTCCTTACGTATTTCCTCAAAAGTCTGTATACCAACTGGTAATTTACGCATCTGTTCCATTTTATCTCCTTTTTTAGAAGCTATATGCAAATATACGCTTTTTCTTCAAAGGGAAATCCTATTTATCTTTTTTTCTATTCTTCCACTTCCTCCCACGGATACTGATTTTCCTCAAAATTTTTCAGTTCTTCAATAATCTCCATTTGCTCCTGTGTCAGATATGTCTTATCCCAAGTGTTAATGATGGTATGGGCAGTCTGTGCCAAGCTCTCATCGTAGACCTCACTGTAGCAGTAGGATAAAAGACGGGCTTTGAGCGGGGAGGAAGAAAGTTTAGGGAGGACTTCATAACTACGATCCAGAAGGCGCTGGATGTATTGCTGCTTATGACCGTTGTCGTAAATGGTGGCGGAAAAGGCGATTAAGAGACCGAGACAAAGTTCGGCTTCGGACTCGGGAATGTCACCGGAAGTGTTGTAGAGTTGCAGAGCTTGCTCGTAAACATCACGATTCAAACGAGCAAAGTCATCAGCATAAATTGGAGTACCATCTATGCCCAAGGTCAACAGACGATGGGCAGAAGAGTACAAAGTTGCTATTTCTGAGTTCATATAACTGATATGATTTATTGATTTCACCACAGAGGATACAGGGGTATCTTTAAGATCTCATGTTGCCTTTCCTACAATTCTACAATAGGTTCTACAAGGGAAGGATGGATGTAGGTAGTGGCTATTGCCATTACTCCTTCAATATTCACTACCACGCGACGGTCGTGACGGATACGTACAAATTCACCGATAACGCCCTCAAAAACTCCGGCTGTAATACGAACTTTCTGACCTTTTACAAGATGTAGCTCGGCGGACTCGACATAGAGAATAGCTTCATCGTAAGTGCCGGCAACAAGTATGAAGCTACGCATCTGCTCATCGGGAATAATGACCGGGCGGCTGTATTCACGATCCATAATGAAACGTATGGGCATAGAGCCTTCTAGGGTATCCTTCAGAGCATCTATACGTTTACGGGTGGAATGGATAAAGACAAGGTTGTGAATGGCCGGAAGCAACCTACGCATGCGTTTACCGTTTTTTACGATATATCCATATCTCATCGGAATGAAGTTTTCTATTTTTTCCTTGTCCAGAATAGCCTTCAAGAACAGTTCACGACTATAAGAGACACGAACGGCATACCAATGATTGTGTTGCAAAAAATCTTTATTTGATTGGAGGCTCATAAACAGGTAATTGATAATCAAGCGATTATTATCAATACTATTTTTATATTATCGTTTTGGAAAGAGTGTTCTTTAGGGACACCGGAGTAATGATATACCTCCCGGTCAGGTTATGTAATGCAATTATTCTCAATAGTTTAGTCTGCATTCATCTTATTTTAAGACCACTTACCATCACGGAAAAAGAAGTCAAAAAATAGCTATGTTTAATATTACACTCCTAAAGAGCTATAAACAAAGCGATTAAAGTGATAAAACGTTTTTTAATCGTTCATTTAATGTACGCAAAGGTAAGAGCAAGAAATGAAATTACAAAATATTTCTATAGATAAATTCTTTCTCCTTGTCTAGTTCTCCTTTATTTTACTAATTATCAAGATGTTGTAATATTTATTGGATATAAAATTTAATCTCTCCTTTTATAGGAAATAGTGTGATATATAAATAGTCTTCGGAAAATGTTTTTTAAACGAACGTTTAAAAAACACCTTCAGTCGCATACAAAATGCAGATACGAATAGAAATTCGGGTGTAATATTTTCCTATAAAAGGATATTTATACCTACATAAAAAAAAGGATATTACCGATTACGGTTAATATCCTCTTTTCAATTATAACACACAATTATATATGCAAGCCAGTTCCTTATATATTCATATTACCCATATATTCATTTAAATATGAACGACACTGAGTATCGGGAATACAGCGCCCTGTATAGCGAAACAGATGCCAAACACGGCAGCGCTGACAATCCAAAGAATAAGTAAAGTCCATTTCAGACCAGAATTCATGGGTTGCCATTTGAACAATTGGCTAAAGATTGCCCATACAAGGCTGATCAATGGGATGCCAACTAACAGGATACCAGTGATGTACATCATAATGGCAGACATCGGAGAAGCGGGAAGTATAATATCCGCCATCGGGAAGAGTGAAAGAAGTGCCGCTCCCCCTCCGATTGCCACCGCAATAGCAGCAAGGAGTAAAGCCACAAATACAATTCCAAAAACAAATAGTACCGGACTGCAAATAATAGCAAATATTACCAAACATACTTTCAGGAACAGACCGACAACCATCACTAACGTATCACCTGCTTTCTGTAACAAAGTACGAGGTTTGTCAGATTTCATGAAATCGTTTACACCATGGCTCACTTTTTCAAAACCATCGGTCACCGTTTTGCCAATATTCTCTACCGTGACAGCCTCACCACGCATACTCAATTTCTCGGCAGCCGTACGTGCTTCGGGAATTACCAGCCAACATATGATATATACCGGTATCAGTGTACCGTAACCACAAATAAGAACGATTAGCAGTAAAAAGCGAAGTAAAGTTACGTCCCAACCCAGATAGGAGGCCAAACCACTGACTACACCGCCCAGCATCTTGTCATCCGGATTACGAAAAAGGCGACGGCGAACAGAAGCGGTTGCCTGATTGGCAGAACCGGCATTCCATGAACCGGAACCGTAGCCACTACTTGTATTCGTACCGTCATGAGAAGAGGTATCTGCATCTCCAGTCTCTATATCTTCGGGTTTTCCCATGCGGGTAATCACCTCCTCTACATCTGTAATCGTAATAACTTGCAAGCCTGCCGTCAATTTCTCGGCAAACAGTTCGGAGATACGGCGTTCGATATCATCAACAATCTCATCAGCGCCAACGTCCTTACTGAAATGTATCTTCAGATTGCTTAGGTAATTATCCAAAAGGCGATAAGCGTCTTCATCAATATGGAAAACCGTTCCGCCTAAATTTACAGTTAAAGTCTTTTTCATTGCTATATTTTTTATTATGAATTACTAATTATGAGTTGCTAAGATGATTCACGGTATCACTCAGCTCTCGCCAGGATATTTCTAACTCTCCAAGAAAAACCTCTCCTTTCTCTGTGAGCTTATAGTATTTGCGTGGAGGTCCCTGTGTAGACTCGATCCATTCGTAACTCAACAAGTCATCATTCTTCAAACGGGTGAGTAACGGGTAAAGTGTTCCCTCTACCACAATCAAACGGGCTTCCTTCAACTTTTGGATAATATCCGAAGCATACGCCGGTTCCTTGTGAAGCAATAGCATGATGCAATATTCAAGCATGCCTTTGCGCATTTGTGACTTTACATTATTAACGTCCATTCTAAATTATAAATTACCGATTATTAATTACACGACCATTGTCTTTCCTCTCTTATAAATCTCATATTGTCTTATCAACTTCTTTGTATGGCACAAATATATGTATTACTTTGGTACTATGTATTACAAAGTACCTTATATTTTCATTATTTAACTATTAGAGTTACAAATAACAGCATTATAGTGTATCTTTGTTCCCAAATACTATAAATACAACAATATGTTTACCATTAGAAAAGCAACGACTGCCGATTGTGAGTTAATTCATAAACTTGCCTGGCAGATATTTCCTGAGACATATAAGGAAATACTAACTAAAGAACAAACCGAATATATGATGGAATGGATGTACTCTTTAGAAAACATCCGTAAACAAATGGAAGAAGAAGGACATGTCTATCTAATTGCTTACGAGGAATGCGAAGCGGCAGGGTATGTATCCGTACAACCACAAGGCGAAGATTTGTTCCATTTACAGAAGATATACGTACTCCCCTATTTTCAGGGTGCACATTGCGGTAGTTTTCTGTTCCGCGAAGCCGTTAAGTACATCAAGGAGATACACCCGGAACCGTGTTTGCTGGAACTAAACGTGAACCGTAACAACAAAGCACTACACTTTTATGAACATATGGGAATGAGAAAATTGAGAGAAGGAGATTTTCCGATAGGAAACGGATATTATATGAATGATTATATAATGGGGAAGGAAATTTGAAATAAAAGATGAAAGGCTGCGCGAATATCCAATATTTAATTCGCACAGCCTTTTTATTTTTACCGGCAAAGAAAATTTATGCCACTCTCTCCAAACGCTTCATTACAGAGAAAATGAACAGGGCGGACAACAGGCAAAGAGCTACCAAGACTCCCCATACCACATAGAGTGGGAGGTTACCCCACAAATTGGAAGCCACGGAAGTCAGATAGTTACCAATGGCAGTTGCCACAAACCAACCACCCATCATCATACCTTTATATTTGGGAGGTGCCACCTTGGACACAAAAGAAATACCCATAGGCGAAAGAAGAAGCTCACCGAAAGTAAGTACAAGATAAGTAGATACCAACCAGTTAGGTGACACAAACGAAGCAGTACCGGCTTCAACAGCTACTTTTTGCTGATCGGGTGAAAGCAATCCTATAGAAGCAATAATCATCAAAATGTAACCACATGCTGCCACCAACATACCTAAGCCAATCTTACGCGGAGCACTCGGTTCCTTACCTCTTGAAGCCAACCAACCGAAAATACCCATAGAAACAGGTGTCAGAGCTACTACATAGAATGGGTTGAACTGCTGGAAGATAGGAGCATCAACTACTGTGGACTCCGGAAGCATCGTATATCTATATATCAGGAATGCCACAGCTACTAAAATAACCATACCCGAAATCATCTTCGCACGTCCGGATTTACTTTGGAACAAGGAGAACAGAGCGTAAACAATAAAGATGATTGCTACCAAATTCCATACCGTAAACATCATACTTTCCACTCCCGTAGAACTTTTGGCAGTAAACTCATCAGCAAAGAAAGTAAGTGTCAGTCCGTTTTGATGGAAAGCCATCCAGAAGAAAATAACCACAGCAAATACCAGACAAAGAGCCACAATACGGTCTTTAGTCTCAGCAGGAGAAAGTTCTTCGGTAACCGCACCTTTACCTGTACCTGCAGTTATTTGTTTCGTACTACCTTCCACATGTTTGAAAGTGCTACGGAAAGTATAATAAATAATCATGGAAACAATAAGCGAAACGCATGCCACGCCGAAAGCAAAGTGATAAGAGTCGTTGACACTTATCCCCAGACTTTTCTGCGCATAGTTCATGATACCTACCGCACATGATGGGGCAAACAGGGCACCAATATTGATGGCCATATAGAAAATACTGAAAGCGGAATCGCGTCTTGAAGCATATTCCGGCGAATCATATAGATTACCTACCATCACTTGCAGATTTCCCTTGAAAAGTCCCGTACCCGTACTAATGACCAGCAATGCACCTATCATGCACACCATGCCCACTGTACCCGTACCTGCCGGAACAGCAAGCAACACATAACCCGCAAACATGGCAATGATGCCGATAGTAACCATCTTGCCATAACCGAATTTGTCGGCAAGAATACCACCAATGAACGGCAAGAAATAAACCATAGCAAGAAATCCACCATAAATCTGTCCAGCTACATCCGGCGACAGACCGAAATTAGCTTTGAGAAACAGCACAAACACTGCCAACATTGTGTAATAACCGAAACGCTCTCCTGTGTTGGCAAGCGCCAAGGCATAAAGCCCTTTAGGTTGTCCTTCAAACATAATTTTTTTTGATATTAGATATTAGTAAATAGATTAATTTCTTAATATTTGTGCAAATATAGACTTTTTGATTGATTGCACCAATAGACAATGAAGTATATATTTACTCAATTCTATTTACTTTGAAGGCGTGATGTACTGTCGATCTCTTTTTAAATTCATTTTAAATTGGTATTCGCATTCGTCTCCTTCTCCGGTATGGCATATAAGTAGTAGGTACTATTCGGCGTAAAAGGAGTGCCGTCGGGAAATGAAGTGAACCAATGTCCCTCCGGATTATACTTTTTATAACTACCGTCCTGTTGCCAACATTCATATTCCTTGGTAGCTTCTTCCTCTGTCAGCGGTTCACGCACTACGGACTGCTGTGTGCGGAGAATATCGGTTATACCGAAACCTTCTCCCCAAAGTTCACGGCGACGTTCCATCAAGATATCGGCAACCATCTGCTCCTGTGTTTTCCCTGTCAAATTATAATCAGCAAGTCCACGGGCATTGCGCAAAGTATTAAGGGGTTTCACGGCTTCTTCCAGTACCCCCTTACGGGCCAATCCTTCCGCAGCAATGAGATACATTTCAGCAGAACGCATCACGACAATATCTCCCGTCTGATCGGAACGGATACGGAATTTGCGATATCCCAGATAACCCTCGCGCATCCACTGAAAGAGTTCCCGACGGATATCATTCGCTTCGAACTGATCCATGAAGTGCGGGTCGGCCATAAAACTGTTGTAAGCATCGGGAGTCACCACATCAATATAATAGAAATTATAACTGGCGTCGGACTGGCTGACGGACTGCGGTTGTCCCCATATCCACTCGGAATTGGAAATATCGTTAAAACCCATATAGGTTTTGGCATCTGTCATCAAGGTATATCCATTGGCTGCGGCAAGAGCAGATTTGGCAGCATCTTCCCACTGGCCGGTGAGCAGATAGGCACGGGCAAGCAAACCGTTGACGACAGCTGTGTTCGGCTTGAATTTTGAATTGTCATCAGAGCGCACATAACCATCGAGCAAGGTCTGTGCCTGTTTCAGATCTTTGAATATCTGAGTATAAAGTTCTTCAAGAGTGGCTTTTCCCTTGGGTTGCGTACCCGGACCGGTCGGTTCGGTATAGAGAGGTACGGCAGGCGCCGTCTTGTCCTTCAAATAAGTAAATTGGTAATGCTGCGCTAAATGTAAATAGCAGAATGCACGCAAAGCATACGCCTGTCCTTGAGCATGACGAAAATCAGAGGTATCATCATCACCAGTGGCCTGAATGGAAATAACCGTGTTGCAGTTGTCGATGGTTTTATACATCAGATACCAGGCAAAAGCGGTTCGATTGTTGGAAGGTATTGCCACATCATCGAACTGATAAGAAGAATTGAAACCGTACATGGGACGAGAAACAACATCGTTCGCCATCATATCGTCTTGTAACATCAAGGCACGATAGCCGATATTGGCATACGTACTGCTATATTCAAATAAATTATACCAAGCACCGTTGAAGATACGCCCGGCATTGGAGGGTATGGGGACGAGTCCGGCATCTACCGCATCGGTAGGCTTATGGTCGAGAAAATCGCCACTACAAGAAGAAATGACGAACAGTCCGGTAACCCAAATTACTATATTTTTAATTGAAGTTTTCATAATGAGTAGAAATTTAAAATAAGTTTGATATATGGGATGGAGATTATCAGAATGAGACATTAACCCCTCCCGAAATAGATCGCATGGCAGGATAACGGTAATAAGTCAATCCTGTAATTCCCTGTTCTGGATCAAGTCCTTGATTACCGGAAATCGTGAGCAGGTTGTCTGCCTTGACAAACAGTTGCAAGCTACTCAAACTGATTTTCTTTATCATAGGTTGCGGGAAATTATAGGATAAGGTGATATTCTTCATCCTCAAGTACGAATTATTGAACAGGTTACGGGTGGAATTTGCATTCCAGTTATTAGAAACGGTCTTCAGTGCCGGGACATCCGTATAACGATTTTCCGGCGTCCAACGTTTCAGCATTTCCGTAGACCAAGCACGTCCCGTACTGCTTCCATTGCTCCACAGCATCGTGACGTCACGGTCTACAATGTATCCACCGATACTATAAGCAAAGATTGCGGACAACTCAAATCCTTTGTAAGTGAAAGCGGTATTGAAACCTCCATACACTTTCGGTAAGGAAGATTTATTGACATAATAGTAATCGGCTTTGGCATAGTCATTGGTAGTGGTACGGCCGATAACATTGTTCTGCGTATCCTTTACATCTTTATACCACAACGGGTCACCATTTTCCGGATTTACCCCGGCCCACTCACGCAGATAGAAATCATAGACCGAACGGCCTACCTTCAAACGGGTGACTCCCGTAATCGGCATATCTTTCAACGGAAGATCGGTTACTACGTTCTTATAATGAGTCAGGTTCACGCCCAGACGCCATGCGAAGTCACGCGTATGGATGAGTGTACCTTTCAAGTCTATTTCAAATCCGGTATTCTTCAATGCACCGATATTCTCGTCTACCGAAGTATAGCCCAACGAAGTGGCAAGCGGACGGGAATAGAGCAGGTCTTTGGAACGACGCTGGAAGAAATCGAATGAACCGGAGAAACGGTTATTGAACAATGAGAAATCAATTCCGACATTAAAGTTCAGGTTAGTTTCCCATTTCAATCCCGGTGTAGCCAGACGATCGGATACCAAAGCGTTCTCACCGGCTTGGGAAACGATGGAATAGAGTCCGCTACTGGCATAATATGTACCCAGATTGTCGTTACCCTGTGCGCCATAACTCGCCTTCAACGTCAAGGCCGAAAGCCAATCGGCGGTGGAAAGCATAAACTCTTCACGGTCGATACGCCAAGACGCACCTACCGACCAAAAGTTACCCCAGCGGGTGGAAGGAGCAAAACGGGAAGAACCGTCACGACGATAAGAGGCCGAAAAGAAGTACCTTCCCTGATAATCGTACTGTGTACTCAGGAGATATCCCAACAAGGAATAATCGATACGGTATCCGGAACCGGCGGTCACCAGTGAACCGACAGCCAACTCAGGCATATCGGGCACAGCCATATTTGAACGTGCGGCCTGAAGTACATCATAACGATATGAATAGGCTTCTTCTCCGGCAAGGATATTGAAGTGATGCTTACCAATGGTTTTATCATATGTCACAATATTGTTCCATGTCCACGAGAAAGTACGCGTATATTCACGACTCGCACCGCCTCCGGTATTTACAGCAGGACCGATTTTGGGATTGGTATAATCAAGTGCGTTATAATTGACTAAATCGAAGTTGAAGCTGGTTTTGAATTTCAATCCTTCGATAATAGTTGCTTCGAGGTATGTCCGTCCCGAAAACTCATCCTTCATACGTTCCGCTTTGTCATTCGGCAACGTGGCGGGTAAGTTCCAGTTCGCCATAGAACCGGACGGACGATAAGATCCGAAATCGTAAATACGGTTTCCTTCGGAATCATATTTGTACGTACCGTCGGAGTTCATTTCATAGATAGGATAAAAGTCAGCCATCAGTCGTCCGGCGTTGATGACATTGCTCGTTTTCGTATCCGAGGATACAGGATAATTTTGCATAGAATGAGCAAAACTCATATTGACACTGCCACGCAGCCATTTATTTATCTGACTGGTGATATTGGAACGCAGGTTGAAACGTTGGTAACCGGACTCAAGGGCAATACCTTTATCATTCAAATAGCCTGCCGAGAAGAAATACTGATTTGTTTTTCCTCCTCCCGATACGTTCAGCCCTAACTCCGTACGCAAAGCCTGTTGCTCCATGGCATCCTGCCAATCTACCTTCCAGAGGGGAACAGCTCCTGCAACCAATTTCCCGTCCGTGCCTACCGGTTGGGAATAGTTGGGGCCATAGGGGTTAGGACCTCCTCCCATCAATTTGCCTACAAGGTCTTTGGAAGCCTGGATGGCGGCGGTTTGGGGAGTATACTTATCCGTATTCAAGGCATATTGGTTCCGTAAAGCTTCCCAATAGAGTTCAAAATATTGATTGGTACCGATGCGGTCATAATCGCGTACGGCACGGTTGGATCCCCCGAAACTGGCTTTTACACTGACTGTAGTTTTAGAGTCAGTCTGCCCCTGTTTAGTAGTGATGATGATCACGCCATTGGCACCACGAGAGCCGTAAAGTGCGGCTGATGCAGCATCTTTCAGTACCGTAATAGAAGCAATATCTTCCGGATTGATAGAGTTGATGCTGCCATCGAAAGGTAAACCATCCACCACATAAAGCGGTGCGCTGGATGCATTGATAGAACCGATACCACGAATACGAATTTCGGCATCGGTACCCGGTTGCCCGCTGGCGGCACTTGCTTGAAGTCCGGGAACAGTGCCCTCAAGGGCACGCGACACATTTGAAGTCTGCATGCGGGTTATCTCATCCCCTTTCACAGTAGAAGCCGCTCCGGTAAAGCTGTATTTCTTGGCGGTGGCATAAGCTACTACCATTACTTCATCCAGTACTTCACTATCAGTCTGCAAATCCACGTTAATTACCGTACGGCCATTGATTTTCTGTTCCTGGCTTTTAAGGCCTATAAAGCTAAATACCAATATGCCGTCTGAAGGGGCTTTAATGGAATAATGACCATCAATATCGGTCACCGTACCATTATGCGTTCCTTTTATCAATACCGATACTCCCGGTAAGGGGTCTCCTTCTGACACAACGGTACCTGTGACCTGTATATCGTTCGCCGTTGCCGCATGGAGAACGGCTGTACAAAGCAGGACGAACGATGCTAAAAATAGACGTAGTTTCATATTCATCTCTTAAAAATTAGTTAGGTTAGTTAACTATTAAGAGACGACTTTGGTTCATTGAAAAAGAACAATTTTCACCACAAAAGAAAAGTTCAATTACTTTAGAACCAACATTTACATCCGCTAAAGGTCATATTTACAATCCTAAACATCATGTTTATAGCCATAAAGTTGATGTTTAACTTCGTAAGGATCATGTTTACATCCCCCGCTTCATTCATTGAAAAGAGTACATACTTCAGCGCGAACCTCCTTTATAAGATCTTTTGGATCAAGTTTAAGTTGAAGTCCCCGTTGCCCGGCACTGATATATATATAAGGAAATTGCAGACAGGTGTCATGGATATAGGTAGGAAAAGCTTTCTTCATACCTATGGGAGAACAACCGCCACGAATATAACCGGTAAGCGGAAGAAGTTCTTTCATTGGGATAAGGTCGCATTTTTTGTTACCGGAAACTTTGGCAGCCAGTTTTAAATCAACCTCATGTTCACCGGGAATAACACAAACAAAATAACCATTCTTATCTCCGTGAAGTATCAGAGTCTTAAATACTTGCTCGATATTTTCACCCAGACTGGCGGCAACATGTATGGCACTCAAATCGTTTTCGTCGACCTTATAAGGGATAAGGTCGTAAGAAATCCTGGCTTTATCAAGCAGACGAGCTGCATTGGTTTTATTAATTTTCATGAAGTTACGAATTATCAATTTATTTCACCACAGAAGATACAGAGGGCACAGAGATTGTTATTTTAGATTTAATTCTTCTCTCAGGAATTTCGGCGTATACCCCTTCGTGCTTTTTGCCACTTCCTCGGGTGTTCCGAATGAAAGGAGTTCTCCCCCCCCCTTACCACCTTCCGGCCCCATATCAATGATATAATCGGCCATTTTAATGACATCGAGATTATGTTCGATAATGATAACTGTATTTCCTTTATCAACTAACTTATTCAATACATTCATCAAAACACGAATGTCTTCAAAATGGAGTCCTGTCGTCGGTTCGTCAAGGATATATAGAGTTTTACCTGTATCTCGCTTAGAAAGTTCGGTAGCCAGTTTCACACGCTGGCTCTCGCCGCCGGAAAGAGTTGTGGAAGATTGTCCCAACTTGATGTATCCTAAACCAACTTCCTGAATAACTTTGATTTTATTCAAAATCTGAGGAATATTCTCGAAGAACTCTACCGCACGATTGATCGTCATGTCCAGCACATCGGCAATGGATTTTCCTTTGAAACGAACTTCCAAGGTTTCACGATTATAACGCTTACCATGACAGACTTCACACGGGACATATACATCCGGCAAGAAATTCATTTCAATAGTCTTGTAACCATTACCCTGACAAGCTTCACAACGTCCACCGGTAACGTTGAAAGAGAAACGACCGGGTTTGTAACCACGTATCTTGGCCTCGGGCAAACCGACAAACAGATTACGGATATCGGAAAACACTCCCGTATAAGTGGCAGGATTGGAACGTGGTGTACGTCCTAAAGGAGATTGGTCTACATTTACCACTTTATCTATATATTCTATTCCTTCAATACAGTCGTATTCCAACGGATCTTGGAGCGAACGGTAGAACTTTTGGGACAAAATAGGTTGAAGTGTTTCATTTATTAACGTAGATTTACCACTACCCGATACTCCTGTAACACAAATCAACTTACCAAGCGGAAATTCAACGTCTACATTCTTCAGGTTATTCCCTTTTGCACCACGCAGCCAAAGACTATGCCCGTTACCCTCACGACGCCTGGCAGGTAGTTCAATCTTACACTCTCCGTTCAGATACTGAGAAGTCAATGTATGGGTCTGCAACATTTGTTGGGGAGTACCCGCAAAGACTACTTCACCTCCCAGACGTCCGGCCTTCGGCCCCATGTCAATGACGTAATCGGCAGCAAGCATCATATCCTTGTCATGTTCTACAACAATGACGGAATTACCCATATCGCGCAGTTCCTTCAATGAATGGATAAGGCGCTGATTGTCCCGTTGATGCAAACCGATACTCGGTTCATCGAGAATATACAGTACATTCACCAGCTGCGAACCGATCTGTGTAGCCAAACGGATGCGCTGGCTCTCGCCACCGGATAGACTGACGGCACTACGGTCGAGAGACAGATAGTCCAATCCTACATCCAACAAGAATTTAAGACGCGTACGGATTTCTTTCAGAATTTCCACCGCAA
Organism: Bacteroides sp. OM08-11; assembly: GCF_003438665.1. Lineage (NCBI taxonomy): Bacteria > Pseudomonadati > Bacteroidota > Bacteroidia > Bacteroidales > Bacteroidaceae > Bacteroides > Bacteroides sp. OM08-11. The sequence goes on from NZ_QSTJ01000009.1 coordinate 146,614, forward strand.
TCTGCTGCTGCTTATTGCTGAGATAAGGGTCTACCTTTAACAACCAGTCATATAGTTCGTTGATATCCATACTGGAAAGTTGGTAGATATTCTTGTCATGGATGCGATAGGACAAAGCTTCCTTATTCAGTTTGGCACCATGGCATTCCGGACAAACGGTAGTCTTGGCAAACTGTTCCGCCCATTTTTGAGCTGTAGCAGAAGCATCTTTCTCCTGTAACATCTGGATGTACTTCACCACTCCCTCAAAAGTCACAAAATAGTCGGAAGAAGTACCTATCAGTGTACTCTTTATCTTGATACGTTCGTCGGAACCATAAAGGATTTCATCAATGGCATCGTCCGGCAACTCCTTCACCGGAGTTTTTAATGTAGCTTCGTATCTCTCCAGCAATGCGGTTATCTGCCAGAATATCATGCTGTTCTTGGACTTTCCCAAAGGAATGATGGCACCTTCGGCAATAGAAAGGTTACGGTCAGGTATCACCTTATCTATATCTATCTGATTGACTACCCCCAATCCCTTACACTTGGGGCACGCCCCCTGCGGAGAGTTGAAAGAGAAATTATGAGGAGCCGGTTCCCGATAAGATAATCCGGTGACAGGACACATCAGACGTTTACTGTAGTGACGCACCACATCCGCCTGTACATCGAGCACCATCAACAAACCGTCTCCTTGCCGCATAGCAGTGGTAACACTATTTTTCAGACGGGTATCGTCTTTGTCGGTCACTATTAATTTATCAATTACCACTTCCACATCGTGATTTTTATAACGGTCTAGCTTCATACCCGGTAAAGCTTCACGCACTTCACCATCTACACGAACATTTAAATATCCTTTTTTACGTATCTGTTCGAACAGTTCTTTATAATGCCCCTTACGGCTACGAACCAACGGAGCAAGGATATAAATCCGTTTACCTTTATAATCTTTCAGGATAAGATCGATAATTTGCTCCTCTGTGTACTTCACCATTTTCTCACCGGAAAGGTAAGAGTATGCTTCACCCGCACGGGCATATAACAGACGAAGGTAGTCGTACACTTCCGTCGTAGTACCTACCGTAGAACGGGGATTTTTGTTCGTCGTTTTCTGTTCGATGGAGATAACCGGACTCAGTCCTGTAATCTTATCTACATCGGGACGCTCCAGGTTCCCCAGAAAATTACGGGCATAAGCGGAAAAGGTTTCAATATAGCGACGTTGACCTTCAGCAAAAATTGTATCGAACGCCAAGGATGACTTACCGCTACCACTCAGTCCGGTGATGACCGTCAAGCTGTTGCGGGGTATCTCTGCATCAATATCTTTCAGATTGTGTACACGGGCACCGTATACGTTGATATATTCTGTCTCTTCTTGCATACTGCTATTTATGTTCATTAAAATGTGTCAAATGATAAAGGAAAATTTCTTTCACTACAGAAAAACACGGAACGGAAAATTATCACCTATCATTTCAATATTCAACCCAAACTGTCTTTTTATAATCGGGCAAAAGTAACTTTTTTCCTTCTAATATCAGCTGAAATAAAGTATTTTTCAGTTTTGAAATGCACAATATTATTTCTTAACGCATTCCTTTGGTTAAAATGGGACAATATTGTTAACTTTGCAGCTACTTTGGGAAATTGTAAACATAAACCAACGATTACTGAATGAAAACGATTAACCGCATTATCTGCTCCTTACTGCTTGCCGGCGCATGTAGTTTCGGGGTAAACGCACAAGAAAACCAGTCTTATTTTCTACATACCATCGAGAAAGGGCAAAGCCTATATTCTATAGCCAGCATGTACGGTGTAAGCCAGACTGACATCGTGAAATTGAATCCCGGAAGTGATGAGAAAATCTATGTGGGACGTGCTCTACGTATCCCTAAAGCTATAGCCAATCCTCAGAAGGAGACATTCCATACCATCGAAGCCGGTGAAACGCTCTATCGGCTTACCGTAAGATATAACATATCCGCCAAAGCCATCTGTGACGCCAATCCCGGACTGAGTGCCGAGAATTTCCGTATCGGGCAGGTGATCCGTATCCCTTCTGCAACGGAAGCAGGTGTTACTACTAATACAACTGTAAATACTTCTGAACCTACTGAAAGCAGTGATATACAAAAACCAGTACAATCACGTTGCCGTGACATGCACAAAGTGAAACGGAAAGAAACCGTATTCAGCATCAGTCGTGAATATGGTATTACAGAAGCTGAACTGATAGCTGCCAATCCCGAACTGAAAGGTGAAAACAAAATAAAAAAAGGATCGTTCCTCTGTATTCCTTATCCTTCCGTACAGACCCAACAGAATACCCGACCGCAAACTGTACCTTCGAATAGTGAACTATTCAATGAAAACAAAAAAACAGGTGAACGTATCAGTACCATTAAGGCTGCTGTCATTCTTCCCTTCCTGCCGGATGGAGCTACCCGGAGCGAAGCGACAAAAATGGTGGAATATTATGAAGGTTTTTTGATGGCAGTGGATAGTTTGAAGCGTACAGGTATTTCCATTGATCTCTATACATACAGTTCAGGATCGGAAACTGCTTCCCTGAGCTCCATACTCGGCAAGAGCGAAATGAAAGATATGGATATTATCTTCGGGCCATTGCATCAACAGCACATCAAGCCTTTGGCAAACTTTGCCAATAAAAACGGAATACGTCTCGTGATACCGTTTACTTCCAAAGACAATACGGTATTCCGCAATCCTGCCATATATCAAATCAATACGCCACAGTCGTATTTATACTCCGAAGTTTATGACCATTTTGTACGCCAGTTTCCCAATGCAAATGTCATATTCCTTGAAGCAAGTCAAGGAACAAAGGATAAAGCTGATTTCATAAAAGGGCTAAGAGAGGAATTGCGTAACCGTGCCATCCCGGTGAAGACACTGAAAGAGGATGCCAATGTAGAATCACTGAAAGCGGTATTGATGAATGATCGTGAAAACATCTTCATCCCCACTTCGGGCGATAACGTCACGTTGATAAAAACTCTTCCGCAACTCACCATGCTAGTTCGCGAGATGCCCGACAGCCGTATCCATCTTTTCGGATATCCGGAATGGCAAACGTACACCAAAGATCATCTTGAAGCGTTCTTTGAGCTGGATACATATTTCTATTCTTCATTCTATACTAATAACTTATTGCCCGCTGCTGTCAGTTTCACGAAGAATTATCGCAGATGGTATGGTAAGGATATGGACGAACGTTATCCGAAGTTTGGTATGTTGGGATTTGATACAGGCTATTTTTTCCTGAAGGGTTTGTCCCAATATGGTTCAGAACTCGAAAAGAACTTGCAACGGATGGATTTAGTTCCTATCCAAACCGGATTTAAATTCCAACGTGTGAATAATTGGGGAGGATTTATCAACCGAAAAGTATTCTTTGTGCATTTTACCAAGAATTTTGAACTGATAAAACTGGACTTTGATTAATTAGTAACTTGTAATTAAATCGATGAAGCTGAAAACAATTATAGGAACAGTACTATTACTGGGTATCATTGCCCTACCTACAAGTGCACAGATAGGTGAACAACGGCATAATTTCTCTGTAGGTATTAATGGGGGTATTAACCTGAATAGTGTAACCTTCTCACCAAAAGTACGCCAGAAAAATCTGATGGGTATCAATAGCGGTATAACTGCACGTTATATTTCTGAGAAATATTTCAGCATGATTTGTGGTGCGCAAGTGGAATTTAACCTTTCTCAACACGGCTGGGACGAATTTTATGAAGATTTCCCGACTTTACAATATACCCGCAAAATGAACTACCTGGAAATTCCTTTCTTAGCACATTTGGCATTCGGAAAAGACAGGGGTTTACAGTTCTTCATTCATGCCGGTCCGCAAATCGGCTTCTTCTTGAGTGACAGCCGAACGATAAGCGGTAATTGGAAAGATCACCCAAGTATCATAATAGAACAGCACGACAAAGCTGTAGATAATAGATTTGACTATGGTATTACCGGAGGAGCCGGTGTGGAGCTTCGTACTAAAGCCGGTAATTTTCTTGTAGAAGGAAGATATTACTATGCACTTTCCGATTTCTACAATAGCACCAAGAAAGATTATTTCTCACGTTCTGCACATGGAGTAATTACTGCAAAGATTACATATCTGTTCGACCTAAGAAAATAATACACATACCTATAAATAAAAAACAGATGGTGTGTCGAATATTGACCACCATCTGTTTTTTTTATAACGCATCATCTATTATCTCAATCTATCCGCAGCTTTCACCATCAATTCATCCCGATAGATAGCACGGAATGCCAAATAATTCAAAATAATACATATAACGGGAAGACACAAGGCCCAACCCAACTGAAAATTCATCGCATCCAAGTCATTCTTCAACATAAACATGAACACGAAGAAAGCAATGTAATAACCTATCAGCAAAAGACTACTGAATATAGTCATACGCACCTGCAACATGCGATTACGGAACAGAAAAATAGTGCAGAAAGCAATAATTGCACTCAACAAAAGTATACCGAACAACCCCCATGTAGACTGAAAAGTACCATTAGCTAACGTTACGCCCAACGGCTTGAATATATGGGTTGTCACTCCGTCCGTACCGATATACTGTCCTACCGGCAGACAAATTGCCACTACCAGCAGAATAGTTACCAACAATAAATAAACGGATTGAATACGTTGTATCATTACTGCAATTTTTCTTTTTCCTTTGCAGGATTACGATAATATACCTTACCTTCTATATATTCTTGTGTAGCAATCAAAGTCGGTTTCGGCAATTTTTCATAATAGCGTGAAATCTCAATTTGTTCACGGTTCTCGAATACTTCTTCCAGATTGTCATTGTAAGAAGCAAACTCCGCCAATTTCTTAGAAAGATCGTTCTTGATTTCAACACTAATCTGATTGGCGCGTTTACCAATAATAGCTACGGTTTCGTATACATTACCGGTATCCTCACACAACTCCATCATATCACGAGTAACCGTAGTAGAAGGAGCATTTGTCTTTCTGTAATCCATAAATTTCTATCTAATTTAATTTACTATCAATTATATTTTCTCTATTCTCAGTCTTTCAAAATCTTTTGCGCTTCCTTGAAAATGCGATCGGCATCTTTCATGTATTTACTCTCGGGAAATTCATTTTTAAAAGCATAATATTCGTCCACCGTTTCGCGATAACGTTCAGCCTTCTTATCTTCTACACTATATACTGCCATTTCATATTTGGCACGCAGAATAAGGATAGACAAATCTTCACGCAGATTGGTATAAGGATAATCCTTCAATGCATTTTGCGCAGTTATAACACATGATTCGTAGTTATTACCCAAATAATTCCCTAAATTATAATATAACTTAGCCGAAAGGTATTCTTTCATCACCAACTTGTCTTGAAGAGCGAATACCATGGTTTGAGCTTCCTCTTTCTTAGTACTTTGAGGAAAATATTCAAGAAACATCTGTAACTGCTGAATGGCACTGTAAGTGCCCGATTGGTCGAGACGAGGTTCCGGGGTATCCAAATACAAAGCTTTTCCGGCATGGAAACGTGCTAATTCAGCAAATGTACCACGAGGATAAACATTATAATATTGAATGAAAGTTTGAGCAGCGGTTTGATAATCTTTCTGGTTATAGTAACTCATACCCAACATATATAGAGATTCCTCTGCATTAAGGGTACCTTTTAGAATAGCAATCAATTCATTCAACAAGGTGGCAGCACGGTTGTACTGTCCTTTTGCAAAATAATTCTTTGCCGCTTCGTACTTGTATTCGTAATCGGTGCTTTTCAGCAACTTGTTGTATTCTCCACACGAGGAGAGCAGCAGTGCTGCAAGCAGAGTTATTAGGATGTTCTTTTTCATTACTTTTATTCAAATAATGTGCAAAGATAGAGGTTCGCATCGAATAAAGCAACGATACGAACCTTAATTTTTCAAAAAGCAGACAAACGGGGCAAGATTATCGACCAATAGAGATTATAATCTATACAAATCGCTTGCTGCAAGTAAATCCACTTTCTTTTCCGTTAACACACGAATACAGTTCTCCATGTCGTTAGGACGGATGATAACATTGGCAGTCTGACCGTTGGCAAAAGAATACATGTATTCAATGAATACTCCTTCATCAGACAGACAACGAAGTACTTTCGCCAACGAACCGGGAATATTGGGACAACTAATACCTACAACATCAGTAACATTGACTGCAAAATGATTATCTTTTAAAGCCTTATATGCTTTATCAGGTTCAGAAACAATACCACGAAGAATACCGAAATCAGCATTCTCAGCAATGCAAAGAGCAGAAAGGTTAACGCCTTCTCTAGCCAGAACTTCCGTTACTTCCGTAAGGCGACCGGACTTATTCTCCAGAAAAATAGAAAGTTGTTTTGCTACCATGGGATTAAGTTTTAAATTATAGTTTACGATTATCAATTACACGTTTGGCTTTACCTACGCTACGCTCTATGCTGCGAGGTTCCACCAACCGGACATCTACTCCCAGACCAAGTACGCTTTGCAGGCGTGCGGTTAGTTTCTTTTTCAACGCCAGCATCTTATTGATTTCGTCTGAATAGAATTCGGGACGGACTTCAACCTGTAACTCCATGGTATCAGTGTTATTTTTACGATCAACCAACAAAAGATAGTGCGGTTCAAATTCGGGCATTTCAAGAATTACAGATTCGATCTGCGTCGGGAATACATTAACGCCACGGATAATCAACATATCGTCGCTACGTCCAAGAATACGATCCATACGAACCAAAGTACGACCACAAGGACATGTGTCATAGTGCAATGCGGTTAAATCTTTAGTACGGTAGCGCAACAGGGGCATCCCTTCCTTGGTAAGATGGGTAAATACCAACTCCCCTGTTTCACCGGGAGCTACGGGTTCCAGCGTCTTCGGATCTACAATCTCAGGAAAATAATGGTCTTCGTTAAGATGTGTACCATTCTGGCACTCACACTCGTACCCCACACCCGGACCGGCTATTTCACTCAGTCCATAAATATCGTAAGCTTTAATACCCAATTTAGTTTCAATATCACGACGCATATTCTCCGTCCACGGTTCAGCACCAAAAGCACCAATTCGCAATTTAAATTCTTCACGGGGAAAACCGGAATCTTTTATAGCATCAGCCAGATAAAGAGCGTATGAAGGAGTACAACAGAGTACTGTCGAGCCGAAATCATGCATCAATGTAATCTGCTTTTCCGTATTTCCACTAGACATAGGAATAACGGAAGCACCTATATTTTCAGCACCGGCATGAGCTCCCAAACCTCCGGTAAAGAGTCCGTATCCGTAGGACACCTGAAAGAAATCCGAGCTATCTGCACCGTAAGCCGTAAAAGCACGGGAAAGACATTCGGACCAAGCCGAAAGGTCTTTACGGGTATATCCCACTACCGTAGGCTTTCCGGTAGTACCGGAAGAGGCATGGATACGTACAATTTGACTCATTGGAACAGCACATAGTCCGAAAGGATAATTATCCCGCAGATCATATTTAGTGGTAAAAGGAAGTTTTACGATATCATCAATGCTGTTGATATCATCAGGAGTAATACCTAATTCCTGCATTTTCTTACGATAGAAAGGAGTATCATGATATACACGCTCCACAGTCTTCTTGAGACGAATACCCTGAATTTTGCGAAGACTTTCGCGATCCATGCATTCGATATTTTCATTCCAAATCATGTTCTTCGTTGTATTACATTATATGGTTGTTATTAACTTAATTGCACTTTCTTTGCCGCAAAGTAAACAAATTATTTTGTTTATCTCAAAGATTTTACCGAATATTGCCGCTCCTAAAGAGAGAAAATGAATAAATTTGAATTAACATCTGCCTATAAGCCTACCGGCGATCAGCCGGAAGCCATCGCCCAACTGACCGAAGGTATACAGGAAGGAGTTCCTGCACAGACCTTACTGGGTGTTACAGGATCGGGAAAAACGTTTACTATCGCCAACGTCATTGCTAATGTCAATAAACCAACTTTGATATTAAGTCATAACAAAACTTTGGCAGCGCAACTTTACAGCGAATTCAAGGGATTTTTCCCCAATAATGCCGTAGAGTATTATGTATCTTATTATGATTACTACCAGCCCGAAGCTTATCTGCCGTCTTCGGATACCTATATAGAAAAAGATCTTGCCATCAACGATGAGATAGATAAACTCCGTCTTGCAGCTACCTCTGCCCTACTTTCCGGCCGGAAAGATGTAGTAGTGGTTTCTTCGGTATCATGCATCTACGGTATGGGAAATCCGGCAGATTTCTACAACAATGTAATTGAAGTGCAGCAGGGTAAAATGTTTAGCCGTAATGTATTTCTGAGACGTTTGGTAGACAGTCTCTATGTTCGTAACGACATTGACCTTAACCGTGGTAATTTCCGGGTAAAGGGTGATACGGTGGATATCTATCTGGCATATGCCGACAACTTACTACGCATTGTTTTCTGGGGAGACGAAATAGACAGTATCGAAGAAGTAGATCCGATAAGCGGGGTGACCCTGGCCCAATTCGATGCTTACAAAATCTATCCCGCCAACCTCTTTATGACAACAAAAGAGGCTACTCTGCGAGCCATTCATCAGATAGAAGACGATCTGCACAAGCAAGTGCAATGGTTTGAGAATGAAGGACGTCCGTTCGAAGCCAAACGTCTGCAGGAACGTGTGACATATGACATGGAAATGATACGCGAATTAGGTCACTGTTCAGGCATCGAAAACTATTCGCGATATTTTGACGGCCGTGATGCGGGTACTCGCCCTTACTGTCTGCTTGATTTCTTCCCTGATGATTTTCTGATTGTCATTGATGAAAGTCACGTCAGTGTGCCGCAGATACGTGCCATGTACGGTGGTGACCGTGCCCGTAAAACCAATCTTGTGGAATATGGTTTTCGCTTGCCTGCCGCTATGGATAACCGTCCGTTAAAATTCGATGAATTCGAGTCAATGGCAAAGCAGGTAATCTATGTCAGCGCTACTCCTGCCGACTATGAGTTGATACAGTCGGAAGGTGTTGTTGTGGAGCAGGTCATCCGCCCCACAGGATTGCTCGACCCGATTATTGAAGTTCGTCCCAGCCACAACCAGATAGATGACTTGATGGAAGAGATCCAACTGCGCATCGAACGGAATGAGCGTACCCTTGTCACCACGTTGACCAAACGTATGGCAGAGGAATTGACGGAATATCTACTGAATAACAACGTAAAGTGTAACTATATCCACAGTGATGTAGATACACTGGAACGTGTAAAGATTATGAGTGATTTACGTGAGGGTGAATACGACGTACTTGTCGGCGTGAACCTATTGCGTGAAGGTCTTGATTTACCGGAAGTGTCTCTCGTCGCTATTTTGGATGCAGACAAGGAAGGTTTCTTGCGTTCCCACCGTTCACTGACACAGACTGCCGGACGTGCTGCCCGTAATGTAAACGGCATGGTCATCATGTACGCCGACAAAATAACGGAAAGTATGCAACTGACTATTGACGAGACGAACCGCCGCCGTGAAAAACAGTTGAAGTATAACGAGGAACACGGCATCACACCTCAACAAATCAAGAAAGCGAAAAATCTCAATGTATTTGCTACAGCAGAAGGATCAGCAGAAACAGTTTCAGGTAAAGACAAACCTTCAGGTAGTGTTCCACGCCCATACATTGAACAGGAAGAAGCTACTGCTGTTGCTGCCGATCCGATAGTCCAATACATGAGTCGTTCCCAATTGGAAAAAAGTATCGAACGTACCAAAAAACTTATGCAGGAAGCAGCCAAGAAACTCGATTTCATCCAAGCAGCGCAATATCGCGACGAGGTGCTGAAAATGGAGGAGTTATTAAAAGAAAAAGTAGAGTAACACCCCTAATAACATACTTGCCACAAAACAGATTTCCAAGATGTTTGTTATATCTTCATTTAGAATATTAACCCTTTAAATTAATAAGATAATGAAGGTAAAATTAGGAATGGTAGCAACAACCGCATTAGCTGCGCTACTTTCAACAAACGTACAACAGGTTGAAGCATGTACCCGTGCTACATACATCGGTCCGGACAATATGGTTATTACCGGTCGCACCATGGACTGGAAAGAAGATATCATGAGTAATATCTATGTATTTCCGCGAGGTATACAAAGAACCGGATATAACAAGGGGAAAACAGTAAATTGGACTTCCCAATATGGTAGTGTCATTGCTACAGGTTACGACATAGGCACTTGCGACGGCATGAACGAAAAAGGGCTGGTTGCCAGTCTGCTATTCTTGCCAGAATCTATTTATGACTGTCCCGGAGATACTCGCCCGATAATGGGTATCAGTATCTGGACGCAATATGTTCTTGATAACTTTGCCACCGTGCGCGAAGCTGTGGACGAATTGAAAAAAGAATCCTTTCGCATCGATGCACCCATGATGCCTAATGGCTCCGCTTCTACCCTGCACATGGCAATCACAGATGCTACCGGAAATACTGCCGTCCTGGAATATCTGAATGGTAAATTGGATATTCACGAAGGTAAAGAATATCAGGTAATGACAAATTCCCCCAGATACGAACTGCAATTAGCCGTCAACAACTATTGGAAAGAAGTGGGTGGATTGAACATGCTTCCGGGCACCAACCGCTCAAGCGACCGTTTTGTACGCGCCTCTTTCTATATACACGCCATTCCGCAGACCAATGATGCCAAGATTGCCGTTCCCAGTGTGCTGAGCGTCATGCGCAATGTATCCGTACCTTATGGGATTACTACCCCGGACAAACCTTACATTTCATCTACCCGTTGGCGTTCCGTCTCCGACCAAAAGAATAAGGTTTATTACTTCGAGTCCACCTTAACTCCCAACCTCTTTTGGCTCGACCTGAACAAGATTGATTTCAGCCCGAAAGCCGGCATCAAGAAATTAGCCCTCACCGGTGGAGAAATTTACGCAGGCGACGCGGTGAAGGATTTAAAGGATAGTAAATCATTTACGTTCTTGTTTCAGACACCTATAATGTAGACTAATGCGTACTTATAACCAAGTCCTCTCATGGCATAGTATATATGGTTCCGCAAAAGTGGTTTCACAATTAATATGTAGCCTCCGTTAATAATGAAAAAAGGTATATTTTAGTTAATGCTTACTGAGATATGATGAGGTAAGATAAACTAAATAAAGCAGCCGGAATTACTCAAACTGAGCAATCCCGGCTGCTGCCTAAAACAAAATAACCGCTGTTACCTGTCGTTTATTATAAAAATATCACTCTAAATATGTAGAAGAAACTCTTTGTTTACATACCACTGCTGGTGCTCCCAATTCTTCTCGCTCTAATACATCAATAAATCCCTCCTGTTCCAACTCGAAGAGTGCGGGATATACCCGCAGTTTGTCAGCACCGGAATTTTGAATGATATCCTCTACCCTAATCTCTCCTAAAAAAGAATTTATGTAGTCTATGATTTTCTGAGTATCAATTACTTTATAATTCATCTTTATTTTACAGCTATACTTTTAACAACTCTACCTTTTTCTTAAATTTTTCTGCTATATTTTTCCAACTATAACGGTCCAAAACCAGATGAGCAGGAGCTATAGATGTTTTGCTCAATAATTCGTCTAGATTAATACAGGTATCATAAGGATCTATGTAATACACCGATCCTTGAAATATCTCCGGTAAACAAGAAGTATTAGCTACTATAACTTTTGCCCCTAAAGATAAAGCCTCTAAAGGAGGAATACCGAAACCCTCGTGGATAGAAGGAAAAATAAAAGCCTTACAATACTTATATAAAGACACTATTTCATTATCAGACACATACCCTAACCATTGTACATTAGGTACACTTTCTATATCAATTTTACTATTTTTTACTTTTCTACCACTAACTACAAAACACTGATCCAAATGTTTTTGAGCATAATTCAATATCCATCGTATATTCTTGTTATAATTGATATTTCCCAATATAAAAAAGAATTCACCTTTTTGTAAACAGTTTTTTTGTAAAATAGAATCATCAGGAGAAATTGCCTTGATATGTTGCCACGCATTACCTAAAACTGAAATACGAGATTTATCTTTTATATTGTAAGTATCTATAATACTATATTTAGAAAAATAAGAAACTGTAAATATATGACATCCACTCTTTACTGCTTGATAAAAAAGGAAACGATGCCAAATAACAGATAAGCGTCCATAAAATGTTTTAAAGAATTCTGGATGTGTCTTATAAGCTACGTCATGTATGCAAATAATGTTGGGATAAAGTATAGGTTGGCTATTGCATAAACTAATGAGAATGCTCTTTTTACGATAAACAAAACGGAATAAATCCCATTGTTCCCAAAGCAATCCCTTGGCATTACCATATTTAATTACTTCTATATTCCTCAATTCGGGGATTTCTTCCACATATTGCGGCATTACTATTGCATATTCATTAGGAGCTGAAATTATATCCAATTCATTCACTAATTCTCTTGCAAACCGTTGGACACCCGTAACCTTCTGTGAATAAAAAAAACCATTTATAACTTTCATATCATACAAATTATATCCGTTTCTTCAGTAGACGAGCCGGTACTCCTCCCCAAATTTCATACTCTCCTATATTTTTAGTCACAACAGCACCTGCAGCAATAATAGAACCTTTACCGATATGACACTCAGGCATTATTATTACCCTTGCACCTATCCATACGTCATCTTCAATAATCGTCACCTTATTCTGTTCTGATCCTTGAAAACACATAGGCATATCAATTCTATCAAATTTATGATTTCCCCCTACAATATAAAGATAAGGAGCAATCATAACAAAATTTCCAATTTTTGTATTTGGTGGAATTATTGCCCCTTCACCAATTCCTGAATAATTACCTATTTCAATATCCATTCCCTTTCCGAAATTTACACATCGATTTATAGTACTTACCTTACCCATTTTCCGGAATATTCTTCTACATAGAAATAACCTTATTTTGTTGGATATTGTACCAATTACGGGAATATATGAATTTGGCAAAAAATTGGCAAAGCCATAAAAAAGCACTAAACATAAATATTTTAAAATCATCACATAAATCATAAAAAAAACAATCTTTTGAATTTAGACTCAAAGAAATCGTATTTGAAAAAATAATAAAATATCCGGCAACTCATTAATAATCGCCTTAATCGAAAAAGTTTAGGTTCTACAAGAAATCTCCAAACACCTTCTAAACCATATCTTTGTACTAGAAGCGGTGCACGTTTCACCCGTCCGGAAACGAAGTCAAATGTTCCCCCACACCCAATGATATATTTAACGCCTATCTTTGCTAAACTACTCAAATTATCATCAGCCCAAAACTCCTGCTTTCCCATCCCAAATCCCACAAATAATATCTCTGGAGAAAAGATTTTTATACTTGAAAGCATAGAACCATTAATCTCGTTTTTAAACGGATAAGGAGAGTATTCTGGAGAATATCCTCCAATGACCAATCGAGGATACTTCATTCTTAATTGAATCAATGCTCCTTCATTCGATTTATCATTTCCGCCAAGAAGGAATACTCTATAATTATTAGTTTCTGCCCATGAGCAATAATCATAAATAATATCCGATCCAGACAGTTTCTCTATTTTCACTGATGAAGATACTATTCTACAAAGCCATAAAGGAATTTGTCCATCAATTGTGGAAATATTCTCAGATATTATTTTTTTCAATCGACCATCTGACTGTGAACGGACAATAGCCTCCGCATTTACCGTTACAACGATTTTAGCTCCTTTATTTTCTTGAAATAAATCTTGCTTACTTAAACAATTTATATCTATATTACAGATTTTCATTTATTTTTATTTAATAAAAAATCGAACAATCGTTTCAATACCATATCTGATTTGTATTCCGATGCTGTTTGATAAGCAGCTTTCATAAAGATTTGCTTTTCTGATATTGAGAGTTTTAAATAACTCTCAATTTTATTAGCCAGATCCTTTTCATCACCAGGCTTAAAGAAAAAACCGTTAACGCCCTCTTTTATATAGTCTTGTAATCCTCCTATTCGCGAGCCAACAATAGGAGTACTAGATGCCATAGCTTCCAAACCAACCAAGCCTAAACTCTCCACAAGTTTTGTAGGGAACACAAAAAGATCTATTTTATCATATATTTCAGGTAGTTCCGTATACGGTTGACGCCCTAATCTTTTAATATCCAATAATTCCAACTGTTGCATTTGCTTGTTAAGAAGAGGTTCTTGAGTACCTCCTCCTACTAATAGTACTTTAACTTTCACATCCCTATCTTTTAAAATCTTAATAGCATTTAGAAATGTATCCCATCCTTTCCCTCTTTCTATTCTAGAGACATATCCTATCGTCATTTTTTTTTCTAATTTATTGTTGAAAAATCTTTCTTTATAGAATATGGGTGTAACACCACTTGATGGCGATACAATAAATTTATGTGGCTTAATTTCAGGAAGCATCTTTATAGCAATTTCTTTGAAAAAATAGGATGGAACAACTATATATTTGGCACGGCGAAGAAGGGGTTTGGATATTCTCAATAAAAAATTCGCCAACTTTCCAACAACCAATAAATCCTCACCGTGAATATTGAATACTAAATTTAATGGTCTAAAAAAACGAACTAATAATATTGGAATCGAAGCATGAGTTATGAAATGAACATATATCAAATCATATTTATGAAAAAGTAATTTTTTTATTATTAGAGCATAAAAAAAAATATATTTATATAGTTTATAAATAAAATATCTCGGTTGCCCTTTAAGTAAACATACATCAACCTTTGTAGCTGTAGGATATTTTCTTAACTCATCAATAAAGTTTTTTACAAAAGTTCCATGATAAGGAGTTTTCTTATCAGGATACAAATTTGAAATTACTAAAATTTTCATCTACAAATAAACATTTATCAGATTTTATAAAAGTCAACGAATTAGCTAAAGCTGTAAACAGTCCTGCCATAGCAGAAAAAATAATATGTCCTGCAAAAAAAGACATTGATATGATTAGAAAGTTTGAAAAAGCGATGATTATTCCTAAAGGATTATTATTCCTACTTTTGATTGAATGAATTAATAAATAGAAAAAGAAAGAATAAACAGCCACTAACCCTATATAACCATAATTAAGTAATGTATCGAAAGGATCCATTTCTACCGTTCTATTCCCTCCTAATCCCATAAATTGATTGATTATATCAGAACTAAAAAATGTTTCTTTTTCCACATTCCAAAATTCATGCCGACCAGAAAAAATCAAATTGGCTATTCCTCCCTTTTCAAAAGAATATAGCCATCGATTTAGTAGATCATATGTTTCAAAAGTATTAACAATATAAACAACAGCACTTAATACAACTGTTGCCATAAATATCATTATAATAATTTTTTCCTTGAATTTTCCTAAAATATACGGTACAATAAAAACTGATATTACTGTTATTAATATAGCAGCTTTAGTTCCTAATAAAACAGAAACTATAATTAATAAAATACCAAAAAGAGAGTATATAATTTTACTACATCTCTGATATGTAATAAAAAGAAATAAAGGGAAAAGAAATGCTATAATTCCAGCAATTTCATTTCCTGCATAAAAAAAGCCTTTATAACCATATCCTTCACTTGCCTCTAAGGTATAAGTATGATAGCCAAATCCTAATAATCCAATACTAATATTAGCTATTAACACTATAAAATTCACTAACAAAACCCTATATACATACTTAATATATATGTAAAAATTAGATATTGAATGTTTTAAATAAATAAAAATATAGATAGTCAACAACAGTTTGCATAAATGCGTAAAAGTTGATGTAATATCCTCATCCAAAAAAATAAGGCTCAGAAAAAATATAGACAAATAGAAAAGAACACTGATAGAAAATCTGACGATATGTTCATATCTCATTGTCTTATACAATAATAGGAATAAAAGAATTAGTTTAAAAATCTGAGATACTGGAAGTTCTATATTATTATTTAGAAAGAAACCATTTATAGAATCAATAATTAGCCATATCGTAAAAAAAAACCAGATTATTTTATCTACAAGTACAAATTTCATACAATACAGTTATGCGTTTAGAGATTTTTTAGTTTCTATTTAAAAGACAAATATCCTTTTAAACAGGTAAGCGAATATTTTACTTGTTCTTCCAATAATGGAGTTATTCGCGAATAATCTATGTTAATATTATCAATACAAAAATTGTCGGCTGAAGATATTATATTGGACAAAGAGAAACGTTCTTTTAAATCAATAAGACGTGATGCCCTAGATAATGAAACGTAGTAACCTATAAACATCTTCTTATATTTCATAGAAAACATACATCCGTGAA
Organism: Bacteroides sp. OM08-11; assembly: GCF_003438665.1. Taxonomy (NCBI): domain Bacteria; kingdom Pseudomonadati; phylum Bacteroidota; class Bacteroidia; order Bacteroidales; family Bacteroidaceae; genus Bacteroides; species Bacteroides sp. OM08-11. The sequence goes on from NZ_QSTJ01000009.1 coordinate 163,057, forward strand.
ATGAATCCGTGTAAACAAAAGATGCATTGTACAATAAATTCAGCCATACGCTAGGAGAAGCATCATATATAACTTCATCCGCTATTTTTTCTGCCTCTAAAGATATGTCAGAGATTACGACTGCAATAACTTTCTTTAAGCCATATTTTTTTTTCAACTGTTCTATTATATTAGAATGTCCTCCTTTTATTTCACATCCTAAAATATAAACAAATAAATATGGTTCAATACCTGATTTTTTTTTATCCAATACATCTGTGTAGTCATACAACAAAGATGGATCAGCAACTAACATCGGAGATTTCTGAGAATATTTTTTTATCAGTTCATAAGTATTTCTATCTCTTACCGTAATACCATCAAATTTAGATAAAAGATTTCTTACTTTATTTCTATTATAAAATGGTATTACTTTATTTGAGCTACATGCTGCATAAGCAAACAATTTACCTGTAAAATTGATATCACAGTCCAACATATATATTAACTGATTTTTACCTAAATTACTCCAAACTTGATCACTACCAACAATAACTATATCATATTGATTTAAAATATTACTTATAGAAGAATCATCTACCTGTCTTGAATAATTTAGGTCATTGGCTTTCTTGAAATCTTCAAAGGATTTATACAGTGATTGTGGAACTCTTTTTCTTGAAATTTTCAATTTTGAGAAATAATCATTTACTTTCTGCAAGAAAAAATCTTTATAAAAAAACATTATTATTTTTCTTACTATATTAGATAATTTAAGAGAAGATACAACAGATGGACGATAGTCAATGAATTCCACTATATAATTATCTTTTTGAATTATTTTGTATAATGCCATACTTTGCAAAATACCACCATAATTACTTTTATAGTGCATTGTTAAAATTCCTATTTTTTCTTTTTTCATGTTGATATTATATATCTAAATCATCTTTTTATCATTTTTCTGAGTAACAGATACACTCCCATCCATTGTAATAGATGTATTATTTTAGCTTTGATACTTTTATCAGGAAAAGTTGCATATCTGCTGATTGTCTGTGTCACACTACTTCCGTTGTATATATCTGAAAAAAAATCAGAACGTTTGGAAGGTATGATAGGGGAAACAAAGCAACTCCGGTTATTAATCTTTATAAAATCTATACTTACAGAATGCAAGTCTAATGAAGACAGACAGACATCAAATCGATTATTTTTTAGTATACATAAGCTGTATCCCCTATCATCATCCAGTTTCGGATATATGGATTGTAATCCCCAGCAATCTGCAAGGGTGAGATCTGAAGAACTCCTGAATTCTCTTACCTTACAGGCATAGCAAGACGGACGTAAATAAAGATTGCTCATAAAACCTCGTAAAAATATATTTTTGGTTAATGGTTCAGAGAGCAAAACTGTATTTTTGTCTCCACTCCTACCAGTCGTGGAGAGGGAAAGAGCAAAACTGTATTTTTTCCAGCCTAATCTCTTATTTCTGAACGAGATACCCTTTATATGGGTATTTCTTCTAGAAATAGGGAAAGACAAAACTGAATTTTTTTCGCACTGACGTGCGATTGTTTCATCCAAAAACATTCTCCACACCATAGGACTTGGAACGCCATGACAAATAAAATCAACTGTCAGTAAGTTTTCATATTCTTTTCGTAAAAAGTGTTTCAATCCAGATATTTGACAAGGAGTACCAGAAAAAAGTACCTTACGTCCTCCTTTTAAAAACCGTTCTACCTCTTTATAGTTATCTTCCATACGACCCTGTACATACTTAGAACCCCGAAAATCGTCCAGCCCTTCCTTAGTTTCTGTAAAACTATGACACACTTCCCAATTTTCATCAAACTTTGCTCCAAATACTACACCACCAGTGTTAATTACAGACTCAGCTATTAAAGTAAAAATACCACCAGAAGAACTTTGTTTTCGAGTTTCTTCATCAGGATTGGCTGTGGCATAAATACGGAATGTAGAATTTATTTCTCCTCTATTGATAATTGGACAAACTTTTTCGCAAATATTACAGCCAATACATTTTTCTACATCTACTATTGGATACAGAAACCCTTCTTCATCCTCTCTCATACAAATACATCGTTGAGGACAGCGCTCGGCACAAGCAGTACAACCACAACAGTCTTGCTTATTATTAATTGAAATCATACAGATCTTTATTTACGAAAAGAGCATTTAATAAACTTAAACAGACATAAAAATATTCTAAACAAACGTCCACCCAATAACATGAACTTATTGTTATAAAACCACAACAACCATTTAGAAAAAGCATCTGGCTTATCGTTTTCAAGTTGTTTTAATTTCTGTTCATATATGTCTAGCTCTCCTAGATAAACTGCCAATTTAAACAATTTCCATAGACTATAACGGATCACTTTAATCATGTCTAAATGTAGTAGTTCAGCAACTAATAACCGATGCCTCAAATATCGAAATGCGAAATCTAATTGTTGTTCAGGAGTTTCAAAATGACAGAGTGAACTGTTCAATACCCGATAGGCTACCATTATTTCCGGAATAAAGCGAAAATAACCAGACATACACATTGAAATATTCAAAATAGTACCCTCACCGGCACTATAAGGAGTTGAAATCAGAGGTTCATATTTTTTACATCCTTGTAGATAGTTTTCTCTTCTAAAGCAGGCAGAACTTCCCAAAGGATAAGATACCTCATCCAATGCGAAAGAAAGAGCACTTTCTTTACCTTTCTTGTTTACAGCCACACTATTCCAATACTTTATTTCATACAATATCTTTCCAGTCTCATCATCAAACTGTCGGTAACCAGTATAAACAATAGATACATCCTCATTATTTTCCAATATATTTATTTGACGCTGAAGTTTATCCTCAGCAATCCAATAATCATCACCATCTAATGTAGCTATATATTTTCCTCTGGCTATTTTAATGGCATTGATATAATTATAGGTCACCATCAAGTTTATATCATTGAAAACAAGCATGACAGACGATGAATATTTCCTTTGTAATTCACGTAAAAGTTCACGTTCCCCATCATTACTTCCATCATCTGCTATTATCACTTCAAATGAAAAGTCGCATTTCTGTGCCAAAACAGAAAGAAGCGTTTTCTCTATAAAACGGACTTGATTATAAGTAGCTATAACAACAGATACTAATGGATAGGATACTAATTCTGAAGAAGCTATTATCATAAGGAAGGATTATATCGGTTCAATACACAAATTATTGTCTCTACTTGTTCATCTGTCAGAACAGAGGATATAGGAATAGAGAGAATTTCCTTCTGAATTTTCTCCGCTACAGGACATGAAATTTGGTTATAGGATTTATAACATTGTTGCTTATGTACAGGAATAGGATAATGAATAAGCGACTGAACATTATTTTCTATCAGATAAGACTGCAGGTGTTCACGATTCTGGGTACGTACAACGAACAAATGAAAGACATGGCTGTCCGGATCTTCGTTTACTATAATCGGTAACTTTATGGCAGGATTTCGTATACTTTCCATATATCGCCCGGCTATTCTTTTACGAAGGTCGTTACGTTCGTCAATATACTTCAGTTTTACCGAAAGAAAGGCTGCCTGCATCTCATCCATTCGGCTATTCAATCCTGCATAATCATGAACATAACGCACTACAGATCCGTAATTGGCCAATGCTCTTACAATATGAGCCAACTCTTCATCATTTGTAGCGATAGCTCCGCTGTCACCCAACGCACCCAGATTTTTACCCGGATAAAAACTAAATCCAGCCGCGTCACCCAAGTTACCTGTGTAGATACCATGCCATTTTGCACCGATAGCTTGAGCATTGTCTTCTATTATTTTCAGATTATATTTCTGTTTCAATTCATTCAGTTTATCCGACCAACAGGCTTGACCGTATAAATGTACCACTGCTATCGCTTTGGTATGCGGGGTTATTTCTTTTTCTATTTTATCAATATCTATATTATATGTTTCTTCAGACGGATCAATAAAGACCGGTTTCAGATTATTGTCTGTAATAGCTAAAACAGTAGCAATGTATGTATTGGCAGGTACAATCACTTCATCCCCATCCTTCATAATTCCCATTTCCTTATAGGCCCGGAATATAAGGCGTAACGCGTCCAATCCATTCCCACAAGGTATTACATATTTGCACCCTATATATTTCTCCAGATTTCCGGCAAAGGTATCATTCCATTTTCCATTCAAAAACCAACCTTCTCCTATAACCTGAGAAGCCACGGATTTTAATTCGTCTGCATATAGGGCATTCACTTTTTGTAAATCCAAAAACTTTATCATGTTCTTTCTATTTTAAAATTCAGATAATCTTCATAATGACGGATATAGTCTTTTTCATTGTAATGTTCGGAAGCCAAAACCAGACATGTAGCTCCTGCCGAAAAATTAACAAGATCACGCCAAATACCAGGAGGTATTAATAAACCATAGTACGGTCTGTTCAGTGTGAAAGTTCTTCTGTTATAACCATCATCCAGGGTTATGTCAAAACTTCCGCCCACGGAAATAATGAACTGTTGCAGTTCCTTATGAGCATGCGCTCCCCTTGATTGCCCGCCGGGAATATCATACAGATAATAACTTCTTTTTATGTCAAAAGGGATCGAATGCAAATTTTCCACTACCGAAAGATTTCCAATTTCACTTGTATGCTTGTCTAACTCCAGTAACGTGCAATCAAAAACAGAAGTCTTCCTGGCATCATAACATTGCATTGTTAACACCTGCCCTGACAAATCATTTTTTGTCAGAACTTTACTATAGACCCGGCCTTGATACACTTTATAATTGTCGATATAGTCGGCCACATCAAAGTAAGTAGACGAAAGTACCAATGCCAACGAATTTGTGGAGAAATTGCATAATTCCCGCCATGTACCAGCCGGTACGTAAAGACCGTAATAAGAACGGTTCAAAGAAACCGTCTTATTTCCGCCATGCTCATGGAGAATGACATCAAAGCTACCAGACATGGCCACAATAAACTCTCGTGTCTCTATATAAGCATGACCACCACGAGTCTGACCACCCGGAACATCATAAATCCAATGTGCCCGTTTTATTTCAAACGGAATATGTTGGAGACTCTCTATGAAAGACAAATTACCACGCTTATCCAAAATTTTGGGCAACTCTATAATCTTACTTTTTTCTTCCATTCAATTTTGATTTTATAAAAGAAGTCAAATCCATTAAAGAGTTAAGTCTATTATATGAATATAGACCTGCAAGCATACATACAAAAAAATCCAATGTATATATAACCCATGTTACCAACTGAGAAGACTGAAGAATAATGACAGTTACAATCACGACTCCCATCCCAAGCAATTCCAATATAGTCTTGACCTTATAATTGATTTGATATTTGCGATTTATATACCAATAAGAAACAGAGGCATCAAAGATATGTGACAATAGAAATGAAATCCCCAAGCCTTTAATACCCCACACGCTATACAACAGCATATTCATTCCCAAATAGAATAAAGCAGACAATATGGAAAAATACAAGTACGCTTTAGATTCTCTTTTAGGGATAAGAATACATCCAAAACACCAATTGGGAACTTTAAAAAGCATACCTAATCCTCCCCAATAAATCATCTCAATCATCGGATAAAATAGAGAAGAATACAATATCAATATCATCAATTTTCCAAATATAATAAAGAGAACTATCAATGGAAACAGGAGTAATATAGACATCTCTATCTGCTGATTGATAACAAGTTCTGACTGATGGTCATCATCAGAGACAGCTGATAATCGTGGAATATAATCCGTACTCATGGCAGTAAATATCATCCCCACATAACCATTCAGGATTGCAAATCCTGCAGAAAAAAGACCGACATCTGTCAATCCCCCATTATTGGATATAAATGTACGTATATAAAAAGACGCTATAAGTGGAAAAAATTCGGCAGCGGAAAAAGCGATACCCGCAATCAATATGTCTTTTGAAATTTCTTTAAATTCTCCTCGTTCAGTTCTTATCTGTACTAGCCTAAGCCTACTACGATAGAAATATGCACACAGAAAAGTAGATATTGAAAACAGTATTAAAGTAGGAACTATAGCATCAATGCCCAACCAAAAATAAAGAGGCACTGTAATAAAGAGGCTTAAAAAATTACCCCATACATTTGCTTTTGCATAATAATTAATATTACGGCATCCTTTTAGAATCAACAAATTACCATTAGTCAATTGCGTCAAGAATAACGAAATGGAGAGAAAGGCAAAACTTATAGTAAAGTCTGTATTACCAAATGTCCATTGGCTCAACTGCCGACATAATGACAAACAAATAATTGCTCCCAATAATCCCGTAGTCCAAATACAGCGCTGTAATACATAAAGTACTTTTCCTAAAGTAGTATAGTCCCCTTTCTCATAAGCTGAAGCGATGTTCTTTATTGCACTAAAGGTAATTCCCAAATTGGTAAATCCTGTAATGGTACCGGTTGCAGAGGTTAGCAGTCCCATAATACCCATACCTGCGGGTCCCAATAAAATTGAAATACATTTGTTACGTACTACTGCAATAAGTATATTAAATAGCTGCACGCTACCCAATATGGCTGTTGCCTTAAATACCCCTCTATATTCCCCTCGGTTTTTGCTCATACTGGAATTCCATGATATTTACAAGCACGTTCTATTTTCTCTAAAGGGATATAATAGGAACAATGGGCAAGATTACCCGTATTTGTATCTTGACCGGTAACCAGCAACATGTCCATACCAAAATATTGTTCGTGCATACATAACCAACTTTCAAAAGCTCTGTTATAATTAGTAAACATCAATACTTTTGTTCCAAATTTAGAAAATATCATATTTGAGAATGCACTACTAAAAGGACCTACTATCACCTCCGCATTATTAAATATTCTTATCTTTTCCTCCAAAGAAACCGTATGAGGTTCGAAGATAAAATAGCCTCTGTCTTTAAAATATTGTTCAACCTCATCATTATTGGTTAGATTTCTGTATTTACCATTCTTTCGCGAAAGATATAGTTTGTATTTGGGAGTGGTTCCCAAACCAGAGAGTGAAGATAAATAAGGATTTACCAGATTTTGCTTAATTATATCTGATACAATCTTGGGTTGAACGCTATCTCCGATCTCAACGTAATCTTCATGATCAGTAAATTTACATGGCCTTTCTACATAATATGCAATTGGGGTACGAACAGCCTCATTCTCATTTACAATAATAATCTCTACATTTGTATACTTATTTATTTCTTTATAGATTACTTCTTTAAGCTGATCATCTTTATAATTAGGAACTAAAATAGCCACTCTGCACTTTGCGTCATCCAAAACTAACTGAAGCTGAGATAGTTTAGTAAAATACTCAGATAATGCATGTGACCAAACATGACTATGTACTCCAATTAGAGTAAAAGCCACATCCACATTTATTATTCTATATGGTTTCCTTATATATAAGATATTGTTCTCCCTACGTATCAAAAACTTGTCGCAAGGATAATTTTTAGTAAAATTGTAAGCATAAAACTTATGCCAAATCAATTGATTATTCGTAAGGATAAAATCCGAACTATAAAATAGTGTAGCATTATCAATCTTCCACACTGCTATTTCCGGATATTTCACAATAAATTCTCCAGATTGTATAAAATCAAAGATTTTAAGTGTATGTACCCTTTCCTCCGTTTCAGGTTTAAAAACACCGATTTTAGATGCTACTTGTTCTATAGGTACAATTGGATATCCTTCATATTCTCCATTTTTCAAAGCTATTCGAAAAGAATAATCCCTAAAAAGTGTCTTTGCCTTATCTCCCCAAATAACAATATTCCTATATGAAAATGAGGCACATTTATATACTACGTTGTTTAAAAAAGACATTTCAACAATTTTTTATTAACCAATTAATCATCAAATTCAATCCTTCTTCTTTAGTAGTCTTAGGTTTCCAATTAAAAAAATTCGCAGCTTTATTAATATCAGCCACAAACACCTTTTGGTCACTTTCTCGCCAAGGCAATTGAGTATATTGCATTTTAATGCCCAATTTTTGCTCAAGCAACTTAAACAATTCCAATAACGATAAACTGTTATTTATTCCTCCACCAATATTGAACACTTGTCCGTACGCTTTTTCTACATCCTTTGCGGAAAAGTATAAATTTACAATATCCTCACCGTGAAGCACATCACGTACTTGTTTCCCTGTACCGGAAATTGTAAAAGGTTCTTTTAATGTTCCGTTTTTTATTTCCAAAGCCTTTTGGCAAAACCAGCCTATCCACCCTTGATCATAGGTGGCATGCTGATTACTGCCATACATGGATGAATGGCGGAACACGATTGTCTTTAGACCATAAATACGATGAAAATCTAACAGATACTGGTCTGCACATCCTTTGGAACAACCATAGGGTGAATGGAAATCCAACGATATTGTCTCTGGAAAACCGTTAGGATATTCTTCACAGACATATCGAGTCTTGTCTTCCCTGAAAGACAAATATTCAAAATCACCATATACCTTGTTAGTAGAGGAATATAATATTACCGTATCCGGTGAATATTTGCGGACTGAATCAAGCACATTGAATGTACCAATGGCATTCGTCTCAAGATCAAGCCGAGGGTTGTCTATTGACGTTGTCATTGCAACTTGACCTGCCAAATGAAAAATATAATTGGGTTTTACCGCCTTTATGACAGTTTCCACATCATTTATATTACGTGTATCATAAGGATAATACTTGAATTCTCCTTGAGAACGTAACCAAGTTAAATTCTCATTACTTCCATGACGGAATAAATTATCGATAATAAACAATTCCTCTCCGCGTTTTAAAACTTCAGCAGCCAAGTTACTACCTACAAAACCACAGCCTCCAGTTATTAAATATCTCATATTCTCTATTTTTTCAAATTATCCAATAAACATTCTTTCAATTTAGTTACGCCAATGATACGATTCAATTTCCCTATATCACATCTCAAATCCATCGCTTCATTTTCACGATAAGGCAAAGCTCCATAGCAGATTTCAGAAGTAGAGTGTAGTTCTGTTTTATAGAATTCTATAATTTCTCTTAGTGAAACGCTATTCCCACTACTTACATTCACAATTTCTCCCACACACTTTTCTGAATTATCCAGCAGACCATGAATAGCTTTTGCAAAGTCATCCGCATAAATAAAATCACGTTTCTGTTTACATGGGGAGACATTCAACGGTTCACCTTTTTTCAATTGGTCTATTACGTAAGGTATAAATTTACTTTTGTTTTGTCCTGGACCAAAAAGATTACCGGGACGAACTACCATGACAGGAAAACCATAATTGCGATGAAGCATTATCGATGTATTTGTTGTCAATTGTTTCACTAAAGCATAAGGGGAATGAGGGCTTTCTCGGTTTTCTTCCTTAAAGGGGGAATTTTCAGAACCATACTCTTCGGAACTTCCAAATTGGATAAACAATTTCAATCTTTCATCATCTTTAAACCGTTTAAATAAATTCAACAAAATCTTCAGATTGGAAGATATCAGGGTGTCAAAAAGAGACAAATCTCTTTCTGCTGTTACAACAGATGCCAGATTAATTATGAACTCCGGTACAGGATAGTTAGTCGGAACTTTGTCTATAACAAGATCCAATCTACACGTTTGTACCTGGGGATAATTACTGAAAAATTGTGTATCTATATATTTGTCGAATACAGTAATACCATAAAAAGGAGATAAACAACGTACCAGATTTTTTCCTATAAAACCGCTGCCGCCTATCAAATAAAGAGTTTCTTTCTTCATCAGGCAGCAAAGTTTAAGTTAGAACATAAATACTTACAAATTACCCCCCCCGAATTGTTAAATAAAGCTAATCCATTAAGCGGTTTTACAGAAGGATGCCAATTGGGTAATTGAGAGTAAACTGTAGTAGGGTTCATTACTTCTCTTTTCTTATATGGTCTGCTACCCCAGTTTACTTTAATTTTCTTATCCATCACTTTTTCAAATTCTACCACAATCTGTTTCAAGGTTAATCGGTTACCCGTATACACTCCATAAATTCCATTGGATATATCGTTATTTGTAACAAGATATTCAAAAGCTTTTAGATAAGCGGAACAAACATCCGAGATATGTACTATGTCAAGGTATTGACTACCAGGAGACACATCAATACTTTTATCTGTACCTGCTATTTCTTTCAACAAATTCAATAACTTCGGACGTTGGTCATCTTCGCCATATACGTCAAATAAACGTAGAGTGATAGCACGAAACAAATGAGCATCGACATAATATTGAAGTATTTTCTCAAATGCCTCTTTGGTTGCCGCATACAAATCTACAGGATTATAAATATCCGAATTATAATTCTGCCAATATGAACCGGTACTTACAAATAAACGAGTAGAACTGTATTTCATCGCTTCCAATATTTCTGTTCCAAACTGAATATTGCTCTGGATCAAAATAGAAACTTGCTCCGGCTTATAGTCTGTTATGACTGCTGCCGCCAGATGAAAAACAACCTCCGCATTGACAGACCTGAAATAATTTATCAAAGAATTAATATCATGATCATATTCAAAAATATGTATTTTATCTTTTACATCTTCGATATTAGCATAGCCAAATTCCGGCTGTGATATAATACGAACTTCCCATCCTTGTTCTAATAAATATTTCACCAAATGAGAACCTATATAACCGGTAGCACCGGTAATAATACATGAATGTTTCATTTTTCCAAATATTGATTTATTTCACCCACGCACAACTGATATACCGCTCCGGACTGATATTTCCTATACCAGTCTACCACCAACTTCATGCATTGTTCTATATTCATCCTCGGCTCCCATCCCAACCGGAACTTCGCCTTACTGATATCCAGCATCAGCAGCTTTGCTTCATGCAACGCATCAGGATCTGAAATATCTTTCAGCTCACCACTGCCATAGTTTTTAACTACTTTAGTCGCCACATCCCAAACCGTAGAAATACTTTCCGCTCTCGGCCCGAAGTTCCAACCTTCACAATATTGGGTAGGTTCGTCCCACATCTTTTGCGCAAGAAGCATATAACCACTCAGAGGTTCCAAAACATGTTGCCAAGGACGAATTGCCTTAGGACTACGTATTTCTATTGGCTTGCCTGCCTCCAGGGCTTTGATACAATCCGGGATGATACGATCCAGTGCCCAGTCGCCACCGCCTATCACATTACCGGCTCTTACACTGGCAATGCTTTTGCCGTGCTTCCTGTACTCTTTGGGATTAAAGAAGCTTCTGCGCCACGAAGCAATGGCTATCTCAGCCGCACCCTTACTACTGGAATAAGGGTCATAACCGCCCATAGGCTCGTTTTCACGATAGCCCCAAATTTGTTCCTTGTTCTCGTAACATTTATCAGTGGTTATCATCACACCTACTTTTACACTGTCTGTAGCACGGATGGCCTCAAGCACATTGATAGTACCCATAACATTAGTTTGATAAGTTTCAACGGGAATATCATAACTTAGCCTAACCAATGGCTGGGCAGCCAGATGGAAAACGATTTCGGGATGGTATTGACAGAAGATCTCCTTCATCCGTTCACCATCACGAATATCGGCACGGATATCCGCCTTGATTTTCTTTCCGATATCGGAAAGGACAAAATTATCACGATCGGAAAAAGGTTCTTGGGCTACACCGATGACCTCAGCGCCCAGCTCATGTAGCCAAATGGAAAGCCAACTGCCCTTGAAACCAGTATGCCCGGTGACAAGTACACGCTTTCCATGATAGAAGGCATTGAAAATGTCTATCATGAATTAATGAAATAAATTAAAATAGGACGATTAATTATGTTTCATCATAGTAGCACGAATAGCTACTATATAAAGAGTTTTCTTTGTAAAACGATATACTATACGATACTTTGGATGAAGTAGAAAACTATAGTACTTCATTTTTTCTGTAGAATATTGTTCGTCTAATATTCCGATAAGAGGGGAATGGGACAATGTGGAAATGGTATCATAAATATCTTCAACAAAATGTTGAGCCGCTGTATTGTTTACTTCACTTTCATACCATTCCGTCACTTTCCGAATAGTGTTCAATGCCCTTTTGCGTATGATGATATTCAATGTCCCCATTTTGCAAAAAAAGCATTCACTTCTGCCTTTGTGGCATTACCACCCAATTCCGATAACCGAAGTTCTTCCGCAAATTCTTCATCGGAATAGACACCGGGCATTTCGTCTGCATGTAGCAGTTCCAAGCATTCCTGCAACTTTCTTTCATCGGTAGTGCTGTCGATGGAAGCAATCAACCTGTTCTTCAAACCTTGAAGATAGGGGGTATTGTATGCAACTGCGGGTTCTGAAACTTTCATGACCATTCTCCTTGTTTAGATATAGCAAAGGAAAACATTTTATCTGTAACCGACAAATGTTTTAAAGATTTTCATCGGTTTATTACCAAACTTTCCAGGGAGCCTGTCCCCTCTCCCACATCTCGTTCAACTCTGTATTGTCACGGAGCGTATCCATCGGTTTCCAGAAGCCGGTATGGCGATAGGCATGCATCTTGCCGTCTTTGGCTATCTGCTCCAAAGGAGTACGTTCAAAGATGACTGTATCGTCATTTTCCGGAATATAACTGAATACCTCCGGTTCACAAACGAAGTAACCGGCATTGATCCAATTACGGTCACCGTCGGGCTTCTCCTGGAAAGAAAGCACCTTGTCCGTGTTCAGGTCTATCTGGAGGGCACCAAACTTACCACCGGGTTTGTAAGCTGTCAATGACAGGAGAGCGCCAGAATGTTCGTGGGAGGTCATGCTGTCCGCTATGTCCAGGTTCGTTACCCCGTCTCCATAAGTCAGCAGGAAGCGTTCGTTACCGATGTATTTCTGGACCCGCTTGATGCGTCCTCCCGTCTGGGTATTCAAACCCGTATCGACCATGGTCACACGCCAATCTTCCGAATGGTTGTCGAGTATCGTGGTAGTATTGTTGGACAAATCAACAGTCATGTCGCTGTTGTGGCGGAAGTAGTTGGCGAAATATTCCTTGATGACATATTGTTTGTAACCGCAACAGATAATGAACTCCTTAATGCCGTAATGGCTATATGTCTTCATTATATGCCAAAGGATAGGTTTACCCCCTATCTCTACCATGGGTTTGGGAATAAGGTTGGTAGCTTCGCTCAGGCGGGTACCAAAGCCTCCGGCTAAAATCACTGCTTTCATGATATTAATATCTGGAAATGAATTCTTTGATTGTACTTACCATGTAGTCGAGCATCTCTTGCGTCATGCCTGGATAGACACCAATCCAAAGTGTATTGTTCATTATGAAATCTGTACTTTCCAAGTTGCCGACAACGCGAAAACCTTCGCCCGAACGGCGCATCTCGTCAAAGGCCGGATGCTTCAGCAGGTTACCCGCAAAGAGATTACGGGTTTGGATCTTTTTACTCTCAAGATACTGTGCCAGGTCATTCCGGGTAAACCCGGCATCAAGCCTTACAGAAATAAGAAATCCGAACCAACTGGGATTGGAATTTTTCTGGGCTTCGGGAAGTATCAATCCTTTCACCCCTTCAAGACCTTGCCTTAAATACGCGAAATTCTTGCGACGTGCCTCCACGATATCATCCAGCTTTTCCAACTGGGCGCAACCGATGGCGGCCTGCATGTCAGTTACTTTCAGATTGTAACCGAAATGGGAATAAACGTATTTATGGTCGTACCCCAAAGGAAGTCCGCCAAATTGCTTGGTGAAACGGCAACCGCAGGTATTATCCACGCCGCCCATACACCAACAATCACGTCCCCAGTCACGGAATGAATTGACAATCTTGTACAGTTGCGGGTTATTTGTATATACTGCACCGCCTTCACCCATGGTCATGTGATGCGGGGGGTAGAAACTGCTCGTACCGATATCTCCGATTGTCCCCGTCTTTCTTTCTTCACCGTTTATCAGATAAGTGGATCCTAAAGCGTCGCAGTTGTCCTCTATCAGCCAAAGATTATATTTATCGCAAAATGCCTTCACCGCTTCCAGATTGAAAGGATTACCTAAAGAGTGGGCAATCATTACCGCCTTTGTCTTGGCAGAATAAGCAATCTCCAATTGTGTCACATCAATATTATATTCGGGAACAGTGACATCTACGAACACCGGGACAGCTCCATACTGAATGCAGGGAGTTACGGTTGTGGGAAAACCGCAGGCTACTGTAATTACTTCATCGCCACGCTTGATGCGGCGTTCGCCCAGTAAGGGGGAAGTCAATGCCGAAAAGGCCAACAGGTTGGCGGAAGAACCGGAATTTGTCAAAGAACAATACTTCACCCCCAGCCATGTTGCAAGACTCCTTTCGAATTTATGTGCCCATGGTCCGGCAGTCAACCAGAAATCCAAGGAAGAATCTACCAAGTTAACAAGTTCATTCTCATCAAAATAACGGCCACCATAATTCACAAAAGTTTTACCGGGTTCAAAGGGGGACTTTTGTTCATGAGCTTCCATATAATATTCCTTGGTCAAGGCCAGGATTTGTTGTTTAAGTTCGTCTTTTCTAGTCATAAGTATGATTTTTGTTTTACTATTTCTATGGTCTTACCAGACTGAGTAGTGACACCTTTGTCACCCTCTTTTATAACTTTTTATATGTATACGTAAAACGTTATATCAAGTATTGATTCATTAAATACATATATACTATAGAAAGTTGGAAAAACGTGTGCCAAAGGTGTCATCTGTTACATCATCAACGCGTTTTCCAATCCTGTTCCATACAATGTATAAAACTGCGTATCAGGCTGTTGTACTCATCGGAATGTACTATGTACACTCCCGTGTAGATGCGAAAAACAGCATAATACTGATTCAGGTTTAAACTGGAGCCCTTTTTACATGTTCGTAAGTCGAGACGCTCATTGACGCACGGCGACACACTTCCCGGATGGGAAGACGTTTGCCGTCCACAGGAATGCTGCAGCGCAGCGATTCCAGGAAATCACCCAACTCTACATGAAGGGAGATTTTCTTCTTTTGATCTTTCATTTAAATAAAAAATTTAGTAAATAAAAACCGCACGCGAGATGTTAAGATATACGAATATTGTTAAGATATCATATATACGTAACTCACATGTCAGTTATCTCTCTTTGGCGGTATGCCATCTATTCGTGAACTTCGCGGCATCATTTTTCACAGAAAATTCAATAATGGCTGTAGCACTAAAGATAATAACGGGCAACCTAAAGATGATGGTTAGTAACCTAAAGATGATGATGAGCGATCTAAACATCATCTTTAAGTCATGTCTTTTTCTTGTGTTTGTCCCTTATATAATCCCACCACAAGTTCAGTCCTACCC